>DASYOB010000090.1:0-39746 GCA_036008175.1 Allostellaceae bacterium
ACGCCGCCACCAGAGACACTCTCGTTTGACAGGGCCGCCAAACGCTCGACACTTACTTCCTAGCGCGAACGTACAGCGACCCAACGCCGCCGCCCGCGCATCCCTTCCTCATCCTACAATGTCAATCAACAAAACCCGCCCGCCGCACTCGATAGCCGGGGCCGCCGCCGGGGGAGGCGGCTTATAGGCCCATCGCCCGGTAGCGTCAATTGCTTTTCGATGACGATTTCATGGCAGGTTGGAGACGGTGGTAAACCGTCGCTCCTGGCTTCGGGGGCTGACGAGGTTTTCAAGGACTCGGCCCGCTTTCCGAGGATTCTGCGGACCGCGCTCAGACAGCCTCGGCGCCGTAATAAAGCGTCACCGTGTGCTTCGCCTCGGCGAAAAACAGCCAGCGTTCGATGATAAGGCCGAGCGCCGCGCTGGCCACGGCCATCGCCGCGGCGAGTATGCCGGTCGTACCCGCCGCGATCAGCGCCACCAAGGTCAAGATCGCCGGCAGCGCGAAGGCCGTGATCCGCGCGATGGCGCGAAGGCGCACCCGGTGCTTGCGCGCGATGCGGTAGCCCATCTCCTGCAGCAGATAATTATCCTGCGTATGCGGCGGTTCGAGCAGGCGCACTCGGCCGCGACTGCCGAGCCTCGTCGCGCTGGCGATCGTGCTCGGAGCGGAGGTCGTATCGATGAACCGCCAGTAACGCTCCTTGGTCCACCACGCGGCAAGCACCGCAATCAGCGTCAGGATCGGCGTGCCCAGAGGAAACGGCACCCAGAAGCGCAGGATCAAGTCGAGCAGCAAGAACCCGGTCATCACCCCGAGCGCGAAGTAGTTCGGCACGACCCAGCGGTTGTGCCACTGGTGGATCGGTTTCAGCGACGCATAGATCATTCCGGTGCAATAGATCGTACCGGCCGCCAGCACGGCGGCAACGATTCCGAACAGGCCGCTTACGCTGCTGAACACGCCGAAGAAGATCCATCCAATCGCGAAGACCGCGGCCGCTGCGAAGGTGGCGAGCGACAGAACGCCCTCGCGCGACAGCCAGGACGAGCGCCATTGCGAAAAAGCCCGCCACGCCCGCTCCGGCCGGCCGAGATGAAATGCCGAGGAGGCTAGCCCGCTGGCGGCGAGCACGAAAGCGCTGCCCAGCGCGGCAACACCGAACATGGTATTCACCGGCAACAGACCAAGCGGCACTCCCAGACCGAGCAGCAGCAGCAACCCGAAGCCGGCGCCGGAAGCGGTGGTGAAGAAGACAATCGAGAGTGCCGGGTGCATCGTGGTTAGCGCGACAACAGCCGGTCTACCCAGCGCAGCAAGGCGCTTCCACCTCCTGCTTCACTATCCGCTTCAGCAGGCAGATCCATCAGCCGCAGCGGCATCGCTGGGGCACGACGCGGCGGCAGATATTTGTTGACCGGGCGATAGCCGAGCTCCGGCATCAGGTCGGCTCCCGCCCGCGCCGCGACGAGCGCCGACACCTCAGAGTTAGGATCACCAAGATCGCCGAAGAAACGCGCCTTGGTTGGGCACACCATGACGCAGGCCGGCTGGCGCTCTTCCGGCGCGAGGTTCTCGTTATAGATGCGATCGATGCAGAGGGTGCATTTCTTCATGACGCCTGCATCGGCGTCGAATTCGCGCGCGCCATAGGGACAGGCCCAAGAGCACAGCTTGCAGCCGATGCAGATCGCTTCGTTAACGAGGACAATGCCGTCCTCCGCGCGCTTATAGGAGGCGCCGGTCGGACACACCGTGACGCAGGCCGGCTCCTCGCAATGCAGGCAGGATTTCGGGAAGTGTACCGTGCGGGCGCCATCGCCATCGCCTTCCTCGAAGGAATGGATGCGGTTGAACCACACGCCCCAGGCCTCGTCGCCGTAGGGGTCGAAGTCGGGCAGTGGCGCCATGTGCCCGCCGGTGTTCCATTCCTTGCACGCGGTCGCGCAGGCGTGGCAGCCGACACAGATATCGAGGTCGATTACGAGGCCGAGCTTCTTCTGCCCGGGGTACACGGTCGGCAAATCGGTCATGGCGCGCCACCCTGCTGCCCGTCACCCCCGAAGTTCGCGCCGTAGCGAAGGATCGCCGGCGGTCGCGGCAGCGATGCCGGGTGCCGCAAGGGCGGAAAGCGCGGATCGGTGTGTCCGGCCTCGGCCGGCAGCGTCTTCTCGATGCGCACGCGCAGATCGTACCAAGCGGCCTGGCCGGTGATCGGATCGGAGTTCTGGGCAGTATCGCCATCCTTGGGCGGCAGCAGATCGCTGATCAGATGGTTTAATAAGAACCCTTTGGTGAATTCGGGCGAGTCGGCAGCCAGATTCCACGCGCCCGCGCGCTTGCCGATCGCGTTCCACGTCCAAACCGTGTCCGGGTTGACCCCGTCCATCAGCTTGACCTGCGCCTCGATCCGCCCGGCATGGCTCGACACCCAGACCCAGTCGTCATCGGCGAGGCCAAGGCCGCGCGCCGTCACCCGGTTCATGAACAACCGGTTCCGGCCCAAGATTTGTCGCAGCCACGCGTTTTGCGAGTGCCACGAATGGTACATCTGCATCGGCCGCTGTGTGACCGCGTGCAGCGGGAAGCTGGCGCGATCGATCCGCTCTTCCTCGAATGGCGGGTACCAGACCGGCAGCGGATCGAAATACGTCTCAATCCGCGCGCGGTCTTTTGCCGGCGGCACCATGGCGCCGTGACCTTGGGCCGCGAGGCGAAAGTGCTGCAGCGGCTCGACATAGAGCTGCAGCACGATCGGCTCGGCCGCGCCAATCAGCCCCATCGCGACGGCGTTTTCGAGGTAGGCCTTGTTGGCGTGCTTATAGAAAAGCTGCTCCGGCGGCAATTCGTGTTTCCAGAAGCAGCCATTCGCGATGTAGCGCTCGAGCTGCTTCGGGTTCGGCGCCCCTTTGCCGTGCGCCTCGCCGTCTGTGCCGCGCCAACCGGCGAGCGGCCCCACACCCGGCGTGCGCTCGTGCAGGGCGATATAGTCCTTATAGCCACCGGGGTAACGCGGTGCACCCTCGGCATTAACAAAGGCGGGCAAGCCGAGCCGAGCGCCTATTTCGATCAGCACATCCTGGAACGGCCGCACGTCGCGGTCGGGCGTGAGCACCGGCTGGCGGATCGAATCGGCCGGGCCGTCGGGGCCGCCGATCGGCCGGTCGAGCAGCGAGATACAGTCCCAGCGCTCGAGGTAGGTCGTATCGGGCAGAACGAGATCGGCATAAGCCACCGTCTCAGAATAATAGGCGTCGGAATAGATGATCCGCGGAATGCGGTACTCGCCCGTCGCCGGATCCTTGTCTGTCAGCATCCGCATGGTCTCGACGGTATTCATCGACGAGTTCCAGGCCATGTTGGCCATGTACATGAACAATGTGTCGATCGGATAGGGATCGCCGTTCCAAGCATTGCGGATGACCATGTGCAACATGCCATGCACCGCCATCGGCGCTTCCCACGAGAACGCCTTGTCAATCCGCTGCGGATTGCCCTCGGCGTCGAGCAGCAGATCCTCGGGCCCGAGCGGATAGCCGAGCGGCGCACCGGCGAGCGGCTGACCCGGTGAGACCTGGCCGGGCTTGCCCGCGGGTTTGGGACCCGGCGGTGCCGGCTTCGGATAGGGTGATTTGTAACGCCAACCACCGGGCACGTCGATCGTGCCAAGCAATATCTGCAGCAGGTGCAATGCCCGGCAGGTCTGAAAACCGTTGGAGTGAGCCGAGATGCCGCGCATCGCATGGATTGAGACCGGCCGGCCGCGCATCGACGAATGCTGGCGCCCGGCCCAGTCGGTCCAGGCGACCGGCAGTTCGACCAATTCCTTGAAGGCGGTTTCCGCGATCTCCTCGGCCAGCTCGCGGATCCGATCCGCTGGGATGCCGCATACGGCCGCCGCTTTCGCCGGAGCATATTGCGGGTCGAGATAGCGCTCGGCAACGAGCTGAAACACCGGGACAGCGCGCCGGCCGTCTGGCAACGTCGCCTCACCGACGACCCGCGCCTCAATCCCGGGCTGCATCGCGCTCGCCAAGCCGCCCGTACGGTCGAGCACCAGCGGTTCGCCCGTTTCGTTGCGGGCGAAGAGCCCGTCACCCGCGGTACCCGGCGCCCGAACAACCAGCCAGCCAGCATTGGTGTAGCGTCCGAGATAATCGAAATCGATCCGGTCGGCGCGCAGCAGCTCGTGGATCAGCGACAGGACGAAGAGTCCGTCGGTGCCCGGCCGGATGCCGATCCATTCGTCGGCGATCGCCGAGTAGCCGGTGCGCACCGGGTTGATCGAGATGAATTTGGCACCGCGCCGACGAATGCTGGAGAGCCCGAGCTTGATTGGATTGGAATCGTGGTCTTCGGCGACCCCGAAGATCAGCAACAGGCGGGTGCGCTCCCAATCTGGCTCGCCGAACTCCCAGAAGCTGCCGCCCATCGTGTACATGCCGGCCGCGGCCATGTTGACCGAGCAGAACCCGCCATGCGCGGAAAAATTCGGGGTGCCGAACTGGGTTGCCCAAAACCCGGTCAGCGACTGGCTCTGATCCCGCCCGGTGAAGAAGGCGAGCTTCTTTGGGTCGTCGGCGCGGATGCGCGAGAGCCAATCGACCGCCGTGGCGATCGCCTCATCCCACTCGATCTCGCGGAACTCGCCGGAGCCGCGCTCGCCGACTCGGAGCAGCGGTTTCCTGAGCTTCGCCGGCGATTGCTGCTGCATGATGCCGGAAGCGCCCTTGCCGCAGATGACGCCTCGGTTTACCGGATGCGCTGGGTTGCCCTCGATGAAGCGAATTCCGCCGTCTTTCAGATGCACTTTGATGCCGCAGCGGCAGGCGCACATGTAGCAGGTCGTGTATTTGACCTCGTCGGAGATTTTTGGCGAGGTATCGATCACCTCTTTTGGCCGCCAATAGTCGTGCCAACGCTCGAAGAAGTTCATCGCGCCCTTCACTTGTCCTTCACTTCCCTCGCTTCCGGCTGCGGCACGGTGTCGACCGGCAGGCCCGCTTCACGATAGAAACGCTCGGCGCCCGGGTGGAGCGGCACTGGCACGCCGTCCAGTGCCTGGTTGAGCCGAATGCGCTGCCCGATTGGATCGGCTGCGGTAAGCAGCTTTTCCGTCGCCTCGTGCCACAGAGACCTGGTGATTGCATAGACCAGCTCGGTGTCGATATCAGCGTTGACCAGCCACAACGCGTAAAACCCGAACGAAGCCGTATCTGCGTCCACGCCCGGATAGGCGTCGGCCGGGATCCGCGCGCGGTGATAAAACCCGAAATCCTTCTTCAACGCATCGACGATCTCGCCATCAAGCGAAACGAGCCGGATCGGCATCGAGATCGCAAGGTCCCGGATCGCCGGAATGGGGGTGCCGCCAACCAGGAAAAAGGCATCGATGGTGCCGGCTTTGAGTTCGTCCGCAGCAGGCCCCGGCCGCAGATATTTGCGGGTCAGGTCCGTCTCGGCGAGCCCGGCTGCCGCGAGCAGCACCCTTGCATCCGCGGCGGTTCCGGAACCCGCCTCCCCGAGCGACACGCGCTTTCCGGCGAGATCGGCGACCGAATGGATCGGACTGTCAGAGCGAACGACGAGATGCGCTGCTTCCGGGAACAGGCTGGCGATCGCCCGCAGCTGTGGCATCGGCCCGGCGCCCGCGAAATCGCCAATCCCTTTGTACGCCCAGCCGGCCAGATCAGATTGGGCAAAGCCGGATTCGATCTGGCCGTCGTTGATCAGCTTCAGGTTCTCGACCGAGCCGGGGGTCGCCTGGGCGACAGCGACAAGCCCAGGCACGCCGCAGCTCCCGCCATGCCCGCACGGCGGCGCGTCGGCAGGGCTGGAAATCGCACCGGCGAGAATCCCGCCGATCTCAAAAAAGCTGCCCCCCGTGGCGGCCGTGCCGATACGGAAGTAGCGCGTCTGCTGCGCGAGCGCCGGGCCGCAGATCAGTGCCGCCAAAAGCAAGCCGGCGCAGACCAGGCTGCGCCAGCAATTCGAAAACACCCTCGTCTCACCCGGTGAGACAGCCATGGACGATGACACCATGCTTCACCGGCAATTGCAACCCGAGGACGCCCGCCGCGGGCAATTGGTCTGCCGGCCTCAAAGCTGGTACGAAATGCGACCGAACAAGACGGGCACGAGATGGCGATACGACTGGTCGACGGCATGCGGGCGCTCGCGCCTATCTATGACGGGTTCATTCTCGACCTGTGGGGCGTCGTGCATGACGGGACTGCGCCGTTTCCCGGGGTGCTCGATTGCATGGAAAGGCTGATCGGCACCGGGAAGCGACTGGTGCTGTTGTCGAACGCGCCGCGGCGGGCTGACGACGTCAGGCGCCGCATCGCCAAAATCGGCGTCCCCGAGAAGTTGTATCACGGGGTCATGTCGTCGGGAGAGGAAGCGTGGCAATACCTCCACCGGCGTCATGATCCGTTTTACGCCGGGCTCGGCCGGCGCTGTCTGCATATCGGCTCCGAACGCGACCTCGAAATGCGCGATGGGCTCGACCTCGCCTTTGTCGAGACGCCGGGCGACGGAGATTTCATCCTCAACACCGGCCCGGCCGAATGGAACGACACGATCGAGGATTACGCGCCGGTTCTGCACGCGGCGCGGGGGCGCGACCTGCCGATGGTGTGCGCCAACCCCGATCTCGTGGTGATCCACGACGGCCGGCCGGCACTCTGCGCCGGCGCGCTCGCCGAGGAATACGAGCGAATTGGCGGGCGGGTGCGCTGGCACGGCAAGCCGCATCCCTCGGTCTACGACAGCTGCCTCGGTCTGCTGGGCATCGCCGATCGCCGGCGCCTGCTGGCGATCGGCGACAGCCTGCGCACCGACATCGCCGGCGCCGCCGGCGCCGGGATCGACAGCCTCCTGGTGGCGGGCGGCATCCATGCCGCCGAGTTCTGCGCGGATGGGCAGCTCGACCGCGACCGTATCGCCGTCGCGATCAGCGAAAGCGGCACCCACCCGATCGGGGTCGCGGCGCGCTTCGCCTGGTAAACCGCTAGTGTCCCGAGCGGTGCAGGATCGCCTCGCGCAGTCCGGTCTCGTATTCCTGCCCGAGCGCGGTCAGCACTACCGCCTCGGGTAGCTTGGGGCGAATGAGGCCCTTGCGTTCGAGCGCCGCCCAAACCGAGGGATTGCGCAGTCCGGTCGCGTCGCGCGCGGCGACCACCGCCTCGCCGAGATGAAAATGGTCGCCGTGCGGGTTGGGCAGCTCGGTGATCGCCACGCCATCCGGCTCGCCCTCGGCCGCGGGCTTGCCGGCGACACGCGCCAGCTCCTGCAGCAGGGTCAGCGTCTTCAGCTGCAGCGCGTTCAGGTTAAGCGGGTTGCGTTTGGAAGGCATATACCTCGACCCCGGCCGGTTGGCGCAGGCTACCACGCCACCTCGTGGCCTTGGTAATCGACAAAGCCGTGCCGGCCGGTCCCGGCGCGGGTTTCGAGCATGTCGACGATGCCGCGAGTGCTTTCCTCGACCGAGAGCGGCGCGCCCGGCCCGCCCATATCGGTCCGCACCCAGCCGGGCGCCACCGCCAGAACCGTGACCCGCCTGCCGCCGAGCGAGGCGGCGAAGCTGCGCGACAGCGAGTTCAGCGCCGCCTTGCTGGCGCTGTAGAGATCGCTGGAACTGTCAGTCTTGTCGGCGACGCTGCCGAGCCCCGAGCTCATAAACGCGACAATGCCGGTCGCCTCGTTCACCCGGTCGAGAAAAGCCCGCGCGGTGCGGATCGGCGAGACCGCGTTGGTCAGGAAGATGTTGGCCGCCTCCTCGCGGCTGGCGCTCGCGGCGTCATGACCTTCGGGCGGCGAAATGCCGGCGTTGACGAAAACGAGATCGAAAATCCTGCCGTCGAGCCGCCGCCGCATCGCGGCGATCCCGAAATCGTCGTTGATGTCGAGATGCTCGACCTGGACTTCGCCGCCGGGCTTGGCCGAGAGCGCCTTGACCCGGTCCTCGCCGGCCTGGTCGCGCACGGTCGCCACCACGTTCCGGCCGCGGCTCTTCAGCTCCGCCGCGAGCCCCAGCCCCAACCCGCGCGACGCCCCGACGACCACAGCCCATCGATCGTTGGCCATCACCATTTCCTTCGAAGTGTATCATCACGCTTTATATGTCATGGCCGGCCCTTGTGGCGGCCATCCACGAAAACAAAATCGTTGATCGCCGGGTCAAGCCCGGCGATGACGAATTTGGGGTTTCGTGAGGTCATGCCAACACGTTGGAAACCGCTGCCTCGGATGGTGTCGGTCGTTCCCGCGGCGAAGCCTATGACGCTGCGCATTCGTTGGGACAACGGCAAAGACACGCTCGTCAACGTATCGGGGCCTGTCAATACGTACCGGTTTTACCGGCTCTTGCGCGACAACGACGAATTGTTCAGGCACGTACGCGTCGGCGAACACGGGGTTGACATTGTCTGGCCCGGGGGTCTCGACATGTCGGCCGACACGCTTTGGCGGTTAGCCCAGGAACAGGTGAATTTGAAACCCTACTCGCCCAACGCCGGTTGTGCCGGCGAGTTGAAGTGAAATAGCGCCTGCCGTGCATTACAATTTTTGAGGCATTTGGGTCTGTCAGACCTAAGTCGACCCTAAGGTACGGTTTTTTTTATGCCTTTCTCTGCCCTACTCGATGGGGAGCCCGTCATCTCGCTCCGAATCGATGCAGCCCTTTGGCGCTCGGCCGCCGCACGCGTGAGGGCGGGCGAAGACAACGTGCGAATGGAGTGCTGCAACGCGCCCGGCATCATGAAGGTAAGCCCTCTGCGCCGCCAATTTTTTGCGCACAAGGCAACGCCTGCCGATTGCAACTCGAAGCCGGAGACGCCGGAGCACTTGGAACTAAAAGCCGTCGTGTACGAGGCTGTAGGGGCAGCAGACGGCTGGTCAGCGGGAATCGAGGTTCCTGGTCGGCACTGGCGAGCGGATGTGCTGGCCACTCGCGGCAAGGCGCGAGTGGCCTTCGAGATACAATTATCCAAGCAAAGCGCGGCGGAAACGATCCAGCGCCAGCTAAAATATCAACAATCCGCAGTTCTACCTTGGTGGTTGGTCACATCACGAAATAGCGCCGGAGCAGGCTTCGGCTCTAGACTGCGCACCGTACTCCCCGGCGCTGAACTAGCAGATTGGACATCTGCCGCAAAGGATGCCGTTTTCGACGTGTTGAAACGAATCGAGAGCCAAGTTCGCATCGCGGCGGCAACCGCAGAATACCTTCGTAGCCACGATATTCCCTACCAATTGAGCTCGTTTTGTTCTATCCCGGTCGTCTTCACCTTGAACCTTGAGAAGGAGAACCCGGGGAAGCAGCAAGTTATTGTCATAGGCGAGTTAGGCCCGGATGCGCTACCCAACTTCAAGGAATTGCAGGCCAGGGCGAACCAAAACGCATGGGGCAGTATGGTGCAATTCGTGACCCGTACGCCTCAGATCGGAGGCTTTGGTTCGACCGCGTTCTTCCTGAAGGGCGATCTCAGGTGGGCGGTACATCGGAAATTGGACCGTCTTTTCAGTGGCAGGCTGCTTTGGTGTGGTCCTCAACACAAACTACACATCGAAGCCGCTTTCGTTTGGTACCCCCAGAAGTGTGGCTGGTGCCAAAAACTCTTCGCGCGAGCGCCATTCGTGATAACAGCACATCTGCACTGCTGGCCCGACTTTCCGAAAAAGCTGGCAGTATTTCCGCCCGACGCCGAGAAAGAGAAAGGCGCGATAGCGGAGATCATTAAGACCTTTGAGTCACGGATCGGCTTGCGGCTCGGAGAGCGATGGCAGCCTGGAGAAGACCCTCTCAGGCCGGCAATACAGAACTGCCCGCATTGCGGATATACACATTCTGAGACCCTTGTTTCGGCAGAGGATGCCTTGCGCCTCTGGCCGGATTCAGAAATAGACTGGCTGTATAGCTTCAGGGACTTACAGGCTCTGCGTCGACGGGACGGGCGCGCGGGCGGACGTTGGCTGAAACCGGTCGTGCCGCAGGCTCGCCCGCTCCCACCGTCGCACGTCTGGCTACAGAAGTTGGAATTATCGCGACGCCGTCGAGAGAAGGCGAGAGCGAACCAGCTATCGTAAACCAGCTATACGTCGAGGTTGGCGACGCTGAGGGCGTTCGACTGGATGAATTCGCGGCGCGGCTCGACGAGGTCGCCCATCAGGGTCGAGAAAGTCTCCTCGGCATCGTCTTCGTGGTTGACCCTGACCTTTAAGAGCGAGCGCGCCTCGGGGTCGAGCGTCGTCTCCCAGAGCTGGTCCGGGTTCATCTCGCCGAGGCCTTTGTAGCGGTTGACCTCGATGCCGCGCCGGCCCAGCTCCATGATCGCCTCGACGAGGCCGGATGGGCCGGTGATCCGGTATTCCTTGTCGCGGGCGACGAGCTTGCCCGGACGCTCGTAAACCTCCCGCAACGCGGCCGTCTCGCCATCGAGCCGCCGTGCTTCGCTCGACCGCAACAGGGCCGCGTCGATCAGCCGCCGCTCGCCGACGCCCTGACGGTTGCGGCTAAAGACCAGCCCCTCGCCGGCGATCACATCGCCCTGCCAGCGCCCGTCCGGCCCGTCGACAAGCTGGTTGAGCCGGTCGGCGGTGCGGTGCGCCATCTCGATCGCGCGGTTCGGGTCGGCGAGGATCCCGGCCGCCAGCGCGCCGGCAATCGCCGCCTGCTCGACGACGTCGAGGTTGCCGACCTTGGCAGCGAGCGGCTGCAGCCAGCGCCGCTGCACCCGCGCCTGCTCCAGTAAGTCGCGCAGGTCGTTGCCGGCGCGTTGACCACCGTCGTGCTGGGTGAAGACGGCGTCGCGTAATGCCACGCCGATGCAATAGGCTTCGAGCGCGGAATCGTCCTTCAGGTAGACCGGCTTCGCATTGCCCCGCTGCAGCCGATACAGCGGCGGCTGGGCGATGTAGAGAAAGCCCCTTTCGATCAGCCCGCGCATCTGCCGGAAGAAGAAGGTCAACAGCAAGGTGCGGATGTGGCTGCCGTCGACGTCGGCGTCGGTCATGATGATGATGCGGTGATAGCGGGCCTTGCCGGCCTCGAAATCCTCGCTGCCGATACCGGTGCCGAGCGCCTGGATCAGCGTGCCGATCTCGGCCGAGGACAGCATCTTGTCGAAGCGGGCACGCTCGACATTGAGGATCTTGCCCTTCAGCGGCAGGATAGCCTGAAAACGGCGATCGCGGCCCTGCTTCGCCGAGCCGCCGGCGCTGTCGCCCTCGACGATGAACAACTCGCTCAGGGCCGGGTCGCGCTCCTGGCAGTCGGCGAGCTTGCCCGGCAGGTTGGCGATATCGAGGGCGCCTTTGCGTCGGGTCAGATCGCGCGCCTTGCGTGCTGCCTCGCGCGCCGCGGCGGCCTCGACCACCTTGGCGACGATCTTGCGGGCGTCGGCGGGGTGCTCCTCGAACCATTGCTGGAGCCGGTCGGCAACGAGGCCTTCGATCACCGGCCGGACCTCGGAGGAGACCAGCTTGTCCTTGGTCTGCGACGAGAATTTCGGGTCGGGCATCTTGGCCGACAGAATGCAGGTCAAGCCCTCGCGCATGTCCTCGCCGGCGAGCGCGACCTTCTCCTTCTTGGCAATGCCGCTGTCATTGGCATAGGCATTGACGGTGCGGGTCAGCGCGGCGCGGAAACCGGCGAGATGCGTGCCGCCGTCGCGCTGCGGGATGTTGTTGGTAAAGAGCAGCATCGTCTCGTGATAGGAGTCGGTCCACTCCATCGCGATCTCGAGAATGATGCCCTCGCGCTCGCCGCGGATGACAATCGGCGGCGCGTGCAATGCCTGCTTCGAGCGGTCGAGGTAGTGGACGAAGGCTTCGAGCCCGCCGTCGTAATGAAAGCGGGCGGTCTTGGGCTCGGCCTCGCGCAGATCGGTCAGCACCAAGGTCACGCCGCTGTTCAGAAAGGCGAGCTCGCGCAGCCGGTGTTCGAGCGTGGTGAAATCGAACTCGGTCTTGGTAAAGGTCTTCTCGCTCGGCAGGAAGGCGATCTCGGTGCCGGTGGCGAGCCCGTCGCGGCTCGAGCCGGCGGGCCAGGGCGGCGCCGGCCCGAGTTCCGCGAGCGGCGCCTCGGGAACGCCGTCGTGGAAGCGCATGAACCATTCCGAGCCGTTGCGGAATATGCGCATATCGAGCCGCGAGGAGAGCGCGTTGACGACCGAAACGCCGACGCCGTGCAGCCCGCCGGAAACCTTGTAGGAATTCTGGTCGAACTTACCGCCGGCATGCAGCTGGGTCATGATGACCTCGGCGGCCGACACCCCCTCCTCGCTGTGGATGCCGACCGGGATGCCGCGGCCGTTATCGGTGACGGTGCACGAGCCGTCCGCATTCAACGTCACGGTGACCGTGTCGCAATAGCCTTCCAGCGCCTCGTCGATCGAATTGTCGACGACCTCGTAGATCATGTGGTGCAGGCCGGAACCGTCATCGGTATCGCCGATATACATGCCGGGCCGCTTGCGGACCGGGTCGAGGCCGTGCAGGACCTTGATCGACCGCTCGTCGTAAGCGATCGCGTCGACGATGGGAGCGGTCTTTGCGTCGGTGCTCTGGGATGCGGTTGCGTTTGCCATAGGGTGATCAGGTACTCACGTTACAGTGCGGTTTCGGAAAGGGTGCCGTCCGACACCGAGACAAATCGGGCAGCCTGGCGCAGCGGCGCAAACAGGGCGGCATCGGTGCCGGTGAGCCAAGCTTGGCTCTCCAACTCGGCGAGAATTGCGAACAGAGCGCCGCGGCGCGCCGCATCGAGATGCGCGGCGACTTCGTCGAGCAACAGGACCGGAGGTTCGCCGCGAACCTCGCGCTGCAAGCCGGCCTGGGCCAGCACGATCGAGATCAGCAAGGCTTTCTGCTCGCCGGTCGAGGCCTGGTCCGCGGCAATCCCCTTTTCGGCGTGAATGACGCCCAGATCGGAGCGGTGCGGGCCGAGCGCCGCGCCGCCGGAAACCGCGTCGGCCGGCCGGTTTTCGGCAAGCCCAGCCTTGAAGCGCTCCTCGGCCGCGAGCGCCGGCATCGATTGAAGCCAGGTCTCGACCATTCCGGAGAGGCTGAGCCTGGCGCGCGGGAACGGGCCCTTCGCCGCGGCGCAGAACCGGTCGAGCTGCTCGACAGCCTCGCGCCGCGCCGCCGCGACCGCGACCCCCTGCTCGGCCATGATCTCTTCGACCGCGGCAAGCCAGGACGGGTCGGCAGGCCGGTCGCGAAGCAGGCACGAACGCTCGCGCATGGCGTGCTCGTACCGCGCGACCCGGCCGGCATGGGCCGGATCGAGACCAAGCACGAGCCGGTCGAGAAATCGTCGCCTTCCGGCTGGCCCCTCGCTGAAAAGCCGGTCCATCTGCGGTGTCAACCACAGCACGCCAAGCCATTCCCCCAGCGCCGCCTGGCCGCGGGCCGCCTCGCCATCGATGCGAACGACCCGGCGCTCGTCAGCGGCGTCCTCTCGCCCGGTACCGATCCGCACGGTGCCGCGGCGGGTTTCGACCACCGCCGCGACCGCCCATGGAGCCTGAGGCGCCGCTGCGCCGCCACGGCGGTCGATGTCGCCGAGCCGCGCATTGCGCAACCCGCGACCGGGCGATAAAAACGATATTGCTTCCAACAGGTTCGTCTTCCCCGCCCCGTTCGGTCCAGTCAACACCACCGGGCCGGGATCGAGATCGAGCCGGGTCGAGCCGTAATTGCGGAATTCGGTCAGGATCAGCCGCCGAACACCCACGCGGTCGCCGCAGGCGCGTATAGGCGCGGTGCCGTGGGCCGCTAGCCCCGGAGCCTCTGCCATGGGGCTGCCGCGCGCTTCCTGCGCCGCACTAAGCATTGCCGTTATATGGGGCTGAAATGCCTGAAATTCCAGCAGTAGCGCGGGCCGACGGAAACCCTGCGCCAGGTCAGACCCGCATCGGCATCAGGACGTAAAGCGCACTCGAATCGGCGCTGTCGCGCACGATCGTCGGCGAGCCGGCATCGAACATCTGGAACTGCGCATATTCGCCGTCGATCTGCTCGGTAATGTCGAGCAGATAACGGGAATTGAAGCCGATCTCGATCGGGTTCGCCTGGTAGCGCGCCTCGATCTCCTCGACCGCGGTGCCATTCTCGGGGCTGGTCGCCGATACGGTGAGACTGCCCTGCTCGATCGCCAGCTTTACCGCCCGGCTGCGCTCGGTCGAGATCGTCGACACGCGGTCGACCGCCTCGGCGAATTCCTTGCAGGCGATTTCGAGGGTCTTGTCGTTGTTGGCCGGGATCACGCGCTCGTAATCCGGAAAGGTTCCGTCGATCAGTTTCGAGGTCAGCGCCGCCTCGCCGACCGCGCAGCGGATCTTGGTTTCGCCGAGCTCGATCTGGATCTCGTCCTCCCCCTCCTCGATCAGCTTGCGCAGCTCCAGCACGGTTTTGCGCGGCACGATGATGCCGGGCATCCCGGCCGCGCCCTCGGGCGCGGTCAGCTCGACCCGCGCAAGCCGATGCCCATCCGTCGCCACCGCACGCATGACCGGCACCTCGTTGCTCTTGGTCGCATGCAGGTAGATCCCGTTCAGGTAATACCGCGTCTCCTCGGTCGAGATCGCGAACCGGGTGCGGTCGATCAGCGTGCGCAGCTCGACGGCGGAGAGCGTGAAGTGATGCGCCAGCTCGCCGGCCGACATCACCGGGTAATCCTCAGCCGGCAGGCAGGCGAGCGTGAAGGTGGAGCGGCCCGAGCGCAGCACCATCTCGCTGCGGTCACCCTGCGCCTCGAACTCGACCTGAGCGCCCTCGCGCAGCTTGCGGACGATGTCGTAAAGCGTATGCGCCGGCGCCGTGGTCCGACCTTCGCGCTCGACCCGCGCGGGCACGCGCTCGACGATCTCGAGATCCATATCGGTCGCGCTCAGGGCGAGTACGCCAGCCTCGGCGCGCAACAGCACGTTCGAGAGAATCGGGATCGTGGTCCGGCGCTCGACGACGCTCTGGACATGGCTCAGCGCCTTAAGGAGTGCCGCCCTTTCGATGGTAAGCTTCATGATTGCTGCACGTAAGTTGGCGGACCGGACGGATGTCCCGACCGTCGCCCCGTCGCATCGCACGGGGTCGGCGGGCGGGAACCTATCATAGCACGGAAGCCCGGCGGCCCCACCCCTCATTCAAGATGGCGCAAACCGGCCCCCTCCGATTTGGGGTGGCCGGATTCAGTTCTGCAGCATCCGCCGCAATACCTCGACATCCTCGGCGAGCGCGCGGTCGACGACCACCAACTCCTCTATCTTCCTGACCGCATGCATGACGGTGGTATGATCGCGGCCGCCGAATTTCCGACCGATCTCGGGCAGTGAGCGCGAGGTGAGTTGCTTCGCCAGGTACATCGCGACCTGACGAGGCCGCGCCACAACCCGGGCTCGGCGCTCCGAGACCATGTCGACCATTTTGAGGTTGAAGTGCTCGGCCACCCGTTTCTGGATTTCATCGATCGTCACCCGCCGCTCGTTCGCCCGAACCAGGTCGTGCAGCAAGTCCTGTGCGCTTTCGAGCGTGATGTCCCGCCCTACCAGCTGCATCTGTGCGGTGATGCGATTGAGCGCTCCCTCAAGCTCGCGAACGTTAGACACGATCTTATGGGCGAGGAATTCCATGATCTTTTGCGGCAGGCAAATGCCGGTCTGCTCGGCCTTGGACTGCAAGATGCCAAGCCGCAGCTCATAGGTGGTTGGATGAATGTCGGCGACGAGGCCCCAGCCGAGCCGCGATCGCATGCGTTCCTCGAGCCCCTCCATCTCCGACGGCGATTTGTCGGCGGAAATGACGATCTGCCGGTTCTGGTCGACCAGCGCGTTGAAGGTGTGGAAAAATTCCTCCTGTGTCGAGTCCTTGCCGCTGATGAATTGCACATCATCAATCATCAATAGATCGACAGAGCGGAACTGGTCCTTGAAGTCCATCGTGGAGCGGAAACGCAACGCTCTGACGAACTGATACATGAATTTCTCAGCCGACAGATAGATCACCTTGCGGCTGGGTGCTTGCATGCGGACATGCCACGCGATCGCGTGCATCAGATGGGTTTTGCCGAGGCCTACCCCGCCATAGAGAAACAGCGGGTTGAAGGGCACCGTATGGACTTGCCCGGCGCAGGCCTCCGCCACCCGCCGCGCAGCGGCATGGGCCAGTTCGTTCGGCTTGCCGACAATAAAGTTCTCGAAGGTGAAGCGCGGATCGAGCGGGGCCGACAGCTGGCCCTTGTCTTCGCTGATCTCGGACATGGGCGCCGGCTCCGAGAGGACTGGAGGTAAGGTTGTCGGACCATCGCCCTCCTGGCGCTCCCGCGGGCCTTCCGGCGCGCTGGCCGCCAATCGCGGCTCGACAATGATCGATACCCGGTTCACTTCCGGGTTCTCGCTTCGCCAAACCGCCAACAGACGGTCGATATAGTGAGTCGCGATCCAGTTCCGTAGAAACCGCGTCGGTACGGCGAGAACGGCTTCGCCGCCCTCGACTCGTTCGATAGTCATCGCGCGCAGCCAGGAGCGATAGGCGGCCTCACCGACCTCTGCCTTGAGCTGCCCCAGAACCCGCCCCCACTCGGCAGAGGCGGGCGGCGCGACAGGATCGATCGCCTTGCTATGAGCTAGTTCACCCGCCACCGGTTCCCCCTGTGTAATGCCGGTTATTTCAACCTGTTCGTGTTCACCGTGGCAAAATAAACGCAAATATATGCTCTAGATTACTTCCGAGATGCGAAGACAGCTTACCACGTTCTGGCGGTTTTATCTCCCGCCAGTCGCGATCTTCGGGCCCGTCGGCCCGTAACGACTAGGATCTACACGAAGCTGATGTGCTCCTGCGCTTCGTGATGCCAACTTTAGCCAGATGACAATAGCGTGGCAACAAGACTGAAACGGGAACAAACCATATTTCTGATTACCCTCGCTGAGGGCCGCAGAAACTCTAGGGCGAGACCGAGCGCAGCGCCAATTTTACCATTAGCGTGCGCTGGCAGGCTTCAAAGCCGCGCGCGTTGAACGGCTTTCTCGGGGCCGACCCCAGTCGCGACGCTCAGAGCGCGTTGATGCGGGCGGCCAGCCGCGACAGCTTGCGAGCCACCGTGTTCCTGTGCAGGACACCCTTGTTAGTGGCCCGATGCATTTCCGGCTGAGCTTGCTGAAAGGCGGACTGCGCCGCCGCCTTGTCGCCAGTCGCAATCGCCGTCTCCACCTTCTTGACGAAGGTGCGTACCCGGCTCAGCCGGGAACGATTGATGACGGTGCGCTTCTCGGTCTGGCGAAGCCGTTTTTCGGCGGATTTATGATGCGGCATGTTGTTTCGTCGGGTCTAGGGAGCGCGGGGTTATAGTCGCGGCAGCGTGGAGCGTCAACCGCGTGGCCCGGCTTCACTGATTGCGGAAGGCAGGCTTGCGCTTTTCGACGAACGCCGCCATCCCCTCCTTCTGATCCTCGGTCGCGAAAGTCGAATGGAACAGGCGGCGCTCGAAGCGCACGCCCTCGGCGAGCGTCGTCTCGAAGGCGCGGTTGACCGACTCCTTCACCATCATCGCGATCGGGCGGGACATCTGGCTGATCCGCTCGGCCACCGCGATAGCCTCGCCCAGGACTTTGTCGGCGGCGACGATGCGGCTGACTATGCCGGCCCGCTCCGCTTCGACGGCATCCATCATCCGGCCGGTCAGGCACAAATCCATCGCCTTGGCCTTGCCGATGAAACGCGGCAACCGCTGCGTCCCGCCAGCACCCGGCATCGTGCCGAGCTGGATCTCGGGCTGGCCGAAGCGGGCATTCTCGCCAGCGATGACGATGTCACACATCATCGCCACCTCGCAGCCGCCCCCCAGCGCGAAACCGGCGACCGCGGCGACGACAGGCTTGCGGCATTGCCCGACCCGTTCCCAGCCACGGGTGATGAAGTCCTCGGCATAGGCCTGCATGTATGTTTTGCCGGCCATCTCCTTGATGTCGGCGCCGGCGGCGAAAGCCTTGTCGTTGCCGGTCAGGACGATCGCGCCGATCGCCGGATCGCTCTCGAGATCGTCGAACGCGGCACCCAGTTCGGCGATGAGTCCCGCGTTCAGCGCATTCAGCGCCTGCGGCCGGTTCAGCGTGACGATGCCGACCGCATCGCGCCGTTCGACCAGGATGTTGCTGTATTCGGTGCTGCTCATCGCGTGGCTCCCACGAAGGATCAACCCAGCGCCACCTTAGCGCTGCCGTTTGGCGCAGAAGAAAGTCGAGCGGCCGGATTGGACGATGCGGCGCACGCCCTCGGCGCAGTTGCAGCGCGGACAGGGCTCGCCTTCGCGGCCGTAAACCGCCCAACGATGCTGGAAATAGCCGAGCTCGCCATTGGCCTGCACATAATCGCGCAGCGACGATCCGCCAGCCTCGATCGCCTCGGCGAGGACATCGCGGATCGCCTTCGCCAGCCGCGCGGCGCGCGCACCGACCACGGTGCCGGCGAGCCGCCGCGGCGACAGGCCCGCGCGATAGAGCGCCTCGCAGACATAAATGTTGCCGAGCCCGGCGACGATCCGCTGGTCGAGCAGCGCCGCCTTGATCGGCGTCATCTTCCCGGCGAGCACCCGCTCTAGATAGGCGCCGTTGAAGCCGGGTTCGAGCGGCTCGACGCCGAGCCCTGCAAGCAGCGGGTGCGCCGTCTCGGCGCCTCGAACGATATAGTCGAGCGTCCCGAAGCGGCGCGGGTCGTTGAAGCGGACGACTGTCCCGTCATCCAGGGTCAGCACGACGTGGTCGTGCCTCTCCGGCGGAATATCCGCGGCGCCGGCGGTAATGCGGCCGGACATACCCAGATGCAGCAGCAACACCCCCGTTTCATCGAGCTCGATCAGGATGTACTTGCCGCGGCGCGCGAGCGCGCCGATCAGCGCCCCGTTCAGTCGCGACGCGAGCATCGGTGGAAACGGCCGGCGCAGGTCCGGGCGACGCAATTCGGCGCGGACGATGCGTCGGCCCGTCATGCAACGCGCGAGGCCGCGCCGAACGGTTTCGACTTCGGGGAGTTCCGGCATGGCACGCTTATCTCTGATCGTCCCAGGCGGTTGCGCACAGATCGGCTCACAATGGCGCACTGTCGGCGCTGGGGCTATTCTTCCTGTCCGATGAGCGAAAAAGAGACCAGGGCCGAGGAAGGGACGGCAGACGCCGATTTCGGCTTCCGTCGGGTGCCCGAGGCAACGAAGGCACCGCTGGTGCGCGCCGTGTTCGACAGCGTCGCCCCCCGTTACGATCTGATGAACGACCTGATGAGCCTCGGCATCCACCGTTGGTGGAAGGCCGAGATGGTCGCCTGGCTCAATCCGCGTCCAGGACAGCAGCTGCTCGATGTCGCCGGCGGGACCGGAGACATAGCCCTGTTGGCGCTGCCCCGGCTGGCTCCCGCAGCGGGCGGCGGCGTTACGGTCTGCGACGCCAATGCGCAGATGCTCGAAATCGGCCGCGCCCGCGCCATCGATGATGGCATTCTCAGCGGGATCGAATGGCTTGACGGCGACGCCGAGGCGCTGCCCTTCGCCGATCGTTCGTTCGATCTCTATACGATCGCCTTCGGGTTGCGCAACGTGACCCGGCCTGAGCGAGCGCTCTCCGAGGCCCGGCGGGTGCTCAAGCCGGGCGGCCGTTTTCTGTGTCTCGAATTCACCCCCGCCGTCACGCCATTGCTGCAGCCGCTCTATGATCTCTACAGCTTCCAATTCCTGCCGCTGCTCGGCCAAATCGTGACCGGCGATCGCGACGCGTATGCGTACCTGGTCGAGAGCATCCGCCGCTTCCCGTCGCAGAGCAAGTTGTCGGAATTGATCGCCGCGGCGGGCCTGGGTCAGGCAAAATTCCGCAACCTGACCGGCGGCATCGCCGCGCTGCATTCTGCCTGGCGGATCTGACCGAGCGATCGGAGTTTCTGGGCAGTGTTCGGGCTTTTCCGCAGCATTCGCAATCTCGCCCGCCTCGTCCGGATCCTGCTCAGCCTGGCGCGGCACGATGCGCTGTTTCCGCTCGACCGCACCGCCAGCGCCGCGCCGCTGCTGCGCCTCACCCGGCTGATTCGACGGCGCGGCCCCGGCGCCGCTTCCCGCCCCGGCGAGCGGCTCGCCGCCGCGCTTGGCGGGATGGGCCCGAGCTTCATCAAGCTCGGGCAGATCTTGTCCACTCGCGCCGACCTGCTCGGCGACGAGATCGCCGAGGATCTGGCGACGCTGCAGGACCGTCTGCCGCCCTTTCCAGGGCGCCGGGCGCGGGCTCTGATCGAGGCGGAATTCGAGCTGCCGCTGGAAGAGCTCTACCGATCCTTTGACGATGCGCCGATTGCGGCGGCCTCGATCGCGCAGGTGCATTTCGCCGTGACCCCCGATGGCCGCGAAGTCGCCGTCAAGGTGTTGCGGCCTGGAGTCGCACGTGCCTTCGCCCGCGACATCGATCTGTTCATGTGGCTGGCGCGGCTGACCGAGCGGACGCGGCCGGCGCTGCGCCGGCTGAAGCCGGTCGAGGTGGTCGAGACGCTGGCGCAGTCGGTTGAGCTGGAGATGGATCTGCGCTTCGAGGCGGCCGCCGCCTCGGAATTGGCGGAAAACTTCGCCGGCGATCCGGGCTTCCGCGTGCCGCGAGTCGATTGGCAGCGCACCGGGCGCACCGTGCTGACCACCGAGCGTATCGCCGGGGTCCGCGTGGACGACCGCGAGGCCCTGCTCGCCGCGGGGCACCGGATCGACGATCTTCTGCGCAAGGCCGCCGACGCGTTTTTCAAGCAGGTGTTCCGCGACGGCTTTTTTCATGCCGATCTCCACCCGGGCAACATCTTCGTCGATAGTGACGGCGCACTTGCCGTCGTGGATTTCGGCATCATGGGCCGTCTGGACCGCGACACCCGATATTACCTCGCCGACATGCTGCTCGGTTTTCTGTCGGGCGATTACCGGCGGGTCGCCGAGGTCCATTTTGATGCCGGGTTCGTGCCGCGGCGCCGCTCGATCGACGCCTTCACCCAGGCTTGCCGGTCGATCGGCGAGCCAATCCTCGGCCGACCGCTGAACGAGATCTCGATTGCCCGCCTTCTGGGGCAGTTGTTTCATGTCACCGAGCAGTTCGAGATGGAGACGCAGCCGCAATTGCTGCTGCTGCAAAAGACGATGGTGCTGGTCGAAGGGGTTGGCCGGCGGCTCGATCCCGAAGCCAACATCTGGACCTTGGCGCGCCCGCTGGTCGAAACCTGGATGCGCGACAATCGCGGCCCCGAGGCGCGGCTGCGGCAGCGGATAGACGCAATCGTCGAAGCAATCGACGAGGTGCCGCGGCTGTTGCGCAACCTGGATAAGATGATCGAGGACTGGTCGCGCGAAGGGGTGGTGATGCACGCCGAGAGCCTCGCCGTTCAGGCAGCGCATCGCGCGCGGCTGCTGCCGCTCCTGGTGATCCCCTTATGGCTGGCCGCCGCCGCTCTCATCGCGATCGCGGTCGCTTTGCTGACCGGGCGCTAGGGTCTCCCGCGGAGCTGTAGGCGAAATTGGGCCCGCCGCATACCAAGAGGACATGCGTCTTGCGCGCGCAATCTGCTAGGCTTTCGCCAGACCGCTGGGGAGAAAAGATGCCATGGATGATGCGATGACCTTGTCGCAGCGCGTTGACGCGCTCGAAGCGGAGATGAGCCGCGAACTCGACTACATCGTCATCAAGTCGCGGCTATACAGCCTGGCCGAAGGCGATATGAGCCCGCCGCCAAACGCCGGCGCGATCATGGCGAAAAACCCGAACGCGCGCGTGCTGATGGGTGACGACCCGCGGCTGCCGCCGATGCCCGCAAAACCGACCCTGATCGATTTCTTCAAGTACCGCTTCGGCCCGGCGACGCATGTCCTGCAAAGCGCCCGGCACGCCGTCAACGCCGGCCTGCCCGAGAAGATGGTGCTCGCCTGTCTGTTGCATGACATCTCGACGATGGGCCTGATCCGCGGCGACCATGGCTATTGGGGCGCCCAGCTGGTCGAGCCTTATGTCGACGAGGAGGTCACCTGGGCGATCCGCGCCCATCAGGTGCTGCGCTTCTACCCCGACGAGTCGGTCGGCTACGAATATCCGCAATCCTACGTCAAGGCATTCGGCGCCGATTACCGGCCCGACCCCTATGTCGAGGAAGACTACAAGCGAATGCGCGACCATAAATGGTACATGTCCGGTCGGATGATCACCGTCCACGACATCTACTCGTTCGACCCGAACGTGCATGTCGAGCTGGAGGAGTTCACCGACGTGATCGGCCGCAACTTCCGCCAGCCGAAAGAAGGGCTCGGCTACGACAACAGCCCGGTCGCGCATATGTGGCGGGCGATGATCCGGCCGGCGAAATATCTGTAGGGCACAATGAAAACCGGGCGGCTTGCGCCGCCCGGTTCTGAGCCGAATCCTTTACGAAGGTACCGGCGAGGCTAGTAACCCCAGCCATACCCGTAGCCGGGCCCATACGAGGTGCCGTAAGACGGATAGCTCGGCGCGTAATACGGCGTCTGCGGATAATACGAATAGGCCGGGGCGTAGCCATAGCCATACCCGCCGTAATACGGGTTGTAGTACGGGCTGGCCGCGGCGCCGACAGCAGTGCCGACCGCAAACGCGCCGAGCCCGATGCCGACCGCCGCCCCGGTGCCGATCCTCGCCTGCGCCGGGGTCGGCGTCGTCAGCGCGACCGCGCCGACGAGCGCGGCGGTCACCGCCAGCCTGCGGCCGGTCTGCTTGGTAATGGTAATCACGCTCATGGTTCTTTCCTCCGACGTTTCAGAGCATGCGCCACGCCTCTGGCGCGATACCGTGGCGGCGCACCTACATCGAAGAACGATATAACCCCGCGCAAAATTCTCCGTTCCCGCTGAGCGATAGCGCCGGGAACGCAATGCAATTGGCGGAGGAGACCCCGGGCTGCTAGGCGGGCGGCGCAGGAGCCGCGGCACCCTTTCGCTCCAAAATCCGCCGATGCAGATTGCGAACGATCATGCCAGTCAGCCGCTCGTCATGCATGAACAGGCGTTGCCCGATCGGGTACGGGTCCTGCTGCGTGACCGGAAGCGGTTCTTTCAGGATCCCCTCGGGGTCGACCCCGCGGTCGACATAGGTTTCGATAAAACCGACCCAGTTCTCGACGATCTGCGCCTGCTCTTTGAGATAACCCTTGCCGCATGGCTCGCCGTGGCCCGGCACGATCGTCTCGACATCGAGGGCGGCGATCTGGTCGAGCGCGCCGAGCCACTCCCAGGGATCGCATTCCTGCATCCAGGTGCGGCATTTGTGGAACACGTTGTCGCCGGTGAAAACAACCCCCTCCTCCGGCACGTATACCGAGGTCTGCGGCGCGGTGTGGCCGGGCATGTGGATGATGTTGAAGGTGTGATCGCCGACATTGAGGGTCAGCGTGTCGGTGAAGGTCAGGCTCGGCGGGTTCGAGGCCGGATAATCGGGATGGCCGACCAGCCAAACGCTGTCGGGATCCATCTGCTTGAACCGCTCGCGCTTCTCGTCGAGCGAGCCGAAGGCGTTGAGATACTGGTCGAAGCACTCCTGCAGCTTGACCTGTCCGACCACGGTCACCTTCGGGAAATAGGCGTTGCCCGCGATGTGATCGCCGTGCGGCTCGGTGTTGACGAGGTAGCGGATCGGTGCCTTTTCCTCCAGGCGCTCGCGCCAGCGCACGGCATCGATCGGCTGCTGCGGCGAGTCGATCATGACATAGCCGTCGCTCGTTTCGATGTAACTCGGATTGCAGCCGGCGAAATAGATTTCGGTGAAGCTGTGCGGTCCGACCCTGCGCATGCCTTCCTCCGTTGTTCGGGTTAGCGGCGCTTACTGGCGTGCTTTGCACCATCAAGGGATGGCGGCTCCTCCCAATCCCTTATGGCAAGAATGCGGTGGCGCCGTTTTATCGGCAAGGCCTTAGAGGCAAGGGTCCGTCCGTTTCTCTGCAGCAGCTGTGATGGCGCGAATTGACAGCACTACCAGCCGACCCCATAGTCTGCGGCTTTCCTGCCAATGCCGCGGGACCGGGACGGCCGGCGCGGCGAGGAGATTGGCGATGATGCGGGATCCCGGCATACCGAGCCGGCGCTTCGGCCTGGTGCGAGGGATCGCGCGGGCGGAACGGCGACGACGATAATCGACAACATCGATCGTTGCACGTTTCCGCAATTCTATCGCGCAGGAGAACACCCGTGATTCCAGCTGTAATGCCGACCTATGGCCGGTGGGATATCGCCGTCGAGCGGGGCGAAGGCCTCTACCTCTACGCCACCGACGGCCGCAAATTTCTCGACTTCACCAGCGGCATCGCCGTGACCTCGCTCGGTCATTGCCATCCGCATCTGATCGAGGCGGTGACCGCACAGGCGCAAAAGCTCTGGCACACCTCCAACCTGTTCCAGATTCCCGGCCAGCAGCGCCTCGCCGAGCGGCTGATCGCCAACAGCTTTGCCGACACGGTGTTTTTCAACAATTCCGGCGCCGAGGCCGTCGAGCTGTCGCTCAAGGTCGTGCGCAAGTACCAGAGCGAGATCGGCCACCCCGAGCGCTATCGGGTAATCGGCTGCCAGGGCTCATTTCACGGCCGCAGCTTCGCCACTCTGGCCGCCGCGGGCGCAGAGGGCTACCTGAAGGGCTTCGGACCGGTCATGGACGGCTTTGACCACGTCGCCTTCAACAATCTGAACGAGATGCGTGCCGCGGTCACCGATCAGACGGCGGCGATCCTGGTCGAGCCGGTGCAGGGCGAAGGCGGCGTGCGCGCCCCCTCGGCCGACTACCTGAGGGGGTTGCGAGACATTTGCGACGAGTTCGGCCTGCTCCTCGTCTACGACGAGGTGCAGTGCGGCATGGGCCGCACCGGCAAGCTGTTCGCGCATCAATGGGCCGGCGTCGCACCCGACGTGATGGCGGTGGCCAAGGCGCTCGGTAATGGCTTTCCGATCGGCGCTTGTCTCGCCACCGAGAAGGCCGCTGTCGGCATGATCGCCGGCTCGCACGGCTCCACTTTCGGCGGCAATCCGATGGCGGTCGCCTGTGGCAACGCGGTGCTCGACGTCATGCTTGAGCCCGGGTTCTTCGAGCGGGCGCAACGGATGTCGCAGCTGCTGCAGGACCGGCTGCAGAAGCTCGTCGACGCGTATCCGAAGCTGTTCGCCGAGTTGCGCGGCTCGGGCCTCTTGCTCGGCGTCCGCTGCCATATTCCGGCCGGGGATTTCGTCACCAAACTGCGCGCCAACGGCCTCCTTTGTCTGACCGCGGGCGATAACGTGATGCGCATTCTGCCGCCGCTGATCGTCGGCGAGCGCGAGATCGACGAGGCGCTGGCGATCATGGACAAGGTTGCCAAAGAATGGCCGCCGCAATGAGAGCGGTCGCGCGCGGCCCGACGCTGCTCGGCGGCCGGCGCGAAAGCGGCCCGCCGCGGCATTTCCTCGACATCGACCAGCACCAGACCGGGGACCTGCGCAGCATCCTCGACCTCGGGGTTGCCTATAAGAACGGGCGGCGCGACCGCCCGCTCGAAGGCAAGACCCTGGCGATGATCTTCGAGAAGCCGTCGACCCGCACCCGCGTCTCGTTCGAGGTGGCGATGCGCCAGCTGGGCGGCGATGTGATCATCCTCAACACCGCCGACAGCCAACTCGGCCGCGGCGAGACCGTCGCCGACACCGCGCGGGTGCTGTCGCGCTATGTCGACGCGATCATGATCCGCACCAACTACGCGGAAAAGCTCGCCGAGCTGGCGCAGCACGCGACCGTGCCGGTGATCAACGGGCTGACCGACTCCTCGCATCCCTGTCAGATCATGGCCGACGTGATGACCTTACAGGAGAAAAAAGGGCCGGTCGGCGACACGGTGGTGGCGTGGAGCGGCGACGGCAATAATGTAGCGGTCAGCTGGGTTCATGCCGCGGTGCGGTTTGGCTTTGCCCTGCGCTTGGCCTGCCCCGAGCAGCTGCCGCCGCCGCAGGCAGTGCTAGACTGGGCAGCGTGCGAAGGCGGCCGGGTCAGTCTGACGGTCGAGCCGGACGAGGCGGTCGCCGGCGCCGATTGCGTGGTCGCCGACACCTGGGTGTCGATGGGGGTCGAAGCCAGCGTCAACCGGCACAATCTGCTGGCGCCGTACCGTGTCGACGAGCGCCTTATGGCAAAAGCCAAGCCCGACGCCATCTTTATGCACTGCCTCCCGGCCAAACGCGGCGAGGAGGTGACGGCGGGGGTCATCGACGGCCCGCAATCGGTCGTCTGGGACGAGGCGGAAAACCGGCTGCATGTGCAGAAGGGCATTCTCGCCTGGTGTTTGGCCTGAGGCCTGCGGCCGCCGCATCGCCGGCTGAGCCGATATCGATGTAACTTAACGTTGGCGCTGCAGCGGAGTGCGTGATTTTGCCTGTTACCGACCAGCCGAGATCCGACGATCTCGTCCAACCGTTTCGCCTCGACCCGTTTGCGTTGCGCGGCCGCCTCGTTCGGCTTGGGCCGACCGTCGATCGCATCTTGTCTCAACACGACTATCCCGACCCGGTGGCCGCCATTCTCGGGGAGGCGATCACCCTGGCGATCATTCTTGCCGGCGCGCTGAAATATGACGGCATCTTTACCTTGCAGACGAAGAGCGACGGGCCGGTGCGCCTGATCGTCGCCGACGTCTCGACCGCAGGCGCGGTGCGCGGCTATGCGCAATACGATTCGGAGCGGCTGGAAGCGGCAATGGCGCGGGGGGTGCGTCGGGGTCACAGCCCCTCGGTACCTGACCTGATCGGGTCGGGTTATATCGCCTTCACGGTGGACCAGGGGGAGGACACCGAGCGTTATCAGGCGATCGTCGAACTGGTCGGCGCGACCCTTGCCGAGTGTGCCCAGCATTATTTCCGCCAGTCCGAACAGATCCAGGCTGGGATCAAGCTCTCGGTGGCGCGATCCGGGCCGGAGGGCGCCTGGCGCGCCGGCGGACTGATGCTGCAGCGGGTGCCGCCGGAGGGCGGCTATGCGGTCATCGCCGATGACGTCGAGGACGCCTGGCGCCGGGCGATCGTGCTGATGAGCTCGGCGACGTCAGCGGAGCTGGTAGACCCGGAACTGTCGCCGCACCGGCTCCTGTTCCGGCTGTTCCACGACGAAAGCGTGCGCGTCTTCCGGACCCATCCGCTCGAGGCGCGGTGCCGCTGCTCGCGCGAGCGCATCGGCAACATCCTGCGCTCATTCCCGGCCGACGACATCGAGGATTTGCGCAAGGACGAGGTCACGACCGTAACCTGCGAGTTCTGCAATACGCGCTACGAGTTCAGCAGCGAGGAACTCGCCGGCCTCACGCCGGCGTAGCTATTTCCATAGCTATTTTTTACGGGCCTGGGCGATCAGCTGCTTCAGCGTGCCAAGATCCACCGCGCCCGGCACGATCTCCTCGCCAATAACAAAACCGGGCGTGCCGCGGATGTCGAGCGCATCGGCGAGGTCCAGATTGGCCTTGATCGTCTGCTCGACCTCTGGCGCGGCCATATCGCGCTTCAGGCGGTCGATATCGAGCCCAACCGAACCGGCTACTTTGAACACCGTGGCCTCGTCGATCTGACCCTTGGCAGCCATCATCGCCCGGTGAAAGGCGTCGTATTTGCCCTGGTTGCGCGCGGCGAGCGCGGCGTGGGCGGCCACCACCGACGCCGGTCCGAGGACCGGCATCTCCTTGTAGACGAGACGCAGCTGATGATCCTCGCCCAGCAGGCTTTCGAGCGACGGTTCGACCTGTTTGCAATAGGGGCATCGGTAATCGAAGAACTCAACCAGCGACACATCGCCTTTCGGGTTGCCGCCAACCGGCGTCGCCGGGTCCTCTAATATTTCGCGCCGCCGCGACACGAGGGCGGCGCCGGCCTTGTCCTGCGCCTCTTTCGACAATTTGTCCTTCGCTGCCTCGAGCGCTTCGAGCATGACCTCGGGGTTTTTGGTCAGGTAGTCCCGGATGATCGACTCGATCGCCTGCCGCTGCTCCGGGGTGAAATCGGCTGCCAACGCGGTTGGCAGCGGCAGCAGCGCAACAAAGACACCGAGCCACAGGGCCAACGCGCAGGATCGGGCGCGCGCTCGCGGCAGGATCGGATCGGCCGATGTGCGCGATCGGCGGGCAAGAAAGCTCATGGCCAGGAAAACTCCATATCGAAGAGTTGGTGATGATCAGTTGTCGAGGTTCTCGGCCTCGCGGTGGATGTCCTCCGCGCGGGCATAGGACCCCGTATTCCGGGCAAGCAGCTGCTTTGCTCGATTCGATTGCTGGATCGCATCCTTCTTCCGACCGTCGGCGAGCGCTTCCTCCGCCAGGGACAGCGCTGCCATTCCGATCTGCTTGTCGCGGCCATAGGCAATCGCCAGAAAGTGCCAGACTTGGCTGTCGCGCCCTTCGGCACGGCTCGCATCGTTGAGATAGGCGATCGCGCGTTTATCGAGCGCTGGATCGCCAGTCTCGATGTAGACCTGGGAGAGCGACATCCTTAGCAGCGCCGCGTCCGGCGCCAACCGCACCGCGTCTTCGTACGGCCGTATCGCATCTCCAATCCGGCCGTTTTCGAACAGCATTTGGCCCTTGAGCTCGCGGTAATACGGGTTGTTCGGAAAATCGTGGATCAAGCCATCGACAGCCGGCAACGCCTTGGCCAGATCCGGGATCCGGTAATAGGCAATGGCGCGGGCATAACGCGCCAAGACCGATGTATTCGACGCTGGGTAGTCGGCGAGCGTGGCCGATGGCGGGTCGAGAAAGGCATGCAGCTTCATCTGGATGAGGCGAAGCATTTCGATCGAGTCAGGCCGGTCCGGGGCATCCGAACACCGCGCATGCTCGACGTGGTCGCGCACGTATTCGATCCGCTGCGGCGTCAGCGGATGGGTGCTGGCCCAGGCGTCTTGGTGCGAACCCGACAGCATCTCGTTGGTCTGCAGGATCTCGAAGAATCTGAGCAGGCCGCGCGCGGATTGGCAGCTGCGGTCGAGGAAATTGAGCGCGGCGTGGTCGGCGGTGGCCTCCTGCGCTATGGAGAATTGCAGGAACGAGCGCTCGCCCACGCCCGCAGCGCCCAGCATTGCCGCACCGTTGCGCCCCGCCACCGACGCCGCGGCACCCAATACCATCGCAATGATCGTCTTGATGCTGGCGTTGTGCAGCTCTTCCTTCAACCGCAGGATATGCCCGCCGGCGATATGCCCGGTCTCGTGGGCGATCACGCCGATCAGCTCGTTCGGCGTTTCCGCCCGCTGGATGAGTCCGGTATGGATGAAGATCGCTTGCCCGCCGGCGACGAAGGAATTGATCTGATTGTCCTGGATTAGGTAGATGCCGACATCGTTCGGCTCGAGCCCGGCGGCGCGGAAGATCGGCGTCGCCATCGTGTGAATATCGTTCTCGATCTCGGTGTCGCGAATCGACGCGGCGTCGGCGTATGCCGGGCGAGGGGCGCCGATCGCTATAAGCGCCGCGATCACGACAACGCGCAGCAGGCAGGCAACCGGCGCCGCTCTCACCATTCCTCCGCATTGACCGGAGCGCCGACAGCGCCGCAAAAAGAACGTCCCGGTCGATACGCCCGAATTGCGGCGATGCCGCGGCAGCGCTGGCGAGCACAACCGCGGCGCGTCACGTCTCAGGAATTCATCAGGCGCGTCCACCAGCCCCGCCGAGGGTTTGCCGGCTTCTCGGTAATTGTCTGGACATTGTCGTCCGAGTGAGGCTCCGGCTCCGCTTCTGAGACAGCGGTGCCCGGTTGCGCGGACGCACCGACCACCGCACCCTCGAGTTCCCGCTCCGTCTCGGAAGCTTCCGCAGCAGCAGGGCTGTCCAAGTGATCGAGTAGGCGCTCGCTGTCGCTGACAAAGGGCACACCCTCTTCCGATTCCGCTGTCGGTGCCGGGGTTGCCACCGGCTCTTTATGTTGCGTGTGCTCGTGGCCTGACCCGACAACATCGCCGGCGAGCGGGCCCATGGTCGCGGTTTCGAGCCCGGCATCTCCGGGCCAAGGCTCCAGCGGCGGCATCTCGGCCGCCTCGCGCTGGATGCGCTCCTCTTCGGTGGGCGGGACAACTTCGATGGTCTCAGCGGCTACTGGCTCAGCTCCTTCGCGACGACCACGCACACGCCCGCCGCGCCGGCCGCGCCGCCGCCGCCGCCGTTCCGCATCGCTGTCGCGATCCTCGCCGTTGCGCGCCGGGCCGCCACCGGGCCCGCCGGTCTCCTCGGCTGTGGCGGTGGCCGGGGCCGGAGCAGCACGGGTTTCGCGTGCCTCGTCCGGCCGTCGCCGTCGCCGTCGCCGACGCTTCCGGCCCCGCTCTTCCTCCGCGTCTTCCCGGTCGGCTGCTTCGGTCTGCTCGCCGCTGGAACCGGGCGCCTCGACCTCTTCGTCTTCCGCCACCACCTCCTCGTCATCCTCGGCGAGCGTCGGCGCCTGGATCGAGCGCGGCACAGCCGGGACCTCGCCGGCGCCATAGGCTCGCAGACGCTCCAGCCGGAAGTTCGGCGGAATCAGCGCATCGTCGCTGGCGACCATTACCCTAAGGCCGTAGCGCGCCTCGATCTGGGCGAGCGAGTCGCGCTTCTGGTTCAGGATATAAAGCGCCACCGTGGTTGGGACATAAATGCAGATTTCGGCCGAGCGACGGCGGATGCCTTCCTCCTCGATCGAGCGCAGCACATAAAGCGCGGTCGATTCAACGGAACGGATAAAGCCGCTGCCGCCGCAATGCGGGCAAGGTTGGGTCGAAGCCTCGGTCAGCGACGGTCGCAGCCGTTGGCGGGACATTTCCAACAGGCCGAATGGGCTGATGCGGCCAACCTGGATGCGGGCGCGATCGTTCTTGAGCGCCTCCTTCAGGCGGCGTTCGACCGCCATCTGGTTGCGGCGCTCCTCCATATCGATGAAGTCGATGACGATGAGCCCGGACAGGTCGCGCAACCGCAATTGCCGGGCGATTTCCTCAGCCGCCTCAAGATTGGTGCGCAACGCCGTCTCTTCGATGTTGCGCTCGCGCGTCGAGCGGCCGGAATTGACGTCGATGGCGACGAGCGCCTCGGTCTGGTTGATGACGACATAGCCGCCGGAGCGCAGCTGCGCGACCGGCGAGTGGATCGCGTCGATCTGGCTCTCGACCTGGTGACGGTGAAACAGACTGATTTGCGGGTCGCGATAGGGCTGCACGTGCTTTGCATGGCTCGGCATCAGCGTGCGCATGAACGCCTTGGCGATGCGGTAGCCTTCCTCGCCTTCGACCAGCACCTCGTCGATGTCGCGGGTGTAGAGGTCGCGGATTGCGCGCTTGATCAGGTTGCCTTCCTCGTAGATCAGCGCCGGCGCGGTCGATTTGAGGGTCAGCTCGCGGATCTCGTTCCACAGTCGCAAGAGATATTCGTAGTCGCGCTTGATCTCGGCCTTGGTGCGCTCGGCCCCGGCCGTTCGCACGATGACCCCCATGCCCTCCGGGATCTCGAGCTCGGCGAGAATCTCCTTCAATCGACGGCGATCGGAGAGGCTAGTGATCTTGCGGGAAACGCCGCCGCCGCGGGCGGTGTTGGGCATCAGCACGCAATAGCGCCCGGCAAGCGACAGATAGGTGGTCAGCGCCGCACCCTTGTTGCCGCGCTCCTCCTTGGCGACCTGGACCAGCATGATCTGCCGACGCTTGATCACCTCCTGGATTTTGTAGTGGCGTGCCGGGTGGAAGCGCCGGCGCTCTGCATCGGCTTCCTCGACCTCCTCAACCTCGTCGCCGCCGAGGAATTCGACGCTTTCGGACTCACCGTCCTCGTTCTCGGCGCCCTCCGCATCGGCGTCCCCCTCATGCCTGGGCGTGAGCTCGCCTTCGGGCGATGTGAATTCGCCGATTTCAGAGGCGACGATCGATTCTTCGGCCGCGCGCAGCGCAACAACGTCCGCCCCTTGTCCGGATTCGGAGCCGATTTCTCCGAAGGGTTCGGCCGGGTATTGGCTTTCCGAGTAGCGCGTCGTGGGATCGAAAGTCGTGGGTTCGGAAACCGTTGGTTGGGAAACCGCGGGCTCGGGAGTCGAGGGCTCGGGAACCGCGCTTGTCGCATCTGCCGTTCGCTGCGCTGTCGCCTCTTCCCGCTCGGAGATCTCCCCGCTGGCCGACGAAGCTTCCCACGGCAGCCAATCGACGCTCGCGCCGTCACCAGCAGACGGCTCCGACCCTGTCTCGCCAATGGCCGTGGATATGGGCTCCGCGCCTGGTCCGGCCGCCGAAACGGCCATTCCATCAGGGCTTTTTTCGTCAGCCACTTCGCCTTCTTCGGACAATGGTTCGGGGACGGCGACCGGCTCCGGCAGGGCCGCGGCAAGCGGGACGCCGGTATCATCGACGCCGTTTTCGGCAGGGGCGTCACCCGCCGAGCTCGGTGCCTCGCCATCGCCGCTATCCCGATCGCTTACCGGGATCCGGTAGTAGTCTGGATGGATTTCACTGAAAGCAAGAAAGCCGTGCCGGTTCCCGCCGTAATCGACGAAGGCCGCCTGCAGCGACGGCTCGACCCGCGTTATCTTGGCGAGATAGATGTTGCCTTTTACCTGCTTCTTGGTCGACGACTCGAAATCGAACTCCTCGAGTCGATGGCCATTTTGCACCACCACCCGGGTCTCTTCGGGGTGGGTGGCGTCGATAAGCATACGCTTTGCCATTCGGGCAGAACTCCCAGGCGCGCGACTGCTATCGCCCTGCAGGCGATCGGTGGCGCGGTGCTGTTTGGAATAATGCCGGGGCTGTCTAAGATCATAGCGTCGCGAAAATTTTCATCGGCGTCGCATTTGGCAAAGACGCCCGGCGTTGGTTCATACGATCTGCACCGCCCGGCGCTACGACCCAGCGCGGCGGCAAGCAGCTGCCGAGGATGCGGGCGTACGTCGCAGCTCCGCCGGGCTGCACGCCCGGTCGGCGGATTTTGCACTTGGCAATTTATCGGGGGAACGTCGCCGCCACAATGATTTCCTTGGCAGCTCCTCGATTTCGGCGACTTTCGGCAGCGCTAACGCCCCGCTCGCGCCCCGATTTGAACCTGCGGAGTCCCGCCCGCGAAACCAAAACAGCCTTGGAATAGCCACGGGCTTAGAGCATAACGGGCAGCTGCATGCAGGCGAATCGCGCTCGCCAGAGACGCTCGCCGAGGCAAAGGGGGATTGCGCATTTGCGCACAATTCTAGGGCTCGTCCGGCTTCTGTTCGTCTGCGTCGTCGTTGTGGCAATCGCCGCGGGTGCGGGCGTCGGCATCACGATATGGTATTTTGGGCGCGACCTACCGAATTACCAGCAGCTTGCCCGTTACGAACCGCCGATAGTCACCCGCCTGCAAGCCGGGGATGGTCGGATGCTCGCCGAATATGCCACCGAGCGCCGCGTGTTCGTGCCGATCGCGGCGATCCCAAAACGGGTCATCAATGCCTTTCTCGCGGCCGAGGACAAGAATTTCTATAGCCACCACGGCGTCGACCCGATCTCGATGTTGCGCGCCGCGCTGACCGATGTCGGCCGTTGGCACAGCAGCCGGCGGCCGGTCGGGGCGTCGACGATTACGCAGCAGGTCGCCAAGAACATGCTGCTGTCGAACGAGCTGTCGATCGCGCGCAAGGTCAAGGAGATCCTGCTCGCAACCCGCATCGACGAGGCGTTGCCGAAGGACCGCATCCTTGAACTGTACCTCAACGAAATCTACCTCGGCTCGGGCGCTTACGGGGTGGCGGCGGCGGCGCTGACCTACTTCGACAAGCCCCTGGACCAGTTGACCCTCGGCGAAGCCGCCTATCTCGCCGGGCTGCCGAAAGCACCGAACAACTACAATCCGACTCGCTTCCCGCAGGCGGCGAAGGGCCGGCGCGATTGGGTTCTCGATCGCGTCGCCGAGGACGGCGGGGCGACCGATGCCGAGGTCACCGCGGCCAAGGCGGAGCCACTGACAGTGCGCAGCCGCGAAGAAGCCGAAATCGTCAACGCGCCCTATTTCGCCGAGGAGGTGCGCCGCGAGCTGCTCGCTCGCTATGGCGAGAAAGCGCTCTATGAGGGAGGGCTGTCGGTACGGACCAGCCTCGACCCGCGGCTGCAGGTCGCCGCCGACAAGGCGTTGCGCGACGGGCTAATCGCCTTTGACCGGAGCCACGGCGGCTGGCGCGGCGCGGTCGCGCATATCGAGCCCGGCCCGAACTGGCCCGGTCGACTTGACGCGACCCCCTTGCCGCCCGGCGCCGCCTCGGTGGGCTGGCAGCTCGCCGTGGTATTGCGCACCGAAGCCGACGGCGCCGCGATTGGTCTGAAGAGCGGCGCGACCGGGCGCATTCCGTTCGCGCAGATGCGCTGGGCGCGTCCGTTGCGAGATGAGGGGGCGCTCGGCCCGTTCCCGCGCAGCGCCGCCGATGTCGTCAAACCGGGCGACCTCGTGCTGGTAGAACCTCTTGCGGAGGACTCAACGAAAGCCGGGGCGATCAAGGGACGGACCGAGGCCCTCTATAACCTCTGTCAGACCCCCGAGGTGTCCGGCGCCCTTGTCGTGATCGACCCACATACCGGTCGCGTGCTGGCGATGAGCGGCGGCTTCAGCTATGAGATGAGCCAGTTCAACCGGGCGACCCAGGCCAAGCGCCAGCCGGGCTCGGCGATCAAACCGTTCGTCTATCTAACCGCCCTCGAAAACGGCTTTACCCCGTCGACGCTGGTCGACGACGCGCCGATCTCGATCCCGCAAGGTCCGGGTATGCCGCCGTGGACGCCGGCAAACTATGAACATAACTTCATGGGGCCGATCCCGCTCAGGGTAGCGCTCGAGCACTCGCGCAACGCGGCGACGGCACATGTTGCGGCGACAATCGGCATCGATGCGATCGGCGAGACCGTCGAGAAATTCGCCATTATGGACCACATGCCGCGGTTCTATTCGATGGCGCTTGGCGCCGGCGAGACGACGCCGCTTCGGCTGACCGCGGCCTATGCGATGCTTGACGATGGCGGCAAGCGGCTGACGCCGACCCTGATCGACCGGGTGCAGGACCGCAACGGCAAGACCGTCTTTCGCGCCGACCAGCGGCCATGCGAGGCGTGTAGCGGGGTCGAGTGGGCGCATCAGCCGGTGCCGATCGTTCCCGACACCCGTGAGCAGATCGCCGATCCGTTAGCGACTTTTCAAATCGTCGAAATGATGCAGGGCGTCGTGCAGCGCGGCACGGGCATTGCGGTCAAGGCCGTCGGCAAACCCATTGCCGGCAAGACCGGCACCACCAGCGACTGGCAGGATGCTTGGTTCGTCGGTTTCAACCCGGATCTCGCCGCCGGGGTCTTTATCGGCTACGACGACTCGGCCAGCCTCGGCAGCGGCGAGCAGGCCGCCGTGGTCGCCGCTCCGATCTTCCGCGATTTCATGATCGCCGCGCTGAAAGATGCGCCGGCCAAGGAATTCCGCACCCCGCCGGGGCTGCGGATGTACCGGGTCAGCCCGTCGACCGGGCTTCCGGCCGGCGCTGGCGAGCCGGCGATCTGGGAAGGGTATCAACCCGGCACCGAACCGGGCAAGGATCGCGACCGCGGCTTGAAGCCGGTCCCCGGTCAGGATCTGACCGCGGAAGGCGATGCCGTCATCGGCGCGCCAATTCGCGCATTGCCGACGAGCGGAACCGGCGGCCTCTACTGAAGTTCGTGTTGCGAAGGGAACAAGGCTTATGCGCGCCGAGACACAGGCGGTGGTCGACGACATCCGGAAGTCGTTGGCGCTGCTGAGGAGGCATCTTTGACTGGGAGGTCGCCAACCGGCGCCTCGCCGAGCTGAACGCCAAGGCGGAAGACCCGCGCCTGTGGGACGATCCCGCCGAGGCGCAGAAGGTGCTGCGCGAGCGCACCCGCCTCGATCGCGCGGTTGAAGGCTATCGGCGGATCGAGCGTGAGGTCGATGACGCGATCGAGCTGATCGGTCTCGGCGACGCCGAGGGTGACGCCGCGATCGTCGCCGAGGCCGAAGCGAGCCTGCAGAAGCTGCACGAGGAGGCGCAGAAGCGCGAAGTCGAAAGCCTGCTCTCGGGCGAAGCCGACGGCAACGATTGCTACCTCGAAGTCCACGCCGGCGCGGGCGGCACCGAGGCGCAGGACTGGGCCGAGATGCTGCTGCGCATGTATGTGCGCTGGGCGGAGGACCACGGTTACAAGGTCGAGTGGCTCGAGGAGAGCGCGGGCGAAGGCGCCGGGATCAAATCAGCGACAGTCAAGATCAGCGGCGTTGATGCCTACGGCTGGCTGAAGACCGAAAGCGGCGTGCATCGGCTCGTCCGCATCTCTCCCTTCGATTCGAACGCGCGCCGGCATACCAGCTTTGCTTCGGCCTGGGTCTATCCGGTAATCGACGACAAGATCGAGATCGAGATCAACGACAAGGATCTGCGGATCGACACCTATCGCGCCTCGGGCGCCGGCGGCCAGCACGTCAACAAGACCGACAGCGCGATCCGCATCACCCACATGCCGAGCGGCATCGTGGTCCAATGTCAAAGTGAAAGGTCGCAGCACCAGAACCGCGCCTCCGCGTTCTCGATGTTGCGCGCCCGCCTCTACGAGCGCGAATTGCAGGCGCGCGAGGCCAGGGTGGAGGCGATGAACGCCGCCAAGACCGATATCGGCTGGGGCCACCAGATCCGGTCCTACGTGCTGCAGCCGTATCAGATGGTCAAGGACCTGCGCACCGGGGTCGAAACCGGCAATCCCAGCGCGGTGCTCGACGGCGATCTCGACCGTTTTCTGGCAGCCGCGCTCGCCCAGCGCATCGAGGGCGCCGACGCGCTTGTCGGTGGGGCGTAGCACCGCGCCAGGAGGCAGCGAAGGGGTGTCCCCACCCCACCTTTGGTAGGGGGTTAATTAAAATTAATGGGATCGTCACACGATATTTGCGAATAAGTCGCAAATGGACTGGGGTACCGCCGCCACGCTCGTAATCATCGCCATTCTGATCGGCATCGTAATACTGATCGCGATTAGGATCGGGCGATAACGACGGTCCCGCTTCTTCCCTCCGCAATTCCAACGAGGAAAGGAGGACGTCCCGCACCTTCGGGCTTATTTGGCCGAGGCGACCGCGCCGATCTTGTGCAGTTGAGCGATCTCGTCGGCGGAGAAGCCCCAGTCCTTAAGGATCGCGTCGGTGTGCTCGCCGATCCGCGCCGGCGGGCGTTGCACCCGGGCCGGCGTGCCGAGAAATCGCGGCGCCGGCGCCGGCTGCGGGATGCTGTCGATCTCGACAAAGCTCTCCCGGTGAACATTGTGCGGGTGCTTGAGCGCCTCCGACATGCGTAGGACGGGCGCGAAGCAGATATCCGTCTGTTCCATGATCTCGGTCCATTCGGCGCGGGTCTTCTGTTTGAAGATGCGGCCGAGGCGCTGCTGCATCTCCGGCCAATGGGCGCGGTCCGTTTGCTCCGGCAGCGCCTCGCCTTCCAACCCGGTGTGCTGCAGCAATAGCGCATAGAATTGCGGCTCGATCGAGCCGACCGAGATGTGCTCGCCGTCTTTCGTCTCGTAGACGTGGTAATAGTGCGCGCCGCCGTCGGTGCGGTTCATGCCGCGGTCTTCGTTCCAGGCGCCCGAGGCGAGCGCCGCGTACATCATCGTCATCAGCGAGGCCGAGCCCTCGACCATCGAGCAGTCGATGACCTGGCCCTGACCGGTGCCGCGCGCGCTGACGATGCCGGCCAAGACGCCCATTGCCAGATACAACGCGCCACCGCCGAAATCGCCGACCAGGTTCAAGGGCGCCACCGGCGGCCCGCCGGCCTCGCCGATCGAATACAAGACGCCCGAGAGCGAGATGTAGTTGATGTCGTGGCCGGCGGTGTGGGCGATCGGCCCGTCCTGGCCCCAGCCGGTCATGCGGCCATAAACGAGCTTCTTGTTGCGCGCGAGGCAGGTGTCGGGGCCGAGCCCGAGCCGCTCCATGACGCCGGGACGGAAGCCCTCGATCAACGCGTCGGCCTTGTCTATGAGGCGCAGCGCCGCCTCCGCGCCCGCCTTGTTCTTCAGGTTCACCGCAATGTTGCGGCGTCCGCGGGCGAGAAGGTTGAAGCGATACTCCTCGCCCGGCGGGCCGCCGACCCGGCTGTCGTCATGCCCGACATTGGCGGCGCGGTCGAGCCGGATCACCTCGGCGCCCATATCCGCCAGCAGCATCGCGCAGAACGGTGCCGGGCCGATGCCGGCCAGCTCGACGATCCTCACCCCTTCCAGCGGTCCCATTGCCTGCCCTCTCGCATCGCGTTGAGGAGAGCTTAGCAGGATCGAGCCGGGCATTTCAGCGGCGTTGCTCCGTGCGCGCTGGCCATCGGAACCAAAGCCGCGCGCTCGGCGTCACGTCTAGGCGATTTCTCCTGCTGCGAAGGAAATGGGTGGATGACGCTCCTGGATCTGCTGCTCGGCCGCAAGCTGTCCTAGGCCGTCTTCTTCGCTACTTCTCCGCGGCCTGGTGCTCGTCGATAACATTGCCGTTCGCATCGAGCTGCACCCGCATCTGGGTGTTGCCCTTGCGCGCGAGGGCCTGCCAATTGGCATTGCCGGTCTGGCGCAGCTCGCTGATCCACGAATAACCCAGCTTCCGCAGCCGCGCGCGCGCCTGAGCGGCGGTCTGCACCTGGGCGGTGGTGGGCGACACCGATGCGGGACCCTTGATCTGTTCGGCGCCGGGGGTCACCGACCCTGGCGTGCTGGTGCCTGATTGCCCGACGGTGGCGTCGCTCGAAGCGCCGTAACCGTGCCAGCCCATCTGGGTTCCAGCGGCGCCCGGGTTGACCAGCGGATTTTGCGTGCCCGACGATGAGGAGGGCAGCGTTTTCGTGTCGATTTCGTCGGTGGTGGTCTGCCGAGTCGGCGGGTTCGTGCTCGAAGCCGCCTCTACCAGCACCGCGCCGGCCCCGACAGCGAGCAGCGCGACGACAGCGCCTGCAATGAACTTCGTCCGCATCACGCCTCCCTCGCGACCACAGCCGGCCGCGGACGGTGGAATTGTCCCGACCCTGCTAACGCCATGCTCTCCGCGAGGTTGCGTTCTAGCGCGCTGGTCCGACCGCAGCGGCAATCCCTAGAACCGCGCGGGCGCGAAGGGCGCAATATCGATCGGCGCAGGCCGCCCGGCGACGAGATCGGCGACAATCTTGCCGGTCATCGGCGCCGCGGTCATGCCAATATGGCCGTGGCCGAAGGCGTAGATCACGTCCGGGCTCGCCGGCGACGGTCCGAGCACCGGCAGCGAGTCGGGCAGTGACGGCCGGTGCCCCATCCACACCGAGATGCGCTCCTCGGCATGGCTCGGGGCGAGCCCCGGCAGCATTCGGCGGCCTTGCTGCAACAGGATGCGCGCGCGCCGCCAGTCCGGCGCCGCCTCAAGCCCAGCCAGCTCCACCGTACCGGCGAAACGCAGCCCCAGCTGCATCGGGATAGCGACAAACTTGCCGCCGGCATCCGTCGTAGGAATGCGCGGCGTCACCTCGGGGTCGCGGATCATCAGGTGATAGCCGCGCTCGGTTTCGAGCGGCACCTTGTCACCGAGCGACGCGGCGAGCGGCTTTGACCAGGCGCCGGCGCAGACCACCGCGGTGTCGGCGGCAATCTCGCCGGCATCGGTGCGGATCGCGGTAAGCTTGCCGCCATCGAGCCGGAAGCCGAGCGCGCTGGCCCGGATCACCGCGCCACCATTACGCACGACATGCTCGCAGAGCGCGCTG
>DASYOB010000091.1:0-29882 GCA_036008175.1 Allostellaceae bacterium
CGGGACAGGAAGCACGGATTGCCCCCACGGCGTCGACGCCGCCCGAGGGCATCCCCGAAGGTGAAGTTCGGCTCGGCGGTGGCGAGCGCACGCTCGAAGACATTACCCGCGAGCTGTTACGGCCGATGTTGCAGCGCTGGCTCCAGGAGAACTTGCAAGGCATCATCGAGCAGGAGGTACGCGCCCAATTGGCCCGGGCCGCCATCGAACCGGAGCAGCGCCGACCCAGTCGCGGCAAGCGAACGGCGCGGGAATAGAACCCGACCCGTCGGGCGGCTTGTCCGCCCATGCCGGGCGTTTTCCGAATAAGTTTTACCAACGAGCGGTTCGGCGATGCTGGACAAGACCTATCGGCCCGAGGCGGTCGAAACACGCCAATACGAAGCTTGGGAACGTGCCGGCTGCTTTGCCGCCGCCCCGTCGAGCAGCAAGCGCCCCTACACGATCATGATGCCGCCGCCGAATGTGACGGGCAGCTTGCACATGGGGCATGCGCTGACCTTCACGCTGCAGGACATCCTGATCCGCTTCGAACGCATGCGCGGGCGCGACGCGCTGTGGCAGCCCGGCACCGATCACGCCGGCATCGCCACCGAGATCGTCGTCGGCAATCAGCTGGCCGAGCGGCAGATAAACAAGCACGACCTTGGTCGCGAGAAGTTCATTGAGCAGGTGTGGGAATGGAAGGCTGAGTCTGGCGGCACGATCACCCGTCAGCTGCGCCGGCTCGGCGCATCGGCCGATTGGGCGCGCGAGCGCTTCACGATGGATGCGGGCCTGTCGGCGGCGGTGCGGCGCGTCTTCGTCACGCTCTACCGTGAGGGGCTGATCTACCGGGACAAGCGCCTGGTCAACTGGGATCCCGTGATGCACACGGTGATCTCCGACCTGGAAGTCGACAGCCGCGAGACCAAGGGCAAGCTCTGGCATATCCGCTATCCGGTCGAGGGCGAGCCCGGGAGGTTCCTCATTGTCGCCACGACCCGGCCCGAGACGATGCTGGGAGATACCGGCGTCGCGGTGCATCCCGATGATGCCCGCTATGCAGATCTCGTCGATAAAACGGTGCAGCTTCCCCTGGTCGGTCGGCTGATTCCGATCGTTGCGGACGAATACGCCGACCCGGAGATGGGCAGCGGCGCGGTAAAGATCACCCCGGCGCACGATTTCAACGATTTCGAGGTCGGCCGGCGGCACGGTCTCGAAGCCATCAACATCTTCGATCGCGACGCGCATCTGAATGATGCTGTTCCGGACCGCTATCGCGAGATGGATCGCTTCGCCGCGCGCAAGCAGGTGCTTGCCGATCTCGAAGCGGAAGGGCTCATCGAGAAGTCCGAAGACCATGTGCTCATGGTGCCGCACGGCGACCGCTCGGGTGTGGTGATCGAGCCGTGGCTGACCGACCAGTGGTTCTGCAATGCCGCGGAACTGGCCAAGGCGGCGATTGAGGCGGTCGAGGGCGGGCGTACGCAATTCGTGCCGCGGCAGTGGGAGAACACGTTCTTCGAGTGGATGCGCAACATCCAGCCCTGGTGCATCTCCCGCCAATTGTGGTGGGGCCACCAGATCCCCGCCTGGTACGCGCCCGACGGTGGCATCTTCGTCGCCGAGAGCGAGGAGGAGGCGCGAGCAGAAGCGGCTGCGAAATATGGGCATGAAGTGCCGCTGCGCCGCGACGACGACGTGCTCGACACTTGGTTCTCCTCGGCTTTGTGGCCGTTCTCGACCCTCGGCTGGCCGGAGCAGACCCCGGAGCTTGCGCGCTACTACCCGAGCGACGTGCTGGTCACCGGCTTTGACATCATTTTCTTCTGGGTCACCCGGATGATGATGCAGGGGCTGCATTTCATGGGCGATGTGCCGTTTCGCACGGTCTACATCCATGCCCTGGTGCGCGACGAGCGCGGCCAGAAGATGTCGAAGTCGCGCGGCAACATCATCGACCCGCTCGATCTGATCGACCGCTATGGCTGCGACGCGCTGCGTTTCACGCTGGCGGCGCTGGCCTCGCCTGGCCGGGACATCAAGCTCTCCGAAAGCCGAGTCGAAAGTTCGCGCAATTTCGCGACCAAGCTGTGGAACGCCGCGCGCTACGCCGAAATGAACGGTTGCGCTCTGGTGTCCGACTTCAACCCGCGGGGCTGCAAACTGACGGTCAACCGTTGGATAGCCGGCGCGACCCGCGATTGCGCCGTCGCGGTGACCACTTCGCTGGAAAACTTCCGCTTCGACGAGGCGGCACACCGGCTCTACCATTTTGTCTGGGGCACCTTTTGCGACTGGTATCTCGAATTCACCAAGCCGATCCTGCAGGGCGAGAATGAGGCCGCGCGGGCCGAAACGCGGGCGACGACCGCCTGGGTGCTCGCCCAGACCGTGCACCTGCTGCATCCGATCATGCCGTTCATTACCGAAGAGGTTTGGCGGCAGCTCGGCGGCGAGGAGGCCGGCTTCCTGATTAGGGCGCGCTGGCCTGACCTCCCGCCCGATCTGCACGATTCGGCCGCGGCGGCGGAGATGGATTGGGTCGTGGCCGCGATCTCGGCCATCCGGGCGGTCCGCAGCGAGCTCAATGTACCCGCAGGGGCACGGGTGCCGCTTTTCGTCAAGGATGCCGAGCCCGACGCGGCGGCGCGGCTCGCGCGCCATCGTGAGCACTTCCTGGGGCTGGCGCGGGTCGAGAGCATCACCACGGTCGAAGCGGTGCCGGCGGGTGGCGTGCCGGCCATTGTGCCCGGCGTGACCTTGATCCTGCGGCTCGGCGAGGTGGTCGATCTTGGCCGTGAAAAGGCGCGGCTGGCCAAGGAGATCGGCAGGCTCGACGGCGATCTTGCGAAACTGGCTGGCAAACTCGTCAATCCGGCGTTTCTTGCCAAGGCCAAAGCAGAGGTTATCGAGGAGCAGCGCTCCCGCGAGGCGGATATCCGTAGCGACCGCGACCGCCTCAAGGCCGCGTATGAGCGGCTGGAGGCGGTGTAAGATCGAGCCAATCGACGGCACTTGGATAACGATGTCGTTTCGCCACAGGTCGGGGCCGGTTTTTCCAATATCCGGATTGGTGCCGAGTTGAACCCCGGTCTTCGCCCGGAAGGATGTGCTAAGATGACGAGACCTTCCCCCGATCACCGATCGCCGCTCTAAACGAGCATGATGATGCGTGCTTATCCTCCAGCCGGGCCGTGCCGATGAAATTCACCGACATTTTCGTTCGCCGACCGGTGCTGGCGCTGGTCGTGAGCCTCTTGATCCTGCTGATCGGGCTGAAATGCATGCTCGGCCTGCAGATCCGCCAATATCCGAGGCTCTTCAACACGACGATCACGGTCACCACGGTCTATCCGGGCGCTTCCCCGGATCTGATCCAGGGCTTCATCACGACACCGATGGAGCAGGCGGTCGCGACCGCCGAGGGCATCGATTACCTGACCTCGAACTCGATCCAGGGCACGAGCACGGTCACCGCCTATATCCGGCTCAATTACGACCCGAGCCAGGCCTTGACCGACATCATGGCCAAGGTGCAGCAGGTCAAATACCTGATCCCCACGGCAGCGCAGGACCCGATCATCCTGAAATCGACCGGGCAGACGACCGCGGTCATGTATATCGGGTTTTCCAGCCCCGAACTGTCGGGCGCGGCGATCTCGGACTACCTGACCCGGGTGGTGCAGCCGCTCTTGTCGACAGTGGACGGGGTCGCCTCGGCCGACATCCTCGGCGGCCAGACCTTTGCGATGCGGCTGTGGCTCGACCCGGCGCGCATGGCGTCGCGCGGCATCTCGGCCTCCGATGTATCGAAGGCGATCCAGGCCAACAACTACCAGGCGGCGCCGGGCCAGGCGAAGGGGTTTTTCACCGTCGCCAATGTCGATGCCCGAACCGGTCTCGCCGATGTCGATCAGTTCAAGCGCATGGTCGTGAAATCGGCCGGCGGTGCGCTGGTGCGGCTCGAAGACATCGCCACGGTCGATCTCGGCGCACAGAGCTGGACCTCCAGCGTCGCGATGAACGGCCAGCACGCGGTCTTTATCGGGATCCAGGCGACCCCGACCGGCAACCCGCTGTCGCTTGTCGCCGGCGTGCGCAATCTTTTGCCCGAGATCGAGCGCAACCTGCCGGCCTCGATGAAGATGCAGGTCGCCTACGATTCGACGCGCTTTATCCAGGCCTCGATCGACGAGGTCAAATCGACCCTGGCCCAAGCGGTGGTCATCGTCGTCGTGGTCATCTTCCTGTTCCTCGGCAGCTTCCGCTCCGTTCTGATCCCGATTGTGACGATCCCCTTATCGCTGGTCGGCGCCGGGATCATCATGACCGCGCTCGGCTTCAGCCTGAACCTGCTGACCCTCTTAGCGATGGTGCTGGCGATCGGCCTCGTCGTCGATGACGCGATCGTCGTTCTCGAAAATGTCTACCGCCACATCGAGGAAGGGCTGAGCGCGGCTCAGGCGGCGCTGGTCGGGGCGCGCGAGATCGCCGGCCCGGTCATCTCGATGACGCTGACCTTGGCGGCGGTCTACGCGCCGATCGGCTTTCTCGGCGGCGTCACCGGCACGCTATTTCGCGAATTCGCCTTCACCCTCGCGGGGGCGGTGATCATCTCCGGCATCGTCGCGGTGACCCTGTCGCCGATGATGTGCTCGCTACTCCTGTCCCGCACGACGGCGCAGGGCCGCTTCGCCCGGTTGATCGATCGGGTTTTCTCACGCCTCGCCGACGGCTATGGCCGCCGGCTTGAACGCTCGCTCGACTACCGCCCGGTCACCGCGATGTTCGCCATCGCGGTCTTTCTTGCGCTCGGCTTCATGTACATGAACACCAGCAAGGAGCTGGCGCCGGAAGAAGACCAGGGCGTGCTGTTCGCGCTGACCAAGGGCCCGCAATACGCCAATCTCGACTATCTCGATGCCTATGGCGACGTACTCGACAAGGCGTTCACCTCGATCCCGGAAGCCGAGCTGCGCTTTGTGCTCAACGGCCGGTTGGGGCCCAACCAGGGCATCGCCGGCGTCATTCTGAAGCCATGGGGCGAGCGCACCCGCAGCGCCCAGAAGATCAAGCCCGAGCTGCAAAAGAAGGTCAGCGCGGTCGAGGGGATGAACGCCTTCGCCTTCTCATTGCCACCGTTGCCCGCAACCATTGGCGGGCTGCCGGTGCAGATGGTGATCGATTCAACCGGCGATTTCGAATCGATCTACAAGGCAATGGAGAAGATCAAGGACGCCGCGCGCAAGAGCGGATTGTTTATCGTCACCGACAGCGATCTCGACTTCAACCAGCCGACGATTCAGATCGACATCGATCGCAACAAGGCGAACGAGCTCGGCATCACAATGCAGTCGATCGGCGATACGCTGGCGCTGCTCGTCGGCGAGAATTACGTCAACCGCTTCAATCTTGCCGGCCGCTCCTACGAGGTCATTCCGCAGGTGCCGCGGGTCGAGCGGCTCAATCCGGAGACCTTGACCCGCTACTATGTCACCTCGGCGGCCGGGCAGCAGGTGCCGCTGTCGAACCTGGTCTCGGTCAAGACCACGACGGCGCCCAATGCGCTGACCCGTTACAACCAGCTCAATTCGGCGACCTTCCAGGCGGTGCCGATGCCTGGTGTCACTCAGGGGCAGGCGGTCGATTTCCTCGAAAAGCAGGCCGCGCAATTGCCGGCCGGGTTCAGCCACGACTACCTGTCCGACTCGCGGCAATACGTGCAGGAGGGCAGCCAGCTCGTCGTGACCTTCGTGTTCGCGCTGATCGTGATTTTCCTGGTGCTGGCGGCCCAGTTCGAGAGCCTGCGCGACCCGCTGGTGATTATGGTCAGCGTGCCATTGTCGATCTGCGGCGCAATGATGCCGTTGTTCTTCGGACTGGCGACGATGAACATTTACACCCAGGTCGGGCTCGTCACGCTGATCGGGCTGATCAGCAAGCACGGCATCCTGATGGTCGAGTTCGCCAATCAATTGCAGTTGAGCGAGGGCCTCGATCGGCGCCGCGCCATCGAGCGCGCCGCCCGCGTCCGGCTGCGCCCGATCCTGATGACCACGGCGGCGATGGTCGTCGGCCTGATCCCGCTCCTGACCGCCTCGGGCGCCGGTGCGGCGAGCCGTTTCTCGATCGGCGTGGTCGTGGTGGCCGGTATGTCGATCGGCACGCTCTTTACGCTGTTCGTGCTGCCGGCGGTCTATACCGTCTTGGCCAAGGACCATGCCGCCGCGTCGCGCTCGGTGCGGGCGCGCGAGCTGGCCCAGGTGACGTAACCCGCTTGAGCGCGGCCCTGGCATGAGCCGGGCGCGGTTTGACCGGGTGGCGCAAACGCCGTAGATTCGGCGCAACCCTTCGGTGCGATAGGGAGGTATGGCGATGGCGTACACGATCACGCCGCTGAGCGAGCATACCGGGGCGGAGGTGCGCGGCCTCGACCTGACCAAGCCGGTCGATCCGGAGACAAGGGCCGCGCTCAACCGCGCCTTCGCGCAACATCACGTTCTCGTCGTGCGCGACCAGAAGTACGAGCCGGCCGATTTCATGCGTGCCGTGCAGCTCTGGGGTGAATTGCAACCGCACGACAAGAAAGACCACCACATCCCCGGCTTTCCGGAGATGTACTACGTCACCAATGAGGAGTTTCTCGGCACCAGGCGGATGATCCCGGGCGAGACCTTCCATACCGATCATTCGAACCACCCGGCGCCGCCCAAGGCGACGATCCTCTATCCGGTGGCATTGCCGGACAAGGGCGGCGACACGCAATACGTCAACATGCACCTCGCCTATGACCAGTTGCCCGAGGCGATGAAGCAGAGGATCGACGGGCTGAAGGCGATCCACGTCTATCTCAGCAAATACAGCCCGCGTCCGTTGAAGCCGCTCAACGAGGAGAGCCTGAAGGCGCTACCGCCGCCGGGCATCCATCCCTTGGTGCGGGTGCATCCCGAGAACGGCCGCAAGGCGTTGTTCCTGAACCCGGTGCGGATCGAAGGGATCGTCGGCATGCCGGACGACGAAGCGCTCGACCTCGTCACCGAGCTGATGACCCACGCGACGCAAAAGAAATACGAGTACCGGCACCAGTGGCGCTACGGCGACATGGTCATGTGGGACAACCGCAGCGTCATGCACAAGGCCAACCCCGACTACGACATGAACCAGCGTCGCTATCTCCACCGTCTGATGCTGAAGGGCGAGCCGCCGGTCCCGGTCGTCCAGGCCGCTTAGTCGAAAAGCTATGATGGGCTGAGCGCCGCGAGGCCCATTATCCGATCTCCGCGACCACGCTGGCCCTTGAAATGTACACGTTTCGTTCTAGGTTATGGCGGGGACCGAGGTAACGTCTCGCAACGGTTTCGCTGCTGATTCCTTGCAGAAGCAGCAAACGGGGCAGAAAGCAGCAAAACCGGGAGAATGGTTCGCGACCATACCTGCTGGAACCTGCAACATTCGCGGCGGCGGCTAAGGCCGCCAACGGGCCAAACTCCTGCTGATTCCCTGCAGAAGCAGGCGATCAGGTGGCGTCGCGGCTCACCCGTCGAGGTCGCCCATGCCGAGGCGGCGGTGGAACAGCTCGAAGACGAGGCTATAGCCGAGATAGGCGAGCGCGGGGTCGTAGCGCGGGCCTTCGTCGCGCATAAACGCATGCGCGCCGTTGAACTCGTGCCAGGTGTAGTGGCTGCCGACTTCCTCCAGCCGCTGACGGATCAAGGTCCGGCCATCGAGCGGGATGTGCGGGTCCTGCCGGCCCCAGATCATCAACAGCTCGCCCTTGATGTCGCCGGCGCGCGCCAGGCTGTTGTCGGCGTTGCCCTTGCCGAGCTGATGGTCGTGGATGTCGGTCGCGTAGAAGCAGGCAGTGGCGCGCACGTCGGGGTTCATGCCGGCGCGAAAGGCGAGGTGCCCGCCGAGGCAGATGCCCATGACGCCGAGCTTGCCGGTGCAGTGGGAATTGGCGGCGAGCCAGTCGAGCGCGGCCCGCGCGTCGCTGTCGAAGGCGGATACCTCCTTGGCGAATTTGAGCTCGTTGCCGCGGTCGGTGCCCGGCTTGTCGTAGGCGAGCACAGTGCCCGCCGGCTCGAACTCGTGATAGACCTCGGGCGCGACGACGAGAAACCCGTTGCCGGCCAAAAACGCGGCCATGCGCCGGACCGGTCCGGTGATCTGAAATATCTCGGAATAGAGCACAAGACCGGGATAGCGGCCCGGCGCTGCCGGCTGAAGCACATGCAGCCGCATCGGCCCGGTCGGGGTCGCGATATCGGCCGTGCCATGTTCCTTGATGATCATTGCCCGGTGCTCCGCTCAAGAAAGGTACCGCCCCGCGTCATAGCAAATAAATCGTCCGGAAACACGTTTGCCACGGTGGCGCTTGGCGGCGGCCTCGGCGGCGACCACATCAAAGGGCGGGCGGAGCGGAGGCTGTCATGTCCGATCTGTGGGACAACCCGATGGGCACTGATGGGTTCGAGTTCGTCGAATATACCGGCCCCAACCCGCAGCAATTGGGCGCGCTGTTCGAACGCATGGGGTTTGTCGCGGCGGCCCGTCACCGCTCGAAAAACGTCACGCTCTACAAGCAGGGCGACGTCAACTTCATCCTCAACGCCGAGCCGGAAAGCTTCGCGCAGGCTTTCGCGCGGCTGCATGGCCCCTCGGTCTGTGCCATCGCCTTTCGGGTCAAGGACGCCGCTTACGCGTATCAGCGGGCGATCTCGTTGGGTGCCAAGCCGGTGCACGGCAAGGTCGGGCCGATGGAGCTCAACATCCCGGCGATCGAGGGCATCGGCGGCAGCCTGATTTATCTCGTCGACCGCTATGGCGAGCAGACGATCTACGATGTCGATTTCCTGCCGTTGAGCGCCGAGCGGCGATTTCCCGGGGTCGGCCTGACCGGGATCGACCACCTGACCCACAACGTGCATCGCGGCCGCATGGCGCTCTGGGCCGAGTTTTACGAGCGGCTCTTCAATTTCCGCGAGATCCGCTACTTCGACATCGAAGGCCAATTGACCGGACTCAAATCGAAGGCGATGACCAGCCCCGACGGCAAGATTCGCATCCCGATCAACGAAAGCGCCGACGACAAGTCGCAGATCGCCGAATATCTGGAGGCGTATCACGGCGAGGGCATCCAGCACATCGCGCTCGGCGCCGCCGAGATCTATCGCACGGTCGAGGCGTTGCGCGAGCGCGGTGTCAGCTTCATGGCGGTGCCGGAGACCTATTACGAGGCCGTCGATGCGCGGCTGCCCGGGCACGGCGAGGACCTCGCCCGGCTCAAGCGCGACCAAATCCTGATCGACGGCGCCCCAGAGCAGGGCTTGCTCCTGCAGATCTTTACCGACACGGTGATCGGCCCGATCTTTTTCGAGATCATCCAGCGCAAGGGCAACGAAGGCTTCGGCGAAGGCAATTTCCGCGCCTTGTTCGAGTCGATCGAGCGCGACCAGATCCGCCGCGGCGTCCTCGCCGAGCCGGCGCGTACATGAGCGGATGGCCCCGAAATTCCCTTGAGGAGCGGATACCGTGCTTCGCCTTTCAATGGTTGCGGTGTTGATTGTACTCGCGGGCTGCGCGGTGACGGGACAGGTCGCGATGATCGCCCCAAATGGCGAGGTATTCCGTGGTACAGCCACGTCGGCGCTGGCCTGGGATAACACGGCGATGCTGGTCTGGGACAAATTCACAGTACGGGACGATTTCGTTGTAAGGGGCGGCGCGATTGAATGTCGCGGCGAATTCGATCCGATGCCGGGAACCTCTACTGCGTTGGTAAATTTAGGTTGCTCTGATGGACGCAGTGGCACAGGCCGATTATTCCGCGATAACGCGGCCTCCGGGAGTGGAACAATCCAGATGAACGACGGCAGTGAAACGAGATTGATTTATGGGGATGCGGCTTGGGGTATTTAGCTATCAGGCCAGCGCGCACGGAAAGCCCCAATGCCGCTTAATGCCGTCGCGGGAATGGTCGTCCTCGCCGCGCTCACGGGCGCCGATAATTGTTGGGTCCAAGCCGACCGCTGTTCCATGATCGCTCACATTTCGGCGGTCAATATGCTATTGATCTTTAAGCAGCCGGCGCAGCTCGGTTTTGAGCACCTTGCCGTAATTGTTTTTTGGCAATGCCTCGACAAAGCGGTACTCGCGCGGTCGCTTGAAGCGAGCGATGTGGTCGAGGCACAGCCGGTCGAGCGCCGCGGGTTCGACCGTCGCCTCCGGCCGCGCCACGATAAAGGCGACGACCTCCTCGCCCCATTCCGGATGCGGGCGGCCGACGACCGACGCCTCGATCAGATCGGGATGGCGCAGCAAGACCTCCTCGATCTCGCGCGGATAAATGTTGCTGCCACCCGAGATGATCATGTCCTTCGACCGGTCGCGCAGGGTCAAAAAACCGTCCTCGTCCATGCAGCCAAGATCGCCGGTATGCAGCCAGCCGCCTCGCAGGGTCTCGGCACTGGCGTCCGGGTTTTGCCAGTAACCTTGCATGACGCAGTCGCTTTTCGTGATCACCTCGCCGACTTCCCCGGACGGCAGCTCGTTGTCGTTCTCGTCGACCACTCTGACCAGCACGCCGGTGCGCGGGACCCCGGTTGAGCCGAGCCGCTCGCGCCAGCGCGGCTGGTCCCTATCGGCATGCACTCGTTGGTTCAATCCGGTGATCGTCATCGGCGACTCGCCCTGCCCGAACAGCTGATAGAGCCGCGGCCCGAACAGCCCGAGCGCCTTCTCCAGATCGGCGACATACATCGGCCCGCCGCCGTAATAGATCGTGCGCAGATTGGCGAGATCGGCGCCTGGCACCTCCGGCGCATGCGCCAAACGGGTCAGCATGGTCGGCGCCGCGAACATCGACACGCGCTGACGTCGCTTTATTACATCGAGGATCGCCGGCACGTCGAAATGCGGCAGCACGATCTGGTGCGCACCTTTCAGGAGAAACGGCAGCGCATAAAGGCCGGCGCCATGCGATACCGGGGCGGCGAGCAAATGCGTGTCGCGCTCATCCAGCAGATCGACATCGGCATAGTAGCACTGGCTCATGAACAGCAGATTGCGGTGGGTCAGCACCGCGCCCTTCGGCCGGCCGGTCGTGCCCGAGGTGTAGAACAGCCAGGCGCGATCGGTCGGTGCGCCGGGGTCGGGGCGGAGCGGCTCGCCTGCCGCGAATAGCGCGTCATAGCGCTTCGTCCGGGTCGAGATCACCTCCTCAAGGCTGGCGACCGAGCCTTCGAGCGGCGCGAGCGCATCGGCGAGGGCGGGGGTGGCCACGAGCAGCCGCGCGCCCGAATTCTCGGCGATGTATTGGACCTCGCGCGGATGCAGCCGCGCGTTCGCCGGCACCGCGCACAGCCCAGCCGCCCAGCAGCCGAGCATCAGCTCGAAAAACTCGCCGCAATTTTCAAGACAGAGCAGCACCCGATCGCCCGGGGCGAGGCCACGCGTCCTGAGCCCGCCAGCCAGCCGTGCGATGCGCTCGATCAGCTCATCATAGGTCCAGGCGTAGCGGTCGTCGCTGATTGCCGGTCGTTGCGGCAGCCGCCGCGCCACATCGAACAGCAGCGCCGCGAGGTTCATTGGTTCGGCCCCTCAGGCGGCGACCGGCTCGCCGAGCGCGGCGCGCAGGAAGGCCCGGTCGAATACCTTGTCGGCCATGACCTGGCAGCGCTTGATCAGCCGGTGCTCCTCCGGTCCATAATCGGCCCGCGCGTTGTGCAAGGTGCCGATATCGTCCCACAGCAGCAGGTCGCCCTCGCTCCAACGGTGCAGGTAGCGGAACCGCGGCTGCAGCTGGTGCTCGAACAGGAAGGCGAGCATCCGATCGCTCTCGTCCTCCGGAAGCTCGTTTATGCGGATCGCGTAGCCCGGGTTGGCGTAAAGCACCTTTCGGCCGGTGATCGGGTGCGTCAGGAAGATCGGGTGCGACACCGGCGGCTTCTTCCGCCGCTGCTCATCGCTGAGCGGCGGGCGCCAGCTGCCTGGGCGCTGCCGCATCATCTCCCAGAATTTGTTGAAATCGTGCAGCACGGTCATGCCGTCGACCTTTGCCCTGAGCTCCTCCGGCAGCGCGTCATAGGCGGCGTGCATGTTGGCGAATTCGGTCCCGCCGAGAGGCTCGCCGTCGCGGCGTGGCACCTTCAGCGCGTACAGCACGTTGGCGAAGGCGATCGTCTCGCTGTACGACATGTCGGTATGCCAGTCCTGGCCGGCGTCGCTCGCGCCGATCGGCCGACCGTCCTCGACGATGTTGGACAGGATCATCACCTCGGGGTGCCCTGGCTCCTGGAAGGCAGCCGCGACATTGATTTCGAGCGAGCCGAACCGCGCCGCAAACGCCTTCAGTTGCGCCGCGTCGAGCCGCTGCGCCGAAAAGCGCAGCACGCCATAATGCCCGAGCGCCTTCAGGATCTCGGCAAACTCCCGCCATTCCAAGGGCCGGGAGAGGTCGATGCCCTCGATCGTGGCGCCGAGGATGTCGCCGGTCGGTCTAGCCGAAACCATGTCAGCACTCCTGCTCATGCCGCCGATAATAGCATGGTCGCCTCGCACCGGATTGCGACCTCCACTCCGGCCCTGCCGCGGCCGTGACAGTCGTGCCTTGACGCGCTATCGTTTGCCCGCGCTAACCGACGTGGAGCGGCGCCGTGCGCGCCCCGTCCAGCGAGTTCCCACGCGGCAAACGCCATATCCTTAAACGGGCGCTCCGGTCCCGTTCCGGCCGTCGTCAAGCAAAACGAGGGGCTGATGCGTCGGCGCGACTTCATCAAAGGTATCGCGGCAGCCGTTCCGGCGGCCGCGTTCGCAACCCGCGCTGCGGCCGTCCCGACGGGCTGGCGGGAGTTCGAGATCACTTATCGGATCGTAATGCAGGACGCCAAGCCGCCGACGCGTCTGTGGGTGCCGGTGCCGCAGGACGCGCTTGATTACCAGCGCGTCGCCGATTTGGCTTGGCATCCTCCTGTCGAAGCCAGGGTGATCTGGGAGGAAGCCTCGCGCGCGCCGATCGTCTCCATCGCCTGGCCCGACCCTGCGTGGGGTGCTCGCGAGGCGGTGATCGTCGCCCGTGTCATGACCCGCGACCGCTCCGGTTTCTATCGCGACGCGTCGCACGAGGAATTGGCCGAAGCGCTGCGTCCGACCGCGAGCACGCCGACGGATGGCATCGTTCTGGCGAAGGCGCGTGAGATCGTCGGCAGCCGCACGACGCCGCTCGACAAGGCGCGCGCCATCTATGACTGGATCGTTGACAACACGTTCCGGCGGGCCGAAACGCGGGGCTGCGGGTTGGGCGATGTCGGCTTCATGCTGGAAACTGGCGATCTCGGCGGCAAGTGCGCCGATATCAACTCGCTGTTCGTTGGGCTTGCCAGGGCCGCCGGGCTGCCGGCGCGCGACTTTTTCGGGATCCGAGTTGCCGACTCCCATGTGACCAAGTCGCTCGGTAAGTCGGGCGACATCACCAAGGCCCAGCATTGCCGCGCTGAAGTATATATCGAGGACAAGGGCTGGTTCCCGGTCGATCCCGCCGATGTTCGCAAGGTCGTGCTGGAGGAGGGGGTCCCGATCGACAGCGACAAGGTACGCGAGTTGCGGGAGCGCCTGTTCGGCAATTGGGAAATGAACTGGGTCGGCTTCAATTATGCCCGCGATTTCATCTTGCCCGGCCAGACGCAAGGTCCGGTCGGCTTTCTGATGTATCCCTATGCCGAGACCGCGGACGGCATTGTCGACCCGCTCGACCCGGCCGGGTTCGCCTACACGATCACCTCGCGCGAGGTCGCCTGAGCAAGCGTTCAGCGCGGCTCGCCGGCAAAGCCGCGCTGGATCTCGGCAACCCGGTCGAGGGCGGCCCGCGACAAGGGACCCTTCTCGATCGACCGCGCCGCATATTCGAGATGATCCATCGTCGAATAGCCGACCAGCACGGTGGAGACCGCCGGATGCGCGATGACGTAGCGGATCGAGGCCTCGATGAGGCTGTCGGCGTGGCCCTCGCGGATCAGCGGCTCGAAGCGGCGCGCGCGTTCGACATCGCGGCGGTAATCGGCGCCCGAGCCGATTGGCGCCGGCGGCGGCGAGCCGAGCGGGTGGCGCTCCTCGGTGCCGCTCAACGCGCCGCCGGCCAGCACGCGGATTACGATGACGCCCATGTCGGCGGCCTGCGTGTGGCCGAGCAAATTGCCGAAATCCTGGGCCGGATAGCCGGCCGGCACGGCCGTGCCCGGGCTTGGGTTCAGCAAATTATAGCTGACCTGCGCAGTATCGAGGACGCTGGCATCGACAACCCGGTGCAGCGCCGGGGTCTCGCCGACGGCGGTGATGCCGAAGAAACGGAACTTGCCTTGGGCGCGCAGCCGCTCGAACGCCGGCACCGCCTCCTCGAGCACGGCGTCGGCGCCGAAGTCGCCGCCGCTCGTGCTGCCGACGATGGCGTTGTGGAACTGGAACAGATCGACCGAGTCGCGATCCAGCCGTTTCAGGCTAGCCTCCAGCGAGGCCGCTATCGCGGCGCCGATGCGGCCGCGCTCGGTCGGCGGCAGCCGCACCTTGGTGCCGACATAAACATCCGGCTTCAGCGATTTCAGCACACGGCCGAGGTTGCGCTCGGATTCGCCGTTGCCGTACATCTGTGCCGTGTCGAAATAATTGATGCCGAGCTCAATCGCCCGTGCCACCGCGCGCTCCTGGTCCGCGGCGGCGCCTTTGACCATCAGCCCGCCGACGGCGCCACAGCCGAAGCCGAGCAGCGAGACGTCGAGACCGGTTCTGCCGAGTTTCCGTTTTTCCATCGCTGCCTCCTGCCGATCGGGCGCTGCTGGCGATAAGATCGCCCGCGACGCCAGGGTGTCAATTACAGCGGAGGGCTGGTCATGGCTTCGACACACACGGCTGAGCCGATGCCCGCCGATCCGGCGCTGATCGACGATCTCGTGGCCGCCAACCGCATCCTCTACAACGAGGGCGTCGTCGACGGCTTCGGCCATGTCAGCGTGCGGCACGACAAGTCACAGGAGCGCTTCCTGTTGGCGCGCAGCATGGCGCCGGGGCTGGTGACCGCCGCCGACATCATGCAATTCGGCCTCGACGGCGAGCCGATCGAGCCGGGCAGCACGCCCTATCTCGAGCGCTTCATCCACAGCGAGATTTACAAGGTGCAGCCAGCGGTGCAGGCGATCGTGCACAGCCACTCGCCGGCAGTGATCCCGTTTGGGGTTGCCGCGGGGGCGGCCTTGCGGCCGATCTATCACATGAGCTCATTTCTCGGCGCTGGGGTGCCGGTGTTCGAGATCCGGGAGGCGGGCGGGCCGGCAACCGACATGCTGATACGCAATCCGGCGCTCGGGGCGGCGCTGGCCAAGGCGCTCGGGGGGGCGGCTGTCGGGCTCTTGCGCGGACACGGCAATGTCGTGGTCGGCGGGTCGCTGAGGGAGGTCGTCTTTCGCGCCGTTTACACCGAGGTAAATGCCCGGCTGCAGGCCGACGCATTGCGGCTCGGCCAAGGCGAGGTCCTCTTCCTCAATGATCAGGAGGCCCAACAGGCCACCGAAACCAATCGCGGCCAGCATGGCCGCCCGTGGGAGCTGTGGAAGGCGAGGGCGCTCGGGATCGCGCAGTGACCCACCGATCTCGCGATTCGCGAGATCCCCGTTGGGTACTGCCTACGCCGGCGCTGCACGTTCTGGGAAAGGCCAGTAGTCGGGCCGTTCCGGAGGGCGGCGCTCGCTGCTCTGCGATTCCCCTAGGGCTGCGCCCACGCTTCCGTATTATGCGGCAATGCCTCCTCGGCAGGAGGACCCTAACCATGCACGCCTTGTTTCGCGGCATCTCCGTTGTCCCGGTTCTGACGATCGACCGGGAGCGGGATGCTGTTCCGCTCGCCCGCGTGCTGTTCGAGGGCGGGCTGCCGGTGATCGAGATCACGCTGCGCACCCCCGCTGCGCCGGCCGCGATCGCGGCGATCGCGCGCGAGCTGCCGCACGTCATTGTTGGCGCCGGCACACTGCTGCGCGCCGCCGATGTCGGCCGCGCGGTGCAGGCCGGGGCGCGGTTTCTGGTTAGTCCCGGCATGACGCCGGAGCTGGCCGGGTCGGCGCTCGCCAGCGAGTTGCCCTACCTGCCCGGGGTCGCGACTCCGTCCGAGATCATGGCGGCGCGAGCCCTCGGCATTTGCGTCATGAAGTTGTTCCCGGCCGAGGCGCTCGGCGGGGTCGGCTTCCTCAAAGCGCTGGTGCCGGTCTTCTCAGGCATCGTCTTTTGCCCGACCGGCGGGATCGACGAACGCAGCGCAAGCGAATACTTGGCGCTTGCGAATGTGCCATTTGTCGGCGGGTCGTGGATGGCGCCGAGAGACGCGGTCCTCGCCGGCGATTGGGCGCGTGTCAGGCGCCTCGCCGAGCGTGCCGCCATGATCGGTCGTGCCGAGGCGGCCTGACCGAACTCACCAGGGCGGCATCGGTCCGCGCGGGCCGTACGGCATGCCGGCGAAGGGCGGGCCCCGATCGTACCAGGGCGGCGGGAACGGCGGTGCGTCCGGGCCGGGCACAATGTCGCCGCGATAATAGCGCCGCGGCTGATACTCCGGCGGCGGGCGGAGCTGATCCCTGCTCGCGGCTGCCTGCTGACGCTCCGAGTGATGCTCCGGTGTCGGTTTGCGCGACTTGCTCTGTTCGGCGCGCTTGCCGGCTTCGGTGGCGTCGTGCACGGCAAGTTTGCGTCGCTCGGCGCTAGCGGGTTCACGCTCCCGAGAGGCGGCCGGTCGCGCGGGCTTAGAGGGTTCTTTGGCCGCAGGCTTCGCGGGGCGCGGCGCGGTCGGCGGCACGATTACCGGCACCGGCGGTATCGGCGCTGTCGCGACCGGCTCGTCGGCCGCACGCGATGGCGCGGCACCGCATAGCAGTGCGCCGGCTAGAGCAACGGCGAGAAGCCGGGTTCTGCGGCTCATCTCTGGGGCGCCTCGGCGATGCCTACCATGGCCATGGCCGCGGTGGCGGTGCGCCCGGATAGGGGCCGTACCCAGGTGGCATGCCGCGGTAGTAAGGAGGCGGCGCAAAGCCGTAGGGGCCAGGCTCCGCCCGCCAGGTCTCGATTTCCTCGTGTTCGTAACGCGGAGGCGCCGGCGCGTAATACGGAGTCGGCGCCCGATAGCTCGGTGCCTCGCTCTCGCGCCAAGACTCTCGGTAGCCGCGCTCATAAGGCTGCAGATTTGGAGGCTGTGGATTCGCCGCCTGGGGATTCGGCCGGTCATAATCGGGCGGTGGGGCTGCCTCGTCAGGCCGCGTCCCGCGTTCATGCTCGGTAAAGCTGCGCCGGTGAACCGGGCGCTTCGGTCGTGCCGCAGTCTCGGCGGGCGGGGTGGCCTGATTTTCCGCCGCTGCGCCCGCCGGCTTGCTCGCTGGTGCAGCCTCCTTGCTCTCAGGCGGCGCCTTCGCGGTCGGTGCCGGCGCGGCGGTCTCGCGCGGAGCTTGCTTCTTCGCCGGCTCTTCTGCCGGTATGGCGATCGCCGGCGGCGCGCTCGGGGTTGCGGCGGGCGCCGCCTTCTGCACCGGTGTCATCGGTCCGCCAGCCGCGGGCGCCTGCGGTATCGGCGCCGTCGCCACCGGCTCGTTTTCCGCCTTGGCCGCGCTCGCCCCCAGCAGCATCGCCGCCAGCCAAGGGAATAGCATGGCAGCTGCTGATTTGCTCGTCACGGTTGTCACCCGTTCTGCAAGGGCTTGATCTCGCACTGTAAACGGTCCCGTATCGTTTTTATTCGATTTTCGCCGGCGAAATGTCCCCGCCGCCGTCGGGCGCGTAGTGGATGGCTAGTAGGTGGCGCGGCCGCCCGAGATGTCGAACACGCCCCCAGTCGAAAACGAGCACTCCTCGGAGGCGAGCCACGCGACCAGCGCGGCGATCTCCTCGACATAGACAAAACGCGCCATTGGGATCTTTGACAACATGTACTCGATCTGCGCCTCGGTCATTTGCGCGAAGATATCGGTCCGGGCCGCGGCGGGGGTCACGCAATTGACGCGGACGCCGGTTCCCGCCAGTTCCTTGCCGAGCGATTTGGTGAGCCCGATGACGCCGGCCTTCGCCGCCGAATAAGCCGAGGCGTTCGGGTTGCCCTCCTTGCCGGCGATCGAGGCGATGTTGACGATACGGCCGTAATCGCGGCGCCGCATCGGTGGCACGACTGCGCGGCAGCAGTTGAAGACGCCGACAAGGTCGATGTCGATGACCCGGCGCCACTCCTCCGCCGGGTATTCGTCGAGCGGGAAATTAGGGCCGGAGATGCCGGCATTGTTGACCAGGATGTCGGGCGAGCCGAGGCGTGCTTCGGTCGCGGCGAGGGCCGCGGCGATTGACGGCGGGTCGGTAACATCGACAACGAGGTCCATCGCGCCGCGGATCTCGCCCGCGGCCGCCTGCGCCGCCGCGGCATCGACATCCCAGATCGAGACCTGGGCGCCCGAGGCGGAAAAGCGCTCGGCAATCGCGCGGCCGATGCCGCGGGCCGCGCCGGTGACGATCGCAACGCGCCCGGAGAGGTCAATCTTGTTCATCCACCTGCCTTCTTTTACAGGTCTCGAGTGCCTAGAGAGTGCTCGCCCCGGTGCGGTCCCGCAACGGCTTCGCGGGGGAGCTTAAGATCACGGTGTCGTCGCGTCTCTCGCGGGGCCGCCATCTCGAATAGACGCGCAAGGGAGGTTTACAGTCTCGCTGCAACTGGCCATATGTGGCTCGGTTGCGGTGATCGCGCGCCGCGCGGGCGAGACAAAGCGGTCAATAGGGCGTTTAGCCGGAATACAACGCCAGCCGGGGGAGCCCCAGTGTTCGACACAGCCGTACAGGAGCAGGCGGGCGCCGAAAACCGCGCCGCCGAACGCGAACGCTTTGCTGCTATTCGCCAGGAGAGCGAGGGCATTGCCGCCAATCTTTCGCCCGAGGACCAGGCGATCCAATCGATGCCCGATGTCAGTCCGACGAAGTGGCATCTGGCTCACACCAGCTGGTTCTTCGAGACCTTCATCCTGGGTCCCTTCGATCCCGCCTACCGGGTGTTCGATCCGGATTTTGCCTATCTGTTCAATTCCTATTACGAGGCCGTCGGGCCGCGCCACCCGCGGCCCAACCGCGGTCTGCTGTCCCGCCCCACGGTCGATGCGGTCGGCGCCTATCGCGACCACGTGACGACTGGGATGCTTCGTCTGACCAGGGAAGCTGGCGAAGAAGCATGGCGCCAGATCGCGCCGCTCGTTGAGCTCGGACTTAATCACGAGCAGCAACATCAGGAGCTGATCCTGATGGATATCAAGCACGTCTTTTCGGTCAATCCGCTGCTGCCTGCCTATCAGGCGCCGCGCCCCTACGCGTTGCCGGCCGCGCCCGCGGCGCTGGCGTGGGTCGAGTTCGCCGGTGGGCTCGAGGAGATTGGCCACGCCGGGCCGGGGTTTGCATTCGACAATGAGGGGCCGCGTCACAAGGTCTGGCTCGAGCCGTTTCGCCTGGCCTGCCGTCCCGTCACCTGCGGCGATTATCTCGAATTTGTCTCGGACGGCGGCTATCACCGGCCGGAGTTCTGGCTGTCGGACGGCTGGGCGACGGTGCAGCAGCAGAACTGGCAGGCGCCGCTCTATTGGCGATGCGAGAACGGCGAATGGCGCATCTTCACGCTGTCGGGCGAGCGCCGGCTCGAAGGCGCCGAGCCGGTCTGCCATGTCAGCTTCTACGAGGCGGATGCCTTTGCCCGCTGGGCCGGCAAGCGCCTGCCGACCGAGGCTGAATGGGAGGTCGCGGCGCATGCCGTTCCAATGACCGGCAATCTCGCAGATGCCGGCCACTTCCATCCCTGTCCCGATACGGTCACGGCCGAATGCGAATCTGCACTGCGCCAGATGATCGGCGATGTGTGGGAATGGACGGCAAGCCCCTATGTGCCCTATCCGCGCTTCCGGCCGGTCTCGGGCGCGATCGGCGAATACAACGGCAAGTTCATGTCGAACCAGATGGTATTGCGCGGCGGCGCGGCAGTGACCCCGGCGGGACATATCCGAACCACCTATCGGAATTTCTTCCCGCCTTCCGCGCGCTGGGCATTCTCGGGGCTGCGCCTCGCGGAGGATCTGTAATGCCGGCTGGCACTAATCTCGCTTTCCACGATCTGGCGCCGGGCGACGAGAGCTTTCGAGACGCGGTTCTGGCCGGGCTCGGGCGGGCGCCGAAGGAATTGCCGTGCAAATTATTTTATGATGCGCGCGGCTCGGCCCTGTTCGAGCAGATCTGCGAGGTGCCGGAATATTATTTGACCCGGACCGAGATCGCGATCCTCGAAACCTACGCAGGGGATATCGCCGCTCAAATCGGTCCGCACTGCCGGCTGATCGAGCTTGGCAGCGGCGCCAGCCGCAAGGTGCGCATCCTGCTCGATGCCCTGGATCGCCCGGCGGCGTATGTGCCGGTCGACATCTCGCGCGAGCGCCTGCGTGAGGCGGCGGACGGGCTCGCCGTGGATTTCTCGGACCTCTCGGTTGTCGCGGTCTGCGCCGATTACACGCGGCCGTTCGGGCTGCCGCCGCTGCCCGGCCGGTTCGGCAAGCGGGTCGGGTTCTTTCCGGGGTCGACGATCGGCAATTTCGAGCCGGAGGCGGTCGTCCAGTTTCTCGGCAACTACGCCAAGCTGCTCGGTCCCGGCGGGGAAATGCTGATCGGCATCGATCTCAAGAAGGATCCCGCGATTCTCAATGCCGCCTACAACGATGCGGCCGGGCTCAATGCCGCGTTCAACCTGAACCTATTGGTGCGGATCAACCGCGAGCTCGGCGGCGATGTCGATCTCGACCGCTTCGAGCACCACGCCTTCTATAACGAGGCGGAAGGCCGGGTAGAGCTGTACATCAAGAGCCTCGCCGACCAGATCGTCGGGGTTGCGGGTCGCCGGTTCCGCTTCGCCGCCGGCGAGCTGATCCACACCGAGAATTCATACAAATACGCGATCCCCGAATTTCGCGCGCTGGCGGCCCGCGCCGGCTTCCGCGCGATCGAAACCTGGACCGACCCCGACAAGCTGTTCAGCGTGCACTATTTGCGGCAGGGGTAGGTCCGTGGCTTAGGCCGTCGCGGCGCCGTCGACCGGAAGCGCCGCGCCGGACACAAAGGATGCCTCGTCCGACAAGAGGAACAACGCGGCGTTGGCGATTTCCTCGGGCCTACCGGTACGGCGGAACGGTATCTGCTGACTGCGCCGGACGATCAGCGCCTCCTTGTCTTCGTCGCCGGGCTGTCGCTGCTGATCGGGGCGGGCGACGAAGACGCGCAGCATCGGCGTGTCGATCGGGCCGGGGCAGATCGCGTTGACCCGGATGTTGTCGGGCGCAAGCCGTTTGGCGAGCGCACGCACGAAGCCGACGACGCCGAATTTCGCCATCGAATAGACCGGGCTGAACCCGGATCCGACCAAGCCCGAGGTCGAGGCGGTGAACAGCAGCGCGCCGCCGCCACGCGCCCGCATTTCCGGGATCGCCGCCTCGGTCGTCACCAGCACGGTGCGCAAATTGAGGTCGATTGCCAGTTCGAAATCGGCCATGTCGATGCCTTCCATCGCCGCCGGGCCGGGATGACCGACATGATTCCAAACGAAATCGAGCCCGCCGAAGGCATTGGCGGTCCGCTTGACGATATCGCGGGCGAAAGCATCCTGGCGCAGATCGCCGACCAGCGCGAGCGCCCGCCCGCCCGTAGCGGCGATCTCGCCGACGACGGCCTCGACCCCAGCCTGGTCTAAATCGGCGACCCCGACCGCGGCGCCCTCGCGGGCAAAGCGCAGCGCGCCGGCGCGGCCCATGCCCGACGCCGCCGCGGTAACGATGCCGATCTTGCCTTGCAGCCGCATGCTCTCCTCCGTTGGCGTCAGGCGGCGATGCCCTTGCCCTCATACAGCGCTTCGCACGAGGCGCCATAGGCGTCGCGAATGGCGTGCCGGCGGATCTTCAGAGTCGGGGTCAGCTGCCCGTTGGCGACGCTGAACGGTTCGCGCGCAATCAGAAATCGCCTGATCCGCTCGGGCGGCGCCAAACTCTGGTTGACCTGAGCAACGATATCGCCAACCGCCTTGTGAAAGGCCGGGTCTCCGGCCAGGACGCCGAGCTCGCAGGCCGTGGAGCGGATGTTCGCGTAGCCGGCGGCGAATTCCGGGTCGGGCACCAGCACCGCGACAAGGTAAGGCCGGCGGTCGCCCAGCACCATCGCCTGGGCGATTTCCGGGGTCAGGGTCAAGGCGCCCTCGACCCGCGCCGGCGAGATCATGTCGCCGCCCGAATTCTTGATGAAATCGCGCTTCCTATCGGTGATCCGCAGGTACCCGTCGGCGTCGAGCCGGCCGATATCGCCGGTATGCAGCCAACCATCGGCGAGGGCGCGCGCCGTCGCTTCCGGGTCGTTCCAGTAGCCCTGCATGACGTTGTCGCCGGCGACGAGGATCTCGCCATCCTCGGCGATCTTGATCTCGACCCCGTCGAGCGGCGGCCCGACCGTATCGATCTTGATCCGCCCGGGCGGGTTGCAGGCAATGACCGGCGCCGCCTCGGTTTGCCCATAGCCCTGCAACAGCATCACCCCGAGAGCGAGAAAAAAGCTGCCGATCTCCGGGTTAAGCGGGGCTCCGCCGGAGATCATCGCCTTGAGCCGACCGCCGAAGCGCGCCCGCACCTTGTCGCGCACGAGCCGCTCCAGCACCGGATCGAGAAGTCGCTCGCGCATGGACATCCGTTCGCCGGAAAGGCGCTTGCGTCCGCTTGCGACGGCGCGTTCGAACAGGCGCCGCTTCGCGCCGCGCTCGCGCTGGATCGCGAGGCGGAGGCGCTGATGCATCGTCTCGTAGAGCCGCGGCACCGCCGTCATGATGGTCGGCCGCACCTCCAGCAGATTGACGGCAAGCGTATCGGCGCCTTCGGCGAAGTAGATCTCGGCGCCGATCGAGATCGGGAAATAGATGCCCGCGGTGTGCTCGTAGGAATGCGACAGTGGCAGAAAGGAGAGAAACACCTCCTCACCAAGGCCCAGCATTTCGAGCAGGCGATAAGCGCCGCGGCAGTTGCCAACGATGTTGCGGTGACTCAGCAGCACCCCTTTCGGGGCGCCGCCGGTACCCGAGGTGTAGATGACGCAAGCCACCGTATCCGGCGATAGCCCCGCGACCCGCTCGGCGACGTCGTCGGGCTGCGTGGCGCCGCACGCCAATACCTCGTCCCAGCTCTGGATCGCCACTGTCGAGGCCGTTTCCGGTAATGGCTCGATGGAGATTACCGCGCGTACGCTCGGCACCATCTCGGCCGCCGCAATCACCCGCGTTGCGAGGGCCGGGGTCGAGACGATCACGATATGGGCGCCGCTGTTGCCGAGGATGTGGCGATGGTCGTCGACCGTATTGGTGACATAGGCCGGCACCGTGACCCCACCGGCGCTCATGATCGCGAGATCGGCGATAACCCATTCCGGCCGATTTTCCGAGACCAGTGCAACTCGGTCGCCGGGCTCAATGCCGAGCGCGACGAGCCCGCGCGCCAGCCGGTCAATCTGGTCGGTCACCTCGGCCCAGCTCAACGAATGATACTTGCCGTGGTGCTTCGCCCACAGAAACGGCCGCTCGGCACGTTGTCGGGCCATCGCAAAAAACATTGCCGGCAGGCTGCGGCAGCTTGCGTAATCCATTCCGTCCCGCTGTCCCTGTTGCCCCTCTGGGATGCATGGCGGCGATAGCCGCGCGCCCCCATATGCACCGCGTGCGCCCTATTGGGCGCCGGGACCCATGATAACGAAATATGCAGATCGAGGCAGCGATGGTTCTGACGGCACCAGCCGCAGCGGCCACGGCAGTGCAGACGGATCTCGGACCGCTGCCCGAATGGGACCTGTCTGACCTGTATCCGGGCCGGGACAGCCCGGAGCTGGCGCGCGACTTGTCGCAGCTCGCGGCCGACGCCGCAGCGTTTCGCACGAAATACGAGGGCCGGCTCGCCGAGCTCTCCGGCGCCGAACTGGGCGAGGCGGTCGCTACCTATGAGCGGCTACAGGAAATCGCCGGCCGGATCATGAGTTATGCCGAGCTGACCCGGGCCGGCAATGTGGCCGATCCCGAGATCGCGCGGTTCTTCCAAACGATGCACGAGCGCATCAACGCGATCTCGACCGAACTCTTGTTTTTCACGCTGGAGTTGAACCGCATCGACGATGCCGAGCTCGATGCCAAGGCGGCCGATCCGGCGCTGGCGCGCTATCGGCCCTGGCTGCGCGATGTGCGCGCTTTCCGCCCGCATCAGCTAAGCGATGATCTCGAAAAGCTGTTGCACGAGAAATCGGTCGCGGGACGCACCGCCTGGGTGCGCCTGTTCGACGAGACCATCGCCGAGCTGCGTTTCCCGTTCCGCGGCCGCGAGCTGACGGAGCCCGAGGCGATGCACCTGCTGTCCGACCGCGAGGGCGCGGTGCGGAAGGAGGCTGCGCTCAGCATCGGCGAGGTGCTTGGGCGGCAGGGGCGCCTGTTCTCGCTGATTACCAACACGCTGGCCAAGGACAAGGAAATCGAAGACCGCTGGCGCCGTTTCCCGCGGCCGATCTCTTCGCGCAACCTGTCGAACTTCGTCGAGGACGACGTGGTCGACGCGCTGATTTCGGCGGTGCGCGCCAGCTATCCGAACCTGTCGCATCGCTATTACCGGCTGAAGGTGCGCTGGTTCGGGGTCGAGGAGCTGCCGTTCTGGGATCGCAACGCGCCCTTGCCTGACGATAATGACCGCTCCGTCTCCTGGCCCGAGGCGGAAAAAACCGTGCTATCGGCCTACCGCGCCTTCTCGCCTGAACTTGCGAGGATCGGCGAGCGTTTCTTCCGCTCGCGCTGGATCGACGCGCCGGTGCGGCCGGGGAAAGCCCCCGGCGCCTTCGCTCACCCCACCGTGCCGAGCGCACATCCCTACCTCCTGCTGAACTATCAGGGCCGACTGCGCGACGTGATGACCCTGGCGCACGAGCTCGGGCACGGGGTGCACCAGGTGCTCGCGGCGGGGCAGGGCGCCTTGATGGCCGACACGCCGCTGACCTTGGCCGAGACCGCCTCGGTGTTCGGTGAGATGCTGACCTTCCGCGCTCTGTTGGCGCGCGAGACCGACCCGAAGCGGCGAAAGATCATGATCGCCGGCAAGGTCGAAGACATGCTCAATACGGTGGTGCGCCAGATCGCCTTTGTGACCTTCGAGACGCGGGTGCACGACGAACGGCGCGAGGCAGAACTGACGGCCGAACGGATCTGCGATATCTGGATGGAGGTGCAGGGTGAAAGCCTAGGGCCGGCCATCCGGTTCGATGACGCGTATCGCTACTACTGGTCCTACATCCCGCACTTCATCCATTCGCCGTTTTACGTCTACGCGTACGCCTTCGGCGACTGCCTGGTGAACTCGCTCTACGCCGCATACGAGGACGCGCATCAGGGCTTTGCCGAGCGCTATCTCGCGCTGCTGCGCGCCGGCGGCACCTTGCGGCACCGCGAGTTGCTGGCGCCGTTCGGTCTCGACGCCGCCGACCCGGCTTTCTGGTCCAAGGGCCTCGGCGTTATCGCCCGCTTCATCGACGAGCTGGAAGCGCTCGGCTGATATTTACGTAGCTACGGAAAACTTGACCCTGGTCATTGCCGTAGCTACATAATCCTTCGCGGCATGAGGATCACCTTTGATCCGGCAAAGCGGAAACGGAGGCTGCGAGAGCGCAGCCTGGATTTTCGCGATGCGCCGAAGGTGTTCGCCGGGTCGGGCTTTACGTTCGAAGACGCGCGGTTCGAGTATCCGGAGCGGCTATACGTCACGGTCGGATTGCTCGATGGCCGGATGGTGATCGTGGTGTGGACGCCAGGCGAGAAAACCGAGGGCGGTGAATGCCGCCACGTGATTTCGATGAGGAAGGCCAATGGCAGAGAACAAGCCCGCTACCTACAGCGACTTGGTGAAGGTTGATGCCACCACCGATGACCAGATTGCGCGGCAGATTGCCGAGGATCCGGACACCGCGCCGCAACTGACTGAGGATTGGTTCGACAAAGCCGATCTGCATTACGGTGAAACACTGCTCCGCCGTGGTCGCGGCCGTCCGCCGCTCGACACTCCGAAAAAGCTTGTGTCCATTCGCCTCGACCAGGATGTGATCGAGCGTTTCCGCGCCGATGGACCCGGCTGGCAATCCCGCATCAACGCGGCGCTTCGCCAGCACTTACGGGGCAAGCAACGCAAAAGGCGGGCAAGCCGATTGAGTAGCTCGTGACCGACGAAAACAGCCTTAGCGGCCGGGTACGCCGCTACGCCCGGGTCGGCAGCGCGATGGCCGGTCTCGGCGCACGGCTCGCCGGCGAGCGCTATCTCGGCCTGCCGATCGACCGCGAGCGCCATGCGGCCGACCTGAAAACCGCGCTCGGCGGCATCAAGGGGCCGCTGATGAAGGTGGCGCAGCTCTTGGCCACGATCCCGGACGCGTTGCCGGACGAATATGTCAACGAGCTGATCCACCTGCAGGCCAACGCGCCGGCGATGGGCTGGCCGTTCGTGCGCCGCCGCATGATGGGCGAACTCGGGGCTGACTGGCAGAGTCGGTTCAAGAGCTTCGAGCGTACCGCCGCACGCGCCGCCTCGTTGGGCCAGGTGCACCGCGCCGTCGCGCTCGACGGGACGCCGCTCGCCTGCAAGCTCCAGTACCCGGAGATGGCCTCGGCGGTGGAGGCCGATCTGAGCCAGCTCAGGCTGGCGATGGGGCTTTACGAGCGTTACGACCGAGCCGTCCGCACGGCCGACATCCATACCGAGATCGCCGACCGGCTGCGCGAGGAGTTGGATTACGCGCGCGAGGCGGCGAATATGCGGCTTTACCGAGCGATCCTGAACGATGAGCCCGGAGTCGCGGTGCCGCGCCCGATTCCCGAGCTGTCCACCAAGCGGCTCCTGACGATGACCTGGCTCGACGGCGTGCCCATCCTCGACGTCGCGCCCAATGGGAAAGACGGGGCGCCGCTCGGCGATCGCAACGAGATCGCGGCGCGCATGTTCCGGGTCTGGTACGTGCCGTTTTATCACTACGGCGTGATCCATGGCGATCCGCATCTTGGCAACTACACGGTGGCGCCGAACCGGACCGTCAACTTGCTGGATTTCGGCTGCGTCCGGGTATTTCCGCCGGCCTTCGTCAAGGGCGTCATCGATCTCTATCACGCGCTCGAACGCAACGATCAGGAGCTGGCGGTCGACGCATATCGCCGCTGGGGCTTTGGCAATCTGTCGCGCGAGATGATCGCCGTGCTGAACCGCTGGGCGACGTTCGTCTACGGGCCGCTGCTCGACGACCGCGCCCGCATGATCCAGGAGAAAAAAACCGCACCGGACGGCGTCAGGCTCGTTGACAGCGTTCACCAGGAGATCCGGCAGCTCGGCGGAATCGCGCCGCCGCGCACCTTTGTCTTTATGGACCGCGCCGCGGTCGGGCTCGGCTCGGTGTTCCTGCACCTGCAAGCAAAGATCAATTGGCACCGGCTGTTCCACGAACTGATCGACGATTTCGACGAACAAGTCCTGGCCGCGCGGCAGCGCAAGACGCTCGAAGCGGCTGGGGTGCCGCTGGCGCAGACGTAAATTCGGGGCATCGATGCCAGTACTCCGATTTACCTCACGTGCGCTTACGCATGTCGGGCTGGTCCGGCGTCGCAACGAGGATGCCTGTCTCGACCGGCCGGATCTCGGCCTATGGGCGGTCGCCGATGGGATGGGCGGGCACGAGGCCGGCGATCTCGCCAGCACCCGCATCGTCGCCGCTCTGGGCGAGATCGAGCCACCGGCCGATCTCGGCGCGTTCGCCGACATCTGTGCGTCGCGGCTGACCGCGGTCGACGCCGAATTGCGCGCTCGGGCGGCGATGCTCGGACCGGCCGCGGTCATCGCCAGCACGGTTGTCGCTCTGCTCGCCGACGGGATCGAGTTCGTCTGCCTTTGGGCTGGCGACAGTAGGATCTACCGCTGGCGCGATAGCGAGCTTAGGCAATTGACCACCGATCACAGCCGCGTGCAGGAGCTGGTAGACTCCGGCCTCCTGCAAGCGAAAGCGGCGGCCAATCACCCGGAGGCGCATATCGTTACCCGCGCTATCGGGGGTGGCCGGCTCGAATTCGGCGCCGTTCGCGACACGCTTCGCCCCGGCGACCGGTTTCTTCTGTGCAGCGACGGGCTCACCAACATGCTGACGGACCAGGAGATCGCGCGCGAGATAGCCGAGCCGGCGGCGGTTGATGCGGCTGCCGAGCAGCTGCTCGATCTCGTGCTGGCGCGTGGCGCGGTCGATAACGTTACAATCGTTATCGTCGCGGTCGAGCCCGTGGCGTAGGGCATGCGTTTCGATCTCGTGATCTTCGATTGCGACGGGGTGCTGATCGACAGCGAATTGTTGGCGCTGCGCGCCGCTGTTGCTTGCCTCGCCGAATACGGCGTCGCCATATCCGATGACGAGATTCTCGAGAGATATACCGGGATCAGCACCGCCGGCATGGTCGCGGACCTCGAAACCCGGTATGGCTGCACTTTGCCCGACTTCGAGATTCGCGAACGACGGCATCTGTCGGCACTGTTTGCTGCCGAATTGCGTGCAATCGAAAGTGTCGAGCGAGTCCTGTATTCGCTTTCCTGCCGCGTCTGCGTCGGGTCGAGCGGCACCCCCGAACGGCTGCAATTGGGGCTGTCTTGCGTCGGGCTCTATGATCGGCTGTGGCCGCACATATATAGCGCCACGATGGTGGCGCGCGGCAAGCCCGCCCCCGATCTGTTTCTTCACGCGGCGCGGCAGATGGGGGTCGAGCCGCGACGCTGCGTCGTCATCGAGGACAGCTTGCCCGGTATTGCCGCGGCAGTCGCTGCGGAGATGACGGCAATCGGTTTTACCGGTGGCACGCATTGCCGGCCGGGGCACGATTCGAGGCTTTATGCCGCGGGCGCCACGCTGGTGGTCGGTAGCATGGTGCAGCTGCCAGCGGCACTGATGCGGCTAAACCAGCGAGCGGAGTCCTGAGCCATCATCGCGGTGGTTGCGCCGGTGCTGCCGGATCGGCACACTATGGCGGTCATCCGGTGCGAGGAGCCATGCGCATCCTTTTCCCGCTTGTGCTGCTCTCGTCTGTCGTTGTCGGGTGCACGCCGTTCATCCCGGTGAAGGATGATTTCGGCACCAACGCGCTCGTGCCGGCCGGCGACATCCCGCCCGAATTCGCCGAGTTCAACGCCTATAATCCGGGCGTCAACGCGCTGCTCGCCGACCAGATCTGCGCGACGCCCTATCAACCGCTCGAAGATAAGAGCATCGGCGCCACCCCCGGCCGCCTGGTCGAGACGAGGGCTCGGTGCCAGACTCACATCCCGCTTCTTGGACCGTGAGCTCGGCGGCTAGGCCGCCGCCGCCTCGGGCTTGCGGATGTCGCCCAGCTCGGTCAGCAGCGCATCGAAATAATCGATGGTGCGTTGCAGGCCGGCGCGCAGCGGCGTTTTCGGCTGCCAGTCGAGGAGCGCCTTGGCTGCCGCGATGTCGGGGCAGCGCTGGATCGGGTCGTCGACCGGCAAGGGGCGGCGGGTGAGCTTCGAGCGCGAGCCGGTCAGCTCGATGACGAGACGGGCCAGCTCGGCGACCGAAATCTCCACCGGGTTGCCGAGGTTCAAGGGGCCGGTCGCCGAATCGGGCGCCGCCATCATTTTGAGGAAGCCCTCGACCAGATCGTCGACATAGCAGAAGGCGCGGGTCTGCGAACCGTCGCCATAGAGGGTGATCGGCTCGTTCTGCAATGCCTGGACGATGAAGTTGGAGACGACGCGGCCGTCATTGGGGTGCATGCGCGGCCC
>DASYOB010000092.1:0-13563 GCA_036008175.1 Allostellaceae bacterium
GGCGGTGGCAAGCCGCAGCGAGCCACGTCCCAAATAGCGTGCGACAGTCGGCCGGACGATGTCGCGTGCCCGCCGCCCATCATCTGCAATGCAGGCGTTGAGACGCGCCACCAGCCTGACGCTACCCTTCGCCCGCCCGGCCGCGGTTTCGCCCCGTTCGACCTCGCTCCGAAACGCTGCGACTTCGGCGACGGAGCCGCAGGCCTCCATGATCGCGGCATCCGCGACTGCGCCGGCCGATCGCTGGCCTAATGGCCCATTGCTCGCGACATGGATCGGGATTTCGCTGCGCAACGGCGCGAAGCTCAAACGGCCGCTCCCGAAGGAGATTACGTCACCCGCGACCTCGACCTGCTCGCCGCGCAGCAGCGCGCGGATGAGTTCTATGGACTCGCGGATCGCGCGCGCCGGCTTCTGTGGCCGGATGCCGAGTTCGGCAAAGCCCGAGATGCCGGCACCAATGCCCAGCACCGCGCGTCCGTCCGAGATCTCGTCGATCGTTGCGATCGCCATCGCGGTGAGCGCCGGATGCCGGGCAAAGGGATCAGTGACGCACGGTCCGAGCCGTACCCGCGTGGTATTCGCCGCGAACAGGGCGAGGCAGGCATAGACCTCGCGATAGAAGCGCTCATCCGCGAGCCAGACAGTATCGTATCCGCTTGCCTCCGCCAGTTTGGCACGTTCGACCAGCACCGAGGTCGGCTCATAGCCGAGCATCAGCAGATCGAGGGTCATAGCGCTCGGAGCCTATTCGGAGGGGCCAGGGGTGTTGGAAAAGATTCCCGAAAGGAATCCCGCGCCGGGCGAGTACCGACACCGGTCTTATCGGGCAGCGACAACGGTCGCATGTCGTCCACCGCCCTATCCGGTCACGGCGTCCGGTGTGCTGCCACACCAACTCGCGGCGCTGGCGCATCCTCACGGACCCGGAAGGCTCCCTCGGCCGTCTCAAACTTCGAGCCGGCGCACCAGAGATCGTGGCCTGAAATGATGCGTTCCAGACGTATTGTCGGCTCCAGTAGTGCGGTTGGGCTTTGGAAGCATACCGGAAGCCGCCGGGCCCTGCCCGCACAAAACCCACACTATCTCAGAGTCTTATCGTTTATGGACGGGCACTGGCTAGTTTCCGAAGGTGCTCTTCTCTCCGGCTTTGCAAGCGCTTTGTCAGTGGATCATCAAGCGCTTAAGGAAAGGTGTCGCGGGCGACCTACCCTGAAACCTACCCTCCCGCGCGGGCCAGCGAGCCTCATTTCATTTGCGCTTGCGCAACCGCTCCGCCTTCGCGGCCCATTCGTTAGCCAGGGCGATTTCCCGCAGTGCGTCGCGGCGGAGTTCTTTGCCGTCCGCTGTCGCCTTAGCCACTATCCGTTCGGTGATCTCGATCATCTTTGTCACGTCGGAGTAAGCGGCATGGTGGAGCTTGGCCTCACGGTCGGCTTTCAGCAGATCGAGCCGCTGGCGCTCCGGTTCCTTGGGCCAAGGGATGCGTGCATGGACTGCCATGCGCACCCGTCGCTGAGCGGCGTCGTCGCCGATCCGGTTGGCGAGGTTCTTGATCTTTGGGTTTGCGCTTTCCCAGAAGGCGGTCCGCGCCAGCACCGACACCTCCCGATCGTCGTCGCCGGTGGACATAAGCGCCCGAGTGTCGACGCTCCCGAGATAGCCGACGATCTCCTGAACCACCCGGCCGTCGCGCCTGGCGTTCTCGACGACGTAGACCTTCAGACGCCAATGAGACTTTCGGAACCGGATGAACAATGTAGTGGCCCTACAGATCGCGATAGAGTCGGAGCGCGCGACTATTGGGCCACTACGCCGAGGCCGGCGCAACTCGAAACGAGGTCAGGAAGCCGCACAGCAACTCCTCCTGTCGCTATGCGATGGCCCGCATCAGGGTGACCGGCTGACGGTTCCACCGCGTCTTGCGCCTGAACTGCATCGCATCCTTCCAATCGACGCGCGACGGCGGCGGAAACAATTCCCAAGCGGTGATGATCGCGCGGATCGCCTCGGGCGGGTGCGCTGCTCTGATGTTTTTGCTGACGTAGGCTTCCGATTTGCCGACGAAGGCGCTGATCGTGACCTGGGTCAGCCCGACCGCGCGCGCTCGTACCTGCCAAATACCCAGGGCGCGTTGCGTCGTCCTGCCAATGGCCGGCAGCGGCCCCGTGTCCTGCCGGCTCACGGCAGCCGCCCAACCCGTTCAACCTGTTCGCCTTAGCCGTGTATCAGGGCAAGTGCGGCGCTGTCGCTCGGTTTTTCGTTAAAGGCGCGGTGCGCTGGCGGGCAGACGATCGCCGGCGGCGCGTCGTTTGAGACGCGGCGATCGTTCGAACGAATCGGCAGTGTGGCGTTCGCTGGAAGCTGGCGGGCGAGCCGTAGCCCCGAAACTATGCTACAGGAAAGCTGACGGGCCCGGGGCGGAATCCCGCGCTCCGTCGTATTGATGGGCCGTGTTCTAACCCGCCTGGATAGTCTAGGCGGGAACGCGGCGTGTGCAAAGCGCGAACCACGAACAAGCGCAATGGCGGCACTGGCACGCGCGAAGCAGACTTGGAACGGCATTAAGGCCGCCTGGGCGATTCTCGGGTGGCTTGGCTTTACCGGATTTCTCGTTGGCATCGCTACTGCCTTCGCTGGGGCGGCGTGGGCCGTGATCAACGGTATTGCTGCGCCGATAGTCGTTATGGCCGCGCTCTGTGTCTTCACGGCTGCCGTATATCTGGCTATGGCACCAATGGCATTCCGGGTCTTGCAGCGCGCGCAAGAGGTGCCGATCAGAACTCGACCAGATCCCGAAATCTGGCGGCACCTCAAGGAGATGAGACTATTTGAAGCCGCATGTCTGTTGGCAGATATAGAGCCAGATCTTCCTACGGTGTCGCGGCCCGGTGATGCGTACGCCTGGTATCGCGCGCTATGCAACGCGGTAAACACAAAAGAAATGACACGGATTTCAACCCCATTCGACGGTCATCATATAAATAATGGCGTCTATCACGCCTACGAGGAGACAGTAATATCGCGCGATGTGCTTAAACGCTTTGCCGATGAGCGGCAAGTTCGACGTGCGTTTCTAGAGAACTAAGCGGTATTCGCCGTCCGGCCTTTCCCGCCGGCTTCCGGGTAGATAATCGCCAGCGCCATCACGCGCCCAAAGGTCGGCGCCCGGCGGCCACGGGTATTTAACCCGCAAGGCCGAGAACGGCCCCGGAAAGCAAAGCACCTTGGGGAGATCCAGATGGCCGCCGACCTCGTCGAGCACCGGAGGGCTTGGCCTGGGCGTAAAGATCAAATCTCTGGCCGAAATTATTAAGCCGTGGTGCCCGGCAATGCCCCACTTTTTACCGGGAAAGCGAATATCGATATTCGAGTCGAGCCCAAACTGCGGCGATCGTCTACATGATCGAGCATGACCCCCAGAATTGAGTAATCCAATGAAACAAGCACTGGTCCGGCTTTGCTTGTCGCTTTTGCTGCTGTTGGCGCCGGGCCTAGCCGCTGCCGAGACGGTCGAGCTCGTGCGCGAACACGGCGTTTTCATGGTCCCAGTGCGGATCAATGACGCGGTCACGATCCCCTTTGTCCTCGACAGCGGTGCCGCCGATGTTTCAGTGCCCGAAGATGTGTTCAAGACGTTGCTCCGCACCCGTACGGTTACCGAGAGCGATTTCCGCGAGCCGGGGGTGTACGTCACGGCGGACGGCTCGAAACAATTGGGGCGACGGTTCATCCTGCACGAGGTGCGCGTCGGCGCTCGCGTCGTCAAAGACGTTGTCGCTAGTGTAGCGCCAGACTCAGCCGACCCGTTGCTCGGCCAAAGCTTCCTTGGGACGCTCCCTGGGTGGGCAATCGATAATACGCGGCACGCTCTCGTGATTGGAGCGGGTGGTGAAGGGGAGCAGCAACAAGCGGCCACCCCCGTACCGCCCCAACCGGCAGTTCCAGCGCCAGCAAGCCCGACGTTGCTCGCCGAGGCGGCGAGTGCCTGGCAGCGTGGAGATTACGCGACCGCGGTCAGCATTTTTCGTCCGCTCGCCGAGCAACGCAATGCCGACGCCCAATTCTTTCTCGGCACCCTGTACAACAGAGGCCAGGGCGTCGCGCGGGACTACGCGGAGGCGGCGCGGTGGTATCGCAAGGCTGCCGACCAAGGCGATGCCGCCTCCCAAACCATGCTTGGCGTCCTGTACGAGAACGGCCAGGGCGTCGCGCGGGACTACGCGGAGGCGGCGCGGTGGTATCGCAAGGCTGCCGACCAAGGCTATGCCATCGCCCAAAACGATCTCGGCGTCCTGTACAAGAACGGCCGGGGCGTCGCGCAGGACTACGCGGAGGTGGCGCGGTGGTATCGCAAGGCTGCCGACCAAGGCTATGCCATCGCCCAAAACAATCTCGGCGTCCTGTACAACAGAGGCCAGGGCGTCGTGCGGGACTACGCGGAGGCGGCGCGGTGGTATCGCAAGGCTGCCGACCAAGGCGATGCCACTGCCCAAAACAATCTCGGCGTCCTGTACGACCAGGGCCGGGGCGTCGCGCAGGACTACGCGGAGGCGGCGCGGTGGTATCGCAAGGCTGCCGACCAAGGCTATGCCGGCGCCCAAAACAATCTCGGCGCCCTGTACAACAACGGCCAGGGCGTCGCGCAGGACTACGCGGAGGCGGCGCGGTGGTTTCGCAAGGCTGCCGACCAAGGCAATGCCACTGCCCAAAACAATCTCGCGAGGTTGACTGGCGCCGGCCCGCGCCGCTGAACGGGGGGGATAGGGGGTTTTCTGCAAAACCGAAACCGCCCAGCAACCGGTGTGCCGGTTTGTTTGCGCAAAGCGTGCCCCGGCGCGCGAAAACACCCGTGGCATTTGACGCAATCGTAAGGCTTTGCGCGCCCTATGAAGTAATGAAGGTCACCGCACCGAAGCATCTGAGACCGGCAACCAGACGCTGGTTTTCGCAGATAAACGAGCTTTTTGCCCTCGAAAGCCATCATTTGAAGCTACTTTTGCTGGCTGCCGAGGCCTGGGATCGCGTCCTCGAGGCGCGCGAGGGTCTCGCCGAACACGGCCTGGTTTACATCGATCGTCACGGCTCCCCGCGGCCGAGGCCTGAGGTGGCGATCGAGCACAACGGCAGGCTCGGCTTCGCCAAATTGTTGAGAGAGATCGATTTGGATGCCGAACCGCCGAGCGATACCCGGCTCCCCCGGCTCAACCGCAACCGGAGGCCGTGATGCCGGTCAGAAGACGGCACGATAAACGCCGCATCGAGCTTCCCGATGACGCGATCGAGTGGCTGTACGACGGGCACGGCTCCCCGTGGATCTACAGGCAGACTGTGGCCGAGCTCGGCGCGGTATGGCGCGAGCACGAGGAGGTCATCGTCGCTGAGCACGCCTCGCAATGGCCGGGCACCCGGCCGGCGCGTTGGTGGCATTCTCCGCGCCAGAGCCGCGGCGCCGACTCGGCGGCATCGGCACCCCGACGCACGAAGTCCTCGCCGACCTCCCGCTCCTTTGGTATGGCGTTCCGAGATCGAGAACCCCCGTGACGCGATAGCCGCCTTCCGCGTCCTGCAACTACTGCCGGGCATCGGCCCCGCGACCGCACGGGAGGTGCTGGCGCACCCGAGCGGAGCCGGCTGGGATTTTGCTGCCCTCGATGGTTTCCGAGCACCGGCCGCCACCGCGCCATATTGGCCGGAGCTGTGCAGCCTGCTCTCCAGGCTGCGCAGGGAGACAACCCCGTGGGCCGGGCAGATGGCCTTGGTCCGCCGCTGTTATCAGCCGCATCTGGAGCATCTCTACGACAACCCCGGTGCGCGCGTCGCCGACCTCGACCAATTGGAGCAGATTGCCGGGACCTGTCCCACCCGGGGCAGCTTTCTGACCGAGCTGACCCTGGACCCTCCCGAGGCCACCAGTGGCGAGGCGGTCCCGCCGCGTCTCGACGAGGATTACCTCGTGCTGTCGACGATCCACTCGGCCAAAGGCCATCGGGCGGGACGAGAAAGGGGTGACTTTCCGTCGCCTGCTTCCCCCCTGCTTCCTCAAAAGAAGTAAGGGCTTAACCGATACCAGTTAAGCCCTTGTTTTAATTGGTGGAGCCAACCGGGATCGAACCGGTGACCTCTACAATGCCATTGTAGCGCTCTCCCAGCTGAGCTATGGCCCCGTCGCTGATGCTGCTAAGCGGCTGGGAAGTTAGGAACGCCGGGCCACCGCAGCAAGGGAAAAATAGCAGCCGGGCGGCCCACGGAAACTGCCGTCGCTCAGGGCTCCTCCTCTTCGACATTGTCAATGACCTCGGCCATGTCGTCCTCGTCCTCGCCGAGCTCGGAAGCGTCCTCGATCAATTCTTCCTCCTCTTCCTCGGCCTCTTCGAGCGGAACGCCCTCTTCCTCCTCTTCCTCGGCTGCTTCGGGCTCCTCGACCTCGATATCGGGATCGATGTCCTCGGCTCCCACCGGCTCCAGCTCTCGCTCGACCGGTGCCGCCGGGCGCGCCCGACGGGCCTTGATGAATGCCTCGGGATCGAACGGCGTGCCGCATTTCGGGCAGACCACCGGATCCCGCATCATATCGTAATAGCGCGTGCCGCAGCTCGGGCAGATGCGCTTGCTGCCCCATTCGGGTTTCGCCACTGTGGCTCCTTGTGGAAATCGTCGCTGTTTAAGGATGGCAGGCGCGCCATTGCCACAGCCATCGCGGCCTGTCAAAAGCAAATACTGGACGGCGTGGCATTCGGCAGCCGCAGATGCGCCGAAGACGCCGCGCCGGCAAGAGCGACCGACCTCGATCAGCGAGCCTTTGGACAATGCCCGACGACCATGCTCTCCGCTCTCTGGCGCCGCTGCCAAAGCCGCTGACGGCGCTGCGTCCGAAGGCGCCCCTCTCGGGCCGGGTCACTGTGCCCGGCGACAAATCGGTGTCGCACCGGGCGCTGATGCTGGGTGCTCTCGCGGTCGGACGCACCGAGATCAAGGGTCTGCTTGAAGGCGAGGACGTGCTGGCCACCGCCGCCGCGCTGCGTGCGATGGGCGCCGGGATCGAGCGCGGCGAAGACGGGCGCTGGTGCGTCGACGGGGTCGGGGTCGGCGGTCTGGCCGAGCCCGAGGATGTGATCGATCTCGGCAATTCCGGCACCGCGGCGCGGCTCCTGCTCGGCATTCTCGCCACCCACCCGTTCACCGCCTTCGTCACCGGCGACGCGTCGCTGCGCAGTCGGCCGATGCGCCGGGTCATCGAGCCGCTGTCGCGTTTCGGCGCGCGGTTTCTGAGCCGTGAAGGCGGGCGGATGCCGCTTGCCGTGACCGGAGCCGAGAGCCCGGTGCCGCAGGTCTACCGGCTGCCGGTGCCCTCGGCCCAGGTCAAATCGGCGGTGCTGCTCGCCGGGCTCAACACGCCGGGCGAGACCAGCGTGATCGAGCCGGTGCCGACGCGCGACCATACCGAGCGCATGCTTGGCCATTTCGGCGCGCGGCTGCGGGTCGAGAGCGAGCCGGACGGCGCGCGGCGGATCACGGTCGTGGGCTATCCAGAGCTCACCGCCGCACCGATAACAGTGCCCGGCGATCCCTCCTCGGCGGCGTTTCCGCTTGTCGCCGCATTGCTCGTGCCGGGGTCGGAGGCCACCATCGCCAATGTCGGCCTCAACCCGTCGCGCACCGGCTTGCTGACCAGCCTGCGCGAGATGGGCGCCGACATCGCCTATGAACACGAGCGTAGCGAGGGCGGTGAGCCGGTCGCCGATCTGCGGGTGCGCGCCGGCCCGCTCGTCGGGGTCGAGATCCCGCCCGAACGGGCGCCGTCGATGATCGATGAGTACCCGATCCTCGCGATGGTGGCCGCCTGCGCTCGCGGCCGCACCGTGATGCGCGGTCTCGCCGAGCTCAGGGTCAAGGAAAGCGATCGGCTGGCCGGCACGGCGGAGGGGCTCGCACGCTGCGGCGTCAAGGTCGTGGTCGAAGGCGACGATTTGATCGTCGAGGGCAATGGCCGGCCGCCGAAGGGCGGCGCACTGATCGCGACCCGGCTTGATCACCGGATCGCAATGGCCTTTCTGGTGCTCGGCCTCGCCGCCCGCGAGCCGGTGCGGATCGATGATGCTCGGCCGATCGCCACCAGTTTTCCCGATTTCCTGCCCTTGATGAACCGGCTCGGCGCCGGGCTCGCCGAGCAGGCGTGAACGAAACCCGACCCTTTATTGTCGCGATTGATGGCCCCGCCGCTTCCGGCAAGGGCACCTTGGCGCGCCGGTTGGCCGAACGTTTCGGCCTCGCTCATCTCGATACTGGCAAGCTCTACCGTGCGACGGCGTTCCTGGTCCTCAGTGGCGGCGGCGACCCCGCCGATCCGGAAGCCGCGACAGAGGCGGCAAGGCAGGTCGATCCAGCATCGCTCGGCGACCCGCGGCTGTCGGGCGAGGAAGTCGCCCGCGCCTCGTCGGTTGTGGCTGCGATCCCCGAAGTGCGCGCCGCGCTGCTGGCGAGGCAGCGCGAGTTCGCCGCGCATCCGCCATCACTGGCGCCCGAAAAAAAAGCTAGGGGCGCCGTGCTCGACGGCCGCGATATCGGCACCGCCGTCTGTCCCGACGCCGATCTGAAGCTCTTTGTCACCGCGAGCCCGGAGGCGCGCGCCGAACGCCGGCTCCGGGAGTTGCGGCAGCGCGGCGCGGCGGTTATATACCGCGATGTCCTGCAGGACATGAATGAACGCGACGCGCGCGACAGCAAGCGTCGGGTTGCCCCGCTCGCCGCGGCACCCGATGCGGTTATCCTGGATACGACCCGGCTCGATGCCGACCAGGTCCTGGAACAGGCTTCCGATATTGTCGCGCGCACACTTGCCGCCCACGGCCGCTGATGGTTGACGGGCCGGAGGGTCTTCTTTCCTGCGCGCAGGACCGGGTTCACGCGGCCGCACCCGTTCTTCGCCGGCCGCCTGCTCCGCTGCGATCCCGGCGGGGCCGAATTCCCAATATCGGGATCGAGGGCAAGGAATGGCCGTAACAGACATCGCCGAACGTACGCAAAAGGAAAATTTCGCTGCGCTGCTCGATGAATCGATGGGCGTCGCCAACAGCCTTGAAGGCACTGTGGTCAAGGGCCGGGTCATCTCGATCGACAACGACGTTGCGCTGATCGATGTCGGGCTCAAATCGGAAGGCCGCGTGCCGCTCAAGGAATTCACCGCTGGAGGCAGCGGCCCGGAGATCCATGTCGGCGATACCGTTGAAGTCTTCCTCGAGCGGATGGAAGACAAGAACGGTGAAGCCTCCTTGTCACGCGAGAAGGCGCGGCGCGAGGAAGCCTGGACTCAGCTGGAAAAAGGCTTTCAGGCGAACGAACGGGTGACGGGCGTCATCTTCGGTCGGGTCAAGGGCGGGTTCACCGTCGATCTGAACGGCGCGGTCGCCTTCCTGCCCGGCAGCCAGGTCGACATTCGGCCGGTGCGCGACATCGCCCCGCTGTTGGGCTCGCCGCAACCCTTCCAGATCCTCAAGATGGACCGCTCGCGCGGCAATATCGTGGTGTCGCGTCGCGCCGTGCTCGAGGAGAGCCGCGCCGAGCAGCGCTCCGAGCTGGTCGCCAGCCTCAAGGAAGGCCAGATCCTGACCGGCGTCGTCAAAAACATCACCGATTACGGCGCCTTTGTCGATTTGGGCGGGGTGGATGGGCTGTTGCACGTCACCGACATCGCCTGGCGCCGCATCAATCACCCGTCGGAGGCGCTCAATATTGGCCAGACCGTCAAGGTCCAGGTCATCCGCTTCAACCCGGAGACGCAGCGCATCTCATTGGGCATGAAGCAGCTCGAAGCCGACCCGTGGGAGGGCGTCGAACTCAAATATCCGGGCGGCGCCAAGTTCAAGGGCCGCGTCACCAACATCACCGACTACGGCGCCTTCGTCGAGCTGGAGCCGGGGGTCGAGGGCCTGGTCCACGTCTCCGAAATGAGCTGGACCAAGAAGAACGTGCATCCGGGCAAGATCGTCTCGACCAGCCAGGAGGTCGAGGTGATGGTGCTCGATGTCGACCCGCAGAAGCGCCGCATCAGCCTCGGTCTGAAGCAGGTGATGCCGAACCCGTGGGAAGCCTTTGTCGAAGAGCACCCGGTCGGCAACACCGTCGAGGGCGAGGTCCGCAACATCACCGAGTTCGGGCTCTTTGTCGGTCTGCCCGGCGATATCGACGGCATGGTCCACCTGTCGGATATCGACTGGAAGCGTCCCGGGGAAGAGGCGGTGCAGGACTACCGCAAGGGTCAGATCGTCAAGGTCAAGGTGCTCGACGTCGATATCGAGAAGGAGCGCATCAGCCTCGGCATCAAGCAGCTCGAAGCCGACCCGTTCGAGCAGGGCATGGCCAAGGTCAAGAAGGGCGATGTCGTGACCGCGACGATCAGCGCGATCCTGGAGACCGGGATCGAGGTAAGCCTGCCCGACGGCATGCCTGGGTTTATCCGCAAATCCGAGCTGTCGCGCGACCGCAGCGAGCAACGCCCCGACCGCTTCGCCATCGGCGAGCGTGTCGACGCCAAGGTCACGACGATCGACCGCGCCACGCGGCGAGTCTCATTGTCGATCAAGGCGCGCGAGGTCGATGAGGAGAAGAAGGCGATGGCCGAATTCGGCTCAGCCGAGTCCGGCGCCAGCCTTGGCGATATCCTCGGTGCGGCGATCCGGCGTCGGCAGGGCGCCGCCGACGAAAAGGGCGAGGCCGAGGAAAAGAGCGAGACCGAGGAAACGAGCGAGGAGAACGAAGAGGAGGAGAAGGGCTAAGGCCGGGCGATCGTGTCTCGCCCGACCGACGGCGCTGCCGCTCTGCGCCTTGACGCTGCCGGATGGGTGAGGCACCGTATTTGCCTCACCCATTTCCAGCGGGCGTCCTCGCTATGACGAAATCGGAGCTCGTTCAGAAGCTTGCGACGGAAAACCCGCATCTCTACCAGCGCGATGTCGAGGCTATCGTCACCGCGATTTTCGACGAGATTGCTGGGGCGCTGGCGCGCGGCGACCGCGTCGAGCTGCGCGGTTTTGGCGCGTTTTCGGTGAAGCGTCGCGATGCGCGCGTCGGCCGCAACCCGCGCACCGGCGACAGCGTGCAGGTCTCCGAGAAGCACATCCCGTTCTTCAAGACCGGCAAGCAGCTCCGCGACCGGCTCAACCAGAGCCGCCGGCCGCACTGACATGGGTAAACCCTAAAAACTCTCGGCCCGGTCGATGAGGCTCCTGTTCTGGATCCTCGTCGCGCTGGCAGCGGTTGTGCTGGCAGCCTTTGCCGCATCCAACCACGAAATGATGTCTTTCGGCTTATGGCCGCTGCCTTGGCTACTGGAGGTTCCGGCCTATCTCGCCGTCTTGGGCGCACTGCTGCTCGGTTTTCTGGCGGGCACCTTGGTGGTGTGGATTGGCGGCCGCCACCCGCGACGCGAGCTTCGCCGCTGTCGCCGCCGCGTCGCCGCGCTCGAACGCGAGCTAACCGCAACCCAGGCGCAGCTCGCCGGCGCTCCGGGCTCGATGTCGGCGCCGATCGCCGCTGAAGGCTGACGATGCGGATCGTCGGCGCCGGCGACGTCCATCGGCTCCTCGATTATCCGAGCTTGATCGGCGCCCTGCGCGACATGTTCCGCGTCGGCTGTGAGGTGCCGCTGCGCCATCATCATACGATCGAGCCGCCCGCACCGGATGGCGCGCCCGGGACCTTGCTGTTGATGCCGGCTTGGCAGAGCGGGCGCTCGCTCGGGGTCAAGATCGTCACGGTGTTTCCCGATAACGGCCGGCATTCCCTGCCCGCCGTGTACGGCACCTATGTATTGCTCGACGCCGCCACGGGTGCGCCAAGGGCGCTGCTCGACGGCACCGCGCTGACCTTGCGGCGAACCGCGGCGGCCTCTGCGCTGGCGGCCGATTTTTTGGCGCGGCCCGATAGCGCGGTGCATCTGATGGTCGGCACCGGCTCGCTCGCGCCATATCTCATCACCGCGCATGCTGCGGTGCGGCCGATCAGCCAAACCCACATCTGGGGCCGCGACCCGCGCAAGGCCGTGGCGCTTGCCGCGCGACTTTCGGCGACCGGCATCGCGGCGGCGTCGGTCGCTGATCTGGCGGAAGCCGTCGCGGCCGCCGACGTCGTGACTTGCGCCACCTTGGCGGCTGAGCCGCTGATCAGCGGCGCCTGGCTGCGGCCGGGCACCCATCTCGATCTCGTCGGCGGCTACACCCCGCAAATGCGTGAAGCCGATGACGAGGCGGTGCGCCGCGCACGCGTCTACATCGACACCGAGGCGGTGCTGCAAGAGGCGGGCGACATCGTCCAGCCACTCTGCACGGGAGCGCTTGACCGGGAAGGGATCGTCGGCGATCTGTTCAGCTTGGCGCGCGGCGAATGCGGCGGACGCCGCGATCCCGCCGAGATCACGTTGTTCAAATCGGTCGGCACGGCGCTGGAGGACCTCGCCGCCGCCGAGCTCGCGGTCAGCCGCCTCGGCGATTGAAGCCAGCCGCCCTATATCTTCCCAATGAGCGTCGCTGCCAAGATCTGCGGGTTGTCGAGCGAGGAAGCGGTTGCCGTCGCTGTCATCGGCGGTGCCGCTTATGTCGGCTTTGTCTTCTATCCGCCGAGCCCGCGCTCGATCGATCCTGCCCGCGCCGGCGCGTTGTGTGCCGCGGTGCCGTCCGGGGTCCGGCGGGTCGGGCTGTTCGTCGACGCGGACGATGACGCGATCCGCGAGGTGCTCGATCTCGCGCCGATCGACATCCTGCAGTTTCACGGGCATGAGAGCCCGGGCCGGACTGCCGATGCGAAATCGCGCTTCCATCGCCCGGTGATGAAGGCGATCTCGATCGCCGGGCCTGAAGACGTGCTTGCGGCCGCACACTACGAAGAAAGTGCCGACATGCTTTTGTTCGATGCGAAGCCGCCGCGCCGGGCCGATGCATTGCCGGGCGGCAACGGTCTCGCCTTCGATTGGCGGCTGATCGCCGGCCGGCAGTGGCGCCGGCCCTGGATGCTGTCGGGCGGACTGACCGCCGAGCTGCTGCCGGAGGCGGTTGCCATCTCCGGCGCCATGGCGGTTGACGTGTCGTCGGGGGTCGAGCGCCGCCCAGGCGAGAAGGACCCAGACAAGATCCGCGCTTTCCTTGCGATAGCGCGCGGACTATAGGCAGGTCGATGCAGACACCGAATACCTACCGCGGCGGGCCGGATGCGCAGGGCCATTTCGGCCTCTATGGCGGCCGCTTCGTCGCGGAAACGCTGATGCCGCTGGTGCTGGCGGTTGAGGCCGCCTACAACGCGGCCAAGGACGACCCGAATTTCCATGCCGAGCTTGCCTACTACCTCGATCATTATGTCGGCCGACCGAGCCCCCTCTATTTCGCCGAGCGGCTGACCCGGCATTTCGGCGGCGCCAAGCTCTACTTCAAACGCGACGAGCTCAATCACACCGGCGCGCACAAGATCAACAACGTCATGGGCCAGATCCTGCTCGCGCGGCGGATGGGCAAGACGCGCATCATCGCCGAGACGGGCGCCGGCCAGCACGGAGTCGCCACCGCGACCGCCTGC
>DASYOB010000093.1:0-6056 GCA_036008175.1 Allostellaceae bacterium
ACGCCGCCACCAGAGACACTCTCGTTTGACAGGGCCGCCAAACGCTCGACACTTACTTCCTAGCGCGAACGTACAGCGACCCAACGCCGCCGCCCGCGCATCCCTTCCTCATCCTACAATGTCAATCAACAAAACCCGCCCCGCCGCGAAGCGGCGTCGAAGCCACGTTCTACCGGGACCGGTTCGCCAGCACCCCGGAGGAGCGCGGGCGAACGGTTAAGATAGGACTCGGACCCCGACCTGTCCAGGGGCGGATGAACAAATTTTCGGCGGTCGTTCACGCGGGGCTCAAAGCAGCCCGAGCGCGCGCAATTCAGCCAGCATCGCCGCCGGAATTGCCTCATCGCCGCTGATTTTTCCGCCCACTCGATCGGGCGGCGCGTCGGCCGGGGTCAGATAGCGCCACCCCTGGAACGGCCGCCACGGCCGCCACAGCGTCTCGACGAGATCGTTATCGACCTCGATCAGGCAATGGCCGCGGCCGTTTTCGTCACGCTCGGCGCGAAAGCCGGTCACCAGTTGCCGGACCCGGATCTGGCCGCGGATCACCCAATATATGGAACCGCCGGCGAGCACCTCCTCGGTGCGCCGGGGATGGTTGCGGGTATAAACCCAGCTGGCGCCGCGCTCCTTCAATCGGGCGGCGCGGAACCGGCGCAGCTCGTCGATATCGGCGACGCCCACCGCCATCTTCAGCAGGTGCAACGGGCCAGCGCCGTTCGTACCGTTGTCAGCCTGGCGCGGCATCCGACTCCGCGAGCTCGATCAACTCTGCCCCCTCCTCGACCAGATCGCCGGCGGTGAAATTGACGGCCGCAACGACCCCGTCGCGCGGCGCGGCGATCGTATGCTCCATCTTCATCGCCTCAATGACCATCATTGGCTGGCCTTGCCGCACCGCCGCGCCCGGCGCCACCAATAGCTCGATGACCCGCCCGGGCATCGGCGCGGTCAGCCTGCCGCCACCGATATCGGCGTCTGCCGCTGGCGCCAGCGGGTCGAATTCCTGGAATTGCCAGCTCTCGCCGGCGATGAGTATGGCAAGCATGGCGTCGTGCTCCAGCACCATCGCAACGGAGCGGGCGCCGTCGAGTGTCAGGCCGAGATGCCCATCGGCGCTGCGTTCGGCCGCCGCGTCGTAATCGCGCTCGCCGATCCGCAGCCGCCAACCGTTGCGCAGCGAGATCGCCTCGACCGTCGCTTCCTCTTCGCCATGGCGGAAGTGAAAGCACTGCAGCGCGGGCACTATGTTCAAGCGCCAGCCATCGGGGCGCGCCCACGGATCGGCAATGCCTTTGTGCGCTTCCTGCTGTGCCAGGAGACGATGTAGCCCCGCGGCGGCGAGCGCGTCGTCCGGAGCGGAACGCGGCGCTGGCAGCAGCGTCTGCCGCCGCCGCGCGATAAAGCCGGTATCGATCATGCCCGCGGCAAACTCGGCATCGGCGACAACCCGCGCCAGAAACCTGAGATTGGTTGCGACCCCAAGGACCGCGGTCTCGGCGAGCGCGCGGCCCAGGCGGAGTCGCGCTGTGTCGCGGTCCGCACCCCAAGCGATGAGCTTGGCGATCAGCGGATCGTAGAACGGGGTCACCGTATCGCCCTGCTGCGACCCGGTATCGACCCGAGCCAGATCGGCGCCGGGGAAGCACAGCCCGTGCAGCGTGCCGGTCGCCGGCAGAAAGCCTCGCTCCGGGTTCTCGGCATAGAGCCGCACCTCGATCGCGTGACCGTGCAGCGGGATTTGCGACTGCTCGCGCGTGAACTTTTCACCGGCGGCGATGCGCAATTGCCATTCGACCAAGTCGGTCGCGGTCACCGCCTCCGTGACCGGATGCTCCACCTGCAACCGCGTGTTCATCTCCATGAAGTAGAAGCGATTTTTCTCGACAATGAACTCGACCGTGCCGGCGCCGACATAGCCGACGGCGCGAGCCGCTTTGACCGCCGCCTCGCCCATGGCCTTCCGCCGCTGCGGATCGAGCCCGGGCGCCGGCGCTTCCTCGACCACCTTCTGGTGCCGGCGCTGGATCGAGCAGTCGCGTTCGTAGAGATGCACAATATTGCCGTGCATATCGCCGAATACCTGCACCTCGATATGCCTTGGGCGCTCGAGGTAGCGCTCGATCAGCACCCGGTCGTCGCCGAAGGCTCCCGCCGCCTCGCGTTTGGCGCCGTCGAGCGCGCGGGCGAACTCGCCAGCCGTTTCGACAATACGCATGCCGCGACCGCCGCCGCCGGCCGAGGCCTTGATCAGCACCGGAAAGCCGATGCGTTCAGCCTCGGCGAGGAGGCGCTGGGGGTCTTGCTCGTCGCCGTGATAGCCGGGCACGACCGGCACCCCGTGCGCCGCCATCAGCGCCTTTGCCGATGCCTTCGAGCCCATAGCCCGGATCGCCTCGGCCGGCGGGCCAATGAAGACGAGGCCGGCTGCGGCGCAGGCTTCGGCGAAATCCGGGTTTTCCGACAGGAAGCCGTAGCCGGGATGCACCGCCTGTGCGCCGCTCTCCCGCGCCGCTGCGATGATTGCCGGGATGTTCAGATAGCTCTCGCGGGCGGGCGCCGGGCCGATTAGCCGCGCCTCGTCGGCCATCGCGACATGCAATGCGCTGGCATCGGCCTCGGAATAGACCGCGGCCGTGGCGATCCCCATGCGCCGTGCGGTGCGGATCACCCGGCAGGCGATCTCGCCGCGATTGGCGATCAGGATCTTCGAGAACATCTTTACCACAGAGACACAGAGCGCACGGAGCAAGAGAGACAAGCCCCTTTGTGTCCTCCGCGCCTCCGTGGCGAAATAGCAATCACTGCTCGGCTCACATCCGGAAGACGCCGAACCGCGTCTCCGGGATCGGCGCGTTGAGCGCGGCCGAGATCGACAAGGCGAGCACCAGCCGGGTGTCGGCCGGGTCGATGATGCCGTCATCCCAGAGCCGCGCGCTGGCGTAGTACGGATGGCCCTGGGTCTCGTATTGCTCGCGGATCGGCGCCTTGAACGCCTCCTCCTCTTCCGCCGCCCATTCCTTGCCGCGCATGCCGTCGCGCCGGACCGTCGCCAGCACTGAGGCCGCCTGCTCGCCGCCCATGACCGAGATCCGCGCATTCGGCCACATCCACAAAAAGCGCGGGCCGTAGGCCCGGCCGCACATGCCGTAATTGCCCGCGCCGAAGCTGCCGCCGATGATCACGGTGAATTTCGGCACCGCCGCGCAGGCGACCGCGGTCACCATCTTGGCGCCGTCCTTGGTGATGCCGGCATTCTCGTATTTCCTGCCGACCATGAAGCCGGTGATGTTCTGCAGGAAGACAAGCGGGATGCCGCGCTGCGCGCACAGCTCGATAAAATGCGCACCTTTCAACGCGCTTTCGGAAAACAGGATGCCGTTATTGGCGAGGATGCCGACCGGATAGCCGCAGATCCGGGCGAAGCCGCACACCAGGGTCGCGCCGTAGAGCTGCTTGAACTCGTCCAACTCGCTGCCGTCGACGATGCGGGCGATGATCTCGCGCACGTCGTAAGGCCGGCGGACATCAGCAGGAATAACCCCGTAGATCTCCTCGGCCGGATAAAGCGGCTCGCGCGGCGCGGCGCTTTGGAGCGGCGTCGGCTTCGCCCGGTTCAGATTGCCGACAATGCGCCGGGCAATGCCGAGCGCGTGCCGGTCGTCCACGGCGTAATGATCGGTCACCCCGGAGATCCGGCTGTGCACATCGGCGCCGCCCAGCTCCTCGGCGCTGACCACCTCGCCGGTGGCGGCCTTCACTAGGGGTGGACCGCCGAGAAAAATCGTGCCCTGACCTTTGACTATAATGCTCTCGTCCGACATCGCCGGGACATAGGCGCCGCCCGCGGTGCAGGAGCCCATCACCGCCGCGATCTGCGGCACGCCAAGCGCCGACAGGGTCGCCTGGTTGTAGAAGATGCGGCCGAAATGCTCGCGGTCGGGGAACACCTCGTCCTGCGCCGGCAGAAAGGCGCCGCCGGAATCAACGAGATAAAGGCACGGCAGCCGGTTCTCGCGCGCGATCTCCTGGGCACGGAGGTGCTTCTTGACCGTCATCGGGAAATAAGTGCCGCCCTTGACCGTGGCGTCGTTGGCGACGACGACGCATTCGCGCCCGGCGATGCGGCCGATGCCAGTGACGATGCCGGCGGCCGGCACCGCACCGTCATACATCCCAAAGGCGGCGAAGGCCGAGAGTTCGAGAAACGGCGAACCCGGGTCGAGCAACAGGCGGATACGTTCGCGCGCCAAGAGCTTGCCGCGGGAGAGATGGCGCTGGCGCGAGGCCTCGTCGCCGCCCAGCGCGATCGCCGCCGATTTCTTCCGGAGATCATCGACCAGCGCGCCCATCGCCGCCGCGTTGGCGCGGAACGTCTCGGAACGCCGATCGAGCGAAGTCGGGATGACGGGCATCGCCCCCGCACCTTATCGGCGCGGCGGCGCGCGGCAAAGGGGATGCGGCGCGCGCCTGTTCCGTCGCCGCGTCTTCAAGCTTACGCCATGTCCTCGCGGAAGCTGGCGCGGGCTCGCCTCCCCTGGCAAGCGAAGCAAAACAAAGGTAAATCAAACCCGCAAGGAGACATATAATTATTCTGCCGAATGACCCTAGATAATCTCCAATATTTCGATGCAAGTTGCTGCGAATAGCATACGATAGTGCCCGTCGTTAATGTTTGGGTAAGGATTGATATTAACGATGGCGGGCGGGTGAGGATGCCTGCCGAAACAGCCATGGGCACGGCCCATGATCCCGGCAGGCCCGGATAGCACGGAGAACACCGATGAGCAGCGTGCTCTGGCCAGTCGTCATTTTGGGTTTGGGGCTGTTCGGCGTTGGCAGCGCCGTCAACTGGCTCGTCACATTGATGTGATGCGGCGGGCCGCAGTCCGGCTCAGAACGTGACGCGCACCCTGGCGAAAACGGCAAACGGCGGCGCCGGGGTCAAGGGCCGCGGGTCGCTGAGCCCGAGGAACGGCGCTTGGCTCGGATTGAAGAAGGTGCCGAAGGTCTCGTATCGCTTGTCGAACAAATTCTGCACCAGCGCGAAGATCCGCAGACTAGGATTTCAACATCGGTCGCGCACAGACCCAAAATCGGCCGGCGACAGAGTATTTCCCACCCGCCGGCCCGCGCGAGCTATGAAAACCGCGCTTGGTTTGGTCGTTAGTCGCTGGTGCAGACCTTGACGGTCTTCATCGCGGTCGTGGCCTCGTCCCGGGTGTGATAGACGACCCCGTTGCCGCCGACGACGGTCATCTCACGCGACACGGGCTTCCGGTCAACGATCTCGCAATGCTTGGTCTTCGCGTCCTGCACGATGAAGTAGGAAGTCTGGGCCAGGGCCGGCAGGGCCAAACCGGCGATGAAAGCGCCGGCCAAAACGAGGTTGAGCTTCATCCTGTTCTCTCCCGAGAGTAGCTTGCACGTAGCGAAAACAGGACGAACTGTTGGGCAGTTCCGGTTTGGCGCGGGCATCGACAGATGCTCGCCTGGGGGCTAGGAAGGATTGGGCAGAGCCAAGTCTAAGGTGACCCCGTCTGTCTCGATGTCCGCGTCGGCTCACTGTGCCGGCGCCAGCGGCTCGCGCGGCGGTGCCATCTGCCCCTCCAGGCATTCCTTCAGCTTGGCGTCCCGCTTTGCATTCGCCTCCGGAGTGAAATCGGGGAAGGCGGTCTGCGCCAGCTTGGCGCATTTATCCATCGCCTTCCACTTCTGCTGGACCAGATTCCCTTGCTGGCTGGCCGCCTGGGCGGTGCCGGCAGCAAAGACAATCAGGAACGCGACGGCGACGCGGTTCATCGGGGGTCCCCCATGGGCACAGAAAGTGGGCCTGTCGAACGATATGACACACTGAATTTGGTCGGATCGTGGCGTTGGCGATCGAGGCACGTGCAAGCCGAGCGTGAATACGCGCTGAGGGTCTGCCGGGCTTGTCAGCGGGATGTCAGGCGGCTCTGCTCAACTTGCAACTCATTCCCGGGTTCTTTACAAGCCCGTACCGCGAAAATGACTGTATCGGAGCTGACCGATTGCCAGCGAACCCGGTGATCAAC
>DASYOB010000094.1:0-5937 GCA_036008175.1 Allostellaceae bacterium
GCGCTATCCAAGCGCTGACGATCCGGCGCCGCGCCCCTCCCGCTACCCGTTCCATGAACTGCCGAACGTAATCATGACGCCTCACTGCTCGCCACGGACCGATGGGACCATTGAGCGTCGCTCGCGCGATGTTGCCCGAAATATCGACCGCTTTGTCCGCGGCGAGCCGCTTGAAAACGTCGTCACCACGACCTGAGAGGCGTTTTCTCAAAGACCCTGACGAGGGACATTTGTCGAACGCGCCTGCCCCGGCATTCTGCTTCCCCTCGCGAAGGTCCGGGTTGGTCAACCGGCACTTTGGTCGGGACCCGGCGAACGTCCGGAATCGGCGCATTTGAGACCCTCGCGCCGCCGCGCGAGAATGCCTGCTGAGCGCCGTAAGCAGTCGCTGTCACTACGGGGGAGGAGGATGAAGACGCGACGATACAGACCAATGCTGAATTCTGCGGCTGAACTTAATCGCCTTCATGCGTCGAGCAACCGCACATGCTAAGCGCCACAGCAGCGGGTTGCGTCTCCTGCCGGTGCAAACGCAAACAGCTTTCACCCAGCGGGATCGCGCGCCAGGTTACGGTTTGTTGCTGCTTTCCGCCCAGGCAATCAGCCGACGAATTCCTTCTTCAATTCCGATTTGTGCCTCCCAGGCCAAAAGCCGCTTCGCCCTTTCCGGTGAGAAGCCGAGCCTGGCTTTGGTAGTCGTTTGGACTTTGCCCGGGTCTTCCCGGTGCTGCGGCTTCAGCGATGAGTTAGTCAACTTCAACAGGATGTCGACGACTTGGTTGACCGAGGTATCGACGCCCGTTGCGATCAGCAGGCTCTCGGCGGAAACCTCGCTCGCCATGGCCAGGATGTTGGCGCGCGCTACATCTCCCACATAGATGTAGTCGTGAGCCTCGGTGCCGTCACCCGAGATGACAGGTGGCTCTCCACGCTTGATCCGCTCGTATGAATCGATGATGTGCAAGGCGTTGACACCGCGATGATGCTGCCGTTCGCCGTAGACCGTCGAATACCGCAGCGCAACGTAATCGAGCCCGTGGCGCTGATGGTAGAGGCGCAGTAGGTTCTCGCCGATAATTTTGCTCGAGGCATAGAGCGCCAGCGCCGGTGGCGCTGTGTGCCAACGAAACGGGGTCGTCTCGTCGATGCTTTCCACCTCCGGGTCGCCGAACGTCGCCACCGACGATGAGAAGACGACTTTCTTGACGGTGTGGAAGCGGCATGCCTCAACGACATTGAACATGCCACGCACGTTGACGTCGAGCCCGAGCCCCGGGTTCTGGCTCAGGGGCAAAGTCAAAAATCCGGCTAGCGCGAAAACGCCGTCGACCCGATCGAGCGCCTGCAGCAACTCGTGTAACCGGGTGATGTCGCCACGGACCAGCCTGACCCGCGGATCCTGGGCCAGAAATGCCGCAACCTCAGGCGAGCCTAACGAGAAGTTGTCGAACAGAATGACCCCGCCGGCGCCGGCCTCGAGCAGCTGTTCCGTGAGATGTGAACCGATCAGGCTTGCGCCGCCGGTCAACAAAAACGTTCCGCCAGCAATCTCCATGACGTCCTCTACGGCCTTCGGTTAGGTTCATCGGCCCCTGGCGCTGCAAGTATGCCACTCGGCATAACCTCCTCAGCAAGACCCGGGCACCAAATTCTCGCTCCTCCGCTGTCGGCCCGCGAGCAGGTCGCGGATGGCAGCGGCGAGCGCGAACAGCCGGGCATCTTCGCTGGCAAATCCCATGATCTGCAGGCCTAATGGCAGGCCCTCAGCCGAGAGCAGCGGCAGCGAGATGGCCGGAATGCCGAGCAGCGATGCAGGGACATTGAATACCGGATTGCCGGTCGAGCCGAGTCCGACTGGCGCGGCTCCCGGCGCGGCCAGCGTAATTGCCGCGTCGTAACACCCCGCGAGGCGGCCGTGGATCTCGCGGCTGCGCTGCCGGCGCGCGATGGCGTCGCCGTAATCGGCTTGGGTCATCGCTTCAGCAGTGGCCAGGCGCTCCAGCGCCGATTGACTGAGCTTGCTACGGTCGCGGTTGCGATAGGTGTTGAGCGGCCACCGCCCCTCCCAGGCATTGATCGCGCGGGTCAGTCCAATTGCATCGGAAATCGCGCCCTCAACCTCTTCTATCGCCGGATCGGCATGGCGATCGGTGATAGCAATCCCCGCCTTGGCGAGTTGCCCCGCCGCTGCCTCGAAAGCGCGCCGGGCTTCCGGCGAAGCGACGTCCCAGCCCGCGGTTTGCAGTACGGCGAGAGCGCGGGGGCGTTGCGCCGAAGGCGGGTCAGGTGGCCCCTGTAGCCCGGGATGTCCCGGGTCGCCGCCGGCTCGGGCCGCGATATTGACCGCGACGAGCCAAGCATCCTCGAGCGAGGCGGAAAGCACGCCGGTGCAGCTCTGGCTGAGGTAGTCGTAGCTGCCGCCGCGGTTGATCCCGCCGACGCTCGGCTTGAAGCCGACGCAGCCGCAGAAGCTGGCAGGGCGCAGGATCGAGCCGACCACCTGTGTCCCAAGCGCCGTCGGAACCATGCCGCAGGCCACAGCCGCAGCTGATCCGCTGCTTGATCCGCCAGGGGTGCGCTCTGTATCCCATGGGTTACGGGTGCCGCGCGGCTCGGTCGCCGCGAACTCGGTAGTAACCGTCTTGCCGAGAAAAACGGCGCCGGCCTCGCGCAGCGCTGCAACACTGGCCGCGTCGCGGCCAGAGCGCCAGCCGACAAACAGCGGCGAGCCTTGCTCGGTCGGCATGTCAGCTGTCTCGATAATGTCTTTGATGCCGACAGGCATGCCGTCGATCGGCGATAATGGACGACCGAGACGCCAACGCTGGCTCGCGCCATCCGCAGCGATCCGCGCCCCGATTATATCGCGGCAGACGAACGCACCGACCGCCGGCTCGATTTGCTCCAGGCGAGCGAGGCAACGTTCGAGAAAGGCGCGCGGCGTGTCCTTGCCGGCTGCGAAATCCAGGATTGCGGAGAAATACGGGATGGGCTGCAGTGCTGTCATAGACTACTCCTCGCAGGCCGGCGCGTCGGTCTCCCCAGATCGCGCTCTGTCGCTGTCGGGTTCGGCTGTACACTCCCAGAGTGGCAACCCGAGTGCGGAGCAAACAATGGAGTTGACGCCGGCACAATTGGCGCAATACGAGCGCGACGGCTTTCTGATCTTCCCTGATCTGTTTACCTCGGCCGAGATCGCCGTGCTGCGCCAAGAGGTGGCGCGGCTTGTCAAGCTCGACACGGAGGAAGTGTCTCGCGAGCACACCGGCGGCGTCAAATCGATCTTCCGCGTCCACGAGGAGGATGGCGCGACCCGCTCGCCGCCGTTTCGCGCGCTGGTGCGCACTCCGCGCGTGTTGCGGCCGGTCAGACAGGCCCTCGGCACCGACGAGGTCTATGTCTACCACACCAAGATCAACGCCAAGCCAGCGATTGAGGGGACGATCTGGATGTGGCACCAAGACTACAACTCGTGGAGCAAGGACGGGTGCCCGCAGCCGAACATGGCCACGTTCAATGTCATGCTGAACGACACCACCGAGTTCAGCGGCGGGCTATATATCATCCCCGGAAGCCACAAGCTCGGCCTCCAGGAATCTGTGTTCGACGCCTCGACCGGCTACAAGCTGTGGGTCATCCCGAAGGAGCGGATGATCCAGATCCTGCACAACTCGCCGCCGCCAGTGGCAGTCACGGGACGGGCCGGAACCGCAGCGTTGTTTCACTGCAATGCATTGCACGCGTCGGGGCACAACCTCTCGGCCGAGGACCGCTGGCACATCTACATCTCCTGCAATACGGTGGCCAACCGGCCGGTTCTCGGCCCCAACCCGAGGCCTGACTGGGTGGTCTCGCGGAACTGGTACCCGCTATCGATCAAGGACGACGAAGGCGTTACCAAAGCAGCCTGAACGGCGCGGACCGGTCGTGTCGTTTCTGTTTTCGCGTGACGCCCTCGCACCCAAAGGCATTGGGAAATCGGTGCCGCGGCGGGAGGACGCGCGATTGCTGACCGGCAAGGGGCAATACGCCGCAGATTTCAGCCTGCCGGGCCAGGTCTACGCGTATGTGCTGCGTTCGCCGCATGCCCATGCGAGGATTTCCGTGATCGATGCCGCCACAGCCATGGCCGCGCCGGGCGTGCTTGCCGTGCTGATCGGTGGCGATGCGATGGCCGACGGCCTCCGGCCGATCCCGCACAGCCCGGTTCCGGCGAACCCCCACGAAGTACCGCTGAAGAGCCGAGATGGCTCGCAGTTCTTTATCGCACCGCACCCGGTTCTCGCCGTCGACGCGGTGCGCTATGTCGGCGAGCCGGTCGCTGTGATTGTGGCGGAAACGCTGGCCCAGGCGATGGATGCGGCCGAGCGGGTCGAGTTGACATATGAACCGCTTGGTGTCGTCGCCCGGTCGCGGGACGCTTTGGCCCCCGGCGCGCCGGTAGTCTGGCAGCAGCACGGCTCGAACCTGTGCGTCGACTCCGAAGCCGGCGACAAGGTGGCGACGGATGCGGCATTCGCGCGTGCTGCGCACGTCGTGCGGCTGGAGACGGCGATCAACCGAGTTACCGGCGTGCCGATGGAGTTGCGGGCGGCGCTCGGTGTCTACGACAAAGCCGTGGCGCAATTCACGGTCTACACCAGTGCCGGGGGCGGCGTGATCCGGCAGCGCGACGACATCGCCGGCGCGCTTGGGGTGGCAAAGGACAGGGTGCGGATCGTCTCCGGGGATGTCGGCGGCAATTTCGGCACCCGAAACAACACCTGCCCGGAGTTCGTGCTGGTAACATGGGCGGCGAAACGCGTCGGTCGGCCGGTAAAGTGGGTCTGCGAGCGTCGCGACGCTTTCCTGACCGATTTTCACGGTCGTGACCTGACATCCGAGGCCGAGCTCGCCCTCGATGCCGACGGCAACTTCCTGGCGCTGCGGGCGACCAACACCAGCAATCTCGGGGTAAGCGCGATCTCGTTCGTGCCGCTGGCGAAGGGGATCGCGGTCTCCTCCAGCGTCTATCATATTCCGGTGTCGTACATGCGCGGCGTCGGTGTGGTGACCAACACCACCCCGACCTCCGCCTATCGCAGCGCCGGTCGACCGGAGGTCATGTTCGTCCTCGAGCGGCTGATCGACATCGCTTGCCGCCGCCACGGTTTCGACCGCCTGGAATTGCGCCGGCGCAACCTCGTGCCACCCGCGGCGATGCCGTATCGCAACCCGTTGGGGCTGGTTTACGACAGCGGCGACTACCCGGCCTCGCTGCGGCGGGCCGCCGAGCTGGGGGATTGGGCGGGGTTTGAGGCGCGCCGGGCAGAAGCACGCCGGCGCGGCCGCTATCGCGGCATTGGCATCGCCGCGTCAATCGAGCTTAACACCGGCGCGCCGCGCGAGCGGGCGGAGATGACGATCGATCCCCTGGGCATTGTCGAACTGGTGCTCGGCACGATGTCGGCGGGGCAGGGCCACGAGACGAGCTTTGCCCAGATCGTCAGCGAATGGCTGGGGGTCGATCTCGATCAGGTCCGGCTTGTCACCGGAGACACCCACCGGGTCCAGGCGGGTGGCGGTTCCGCGTCGGCACGATCGATGCGGCTTGGGGCGTGGGTCATGGCGCAAGCCGTCGATGAAATCGTCGAGAAAGGACGCAGCATCGCAGCCATTGTGCTCGAGGTGGCGGAAGCGGATGTCGAATTTGCCCGGCAGCGGTTTGTCGTAAAAGGCACCGATCGGTCGATCGGCCTATTCGAAGTCGCGGCGGCCGCGCTCGGCAGCGAGGTGCCGCCCAATCTGCAAGGCCCGCTAATCGGGATCGCCGATCAGGTCATGAGCATTCCGTCGTTCGCATACACCTGCGCGGTGTGCGAAGTGGAGGTCGATCCGGACACCGATGTGGTCGACATCGTCCGGTATGTCTCGATCGATGATTGCGGCCGGGCGGTG
>DASYOB010000095.1:0-92721 GCA_036008175.1 Allostellaceae bacterium
CCCGATGCAGACCTTCCTTGACACCCTCCCCATCGCCAAGGAGAAGAGCATCAAGGCCGCGTGACGACGGACAATCTCCTCTTGTCGGACACCCACCACGACGAGAGTACCGCCTGTCAGGTCAAATCCATACTTCTACACTTTACCTTCGCGCTCGGCCCCAAATTCGAGCGATCGAACACCAGGACTGTGATCGGCACGCAAGTCGACGAACTCGACGTCAAGCTCTATCCCGAGCCGACCGATCTGCTCGGCGCGACCCTGTGGCTGCAGGCGGCCTGGACCGGCCAATTCGACGGCGCTCTCCTACAGCTGGAGCGCGCATTTATGCCGAGCTATGGGGTCACGACGCCGGGCACGGTGGTGCTGTTCTCCGGGCGCATTTCCGACATCGATTGCAGCCGCACCTGCATCGAGATGAAATGCCGCTCGCACCTCGAGCTGTTGAACATCCAGATGCCGCGCCGGCTGTGGCAGGCGTCGTGCAATCACGTTTTCGGCGACGCGATGTGCCAGTTCGACCGGTCGAGCCTGGCCTTGACCTTCCCGGCTGCGGCCGGTTCGACCGCGACCGTGATCCAGGGTGCGCCAAACTCGTCGACGCCGTTCGTTCAGGGAACCATCGTTGGGCTGACCGGGACCAATGCCGGGCAGATGCGCACGATCGCCAGCTTCGCCAGCGGATCCTCGGTCTCGATCAAGTTAGCGTTTCTGACGACGCCGGCGGTCGGCGACCAGTTTCAGCTGTTGCCCGGCTGCGACCACACCGTAGCGACCTGCACCAACGTTTTCAACAACGCGGGCCATTTCGGCGGCCAACCCTACATCCCGACCCCGGAGAACGCGGTATGACCGATACCAGGCTCGCCGCGGCCCGACAGGCGGTTGTCGCCGAAGCGGCGAGCTGGCTGCGCACGCCCTATCACCATATGGGTCGGCTGAGGGGCGTTGGGGTCGACTGCCTGACCCTGCTGGCGGAGGTGTACGAGCGGGCGGGCATCATCGGGCATGTGGAGATCCCGTTCTATCCGCCCGATTGGCATCTCCATCGCGGCGTCGAGCTTTATCTCGGCGGCGTGCTCGATCGCGCGACAGAGATTCCGGGACCGCCGCAGCCAGGCGACATCGCGCTCTTCAAAATGGGCCGCTGCTTTGCCCATGGCGTCATCGTCATCCGGTGGCCGCAGCTGATCCATGCCCATTACAGCGCCGGGGTGATCGGCGGCGATGCCACCCAAGGCCAGTTGGCCGGCCGTGCGGTGCGGTTCTTCGACCCATTCGTCAATCCTTGACCGCGATTTCCGAATGAGCAACATCATCGGCGGCGGCTCTAACGCCAAGCAGCAGCGGGTGGCGGCGTCGCTGCATTTTCAGACGAGCCAGGCGGGCGGTGTCATCCCGCTGGTCTACGGCACCACCAAGCTCGCCCCGAACCTGATCGATTACGACGATTTCACCGCGAGCGCCGGCAAGAGCGCCAAAGGCAAGGGCGCCGGGCTCGCCGGCAAGGGCAGCGGACAGGAAATCTACAGCGCCTCGGTCATCCTCGGCGTCTGTCAGGGACCGGTCGCCGGGTGGGGTGCCGTCTGGTGGAACAAGAGCATAGCACCGCTGGTCAATTTGCCAGGCCTCTCGACCACCAATCTCGGCGCCGACGGCCAGGCGCCCGACCCGTTCTGGGTGACCAACCATCCGCAGAAGGCGCTCGGCTATTCCGGCACCGCCAACGTCACACTCGACAATTATCAGCTCGGCCAATCCGCGGCCCTGCCGAACTTCAATTTTGAGGTCTTCGGCATCGAGAGTGCGAGCTCGGTCAACGGCTACGACGCCGACCCGGCGGCGATCGTCACCGACCTTCTGACCAATCCGCGCTATGGCGCCAATTTCCCGGCGGCCAATCTCGACAGCCTGACCATCTGGTCGAGCTACTGCCAGGCCGCCGCCATGTTCCTCTCGCCGCTGCTCGATACCCAGCAGCAGGCGCAGCAATCGCTCGGCGACATCGTCAAGATCACCAACAGCGCGATCGTATGGTCGGGCGGGTTGCTGAAGATTCTTCCCTATGGCGATCAGCCGCTCGCGGTCACCTATTATCAGGTCGCGATCGGCGGCTCGGTCGGCGAGCTCGACATTCTGAGCCTGACCTTTTCGTCTTCCGGCCTGCCGGGCAGCCCGATCACGATCAGCTATCAGGCCCAGCCGCCGAACGTCAATGCCGATACCGTGTATGGCGCCTCGCTCGGGCGCGGCCTCGCCGGCATCGTCAACGACACGCTCGCTCTTACCCAGTTCGGCATCTTTGCCGGGGTGACACCCTATGGCGTGCTGATCGCGGCGACCCAACCCGGCGCCTTGCCGCTGACCATCACCGGCTCGGCCACCGGCAGCGAGTCGATCAGCGTCGGCGCTGCGCAGGGGCCCTTTGGCTTTGCCCCGAACACGACGCCGATCTACAGCCTCGGCGAGGACGATTTTATCGTCCAGGAATCCAATGTCGGGCTCGATCTCGGGGTGTCGCCGGGCGGTCCGGCGCTGCGCATGGGCGCCTCGCCGATCACCGGGGGGTTTACCGACGACCCGGTGCACATTACCCGCTCGACCCAGGCCGACGCCAACAACTGGATCGAGGTCGAATGCCTCGACCGCGGCAATTCCTACAATCCCAACCCGGTGATCGCGTTCGACCAAAGCTCGATCGATCTCTATGGGGTGCGCAAGGATGCGTCGTTGAAGGCGCAGGCGATCGTCGACCCCTATCTGACCGGGCCGATCGTGGCGCAGCTGCTGCTGCAGCGCAGCCTCTATTTTCGCAACACCTACACGTTTCAGCTCGGCTGGAAATACTGCCTGCTGGAGCCGATGGATCTGGTGCAGATCACCGATGCGCGGCTCGGCGCATCGGCAATCACGGTGCGCATCACGGCCGTCGCCGAGGACGCGGAAGGCACGCTCGCAATCACCGCCGAGGATTGGTTCGGCACGCCGGGCGCGCTGCTTTATCCGGCATCGAGCCCATTGGCGGTCGGGCCGGGGGTATCGAGCCTCGGCAGCGGCGCCAGCACCGCGAGCCCGCGGCCGAACCAGGCGAGCGCGCCGAATTCGAGCGCGCCGGTGTATAGCGCGGCGGCGCCTTCGGTCAATACGCCCTTTATCCTCGAGCCGACCGGGGCGCTGCTCGCCGCGCAGGGTTTGGCTACGCCGCAAATCATCATCGGCCTGTCAGGCGGGCCGCCAAATGGGGCCGGCGACGGCGTCTACAGCCCGAGCTGGGGCGGCGCGCAGGTCTATGTCTCGCTCGATGGGTCGAGCTATGGCCTCCAGGGCAGGTTCACCGGGCGCTCGACAATCGGGATCTCGACCGCCGATCTGGCGCCAGCCGGGAGCACATTGTCGGTCGATCTGAGCGAGAGCGACGGCGCGCTCGCCAGCGTCGGCGCCGATGCCGCCGCGGCCGGGATCTCGCTCTGCGCCCTGCGGGGTTCGGGCGGGCAACTGGAGTTGCTGACGTTTGCCACCGCCACCCTGACCGGCGCCAGTCGGTACGATCTGACCGGGCTCAATCGCGGGCTTTACGGGACCCACCCCGTCGACCAGCCGGAAGGCGCCCAATTCCTCTATCTCGCGACCGGCAATTATTACGTGCAGACTCTGCCGACGCAGTATGTCGGGCAGCGGCTGTTCTTTGAATTCCCGTCGTTCAACATCACCGCCGGCGGCGAACAGACGCTGGCCGACACATTGGCCTACGAGTACACGCCGCAAGGCGCCCAGGTTGATCCCGGAAGCTTCCCGGTCGTGGCCGGCCGCGATCTTGGTACGGCTATCGAAATGCGCAGCAATACGGTGCACGGCGAGCAAATTTTGCCGACCGAATCCCGGTAGGGGACGCCGGGCCGGGCCGACGACTTTCGCTCGGTCGCACCGCGCCTCTGCCGACGCGAGCGGCTAGGGACGAGTGTGCAAATACTCCTCGTTGCCGCCTCGGCGCCAACATTTTCAGCAATGGCGTGCGCAATCTTTTGAGACCGGGAATGTGCCGGGGCCGCTGCGCCGGCGGTCACCCGGTGCAGCGCTCGCCAATGCAATCGAAACGTCTATCGGAGGGATGGAGCATGATGCAGATGTCAAAGCTGTGGAACTACATCGACGGCAGCGCCAACCGGCTAGGCGACGGAGTCGCCGCTGCCGGCGCCGTGTCGCTGGCCATAATATTGGCGCTGTGGCTCGGCGGCTGTGCTCAGGTCGGGCAATTCGCCGCCGCTGACGCGCAGAGCGCGACGGCGCTCGCCACGGCCGTCGGCGACAGTGCCGGGGCCGCCTGCTGGCCGGTGCTCGCCACGACGGGAAATGCGATCGCCGCCACCGGAAATTCGGCAGGCGTGTTGACCGCAGTCGAGGAGAAGCGGGCGGTGCAGGTGACCCTGCAAGACGCAGCGTGCCAGTCGGTCTGGGCCGGGGTGCTGGCCGAATTGCTGAAGGCGACGCCAGCAGCGCCGTTGGTTCCGTGACCTTGACGCCGCGGTTTTCACCCGAGATCAATTTCGGGCATCTGATGCAGGCGGGGGTGTTGGTGCTGACCATCGGCGGCGGCGCGGTGACCAGCTATATCAGCCTGCGCGGCGACATCGAACAGCTGCGGGCCGACTTTACCGTACAAATCGCTTCGCACGAACTGCGCATTGAGGCGTTGGAACGCGCGGTCGAGCAGCGGCGTCTCGACGAACGCGACTTTCGCACCGAGATGCGCGCCGCGATGAGCCGCATCATCGACGCGATCGGCGATTTGCGCACCCAGATCGTGCAAAAGCAGGACCGGAAGTGATGGCTGAAGGCGCCCGGCCATCGCCCAGCCATTGGAGGACATAGGATGCTGCCGCGCAAACTGACTGCCGTCGATCCCGAGAGCGAGCGTCGGCGCTACAAGATCGTGCGCTGCGACACGATGGCGGACGTGCCTGGGCTGATCCTGTCGGCCAATGTCGAAACCGGCCTGTGCCTGATGCGCAGCTCGAACGGCGCTAGCCAGGAGTTCAGTTTCGGCCCGGATGGATTGCGCATCGTCGTTGCCGCCCATTGAAAATCAAGCCGCAGCCGAGTGCCGGGGCGCGGGCCAGCGCGCCCGTTCCCAAAAGTCTCACCGGCCGAAAGGAAATTCCGTGCCAATGATCGCCTTTGTCCTCGCCCGTCTGCGCGAGCCGTCGAGCTATGCCGGTTTGGGCGCGCTGCTCGCCGCAGCCGGGATCCGTGCCGATCAAGCGATTGTGCAGGCGACGATTCAAGTTCTGGTCGCGGCTGCCGGCCTGATCGCAGTGCTGATGCCCGAAAAATCGCCCCGGCTTCGAGCGCCATAGCGCTTCCGGCTTGATCTGAGAGCTGAGCCTAGCCATGGTGCGGCCGCGCGGGGGCGGGGGAAGATCGGGCATGGCGACAAGGGTGGGGACGGCGCTTTTGGCGCTCGTCGGGGTTGCGGTCGTGGCCGGCTGCGCCAGCACGGGCTCGAGCACGGTCTCGACCGCCTGCCGATGCCCAAAGCCGGTTCCGTACAACGAGGCGACGATCAAAGCGATTACCGCCGCACTGAAGGCTTTGCCGCCCAACAGCGTATTGCAGGCTGCCATGGATGATTACGAAGACGAACGCTACAATCTTCGCCACTGCACCGGCGGCGAATGACCAACCCGGCCGGCGAGATCCCGGGCGGCTATAGGATCAGCCCCAACAGATGCCGGGCGAGCACCAGGCTCGCAGCGAGGGCGACGATCATCAGCAGGATGTAATTGAGCTTGCCTGGCCGGTAGGGGCGGCGGTCGAGGATCAGCGCGGCTCCGAGGACGAGCACGCAAGCCGCGAGCGCGATGCTCGTTTCAGTCAGGCCCATGCGCGGATCACCGGCCGCATTGGTGGCGCGCGATTATGATCGATTGGTGGAGCCAGGTGATTGCCGCCCATGTGCCCGATTTCCGACGAGAGGATTAGACGCCCTACGCGTGTAAGAAAGAGCCGCTACAGTTCCTTGCTCAGCCGCGCAGGGTGCAGCGACATCCTCACTCCGGGTAGCTCTTCGGGCGCCGGCTTACCGGTCATCGAGAGCGGCCGATTTCGGCATAATCTTCGGCATAATTTATAGTATCCTCGGGCCATAGCGCTCGCCACAGCGGCCGAAGCCGGCTAAAAGGCTCTGTACACAGCCGCCGAGCCGCCATGACCGAGGATTTCTATCGTATCAAGCGTCTTCCGCCTTACGTCTTCAGCGAGGTCAACGCGCTGAAGGCCAAGGCGCGCGCCGCCGGGCGCGACGTCATCGATCTCGGCATGGGCAACCCCGACGGCCCGACCCCGCCGCATATCGTCGCCAAGCTGATCGAGGCGGTGCAGAACCCGAAGACCCACGGCTATTCGGTGTCGCGCGGGATCACCGGGCTGCGCCGCGCCTGCGCCGGCTATTACGCCCGCCGCTTTGGCGTCGAGCTCGATCCCGAACGCGAGGTCATTGTCACCCTCGGCTCGAAAGAGGGCCTCGCCAACCTCGCGCAGGCGATCACAGCACCCGGCGACATCGTGCTGGTGCCCAACCCGTGCTATCCGATCCACGCCTTCGGCTTCATCATGGCCGGCGCCTCGGTGCGCCATGTGCCGGTCGGCCCCGAATTCGACTTTTTGGCCGAACTGAAGAAAGCGGTGCAGCACAGCATCCCGGCGCCGCTGGCGATCGTCCTCAACTTCCCCGCCAACCCGACCGCGCAAACCGTCGATCTCGATTTTTACGGCGAGATCGTCGCGTTCTGCCGCCGGCACGACATCGTCGTGCTGTCCGACATCGCCTATGCCGAAATCTATTTCGACGGCAAGCCGCCGCCTTCGATCCTCGAAGTGCCGGGGGCGCGCGACATCGCGGTCGAATTCTCCTCGCTCAGCAAGACCTATTCGATGGCCGGCTGGCGCATCGGCTTTGCCGTCGGCAACCAGCGGCTGATCGCGGCGCTGTCGCGGGTCAAATCCTATCTGGATTATGGCGCCTTCACCCCGATCCAGGTGGCGGCGACCGCGGCCTTGAACGGCCCGCAGGACTGCATCGGCGAAACCCGCGCGCGCTATCAGGCCCGCCGCGACGTGATCGTTGACGGGTTGCGCCAAGCCGGCTGGGAGGTGCCGCAGCCGGAGGCGACAATGTTCGCCTGGGCGCCGATCCCGGAGCGCTATCGCGCGATCGGCAGCCTGGCCTTTTCCAAGCTCTTGCTCGAACGCGCCAATGTCGCGGTGTCGCCGGGGATCGGGTTTGGCGAATACGGCGAAGGCTTTGTCCGCATCGCGCTGGTCGAGAACCGGCAGCGCCTGCGCCAGGCGACGCGCAACATCAGAACCTTCCTGTCGGGCCGCAACGACACCCCCGACCTGCACCGCGGCGAAAGCGGGCTCACGGCCGCGGCGTCGTGACATACCATCCGTTGCAGCGGAGCGCGCGTCCGCGTTCGCATTCTGCTCGCCGAAGCTGCCAAGTAGCTGATCTGATTTAGAAAATCATTGAATCAACCGAGATGACGCGCTGGCGGAGAGGGAGGGATTCGAACCCTCGGTCCCCCGCAAGGGGGACAACGGTTTTCGAGACCGCCCCGATCGACCGCTCCGGCACCTCTCCATTAGAGCGGGCCAAGGCCTTAGCGTTTCGGGCTAGCGAACGCAAGTGGACTTTGACCACCCACGGCGGGGCGAATTGACAGGCCTCTGCGCAATCCCCATACTCCGCCGCTTTCCTGCTCGATGGCGGGTTGCTGGGTTGGCGCCGCCGTGACGAGGAGAGTGAGATGATGCGCGATCCCGGCAATCTGCGCCGGTGTCTTGGACGGGCGCGACGCACCCCGCCGGTGGGGTCCCGGCGACGACGATAATCCGAGCGTCGCCGATCCGCCTCACCCAACCCTGTCGCGCAGGAGAAATTCCGTGATTACACCCGTGATGCCGACCTATGGCCGGTGGGATGTCGCCGTCGATCATGGCGAAGGCTGCTGGCTTTACGCCGCCGACGGCCGCAAATTCCTCGACTTCACCAGCGGGATCGCGGTGACCAGTCTCGGTCACTGCCATCCGCATCTGATCGACGCCGTAACCGAGCAGGCCCGCCGCCTGTGGCACGTCTCCAACCTGTTCCGCATTCCGGGGCAGGAGCGGCTGGCCCAGCGCCTCGTCGACAACAGCTTTGCCGACACCGTGTTCTTCGGTAATTCGGGGGCCGAGGCCTGCGAATTGTCGCTGAAGATTGTGCGCAAATACCAGCATGAGACCGGCCATCCCGAGCGCTATCGGGTCATCGGCTGCGACGGCTCGTTTCACGGCCGCAGCTTCGCCACTTTAGCCGCCGCTGGAAATGAAAAGTATCTGGAAGGCTTCGGGCCGCCGATGGACGGTTTCGACCATGTCGCCTTCGGCAATCTGAACGAGATGCGCGCCGCAATCGGCAACGAGACCGCCGCGATCATCGTCGAGCCGGTCCAGGGTGAGGGCGGGGTGCGCCCCGGCTCGGACGAATACCTGCGGGGATTGCGGGCGATCGCCGACGAGTTCGGCCTGCTCCTCGTCTTTGACGAGGTGCAATGCGGGATGGGTCGGACCGGCAAGCTTTTTACCCACGAATGGTCGGGTGTGACCCCCGACGTGATGGCGATCGCTAAGGCCTTGGGCAATGGCTTTCCGATCGGCGCCTGCCTCGCCACCGAGCGGGCGGCGGCCGGAATGGGGCCCGGCACCCACGGCTCGACTTTTGGCGGCAACCCGCTGGCGGTGGCGGCGGGGAACGCCGTGCTCGATGTGATGCTCGAGCCGGGCTTTTTCGACAAGGTCGAGGCCAATGCCCGGCTATTGCGCGGCCGGCTTGAGGAATTGGTCAACTCCTACCCCAAGCTCTTCGCCGAACTGCGCGGCGCGGGGCTGCTGCTCGGTATCCGCTGCGTGGTGCCGGCGGGCGACATCGTCACCCGGCTGCGCCAGAACGGCCTCTTGGCCCTGACTGCCGGCGACAATGTACTGCGCCTGCTGCCGCCGCTGATCGTCGGCGAGGCTGAGATCGGCCAGGCGGTGGACATCCTGCACAAAGTGGCTCGGGAATGGTCGGCGTAAGGCGCGCCGCCCGCGATGGGGTTCTGATCGACGGGCGGCTGGCGCCCCCCGCAGCGCCGCGCCATTTTCTCGACATCGACCGGTTCGACAGCGCCGAGCTGCGCCGCATGCTCGAGATCGGCGTCGCCTACAAGAATGGCCGCCGCGACCGGCCGCTCGCCGGCAAGACCTTGGCGATGATCTTCGAAAAGCCGTCGACCCGGACCCGCGTCTCGTTCGAGGTGGCGATGCGCCAGCTCGGCGGCGACACGATCTTCCTGAACACCGCCGACAGCCAGCTCGGCCGCGGCGAGACCGTGGCCGACACCGCGCGGGTGCTGTCGCGCTATGTCGATGCGATCATGATCCGCACCAACCAGCCGCAAAAGCTCGACGAGCTGGCCCGCCATGCGACCGTCCCGGTGATCAACGGGCTGACCGACGCCTCGCATCCCTGCCAGATCATGGCCGACGTAATGACCCTGCAGGAGAAAAAGGGCCCGCTGGCCGGCCGGGTCGTAGCCTGGAGCGGCGACGGCAACAATGTCGCGGCAAGCTGGGTTCATGCCGCGGTGCGCTTTGGTTTTGGCCTGCGGCTCGCGAACCCCCCGGAGCTGGGGGTGCCGCCGCACCTGCTCGACTGGGCTCGCCGCGAGGGCGGCCGGGTCAATCTGACGAGCGACCCCAACGAGGCCGTCGCCGGCGCCGATTGCGTCGTCACCGACACCTGGATCTCGATGGGTGCGCAGGCGAGCGTCAATCGCCACAACCTGCTCGCCCCGTACCGGGTCGACGAAGCGCTGATGGCGCACGCCAAGCCCGACGCCATCTTCATGCATTGCCTGCCGGTCAAGCGCGGCGAGGAGGTCACCGCCGGCGTCGTCGACGGGCCGCAATCGGTCGTCTGGGACGAAGCCGAGAACCGGCTGCACGCGCAAAAAGGGATACTCGCCTGGTGCTTGGGCTGAACCGCGATTTACCGATCGCCATGAATTTCGGTCGCCGCTGTCAGCCGCGTCGGAGTGCCCCGATTTGAGCTCCTCCCACGGCGCCGCGCCGGATGATCTGGTCCAGCCGTTTCAGATCGACCCGTTCGCGCTGCGCGGCCGTCTGGTGCGGCTCGGCCCTGCGATCGACCGCATCCTGTCGCAGCACGCCTATCCCGAGCCGGTCGCGGCGATGCTCGGAGAGGCGATCACCCTTGCCGTGCTGCTCGCCGGCGCCCTCAAATATGACGGCGTCTTTACCCTTCAGACCAAGGGCGACGGGCCGATCCGGATGATCGTGGCGGATGTGTCGACCAATGGCGCGGTGCGCGGGTACGCCCAGTACGATGCGGCAAAGCTCGATGCCGCCTTGGCCGAGGCCGCGTCGGAGGGCGCCGCGTCGGACGGCGCGCGCTCGGCCGAGCTGTCGGTGCCGCGCCTGCTCGGCGCCGGCTATATCGCCTTTACCGTCGATCAGGGCGAGGACACCGACCGCTACCAGGGGATCGTCGAGCTGTCGGGGGCGACCCTGGCCGACTGCGCCCAGCATTATTTCCGCCAGTCGGAGCAGATCCAGGCCGGGATCAAGCTCGCGGTCGCCCGCACCGGGCCAGGCGGCGGCTGGCGCGCCGGCGGGCTGATGCTGCAGCGGGTGCCTCCGGAGGGCGGCTACGGCGTCATCGCCGACGATGTCGAGGATGGCTGGCGGCGGAGCATGGTGCTGATGAGCTCGGCGACCGCAGGCGAACTGGTCGACCCCGAGTTGACGCCGCACCGGCTGCTGTTTCGCCTTTTTCACGAGGATGGCGTGCGCGTCTATGACACGCACCCGCTCGAAGCCCGCTGCCGCTGTTCGCGCGAGCGGATCGAAACCATCCTGCGCGCCTTCCCGGCCGACGAGATCGACGACATGGCGAAGGAACGGGTCACCACCGTCACCTGCGAGTTCTGCAGCACCCGCTATACTTTCGACGCCGCCGAGATCAGTCGCCTCGCCCCGGTGTGAGCCTCGACAGGCGCGGAACATGACTGCGAATTATGAGCGGGAATGGCGCGCCCGTTTTGGCGACGCCGACGAATTTCCCGGCGAAGTCCCGGAAATTCCGTGGCTGCGCCAAGTCCTGCTGCGCCGCACGCACCGCCGCTACGGCCCGCGCGAGGTTCCCGAAGGATTGCTGCGCCTGTTGCTCGGCGCGGCGTTCTCGGCCTCGTCAAAATCGGATTTCCAGCAGGCCTCGGTCGTCCGCGTCGCCGAGCGCGGCCGGCGCGACCGGCTAGCGGCGCTGGTCCCCGATATGCCGTGGATCGGTGCCGCACCGGTTTTTCTGGTGTTTTGCGGCGACGCGCGGCGGCTCGAACGGCTGGGCGAATTGCGTGGCCACACGCAGGACAACGGCCGCCTCGAAGGGTTTTTCAACGCTGCGGTGGATGCCGCCCTGGTCATGCAGAGCTTCATCCTGGCGGCTGAAGCCGCCGGCCTCGGCTGCTGCCCGATCAGCGTCATCCGCAACCATGCCGGTGCGGTTGCCGAAATATTGGAATTGCCGGACAAGGTCTTTCCGGTCGCCGGCCTGTGCCTCGGTTATCCCGCCGGCGAAGGCCATATCAGCATGCGCCTGCCGCTCGCGGTCACCCTGCACACCGACCGCTACAACGATACGGCGCTCGCCGAAGAGATCGCGAACTACGACCGCCGCCGCGCCGCCCGTTTCGCGACCCCGCGCGAGCAGCAGCGCGCTCCCGAAATCTTCGGTTACGTCGAGTTTTACGGCTGGTCCGAGGACAAAGCCCGCCAAGCCGCCGCCCAACCCGAAGGCCGAGGCTTCGCACCCCACCTGCGCGCCCGCGGCTTCAGTCTCGACTGAACGTCCGGCAGGATCGCGGCCGGGGCGCTCGCATGCGTGCCGACCGCTTGCCTTTACTGCAATCCGTAGAACCCCATCGCGCCGCCGGCCATGACCTGTTGCCGGGTTTCGGGTGTAGCGCCGGCCAGGCGATCGAGGATCATCTTCGGCGCGCCGGGGAAAAACCCGTCGCGGTGCGGATAGTCGGTCGCCCACAGGATCTTGTGCGGGCCAATGTAGTCGGCGAGCACCTCGAGGCTGCCTTCGACCGGCTCGAACGAAATCCAGCAATTGCGCCGAAAGAGCTCGCTCGGCCGGGTGGTCAGCCCCGAATCGTTGAAGCCCTGATCGTCGAAATGGCGGTCCATGCGGTCGAGCCAGGGCGCAATCCAGCCGCCGCCCGACTCTAGGAAGGCGATGCGGATCTTTGGATGCCGCTCGCACACGCCGCCCCAGATGACACTCATCGCCGCCAGCATCATCTCCATCGTGTGGCTGATGATGTGCTGCGCGCCGCGCCCCTCGAAGCGGTCGACGCCGACCGTCGGCATGCCGCTGTTGCCGCCTTCGTGAAAGCCGATCGAAAAGCCGAGATCCTCGGCCGCGGCCCAGAACGGCTCATAATCGGGGTGGTGGATCATCTTGTTGTTGTAGGGGTTGGGCCGGATGAAGCCGCCGCGAAAGCCCAGCTCCTTCTTGGCAAAGCGCATCTCGTCGATTGCCAGATCGATCGACTGCATCGGCAGCATAGCGATGCCGAACAGGCGGTCAGGGTAGGGATTGCAGTAATCGGCGAGCCAGCGATTATAGGCGCGGCACATCGCGGCGGCGAGCGGCGGGTCCTGCACCGCGCCGGCAAACAGCCCCATGCTCGGATACAAAAAAACCGCGTCGATGCCGTCGAGATCCATGTCGGGGATGCGCTTGTGCGGGTCGAAGCCGCCCGGGCGTCCTTCCTTGTAAGTCATCGTCGAAGCCTGGATCAGGCCTTGGCGCGCGCCGACGCCGCCGATACCGCCCATGCCCTGGTGGCTGCCCAGCACCTGCTCCTCGATCAGCAGCATCTCCTTGCCGTCCTTGTCGACGATTAGCCGCGGCGCCCGGTCTCGGAAGGCCGGGTCCATGTAGTCGTTCCACAGAGTGGTCGGCTCCAGCACATGACCGTCGGCATCGATGACATTGTAGGCGTTGCGCATGGCTCGTTCCTTCGGCTCGCTTTGACGAGGCGGCGATCGTAGCGCGCCCGCGCCGGGTTCACACGCGCTTTCCCCCAGAATTTGCGCCGGGCCATCACCGGCTGCGGCTGTCCGGGCGGCCGTCGGGCCGCAACAGCTCCGGCCGATGACGCAGGACGGTCTGCCTGCCGCGCTTGAAGACGGCGAGCGGCTGGCGGATCTCGGCGATCGCCTGCTGCGGGGTTTCGGCGTCGATGATCGCGATGTCGGCGGGGTTGCCGACCTCGAGCCCGTAATCCTTCAGATTGAGCAGCCGGGCCGAGCGTTCGGTCAGCATCAGAAAGCAGTCGCGCAACCGCCCGGGATGCACGATCTGCAGCACGTTGGCGTGCAAATTCGCCATCCGGATCAAGGAGCAATCGCCGTACGGGGTCGCCGGGTTCAACACGTTGTTGGTCGACAGCGAGCAGTTGACGCCGTGCTCGACCAGGAAATTGGCGTCGGCGACCCCGCGCCGGACATCGTGGTCGCGCTCGCGGCCCATCAAATAGAGGTCGGTCAGCGGCAGCACCGTGACCGCGACGCCGGCATCGGCCATGCGCTGCGCCAGCAGCGCGAGTTCGGCCGGCGGCAACGCCGCGAGCTTGGCCATGTGGCCGACCACCACCCGGCCGCCGCGCCGGTATTGCCTGGTCAACTCGCATACCAGCGGAATGTCGAGCGGCTCGCCGCCGTCGCCGACATCGAGATGGATGTCGATCTCGGCGTCGAACTCGCGCGCCAGCTCGAAGATCCGGCGGATCTGCCCCACGTGATCTGCATCGTAGCGCGGCGCGCCGCCGACCGCCCTGGCCCCGCGCTTCAGCCCCTCGACCAAGAGCTCGTCGGTGCCTGGATAGTTGGTCAGCCCGTCCTGCGCGAAGACGCAGATCTCAATGTCGATCGCCCATTTGTAGTCGGCGATCAACGACTGAACCCCGTCGAAGCCGCGCATGCCGATCGCCGGGTCGACCTCGACCTGGGTGCGCATCCGGGTGGCGCCGTTGAGGATGCACTCTTCGAGGGTCTGCGCCGCGCGCCGCCGCACATCCTCGATCGAGAGCTCGTGCTTGATCGCCTTGACCTGCGCCATCGGTGCGATGCGGCGGCCCGGCTCGGGTGGACAGCGGTCGATCAGCCGTGACTTGTCGAGATGGATATGGGTCTCGATCAGTCCGGCGCAGGCGAGCCGCCCGTGCGCGTCGTAGGTCAGGGCCGCATCGCCGAACCCATGCCCGATCGCGGCGATCCTGCCGTCGAGGACGCCGATATCGACCGGCTCGGCCGAGGAAGAACGGTCGGCCAGCCGCGCATCGCGGATGATCAGGTCCATACGATCCTCCTAACCCCCTCGTCAAATAATCCCGGGTCGAACGCCAGCATGGCAAATCCGGTCTGCCGCTCAAAGCCCCGCCTGAAGCTCGCGGGGTTTCTTGGCATCCCGCTGTTGCAGTTCGCCGAACGAAAACCATCTGCCACGTCGAATAGGCATCGTCAGCGGGCGGCGGCGATCCGGTTCGCGGCGAGTTGTGGCAAAAACGTGAGCGCCATCGCGGCGCACACCTCGCCGAGGTCCACTGCTATGCTGGGTCCAGAGCCGCTAATGAGGGGAATTATGCGTACCGTGATGATCCAGCTGCGGCCAGGCGAGCTGTCCGCCCGGATGGCTGCGATGCGGATATGGCTCGACGAGCGGCGCTTCGAACCGTCGAGCTTCAGTTGTCATGACGGCGAAGCGGACGTGCTGTTGCGCGTCGAGTTTAAGGTCGCGGACGAGGCCGACGCTTTCGCGCGGTATTTCGGCGGTAGCGTCGACCGGATGTTGGAGGCCGGGGCCGCGCCCGATTCGATCAGCCTCGTCTCGCGCGCCGAGCCGTCGCCCCACCGTGTCGTTGGAAGAGCTGGGGTGGTCGGCGCAGCCGCGGGTCAGACGACGCCGTCCTGACGCAGCGCGTCGACTTCCCCGGGGCTGAGCCCGAGCCAGTCGCCGAGCGCTTGCGCGGTGTGTTCGCCGAGCAGCGGCGCCGGCTTGACCGGAGCCGGAGCGCCGTCGAAGCGCACCGGCCAGGTGGTCATCGGCATCTGCCAATCGCCGTGATGCATGGTCTGCAAGATGCCGCGCTGCCAGAAGCTCGTCTCGTTGGTCAATTCCATCGAGTCGAACACCGCGCCCGCCGGCACCCCGGCGCCGCTGATCAGCGCCATTGCTTCCTCTTTGGTGTGCTGGCGGGTCCACTGGGCGATGATCTCGTCGACTTCGGCCTCGCGCTCGAGCCGCGCCGCGGCCTTGTCGTAGCGCGCATCGCCGAGCAGGTCCTCGCGGCCGATCAGCTTTAACAATCGCGGCCAATGCTGCGGGTTGGCGCGGCTGGTCAAGAGATAGACGTAGTCGTTCGGGCCTTCGGGCTTGCACGGATAGATGCCCGACGGGCAGTTGCCGCCAGCCGGCCGGCGCGGCGCCGCCTTTCCGCTTTGCGCCTGTCTGATGAACATGCCCCGGCTGTAATGCATGACCGAATCCTGCATCGCCGCCTGCAGCTGCCGTCCCTTGCCGGTGGCGTTGCGCTGATAGAGCGCCGCGACGATGCTGAACGCCAGCAGCATGCCGGTGCCGGTGTCGCCGATCGTCGGGCCGGGCTTCAACGGCTTGCCGCCGGGTTCGCCGGTGATGCTCATCGCCCCGCCAACGGCTTGGGCGATCGGGTCGAAGCACAGCCCGTTTTCATACGGGCTGCCGGCGCCGAAGCCCTTGACCTGGGCATAGATGATGCGCGGGTTCAGCGCGCTCAGCACGTCATAGCCGAGCCCCAGCCGCTCAATGACGCCGGGACCGAAATTCTCGGTAAAGACATCGGCCTTCTTGGCCAGGTCCTTGACCAGGGCTAGGCCGCGTTCGGATTTTAGGTTGACCGTGACCGAGCGCTTGTTGGCGTTGTAGATCATGAAGTAATAGGGGTCGGCGACGCCGCGGCGGCCGGCCTCGCCGCCGTCGGGGTTCTCTACCTTGACGACATCGGCGCCCATCCAGGCGAGCGCCTCGGTGCAAGTGGTCCCGGCCTCGAACTGGGTCAGGTCGAGGACCTTGATTCCGGCGAGACAATTCGGCGGTACGGTCGTGCCATCCATCTCTTGGTGCTCCTTGAAATGAAGCTGGAGCCGCGCTCCCGCTTCGCTGCGCTCGGCACCTGGCCCCCCCCCCCCGCATGGCCCTCCCCCGCAGGCGGGGGAGGGAATGGGAGGGGGCTGGGTCGCTGAGGGCCGCCTCAAGCTGGGCTTCTTCAGTTCAACCCCTCGGCCTGCAGAGTGCGCTGCACCGCCGGACGGGCCATCATCCGCTCGAAATGCGCGGCGCAGTTCTTTGGCAGTTGCAGGCCGACCCGCTTCGCTCCCCAGAACTCGACATAGAACAATGCCGCGTCGGCGATCGACAGATCATTGCCGCCGAGATAGCTCTTGCCTTCGAGCGCCTTGTCGATCACGGCAAAGCCCTTGTCGATGACCTCGCGGCCCTGTGCCTTGACCTTGTCGTGATCGGAGGCCGACGGTGCGAAGCGCTCGGTGCGGAACAGGCGCGTGAAGCCTTGGCTGTGGATCGTGCCGACGACGTATTCCATCGCCTCCATCGCGCGCGTGTCGGTCTCCTCGTCTTTCGGGATCAGATTGGCCTGCGGGTTCTGCCGGGCGAGCCAGCGGGCGATCACCGGAAACTCGGTCAGGATCGAGCCGTCGTCGCGCTCGAGGGTCGGCACCTTCGATTTCGGGTTGAGGCCGGTAAAGGGCGGCTTGTACTGCGCCCCATCGCGGAAATTGACGAGTTCGGCCTGGTACGGCTTGCCGATCTCCTCGAGCAATACGTGAATGCCGACGGAGCAGGCGCCCGGGGCGTAATAAAGCTTCATCGTGGATCTCCTCGCGTGGGTATAATTAAACCTGTCATTGCGAGGAGCGAAGCGACGAAGGAGATTCCTTCGCTTCGTTCGCAATGACGGGGAGCTGGTCAGACGACGCCTTCGGTGCGCAAGGCCTCGACCTCGGAGGCGCCGATGCCGAGCCATTCCTGCAGCACCTCGGCATTGTGTTGGCCGAGGAGCGGCGACGGCTCGACCTTGGGCGGGGCGCCGTCGAAGCGCACCGGCCAGGCCGGAACCGTCAATTTGCCGGTCGTCGGATGCTCCACCTGCTGCATGATCGCGCGCTCGCCGAGCGACGGATCGTTCAGGAGCTCGAGCGTATCGAACACCGCACCAGCCGGCACGCCGGCCGCGCCGATGATCTTCATCGCCTCTTCCTTGCTGTGCTGTCGGGTCCAGGCAGCGATGATCTCGTCGACCTCGTCGACGCGCTGGCCGCGCGCCGGCCCGGTGTCGTAGCGCTTGTCGCCGATCAAATCCTCGCGGCCGATCACCTTTAGGAGCCGGGTCCAATGCTCGGGATTGGCTCGGCTGGTGAAGACATAGACGTAATCATTGGGGCCGCCGGGTTTGCACGGGTAGAGCGCCGAGGGCGCGAGCAGCGCGCTCGACCGGCTGCTGCCGCCGCGCAGCTGCGCCTTGCCGCTGAGCTGGGTGCGCGAAAACGGCACCCGCATGTAATGGATCATCGCGTCCTGCATTGCCACCTGCAGCCGCCGGCCCTGTCCCGTCTTCGAGCGCTTGTACAGCGCGCCCAAAATGCTGATCGCCATCAGCATGCCGGTCCCGGTGTCGCCGAAGGAGGGGCCGGGCTTGACCGGCGGCTGGTTGGCTTCGCCGGTGACGCTGGTCGGACCGCCTGCTGCTTGCGCGATCATGTCGAAGGCGAGGCTCTTCTCGTATGGGCTGCCGGTGCCGAAGCCCTTGACCTGGCAGTAGATGATGCCGGGGTTGATCTTCCTGACCTCGTCATAGCCGAGCCCCAGGCGCTCGATCGTGCCCGGCGCCATGTTCTCGATCGTGACGTCGGCCTTCTTCAGCAGCTCGCGGACGATTTCGAGCCCGCGCGGCGATTTCAGGTTCAAGGTCAGCGATTTCTTGTTGGCGTTGAACTGGTGGAAATACCAGGGGTCGTCGTCCGGCTGGCCGGGACGCAGCCGGCGGCCCGGATCGCCGAGGCCCGGGTTCTCGATCTTGACCACTTCGGCGCCGAGCCAGGCCAGAGACTCGGTGCAGGACGGCCCTGCCTCGAACTGGGTGAAATCCACCACCTTGACGCCTTCGAGACAGTCGATCTCGACGCCGATATCAGCCATTAGCCATTCCTCCCAGGAAGCAATCTTCCCATACGGTGCTCCGGCCCGACGCCCGAACGCAAGCCGGAATCGCCACTGCTATTCCCACGCGCTGGCGAGGATCTCCCCGACGACCCAGCATAGCGGCACCGTGGCGCAGACCAGCCCGAGGCACAGCCCAAACCGGCTGCGCAACCGCGAGCTGACGATTAGGAGGACGGCCACGCCGAGCAGCCCCGATCCGAGCATCATCGCGAAGCCGCGGGTCAGCGCCTGGGCGGTCGGGCCGCCGCTGTTCGCCAGGATCGCGTAGCCGAGCTGCGCCAGGATCACCAGATCGAGGCAGAACACGGTCCAGGCCGCACCCCGCAGCAGCCTCAATCGGCAGCAGCTCCGATGCCCGGCTCAGCCGGTCATCCGCGCCAGCCGGCGCTCGACCAGCCGGGCGAACAATGCCGCGCCATAGGGCAGCGCCACATCATTGAAATCGTAGCCCGGGTTGTGCACCTCGCAGCCGCCTTCACCGTCGCCGTTGCCGATCTGGATGTAGGCGCCGGGACAGCGCTCCAGCATGAAGGAGAAATCCTCCGACGCCATGACCAGCCCGGCCTGCCGGTTGACGTTGTCCTCGCCGACGACCTCCGCAGCCGCGTCGGCGATGAAGCGGGTCTCGTCGGCATGGTTGACGAGGGCCGGGAACAGCCGCCGGAAATCGAGGCTGGCGCTGGCGCCGAGGCCGGCGGCGACGCTCTCGGCGATGCGGCGCATGCGCTCCTCGATCAGATCCATCGTCGTGTTGCTGAAGCAGCGCGCCGTGCCGCCCAGCAGCGCCTTCTCCGGGATGACGTTGTAGGCGTCGCCGGCATGGAACTTGGTAACGCTGATGACCGCGGTGTCGACCGGGCGGACGTTGCGCGCGACGATCGACTGCAGCGCCGTGGTGATGTGGCTGGCCACGACGATCGGGTCGATCCCCGCCTCGGGCCGGGCGCCATGCGCGCCCCGCCCGGTGATCGCGATGTCGAAAAAGGCGCCGCCCGCCATCATCGCGCCGGGGCGGATCTGGAACTTGCCGACCGCCAGCCCTGGCCGGTTATGCATGCCGAAAATCACCTCGCACGGAAACTCGTCGAAGAGCCCGTCCTTGACCATCGCCGCGGCGCCGCCGAGCCCCTCCTCGGCCGGCTGGAAGATGAAGTGCACGGTGCCGTCGAAATTGCGCGTCTGCGCCAGGTAGCGCGCGGCGCCGAGCAGCATCGTCGTATGCCCATCATGGCCGCAGGCGTGCATGCGGCCATCGTTCTGCGAGCGGTAATCGAAGGTGTTGGCCTCCTGGATCGGCAGCGCGTCCATGTCGGCGCGCAAGCCGATCGTGCGGGGCGAGTTGCCGACCCGCAACCGGCCGACGACGCCGGTCTTGCCGAGGCCGCGATGCACCTCGATGCCAAACCCGGCGAGCTTGTCGGCGACGAGGTCGGAGGTGCGCTGCTCCTGGAACCCGAGCTCCGGATGGGCATGGATCGCATGCCGCCATTCGGTCAGCTCGTCGTGAAATGTGCGGATGCGCTCAACAGTCTCCATCGGCGCCCGACCCTCCTAAAGAGCGGCCCGCGCAATGGCGGGCCGTTGCGCGCAGGATAGCGCGGATGGAGCGAGCGCGCGATAGATTGGCGGCAGAGGTGCTATTCCGCCGCCTCTGCCTCCGCCTCGGATGTCGAGTAGATGTCCCTGAAGCCGAGCGCCAGCTCGGGGAAGGTCTTCAAGAACAGTCGCAAGACATCTTCGCTCGTCAGGTTGATGCTCACCTGGTATTGACCATCGAGCCTCAAGGTCTCCGGCCCGATGTTCAGATGCACACCGTCCAATGTGTGGGCGAGCCGAGCACTCGTGCTCGGGTCCACCGAAAGACGGTGAATCATGCCGGCGGGGCGGCGCCGGCTCCGGGGGAAGATACGCAAGGGGAAATACTCCGAACTTGTCCGCAACGTACCAACCTTATGGCTGATACTGTTGTGATACAAGAGGGGCCGCCGAGATCACCTTTTAGGCGAAGCCGACGGGCGGAAAGCGTCACCGGAACGGACGAAATCCGGCGGTTTGCACTAGGGAGCATCTGCGCCGTCCGGTGCGAAAAAGCTAGCCGCGATAGCCGCAGCAAAAGCGCCGGATGAAAACATCCGCATGGTCCGGCTCGACGAAATAGAAGGCGATCGCATCGTTGACGACCCCACCCCTCCCCGCGGGCGCGAAGGTCCACCCCGCCGGGCCGCAGATCTTGTCGAGCCACACCCGCATGGTCGCGAGCTGCGCGCCGAAGCCGCCCGGCGGCACCGCCACCAGAATACGGCGGCGATAGCGCGGCTCGGGCTCTCGCCGGACTTCTCGCGTCGGGATTGCCATCGGCAAGTTCCGCATTTGTTCCGCAGGCCGATTATAGCTATCGCTGCCGCTTTGTCGAGCCGAGATGCGCCCTGCTCAGCGCCCGGTCTTGCCCTTGTGCACGCGGCCCTTTGAGGCTGGGCGCTCCTTCGGCTTCGGCGTCGGCTTAACGGTGGGCCGCAGCGCGGCAAGGGCGCCGCGCCTGCTTTTGCCGGCCGCGCTCCGGGTCAGAGCTCCCCTTCCGCGCGCAGCATGCGCACCGTCTGCCGCATCGCCGCGACGGTGTCCTCGAGCTCCGCTTCACCATGCGTTGCCGACACGACGCCGCCCGGATGGCCGGAGAGGTCGACGCCGTGCACCATCATGCCGAGCCGCATCTTGTGCACGACCCCGGCGGCGCGGTCGCCCTTGAGGCTGGCGAGCGAGTGCTGCATCGGGTCGAACCGGGTCGGGGTGATCTGGACGCCCTCGGGATTGGTGAAGAGTTCGAGCATCGAGAAGGTGCCGTAAGCAGCCCAGGGAACCCGCTCCTCCTCGAACACCTCGTTGAGCCGCCGGCGCAATTCGTCGGTGTAACGGTTGGCCCGCTCGCAGGCGTCGGTCTCGGCGACGACGCGCAGCGCGGCGACGCCGGCCGAGGCGGAAAGCGGGTTGGCGTTGAAGGTGCCGGGATGCGCGATCTTCTCCTTGCCCGCGCCCTTGGTGATCTTGAAATCCAACAGATCGAGGATCTCCTTGCGGCCGGCGACGGCGCCGCCCGGCAGCCCGCCGGCGAGGATCTTCGCCAGGGTCGTCAGATCGGGGCGGATGCCATAGGCAGCCTGCGCCCCACCCGGCGACACACGGAAGCCGGTCACCACCTCGTCGAAGATCAGCAGCACGCCGTGCTCGGCAGTAAGCCGGCGCAGCGCATGCAGAAAATTCGGGTCGATCGGCAATTTGCCGCCATTGGCGCCGGTCGGCTCGAGGATCACGGCGGCGATGTCCTTGTGCTGCTCCAACAGCCGCGCCACCGCAGCCTCGTCGTTGTGATCGCACAAGAGGACGTTGCCGGCGACCGCGTCGAGGACGCCCGTCGTCGCGGTACCGTCGAAATGGTTGGTGTGGCCCGAGGTCATGTGGTCGTGCCAACCGTGGAAATGATAGTTGAAGCGGATCAGCTTCGATTTGCCGGTGAAGGCGCGGGCGAGCCGCACCGCCATCAGCGTTGCCTCGGTGCCCGACGAGGTGAAGCGAACCCGCTCGGCCGACGGAATGAGCCGCATCACCGCCTCCGCCCAGGCGATTTCGAGTTCATGGCAGGCGCCGAAATGGGTGCCGCGATCGATCTGCGCCTGCACCGCCGCGACGACCTCGGGATGGCAGTGCCCGAGCAGTAGCGCGCCGTGTCCGCCGAAATAGTCGACATAGCAGCGCCCGTCGACGTCCCATTTGCGCGGGCCCTTGGCGTGGTCGATGTAGATGCCGTAGGGCTCTATGTAGCGGGAATCGTGGGTGATTCCGCTCGGGAACAGCGCCGCCGCCTTCTCGGCGCGCGCCGCCGAACCAGGGGTCGCGGCGCGATAGGCGGCAATGACAGGCGAATTCGTCGTCAACGTGTCGGGCATGTTCGGCTCTCCTGTGGCTGCGCTGTTTTAGGCCGAGCGCGCGCCTCGGCCAAGCGGCTTGGCTTGGCGCAGACTCGCTCCCGGCCTTGGAAGCGGGAATCTACCCGCCAACAGGAGCAATTCCGCTAGAGTTCGGACCAACGGGGAGAGGGCGATGGCACATCCGTATGTGAACGACCTGCGCGCGCGTTTTGGCCTCGATCTCGACCTCGGCCTGGAAGAAGGCGTCGAGATGCCTTACGAGCCCTGGCTACGCCAAATGCTGGTGCGGCGGACGCATCGCCGCTACCTCGACCAGCCGGTTTCGGATGCGATCGTGCGGCTGCTGCTCGCCTCGGCGTTCGCGGCTTCCTCGAAATCGGATTTCCAGCAGGCCTCGGTCATCTGGGTCAAGGACCCCGACCGCCGCGAGCGGCTCGGCGTGCTGTTTCCGGACATGCCCTGGATCGGCACGGCGCCGGTCTTTCTTGTCTTTCTCGGCGACGCGCGGCGGCTCGACCGGATTGGCGAGTTGCGCGGCCACGACCTCAACAACGCCACCCTGGAGGGTTTTTTCAACGCCGCGATCGACGGCGCGCTCGCCTTGCAGACCTGCATTCTCGTCGCCGAGACAATCGGGCTTGGCACCTGCCCGATCAGCGTGCTGCGCAACCGGATCGCCGATGTCGAAAAGATCCTGGAATTACCCGACAAGGTTTTTCCGGTCGCCGGGCTTTGCCTCGGCTATCCCGATCAGCCCGGCTTCGTCAGCATGCGCCTGCCCTTGGACGCGACGGTGCATATCGACCGCTACGACGATTCACGGCTGGCCGCAGCGGTTGACGCTTACGACAAGCGGCGCGACGCGCGGTTTTCGATCCGCGACAAGCAGCGCGACCCGCAGCGCTTCGGCACTGCCGAATTCTACGGCTGGTCCGAGGACAAGGCGCGGCAGGCAACGGTTCCCGACGGGGTGGGTTTTGCCGCTTGGCTCAAGGCGCACGGCTTCAGTTTGGACAAGCCATAGCAAAGCTCAGCGCAAGGCTCACGCATCGACCGCCACGGAGCGCGGGTATTCGTCAATCTAGTGGAGTCGCTTTTCTTGAGGCGCCGGCTCGGAAGCACGCTCCGGATGGGTCGGCTGGGCCAGGCAGTGACCCAGAAACGCCGAGGCCAGCAAGCACCGCCGCACAAGCGTCAGCATCTGGGCGAGGTCGGCCGGCACCCGAGGAAGATCCTCTATCAAGCGCAGCGCACTCTCATCGTTATGCTCGCGCGCGAGTTTGTCGAGGCGCCTGAGTAGCGCTTGATCCTCTTTTTTAACCTTTGCGAGATTGGCCAGTGCCGTCCTACCGAAATCCGGCGAATTCTGACTTAGGATCTGCGTCGCGAAGATACTGAAGTTGTTGACAAGGACTCCCAGCTTCTCGCGTTCCGGGGTGGTCAAGATGATCGATGACGTCATGTGGCCGGACCTGGAAGTATAAAAATGCGGCCGCTGGTCGCGATCAAGCTAACACCGAGGTTCTGGCAAGGTGCCTAAAAAATCGAGCGGTTTTTAGCTGTTAATAATTGGTTGGGCTTGCCGGCAACCAGTGAACGGAACCGGGTCCACCGTTCCGTTAGCATCCGGGGCAGTCGCTGGGTTCAGGCACTTCTCGAAATCGACTAAAACCAGAACATTCGGCGCTCGGACGCGCCGTTAATGATTCGACATCCGGCTACCCGCGGCGCACGATTTAGGTGCGGGGGGATGGAGAGAATCCATGCCGCATCTCGTCCTGGTTGAGGTCACGAAAACCGACTTCTTGGATCGAATGGCCACGATGCGAATCTGGCTCGATCACAAAAGATGGGAGCCGGAGGTTTTCCGCTTCACCCCGGATGCCGAATTGATGGTGTTCGAGGTCGAATTCAAAGCGGAAAGTGAGGCGTCGAGTTTCGCCGACGCATTCGGCGGCCGGATGCTCGGCGCCCCGACCGCCCTGTCGAACGCATAATCTCCGAATGCGTAATCTCGACGCGCATCGCACGCCGGCCAAAACGGAACCTGCCGGCCTCGTGACGGGTTTGGCCTGAGCACACTGCCAGCGCCGCCACGGGTCGAGGCGGCGGGCGAGGCCCGGGACATGCCTGACACTGCGCCCCTACCCCCGCAAATCGAGCTGGGATCGTCCGACATCGGAACCCCGGCCAAGCTGCGTACAATCTTTCTCGGCGGTCTCTTCCTCCTCGCGGCACTTGGCGCCTGCTATAGCGCCGCCGAGATCATTCTGCCGATCGTGCTCGGCATCGTCCTCAGCCTGGTATTTCAGCCGGTGCTGCGGGTCCTGCTGCGGATCGGCCTGCCGCGCATGCTGGCCTCGCTCGTCATCGTCCTGTCGCTGGTCGCGCTGTTCGTCGCTATCGGTCTGCTGCTGTCAGGTCCGTTGACAACCTGGATCGGCAAGCTGCCACAGATGCTCCCGCGAATGCAGGAGCGGCTCAGCTTCTTGAACGGGCCAGTCAGGTCGATGCAGCGGGCGCTCGAGCATATCGAAAACCTCGCGCCCGGCGGCAGTCCCGGCGCCGGGGCGAAGCCGGTCGCGGTGCAGAGCACTTCACTGCCGCAACAAGTCCTTGCACAAATTCGCACTGTCGCCGCCGGCGGCTTCGAGACCCTGCTGGTGATGTTTTTTGTCCTCGTCTCCGGCGAGACTTTTCTGCGGCGGCTGGTCGAGATCCTGCCGCGCTTCGAGGACAAGCGCCGCGCGGTCGATATCTCGCAGCAGATCGAGCACGACATCTCGATCTATCTCGGCACGATCACGATGATGAATACGCTGGTCGGCATCGCCGTCGGCAGCATGGCCTGGCTCGTTGGCCTCGGCGACCCGCTGCTCTGGGGCACCTTCGCCTTCCTGTTTAACTACGTCCCGATCCTCGGGCCGACCGCCGGGGTGATCATCTTCTTCGTCGCCGGGCTGGTGACCCTCGACCCGTTATGGGCGGCGTTTCTGCCGGCCCTCCTGTACCTGATGATCCATGTCGCGGAGGGCGAGACGGTCACACCGATGCTGCTGGCCAGCCGCTTCACCGTGAACCCGGTGCTGATCATGGTCGGCATCATCTTCTGGTACTGGATGTGGGGGGTGTGCGGTGCGGTGCTGTCGACCCCGATGCTGGCGATGACCAAGATCGTCTGCGACCGCATCGACGGCCTGAAGCCGGTCGGCCACTTCATCGGCGGCTGACCGAATAGCCTCTGGGGTTATCAGAACACAGCGAGTCTATCCATTGTGGCAACCCTCTGCGGTGAGCGTGATCGGCCCGTACGGAAATAACTGCCCGATGATAAACCTGAATTGATAACTGACTGTGACTTGGTTACCGCAAGCCGGCGTGTTGGTACTCGATACATAAGGCGTGACGGTGAAATCGCTGTTCGGCACTGAATCTGCGGATACCTGGGTGGCAGCGTAGGCCTGAACCGTACTGGCGGTGGCGCTGGGATTTATGGTGACGTAGCGGGCGGCGGCTTCAGCGGCGAATTGCAGTTCGCTTTGGACCCAATACAGCCTGCCGAACTCGATGACGCCGAACAGGAACAGGAAGAGAGGGATCGCCGTAAGCGCGAATTCTAACGATTGGGCCCCGTCGCGATTCTTGAGCAACCGCATGAGCAGCCGCCGGATCCGGCGGAGGTCAGCGATGGAAGCCCTTGGTATGCTGGGCATGGAGATTCTAGTTGATCCGGACAGTCGCAGCGGCGGTGAGAACGAACCCACCAGTCGGAACGATCGCAGGATAGGGGAAAATCGGGTCGTAGGTTGCCTGTGCGCTGACGGTGACATAGGTCGCATCGAACCCGCCCCCATGCGCGCTGCAGTCCGTCCCGCCGCAATTCGGCGGGGTCGCCGAGCTACCAAGTACCGATGAGAGCGTGCCGTCCGGACACCCACATGCCTGTGACGGTGTGCCGGTGGGTACCGAAACCGTAAGTCCGGCACTCGTCGCGTTCTGGACGGCGCTCGTGATGTTGGACGAATTGAAACATCCGCAAAAGGCTGCATACCCGGCTCCCGCCGTGGCGGCGTTGCCGACTTGCATCTGGCGAAACAACGCGGTGCCGATATCGCACAGCACAATGGTCAGCGGAATGATAAAAAACGCGGCCACCAATGCGAATTCGACGGCGCTCGCTCCATCGCTCGCTGTACCAAGGGAAGGCAATCGCCGAAGCCTCCGGGCGTGTCCCGCCTGCATTTATCCCTCCTTATTGGATCAGCTTGACCCGCGCGGAACTGGCGCTATCGCCAACACATGAGTTGTTGCTGGAGCTATGGGTGAGTGTTGACCCTCCACTGATCGATACTTTGTCGGACAGGATCTGGGTGGTTCCGACACAAGGGTTGGTTGAGACAGGGCATTGGGTGATGCTGGTATTGGACGAGCCGCCGCTAAAGGTAACCGTGTTATTCGGCGCATAGACCGCGCCGCCGATGATTTGCGTCGAACCGCCGGTAAAAGAAACCGATGCATTCGTCGGGGCGACTTTATCGACCCAGATGGCCAGCCCCTCGGTTTCGCCGTTCAGGCCGGACGTGCCGGGGGCCGGAGCGATAAGATAGACGTTGGTCGAGTTGCCGGAGAACTGGACCTGCGCATTCCCGGCACTCTTGACATAGATCGTGACCCCGTCGGCACAGAGCGTCCCATTATTGACCTTGACCTGGGGGGCGCTGCCGCTGCCATAGCCGTTCTGATCGGTAAAGACATATACTCCCGGTTTGAGCGTAAAGGCTGTGCTGCCGCCTATCGATAAACTGCCACAATAGGTGCCGGGGTAGAGCGTTCCGCCCGAGTTGAAGTTTCCATTGTAACCGGCCCCATTGGTGGCGCACGAGCCGACCGTTGGCGCTGTTCGATGTTGGTAGGGGTCCGGGTACGTTTGCCCTGTGTTTGTGGTCAATCTGTTGGTCGCCGCGAGTGTAGCCCCGCCCGTTACGCTGTCCCCGCCGTTGAGGTTTATGTTCTGCGCCGAAACGCTGCCGCCGCCGCCCGAGACCACGGTGCCGGTGGTGCCGTTCGAGTTCACGTCGAGGTCGCAGTCGGTAAGGGAGACCGCGGAACCGCCGGTGTCGCTGAAGGCGGAGTTGGCGGTCGGATTGAGCGATAAGATGCACGGCCCGTTGCTGGTGGTGCCCGCCGTCGCGGTCGCGGAGATCGTGGGTGCGGAAAGGATCAGCGCACTGAAGTATTGCGGCTGCGGTTGGCTGATCGTTACCGAGTACGCCGCATCGTAGCCGGTGGGCGACGGGCTTACAGAAGCGGGTGTGACGATGACCCCGTTGTTGCCGTTGGCAAAGCCGAAATTCGCAGCCACGCCCTGGGCGGTCGCAGCGGGGTCGCTGCCGCCCCCCGCCAGATAGGCGACGACGGCGGCAACCGCTGCCTGATCGGCAGCGCTTTGCATGCTGCGCTTGTTAACCTCCCACATGGCCGCATCGGTTCCCAGAGCAGCAACGCCCATCACCGCCGTCACCGACAAGGCGGTAATGATCGCGGAAACGCCGCGATCGTCCGTACACAGATTGCGCAATCTCGCCCAAAGCGGGCGACCGTAAATGTGGAGAAGCCGGGGAACCCGGTATTATGTAGCAGCCGCCACTAGACCAAAATTGGAACCGGCCGCACTGTAGCACAAAATGGCGGGATGCCTACGCTTCCGCTGCCCGATGAACAGCCAATCGCGGTTAATGCGCTCCGCAACAAGCGGGCCGAAATTCTCGGGGATCTTGTCGTGCATCAAGCCGCGATTGATCGGCTCCGCGCTGAGTTGATCCACATCGATGCGGTGCTTCGGCTATTCGATCCCGATACCAATCCCGAGGAGATAGGTGGCAAGCGACGGTTCCCTCGCCGAACAGAATATTTCGGGCGTGGCGAGGTAACGCGGCTGATCTATGACGCGCTCCGCGACAATGGCACCGTGTCAGCCGCCGAATTGGCCGAGGCAGTCGCAACGCAGAAAGAGATACCCGAAACTGACCGGGCAATCCGGCGCGAGATAACCGACCGCTTCCTTAACATGCTGCATCACCTGAGACGGCGCGGCCATTTGGAAAAGATCGGCCACGGGCCGGGAGTGCGGTGGAAGCTCGCGCCGAAAGAGCCGGATCTGTTATAGAATCAGCCGTTCGGCGTGAGACATTTTCGCATTGCCAATGCGCCTACATCCGCACCGAAAACATCCGTTAGGAACTAAATCACTTCCCTTTTCAAAAGTTATGCTGATATTATTTGGCATAAGAGTGACTGTTACTGGACGCAATACAGTCAATATATTTTTGCCGGGTGGTTTGTATAATGCTCCGCAATCTATGCTCACGTCAAAATTCTTCAACGGGTCTTCTTCGGCAGAGAACGCGGCGCTTACGGCAACGACTATTGCTATGGCGGTATAGGCAAGTAATTTCGGCATGGTTCCTCCGTCCGCACTCACGCGGATGAAAGAACCGTCTTGACTTCAAGGCATGAAATCCCCGATAAACGGGCGCACACCATACCAAGCCCGCAGACGGTTCAATGGATGCGGGTTTCACGAAACGGCCGGGGGTGGCTCCCCGGCCGAACGTGTTTTTAGTCGCGCGGACTCATAATCGGAATCTTTCCGCTCGGCAAGGGCAGATCAACGAATCGGTGGATAACCCGATTTGTTCTCCAACATGTTGTGGATTTCAGGTTGACGGCCTTTTGACGACAGGCCGCTATGGGCGAATCGGGCTATGCGATTCGGCCGCGCTGCCAGTACCCGCAGAAATCGACGCTCGGCTTGTTCCGCATCGCCAGCGTCACGAGCCGGTCAACCTGGCCGCCGTTCGGCTCCCGCCGATGATCCTCGCGCCATGCCGCTTCCTGCGCGAACCGCAGCAGGTACGGGCCGGCTAGGTGATGGTGATGCCCGATCTCGGCGCGGCGCATCCGGCTAAAGAAACCTTCGGCTTGGTTGGTGTTGATCTCGTCCGGGCCGCCGAGGCTGTAAGCCTCTTGATGGTTGATCCGATGCAGCGTGTACCGGCTGTGAAGGTCATTCCATGAGCCGGCTTCGTCCGCGTACAGCGTTGTTCCCTGCGGTACCTGTCGGCGGATGAAATTCAGCGCCTCGACCTCAGAGCGGAACACGCCCGGTAGCGTTCGGCCATTACGCTCGCGGATCACCACCACGACCTTGCGCTTGCCTGATTGGTTACGACGCAAGCGGCGGTCCTTGCGATCCTCGCGCCGATTGGCGGGCTTCACGTAGCCGCCAAAATAGCCGCCGTCGATTTCGGCCCGTTTGCCCTCGCCGCCGACCCGGCTTTGCCGAACTTCAGCGGCCATCGCCTCGCGCATTTTGTGCGCCAGCACGAACGCCGTCTTGTATTGCGTGCCGAGATCGCGGCTGAGCGCGAGCATCGACTTGCCCTTGACCTCATTGCAGAAGACCGCCACGGCCATCAGGTAGGACCGGAGCGGCATTTTGTGGAACGCGAATAGCGTTCCCGAGGTAACGCTGAAATCCTTGCGGCAGGCTTTGCAGCGCCAGCGGGGCGCACCGTTCGGCCGGCGAGCCATGTAGACAGTCGGGCAGCCGCAATGCGGGCAATAGGCATCGCCGTTGTTGTCTGACCAGCGAAGCCGGATAAAGACCCGCTCGGCTTCCTCATCCGACATACGCGCTACCGACGCTAGCGTAAGCGTCCGTGCGGCTGCGGTAAGGAGGAAGTGTTGGGCCATTTCCCATCATATTCGGGATGTTCCGCCCGGATATAATGGGATACTAGCAACTTGCCGTCAACAGAAAAATCGCATATATGATGGGTGACCATCATTTTTGCGAGAGCCGCATGGATTTTCAATCGAGAGAACGCGAATGGGCTGACCGCGCCAAGCGACTCGTGAAGGCCGAGCTAAAGCGGGCCGATGTCAGTTATCACCAATTGGCGGAACGTTTGCGGGAGCACGGGCTAGAGGAAACCGAGGGATCGATCAGCAACAAGCTCAGCCGAGGCACCTTCTCGGCGACGTTCTTTCTGGCAACGATGAAGGCAATCGGGCGGGAGAACTTAAATCTGTCAGACGTCTAAACGAGGTTCGTATGGCACAGGGGGGAATCGGAGAAGAATCCGAAAAAGCGACCGAGCAGCAAGACACCGCCGAACATCGAGACGAAGGCAAGCAGTACGAAGAACACATACAGAGCGTCACTGCGGTCGTGACAGTAGTAGACCGCATATCGACTGAGCATCAAGCTGACCGCAAACAACGTGAACGCCATGAAAGTTTTAAGAGCAAGCGCGAGTGGTTGACCATCGTCGCGCTTCTCATCGCTGCCGGGGTCGCAGCTTGGGGAATCCTTTGGTCCCATTCTGACACTAGGCGAGCTATTAGAGAAGCGCACGATTCTGCGGAAAAACAAGCTGGAATTTTTGAAGGCCAACTTATCGCTATGAATAAGGCTAACGAAGATAGCAGCATCGCTCTCAAATCTATACAGCGGGCTTTTATTTTTGTTAGTAAACTTGAGAAAGTCGAATTCTCTGGGAGCATCCCCAGGGCTGACGGTTGGAAATTCACTCCCATCTTTGACAATAGCGGAACGACACCGGCCCGAGATATACAGGTTGCGTTCATCACTCCTAAAAAGAGCGTACGTTCCTATTTGAGCCGCCTGTCCCCGCAAGCTGACATTTTTATTGACGCACCACCAGATCCCGAACCTATCTTCAGTTTGCCAGAGAAAGAGAAGGCTAACGTTGTAATCAATTTGGGACCATTGGGGCCTCATAATTCCGACCCATTCGAGGAGGGTGCAGCAAATATCTATAAAGCGATGGTTTCTGGAATTAATAGTGGCTCCCAAGAGCGGTTTATCGCCGGAGCGGTCATTTATAATGACATTTTCTCTATAAAACATGTTCTTAAATACTGACATTGTGATGCGCGGCGATTCTGTTGATGCAAACGCTCGGCGATGCAGCCACTGGAACTGTACCGATGAAGACTGCGCCGCCGATCAAAAAGAATATGACGCAGCAGTCGCAGCCCTTACGAAGTCGCGCCAGCCATGAGCGCATAGCGCTCACTCCTTACCCCGTCGCCCCTCCCTGCGTCTAGGTGAGGAAGCCGGACAGCGTAAGGATGCCGAGCGGCCTGCGGGCCGGCAAATTCCGTTTGGTGGCGTTTGCTCCATAATACCGGGGGAACCGACTGGTGCATACGCGGGCTCCTGCCGAGCGGAAGGGAATGAGTGCGCCGCAGCATCGCGCCGGGTAACTTTATTAAGGGTTAATTGCCCGAACACGGGCGCAACCGACGCGATAGCCGGTGGCGAGCTGTTACAACCAACTTGAGATACCACCGGCCCCAGGTCGTATTCATTTTTGGGCAACGTTATTGGGATGTCTTTCTTGTGCAAAATCCCTGGGGGTTGGAGGGGGAAAAGTGCGCCTGCAAACTGAGTTACTCGGCGGTCATAGCCAAAAAAGAAAGGCCGCCAAATGGGGCGGCCTTTCCTCGAAACCTACGGCCTTGCGGCCGTGCCGATGCCTTCTCAGGCACGGACCTCCGCCGAGGCAGGGATCCTGGTCACGGCTGCGGTGGACCGCGGTTGATCGATAGACACAGGATCACCTCCTTTCTGCTGTTGCGCCAAGGCCCCCAATGTATGAGCGCCATCGCGCGGCGGCAAGCGCGCTTCGTCCCCGCCCGGCACAAGCGGCCAAACGCCGCGCCCGGCGCGGACATGGCGCCCGCGGCGCCGCGAATCGGCCGTCCGCACGCAGGGCGGACCGTCCGCGTATTGCCGCCGCGCTCCCTCATGGCATGATGGGCGGCAGTAAATCGGGCATCGGTGAGACGGGCTGATATGTCGAATATGACGGTGAACGGGATCGAACTCGAAGTCCTGCACCGCGGCAGCGGCACGCCGCTGTTGCTGCTGCACGGCTTCGACACGGTGCACCCGAAGGCGCCGCTTCTCGACCTGCTCGGCCGGCATGCCGAGATCATTGCCCCCTCCTCGCCCGGCTTCGGCAACACCAAGCGCCCGGCCGATTTCGACACGATGTACGACCTCGTCCACCTCTACCTCGCCGTCCTCGACGAGCTGCCCTACGACAAGATCGCACTGTTGGGCCTTTCCTTCGGCGGCTGGCTCGCCGCCGAGGTGGCGGTCGCCTCCTGCCACAAGTTGTCGAAGCTGATCCTCGTCGATCCGGTCGGCATCAAGCTTGGCGGCCCGACCACCCGCGACATCCTCGACATCTTCAACGTCAACCCGGGCGAGCTCCGGCGGCGCAGCTGGTATGACCCGGCAAAGGCGCCCGATTACGACGCAATGACCGACGAGGAGCTGATCATCCACGCGCGCAACTGGGAGTCGCTCTGCCTCTACGCCTGGCACCCGCTGCTCTTCAACCCGCAGCTGAAGCATTGGCTCGGCCGCATCCAGGTGCCGACGCAGGTGCTGTGGGGCGCCAGCGACGGCATCGTCAGCCCCGATTACGGCCGCGCCTATGCCGGCCTGATCCCCGGCGCCCGCTTCGAGCTGATCGAGGCGGCCGGCCACCACCCCGAGGAGGAGCAGCCCGAGCGCTTTTCCGAGCGCGTCGCTGCTTTCCTGAAGGAATGACCTTGCACGAGCTGTGCGGCGTAACGAGCGCAGGGGTCAAGTCTATCGTCACCCCCGCGAAAGCGGGGGTCCAGGGCGAGTGACGAACCCTATGGCTCTGGATTCCCGCTTTCGCGGGAATGACGAGTGAGATGGGAGGGAATCCATGCGGTGGAGCGAGGAGCGCATCCTGACGACGCATACGGGTAGCCTGCCGCGCCCGCCCGAGCTGACCCGGCTCTATGTGCAGCGGGCGCGGGGCACGGCGGTCGATCCCGCCCAGCTCGACCGGCTCGGCAAAGCGGCGCTGCGGCATGTCCTCGACCGACAGATCGAATCAGGCATCGACATCGGCAACAACGGCGAGCAGCAGCGCGAGGCGTTTTTCCTTTATGTCCGCCACCGCATGAGCGGCTTCGGCGGCAGCTGGAAGCGCTGGCCGCGCGGCGATGTCGAGCGCTACCCGCTCCTCAAAAAACAGATGGCCGAGATGCTGGCGGGGCGCGAGGCGGTGTCGAACATGGACCCGCCGACGGCGATCGGCGAGGTGCGCTATGTCGACGACAGCGAGTTGAAGGCGGAGATCGCCGATTTCCGCGCCGCCCTCGACGAAAAGGGCGGCGGTTTTGTCGAGCCGTTCCTGACCGCGCCCTCGCCCGGCATCATCGCCGCGGCGATGAAGAACGAGCATTACGACACCGAGGATTCCTATCTCGCCGCGCTCGGCGAGGCGCTGAAAATCGAATACGAAACCATCGTTTCGAGCGGCTTTTTATTGCAGCTCGACTGCCCCGACCTGGCGCTGGAACGGCATCTTTCCTACCAGGACCGGCCGCTCGGCGAATTTCTCGGCTTTGTCGAGCGGGTTGTCGACACGATCAACCAAGCCATCGCCACCATCCCGCGCGACCGGGTGCGGCTGCATGTCTGCTGGGGCAATTACGAGGCGCCGCACGACAAGGACGTGCCGCTCGAAGACATCCTGCCGATCCTGCAAAAGGCCAAAGTCGGCGGCTTCGTCCTGCCCTTCGCCAACCCGCGGCATCAGCACGAATGGCGCGTCCTCCAGAAATTCCCGCTGGCCGACGACCAGATTATCGTCGCCGGCGTCATCGACGATTTGACCGCTTTCGTCGAGCATCCGGAGGTCGTCGCCGACCGGCTCGAAAACGTCGCCCGCGCGGTCGGCGATCCGAAGCGGGTCATGGCCGGCACCGATTGCGGCTTCGACACCTCGGCCGGCATGGGAAGGGTCACCGAGGACGTCGTCTGGGCCAAGCTGCGCGCCATGTCCGACGGCGCCAAAATCGCCACCCAGCGCCTCTTCGGGAGCGCCTGATGAGCAGTGTCAGCATTGTTCCGGTGCATCCCATCGCCATGCAGTTGCGGTGGCGGGAAGTGGAGCGGGAGCTTCACAAGAGCGTCACCCTCTATGGGCAGGGACGCTTCATGCCAGCCGACATATTGAAACTGGCGACAGAGGACAAGCTGCTGTGCTGGTTTGTGCTGCGGGGCGATGAGTTATTGGCGGTGGCGATCACCGACGTTCTGAAAACCCCGCAGAAGTCGATTTGCGAGATTTGGGGTCTCGGCGGCACCGAAATGGCCGAGTGGGTAACGCAGATACGGAGCGCAATCACCGACTACGCGCGGCAGGTCGGCTGCCAGCAACTGCAAATCATCGGCAGACCCGGTTGGGGCCGGATGTACGATGTCAGACCGGCAGCGGTCATCCTGGTTGAGGAGCTGCCCCCGAGCGAAAGCGAAAGACAGGCTGAACCGAATTAAATGGGTTGGGGGCGGCCCCAACACTACAGCACCACCTCGACCAGGTACGGGCCCGGCGTCGCCAGCCCCTCGGCGAAGCGGCGGTTGAACCCGTCCATGTCCTCGACCCGCGCACCCGGTACGCCGAGGCTCTTCGCCAGCCCCACCCAGTCGATGTCGGGCTTGCCGAGATCCAGCATGTCGAGCGCCTTCCGCCCGGGGTTGCCGGCGCCGACATTGGCCAGCTCGCCTTTGAGGATCTGGTAGGTGCGGTTCGAGAACAGGACGGTGGTGACGTCGAGCCCTTCCCGCGCCTGGGTCCACAGCGCCTGCACCGTATACATCGCGCTGCCGTCGGCCTGCAGGCCGACGACCTTGCGGTCGGGGCAAGCGACCGCCGCGCCGGTCGCCAAGGGCGGCCCAAGCCCGATCGACCCGCCCATGTTGGAGAGCCAGTCATGCGGCGCCGCCGATTTGGTCGGCGCGAAGAAGCCGCGCCCGGTGGTCACCGCCTCGTCGGCGACAATCGCATTCTCCGGCAGCAATGCGCCGATCGAGGCGCCGAGCGCGTCGGAGGTGATCGCGCCATGCGCCGGCTGCGGCGCCGGATCGTTGACGAATGGCGCCGGGGTGCCGCGCGCGCCGACCTCCTCGGCCAGCATCTCCAAGGCGGCGATCAGGTCTTCGTCCGGCCGCGCCAGCACATGCCCTTCGCAGCCCTCCGGATAGAGCCGGCTCGGCTTGTCGGGATAGGCGAAGAAGGCGACCGGCATCTTGGCGCCGACCAGGATCACATGCTGCAACCCGGCCAGCACCTTCAGCGCCTGGTCGACGACATAGGGGATCCTGTCGACCGAGACCCGGCCCCTGCCCCGCTGCGTCCGCGCGTTCGAGCCTTGGGCGATGATGCGCGCCCCGGTCTTGGCGGCGATCTTGCCGGCCAGCTCCAGCCCATCGGCGCGAACCGCTCTTCCGGTGACCAGGATCAAACTCGGCTCGCCCGAGCGCAGCACGCGCGCCGCTTCGCGCACCGCCTCGGGTGACGGCGCCGCCGGCTTGGCGGACGGCGGCACCGCTGCCGGCCCCGAGCCCTCGTTCCACGCCGTGTCGGCCGGCAGAATGAGGCTGGCGATCTGACCCGGCGGCATCCGCGCCGCGGCGATCGCCAAGGCGCCGTCGGCGGCGATCGATTTCGCGTCGGGCGAGGTCTTGACCCAGTGCGAGTTGGGCCGCGCCAGCCCCTCGATGTCCGAGGTCAAGGGCGCGTCGTATTGCCGGTGATAGGTGGCGTGATCGCCGATGATGTTGACGATGCCGGAGCCGGCCTTGTTGGCGTTGTGGATGTTGGCAAGGCCGTTGGCGAGGCCGGGGCCGAGATGCAACAGGGTCGCGGCCGGCTTCTCGGCCATGCGGTAGTAGCCGTCCGCGGCGCCGGTGACGACGCCCTCGAACAGCCCGAGGACGCAGCGCATCCCGTCGACCCGGTCGAGCGCGGCGACAAAATGCATCTCCGAGGTGCCGGGATTGGCGAAGCAGACATCGACGCCGCCCCCGACCAGCGTGCGCACCAGGCTTTCCGCACCGTTCATCTCGCCCTCTCCCAAATCACCTTAGGCGCGCGCTCCCGGCGCCTAAACCCGCGCCGCAGGATGCCGGGCAGGAGAGGATCGGGCAAGCGCGGTAGGGCGGAAAGTGGAGCATTGCGGCGCCGAGCGGACCCGCAGTCAGCGAGGCAGCAGTCCCTCTCGCTCTAGGACGCAACGCACATCTTCAAAGACCGAGGCGATATTGCCCTTCGCGAACCTAATCTGGCCAAGCCCCGCGATGTTGGAGAACTCTTCGCAGCCCTCCTCGAGCAACACGATTGCCTTCGTGAAGCCAAGCCGTCCCTGAAACAAGCCAACCTCGTGAACGACATTCATCCGGGGATGGAGTCGACCATCAGCCTGCTCGTCCTCCGCTGTCAGAACCAGGAATGCAAACGCTGATCCATCGAGCATCTCGGATAGGCGCGCGACATTGGTAATTCCGGGAACCGGCACGCGATTGAATTCGTCGTAAGGCAGCCCAAGCCGGTCCTTTATGAAGTCCTTGAGCTCCCGCCAAAGCAGCGACCGGCCATGACCAATGACGACGTTAGGACCCCGGTCTCCGGTCGGACATTCAAATTTACCAAGCCGCCCCAGATAGACGGCTGATTCGCTGATCGCGTTGTGAAGCGAGTGCAGGCCGTTTTCAGTAACCGTCGCCGAAAGACACACCGCCATCAGCCGCTGATGAGGGGCTACGCGGCGACCTTGCGAGATAGCGGTCGAGTCTCGCGACCAATTTGGTCCCCCCTGAGCGAGGGAGATCGCAACGGTGCCGGGGTCGGCGACTTGAAGCTCCTCGATTTGCGCGAGCTGTCGCTTCAAATACGGGTCCGTGGCATCGGCTAAGGCCGCGCTAAGGAGGGCAATACCGCGCTCTTTGAAGCGTGAGAGATCCTCACGGAGCAGCGCGAGGGACCGCTTCAGGGCATCGAGATCGCTGATGCCCGCCTGCATCAGGATAATCTCGGTAACTGCCGCATTGTCCATTACTCGCCAGCCGGAATCTGGTTGGTGCGTCGGCCAGCGATCCATCAAGCCCCACTCGGGGCTGAACTGCGCGAAGGGCGGCTTAGGCTGAAGACCCTCCCAATAGACATCGGCGTGATATCCGAGATTGGAGCCAGACCAAGCTCGTTTCGCCTCCTCACACGCCTTCTCCAGCGCGGCAAGCTGCGCCTTACATTCTTCGTCTCGCGCGCGGCTGAGGACCTCCGCGACGGTATTTTCAAGTTCGAAAAGTTCGTCAGAAAACGTCATTGCCGCGTGACCCTTCGACTCCCGTATAGCGCGGCTAAATGGGAGTAGAGCGCGGCTCAGTCGAGGGCGCATTTACCCGCCGCCTCGCTTTTCGCGGATACACGGGGGTGCGGGGTCGGCAAATCGTCCTCGCGCGCTACCGCAAGCCAGGCCTCCATTGCCTTCTCAACCTCGGCCAAGGCTTCGGCCGGCGTGTCGCCGAAGGCCGAACAGGACCGCAGATCCGGCACGTCCGCGACCCACGCCCCCTCGGGTTCCGACCGGAAGATGTTCAAGTGGTACTTGGGCGCCGCCCCGACTGTCATTCGGCCGCTTTGTGGGTTGATTCGTCGAGAGCGCGAAGCGCCGCCTCGGGGATGCGGTCGAGGATGCGCAGCAGCGCCTGGAGCACCGGATCGGCCGGAGTTCCATCGCGCTCCCAGGCGCGCACGGTGGCGAGTGCAATGCCGAGCCTCTTCGCGAATTTCTGCTGGGAGAGCCGGAGCTTTTTGCGGACGTCATCGGCTTCGAAGTAGGGCTGCAATGTCTCGTTGCGGGGCGCTAGATCGGGATCCTCGTCGATCATCCGCTCGATATCGGCATCGGTGAAGCTGTCGAATTTCTCTCGGTCGAAACGCCCGCCTTCTGCCGTCGCCTGTTCAAGCGTTTTACGAACAATCATCAGAACCTCTCACTCCGCCGCGCCGGCCTGGCCGAAATAATCCGACAGCGGCCATTTCGACGCGTATAGACAACCGTGATGAACTCGCCCGCGACCTGGCCGTCGCGACGATCCGTCTCCCCACGGCCGCGGGTCCGCGAATTGACGGATTGGTCCATCAAAGATTTGGATCGCGTGCTCGAAATCAAACCCGTGCTTGGCGAAATTGGCCTCGTTTTTGGCCTCGTCCCATTCGAATTCCATCGCTCCGCATCATACATTAGAGCACTTGCGGTAGCCGCCTCTCGGAATTCGGCGATGCCTGCGAGGAGAGCCTGGAGCATGAGGTGATGCCCGCGCCCCCAATCGACGATCCGATCTTGAAACGCTTTCGCGCCGTTCTCGACGACATTTATGGCGGCCGGCTGGAGCGCGTCGTGTTGTTCGGTTCCCGTGCTCGCGGCGACGCGCGGGAGGATTCGGATTACGACCTGGCCGTGTTCATCAACGATCTCGGTGCTTTTGGCGCCGAGCTCGACCGCCTCGTCAATATCGAGACTGACATCCTCTTCGACACTGGTGCTGTGATCAATGCGCTGCCGTTCCCGGCCGGCGCGTACCGGAAACGTACCGGCTTCATGCACGAGCTACGGCGAGACGGCGTCGATCTGTGACGCCCGAGGCGGCCGACGGAGCACTCGTAGGGCGGAAGAGCAAAGCGTATTCCGCCGCAACAATACTCCCGCAATGGACTCGGCGGAATGCGCTCCGCTGTTCCGCCCTACGCAGCCCATCAAAATTTCCGCGTCAAAAGCTTGACTCCTTGGGCCTCTGGAACGAAATAGGAACGCATGGAAACTGGCGGTCGGGTCGGGCCAGAACGACGTCGTTCTGGGAAGGGCTATTCAACCGGCGCGGGAAAGCCACCTGTAAATCACCTGTATTATCAGGTGGCCGGAATCGGGCGGTGCAACCGCGGTTAGTGTTTCGGGAAAGGCGGGCGCTGCGTCTGGCTGCAAATCCGCTGCAAGTGCAGCCAGACGGGTCGGCCGGTGATCGCGAGGCGCGGTGCGTTGGGAAGCGGAGGGCGCGGCGCCATATCGTACGATGATCGCGACGGCCTCTGACCGGCGCGCGGAAATAGGGAGGGCTCGGGATGGCAATGCCCGCCTTGAGGAACTCGCCCGATCTGGCACACGAGATGCGTGCCCATATCGGCCGCCATACCGACAAAAGCTTCGATTGGGATGCGTTCCCCGGCAGTCGCGGCTTCCCGGAACTGGCGCGGGCGCAGATGCGCTATATCGGCGCCGGCGGCTCGCCGAAGGTGGACGATCCGAACACGCTCCGGCCCGGCGATTTCACCCTCTCGCTGATCCACCAGCCGGTCGAGAAATACGCCCCCTGCCATTATCACGAGGTGGTCGAGCATTTTCTCGTGCTCGACGGCGTCTTGACCGTCGGTTGGATGTTTGGCGGCGATGGCGGCGCCGACATCATCGAGGCGAAGCTCGGACCTCTCGACATGGTGCTGAACCAGTCGGAGCGGCCGCACGGCTTCCGCAACGACGGGGTGGAGCCGGTCCTGATGTCGATCAGCGTCGGCAGCGGCAGCCCAAAGCCGCCGGTCTATGCCTGCCATCCGAAAGACCATGATCCGGCATTGGCGCGCCGTTTTGGCGCCCTGCCGGGCCGCACGAGCGCTTTCGATCCTGACAGCGACGACCCGCGCCAGCGCGAAATGGCCCGCTATATCGTGCGCCATGCCGAGCGGCGGCCGGTGTGGCAGGCCGGGCTCGCCCGGCTCGACTATGTCGGCGATGGCGGGGCGCCGCCGGGCGGCTACCGCATGGAGATGATCCACCTGCCGCGCGGGGTCGCGGTGCGCGGCTATCGGCGCGCGGTCGAGGATGCGTATTTCGTGCTCGACGGCGCCGTCACGGTCGGCTGGGAGGAGGACGGCGAGACAGCGGAACAGCGGCTCGGCCGGCTCGACGTGATCCAGAACCCGCCCGGCCGGACGCGCTGGTTCCGCAACGACGGGGTGACCGACGCGACCTTCATGCTGCTGTCCGGCGGCGCGCGCGGCGAGGAGGTCCGGTTCGAGCCGGCGTAAGCAATTTTCGCGCGCATTTTCGCTGCTGATTCACTGCAGAAGCTGGTGGAGCAGGTGGAACGGCAGGGGCGGCCGGCCCCCCCGAAACAAAGCCCTGGCTCAGAGCGGCGTTGCGAGCAGGCTCGGCACCGCGAAAGTGTCGAGGAGCACCAGCTTGTCGCGGAATTTGAGGTTGCCCGCCTCGTAGACGATGCGGTCGCGATAGAGCCCGGTCGCGAACAGCCGGGTCTCGCCCTCCTGGTCGGTTTGGTACACCGCGAACGGCGCCTCGACGAGGGTTTCGTCACCCTCGCTGCCGACAAGACGCGGCAGGCCGATCAGGTGACGGTCGCTGTGGATGTTGTATTTGTTGGCCTCGCGCAACGCCCGGATGCGGTCTTCGAGCATCGCCCGGCTGTCGCAGAACATCAGCGCGGCCGGCAGCCCCCGCTCATAATTCTCGCGCGGCACGATGTGATACGTGCATGCCTGAGCGAACAGGCCGAGCCAGGCATCGAAATCCGCCGTATCGATCAGAGCGCCGTACGCGGCGAACAGATCGTACAGCGCAAAGCGGTCGACAGGAGCGCCGCCAAGCGAGCCGTCTGTCATCGCACCGCGCCGGCCGGCTCGATCCCCAGCAGCTCGGCGTAATAGGACCAGAAGCCGCGCAACGGCACATCGGTGACGCGGTAGTCGCGGTCGGAGATCACCCCGCCACCGCCCAGTTCGATGACCGTGCTGCGGTCGCGGTCGGGCTTCGAGGCGCGGTGCGCGATCTCGATCGCCTCGCCGTCCTCCATCGATACGAGCCCGGCCGGGCCGACCAGATTGGCCTGGCGGAGCCGGTGCAACATCATGTCGGGCGGATCGTCCTCATAACCGAGCATCGTCTGGAAGATCTCGACCTCGTCGACGCCGCGCGGCCGGATCTGGCGCACCGCCAGGCTGTTGCTGATCTGGACAAAGACCGCGCCCGGAAACACCGAGGTGATCGCGATGTTGAGCGGGTCGGCGCGCTCGCGGCGGAACCGCACCAGCTCCGGTTCCTTGAGCGAGAGATAATTGCTGCGGACCCGGGCCCCGCCATAGGCCTCCTGCGCCATGTCGTCGGTGTCGCTTTCCGCTTCCGCCCAGGTGATGTTATGGCGGTGGCGCACGTCCATCTTGACGCCGCCGACCTGCGTCGAGCGGTCGAGCCCGAACGTCACCAGAAATTCGTGCAACAGGCTGGCATGGTAGTTGTCGCGGGTGTTTTCGGCATAAAGCTTCCAGTTCCCGCGGATGCGCTGACGGTTGTAGCCGAGGATGCGCACCGGGCGGTCGAACAGGCGGCGCAATTGCGCCAGCACCGGCGCACCGAGGTAATCCTCCAGCGGCTCGGGGTCATCCGCGAAGGTGCCGAACAGCGCGCCGTTGATCGACTCCACCGTCAGCCTGCGCAGCCCGTGCGCCGCCATGTCGAAGCTGGGGTCCATCCCGCCCTGGCCGCGGATACCGCGGCGGAACGGGATCGACTTCAGACCGCCGTCGAGGCCGTAACACCATTGGTGATAGATGCAGGTGTGCTCGGTGGCGTTGCCCGACAATTCGCGCCGCACCATCGCGCCGCGATGGGCGCAGCGATTGACAAAGGCGTGTATGGCGCCGTTCGCGCCGCGGTTCACGACGACCGGGGTGTCGCCGACATAGGCGGCGCGAAAATCGCCGTTGTTCGCGATCTCCGCTTCGAGACCGAGGAAATTCCAGGTCGGCCCGCGGAAGATCCGCTCCTGCTCGCGCTCGTACGCCTCGGCATCGTGGTACAGCCGGTAGGGCACTCGGCTGTAATCGAGCGCCGGCCAAATCTCGGAGGTCAGCATCGGCCTTCTCGCGGCAAGGCTCAGGGCGACCAATCGTAGTCGAGGATATCCAGGGCGACAACGACGCCGCTCTCTGCTCGCCCGCCTCGGCAACGCGCGCCTTGATTTGTCGGGAGGCTCGGGTAGCGTGGATCGCAGATATCGCTCGGGGGCCGCGCACCGCTGATGAAACCTGCCACGTTCCGGTATTTTGCCCCGCGCACGCTCGACGAGGCGCTCGATCTCCTCGCCGAACATGGCGAGGAGGGCAAGGTTCTCGCCGGCGGGCAGAGCCTGGTGCCGGCGATGAATTTTCGCCTGGCGCGGCCGCAGAGCCTGATCGACATCAATCGGATCGGCGCCCTCGATTATGCGCGTGAAGAGGACGGCACCCTTTGCATTGGCGCACTGGCTCGGCATGCGGCTTTCGAGGCGCCGGTCGCAGGAGGCGCGCTCGCGGCGCTTCTGCCGCGGGTCGCACGCCACATCGCGCATCTGCCGATCCGTGTGCGCGGCACCTTCGCCGGCAGTCTCGCGCACGCCGACCCCGCGTCCGAGTGGTGCCTGGTCGCGGCGACGCTCGATGTGGAGTTGGTCATTGCCAGCCGTCGAGGCACCCGGACCTTGCGGCCGGGCGAGTATTTCGTCACCGCGCTGACGACGGCGCTCGAAGCGGATGAGCTGCTGACCGAGATACGCCTGCCGCTGCTGGATCAAGGCTGGCGGACCGGCTTTGTCGAATTCAGCCGGCGTGCGGGGGATTACGCTCTGGCCATGTCCGCCGCCTTCCTGCGGATCGAGGACGGCCGGGTCGTCGAGGCGCGGATCGGCGTCGGCGGCGCCACCGACCGTCCGCAGCGCATCGCCGCTGCGGAGCAGATGGTGATCGGCAGCGACGGGAATACCGAAATCCGGCGCGAGGCCGGAAACATCGCGGCCGCGGCGATCGACCCGCTGGAGGATATGCAGGCAAGCGCCGCATTCCGTCGCGACCTGGTGCGGACGATGGTGGAGCGCGCGCTGGCGCAGGCATTCGCCGAATGAGGTGGGTCGGGCGCAGGCTGCCGCGATACGAGGACCCGGTTCTGCTCCGCGGCGACGGCCGCTATGTCGCCGATCTCGCTCGCGGCGCCCGGATCATGCGCTTTGTGCGCAGCCCGGTGGCGCGCGGTCGGATCCTCGGCATCAAGGCACCACCGGGTACCCAATTGATCACGGCGGCCGACCTCGGGGACGTCAAGCCGATGTGCCCGCGTTTGCTGCGGCCGGATTACGTGCCGATCGCGCAACCGATCCTTGCCGGCGAGCGCGTCACCCATGTCGGCGAACCGATCGCCGTCGTGATCGCCGACACCGCCGCCGCCGCCGAAGATCTCGCGGAACAGGTCGAGGTTGAGATCGAAGCGGAAACGCCGGTCGTCGATTTCGACCAGGCGCTCGCGCCCGGCGCGCCGCTGGTGCACGGAGCGGCGGCGAACAACACGGTGATCGACGCCAGCATCGAGACCGGCGATATCGCCCCGGCCTTTGCGTCGGCGCAGCAGATCGTCGAATTCACCTTCGAATCGCGCCGCCAATCAGCCATGCCGCTCGAAGCGCGCGGCGCTGTCGCCGCGTTCGATCCGGCCACCGGCCGGGTGACGTTGACCGCTTCGACCCAATCGCCGCATATCATGCGCACCGGCATCGCCGATCTCCTGGGCATGCCGGAATCCGATCTTCGCGTCATCGCGCCTGATGTCGGCGGCGGCTTTGGCCAGAAGACCGCGCTGATCCCGGAATACGTCGTCGCGGTGTGGGCGGCGCGGCAATTCGGCTGCACCGTCGCCTGGATCGAGGACCGGCTCGAAAACCTCACCGCCTCGGCGCATTCGCGCGACCAGCGGCTGACACTGCGCGGCGCGTTCGATTCCGCCGGCAAGCTTCTGGCGGTGGACGCCGATTCCCTCTGCAATATCGGCGCCTACTCGATCTATCCGATCACCTGCGGGGTCGAGCCGCTGATGGCGATGACCGAGTTGCCGGGGCCATACGCGCTCGGCGCTTATCGCGTGCGCGGACGGGCGGTGACGACCAACACCTGCCCGATGGCGCCTTATCGCGGGGTGTCGCGCCCGGTCATCACGACGGCGATCGAACGGCTGATGGATTGCGCCGCGGAGCGCCTCGGTCTCGACCCGCTGGAGATCCGCCGCCGCAACCTGATCGCGGCTTTTCCGCATACTTCGCCGACCGGCCTCGTGCACGATGGCGGGACCTACCGCGAGGCCATGGAAATGGCCGCTACACTGGTCGATGTCGCGGGATTCCGCGCGCGCCAGCAGGCGGCGCGCGCCGAGGGCCGCTATCTCGGCATTGGGTTTTCGGTGTTTTCGGAGCGGACCGGCTACGGCACTCCGGTATTCTCGGCGCGCAAGATGGAGATCACGCCGGGTTTCGAGCGGGTCGAGCTGGCGATGGACCCATCGGGTTTTGTCGAGGCGCGGATCGGCGCCTCACCGCACGGCCAGGGATTGAAGACGACGCTGGCGCAATTGCTGGCCGATGAGCTCGGCGTTACGCCTGACACGATACGGGTCATCGCCGGGGATACCGATCGCACGCCTTACGGTTGGGGGACCTTCGCCAGCCGCGCCGCGGTCATCGCGGGCGGCGCCTGCAAGCTCGCCGCGGTCAAACTGCGCGAGCGCCTCAACGAGGTCGCCGCACAGACATTGGAGGCGGCGGTCGCCGATATCGAGATCAATGACGGCCGCGCCGCGGTGCGCGGCACCGATCTCGGCATCGCTGTCCCGCAGCTCGCCCGCGCCGCCTACCACGAAAGCCACCGCTTCCCGGCGATCGTCGAGACCGGGTTGTCGGCGGTGGCGACCTACGACCCGGCGGGGACCTTCTCGAACGCCTGTCATGTCGCGATCGTCGAAGTCGACACCGCCACCGGACAGATCGCGATCGAGCGGTTCGTGATCGTTGAGGATGCCGGGGTATTGCTGAACCCCACCATCGTCGAGGGGCAGATCCATGGCGGCGTCGCGCAAGGCATCGCCAACGCGCTTTACGAGGAAGTCGTCTACGATGAGGGCGGCAACATCCTGACCGGCTCGCTTGCCGATTATCTTGTGCCGACAATGGCGGAAATTCCGGACCTCGAAATCCATCACCTTGAGACGATCACCGATGCGAGCATCACCGGCGTCAAGGGCGTCGGCGAAGGCTGCGCGATCGGCGCGCCGGCGGCGATCTTGAATGCCGTGTCCGATGCGCTCTCCCCGTTCGGGATCGGGATCTTCGAGATGCCGATAACCCCGCAGCGCATCTTGCAGCTCCTGCGTGAGCATCGGGGCCCGCCGCAATGACGGACAAGATGGACATCAGCTTCACGGTAAACGGCGAGACTCGTTCGATCCGGGTTGAGCCGCGGCGCACGCTGGCGGACGCACTGCGCGAGGATTGCGGTCTGACCGGGACCCACCTCGGCTGCGAGCACGGGGTGTGCGGCGCCTGCACCGTGCTGCTAGACGGTAAGCCGGTGCGCTCCTGCCTGATGTTCGCGGTGCAGACCGAAGGCGCACAGCTGCGCACCGTGGAAGGGTTGGCGGAGGGCGGCAAGCTGCATCCGCTGCAACAGGCGTTCTGGGACAATCACGGGCTGCAATGCGGCTTCTGCACGCCGGGTTTCCTGATGCTGGCCGCCGGCATCCTCGAAAATAATCCGGACATCGGCGAAGCCGAGCTGCGCGAGGCGCTGTCGTCCAATCTGTGCCGTTGCACCGGCTATCAGAACATCCTGAAATCGGTGCTCGCGGCAGCGGCGGAAATGCGCAAATGGCCCAGATCGGCCGATCGGTAAGGCGCCTCGAAGACCGTCCGCTGCTGACCGGCGACGGCCGGTTTGCGGCGGACATCGCCGTACCGGGCAGTCTGTACATGCGGGTCGTGCGCTCGGCCGTCGCGTTCGGCCGCCTGACGGCGATTTGCACCGAAGATGCGCGTGCCCATCCTGACTGCGTCGCCATCTGGACCGCGGCCGATGTCGCCGACATTCCGCCGATCGGCTTTCGCCTGACCCCGGTGCCGGGGCTTGAGCCGTGTCGCCAGCCGGTGCTGGCGCGCGACTACGTGCGCTATGTCGGCGAGCCGGTCGCAATCGTCTTCGCCGACGACCCCTACGCGGCCGAGGATGTGGCCGATCTCGTCGTGCCCGAATTCGAGCCGTTGGCGCCCTGCCTCGACCCGCTGGCGCCGCCAACCGAATTCGCGCCGGGGCTCGAGACCGAAGCCGCCGTGGTCCGCAAGAGTTACGGCGACATCGAAGCCGCGTTTGCCGGCGCACATGCCATTGTCGCTCTTGAATTGAGCGTGGGCCGGCACGCCGGCGTGCCGCTCGAAACCCGCGGCGCGGTCGCGGTGCCGGACGAAGCCACCGGCATCCTGCGAATGTACGGCGCCGCGAAGGTGCCGCATTACAACCGGCAAGCGCTCGCCGCGATGCTCGGTCTGCCCCTTGAGCGGGTTCATCTGCACGAAGGCCATGTCGGCGGTGGGTTCGGCATCCGCGGCGAGCTTTATCCCGAGGACGTGCTGGTCTGCGCGGCGGCGCTCCGCCTCAACCGCCCGGTCAAATGGATCGAGGATCGCTACGAGCATCTGATGGCGGCGAACCAGTCGCGCGGCCAGGTGCATCGAGTGCGCGCGGCGGTCGACCACCGCGGCTTTATCCTCGGCATCGACGACGAATTCTGGTTCGACCAGGGTGCCTATATCCGGACCCACGGCGTCACCGTGCCGGACCTGACCGCCGCGATGCTGCCGGGCCCGTACGTGGTTCCGGCCTACCGCTCGGTCGGCCATGTCCGGCTGACCAACAAAACGCCGTGCGGCACCTACCGCGCGCCGGGACGCTTCGAGGGCAGCTTTGTGCGCGAGCGACTGCTCGACGCGATCGCCGACCGTGTCGGGCTCGACCCGATCGCGGTTCGGCGCATCAATTTCGTCCCGAAATCGGCGATGCCGTTCCGCCGCGATTTCTCGACGCTCGGCACCGAGCTTGTCTACGACACCGGCGACTATGCGGGCTTCCTCGACAAATGTCTGGCCCGGTCAGAATGGGAGAAGTTGCGAGGCGATGTGACCCGGCGCCGTCAAAGCGGCGAGACGGTCGGCCTGGGACTGGGCTTTTTTGTCGAAAAGAGCGGCCTCGGCCCATTCGAGGACGTGCGCATCACCCTTGATCGGGACGGCGCGATCGAGGTCGTGACCGGCGCCGCGTCGGTCGGCCAGGGGGTCGAGACGGTATTGGCGCAAATCTGCGCCGACGGTCTCGGAATCGGTCTCGACCGCATCAGCGTCATCCACGGCCAGACCGACCGCATCGCCCGTGGCATGGGCGCGTTTGCCTCGCGCCTTACCGTGATGGCTGGCGCGGCGGTGACGATCGCCGCCGAGAAGCTGCGGCACGAGCTGCTGAGCGTGGCGGGCCGCCTCCTGCAGATGGCGCCGGATCGGCTCGCCATCACCGATGATCGGATCGTCGTGCGAGATATGCCGGGCGGGCCATCGCTCGACCTGGCGTCGCTCGCGCGCGCCACGGATCAGGAGATCGCGGCCGACGCCACCTTCACGACCGACCACATGACCTATCCCTATGGCGTTCACCTGGCCCAGGTGCGGATCGACCGCGACACTTGCGCCATCGCAATCGAACGCTTTTTCGTCGGCTATGACATCGGCCGGGCGGTCAACCCGATGCTGGTCGAAGGCCAGATCGTCGGCGGCGTCGCCCAGGGCATCGGCGGCTCGCTGCTCGAGGAGTTCGCTTACGATGCGTCCGGCCAGCCGCTGTCGGTCACCCTCGCCGATTATCTGATGCCGACATTGGCCGAAGTGCCTGCCATCGAGGTCGCGGTGTTCGAGGATGCACCGACACCGCTCAATCCACTCGGCGTCAAGGGCGCCGGCGAAGCCGGCATCAGCGCGGTGGGCGCGGCGATCGCAGCGGCGGTCGACGATGCGCTCGGCCGGCCTGGCACGGTCCGGCAGCTGCCGATCACACCCAACCGTCTGCACCGACTGCTGGCGGAGTAAGCTCGGCGCGGTTATCGGTCGCGGAACCGGTCCATCAGTCTGCCCGCAACCTGATCAGCTCAATGCGGCTTCTGGTGACTGATGGCCCACACATAATCTGCCACCGCGGCGAGATCGGCCTGGGAAAGCTGTGTGCCACCCATCGGCGGCATCGCACCCGTATGGTTCTTGGGCTTCGGCACCCCCTGAGCGATGGTCCGGGTAATCGCCTTGACGCTGCCGTTGCCCCATAGCCATTTGCCGCTCGTCAAATCGGAACCCACGGCTGTGCCCTTGCCGTCGGTGCCGTGGCATCCCGAGCATGTCCCCCCGTCGGCCTGTCCCTCAAAAATGCGCTCGCCCAGCGCTAGCTGGTCCGGCGATGCGCCCGGCGGTATCGGGAGCGGATTGGTGCCGGCGTTCGGATGGATACCTTCCGGCGGCAAAGGATTGCCGGATGTCGACGCTTGCGCGGTAGGCGGCGGTGGCGCCGCGGCCGCAATTCCGCTCGCTTTGTTCCCACCCTGATAAGTGACGCGCCAAATCCGACCGCCCTGATCGTCCGCTATATACAATGCACCGTCAGGTCCAACCGCTAACCCGGTCGGGCGATGTGCCGCCTGACCGGGCTGTTTGATCGCTCCAGCGAAACCGTCCGCGAAGACCACAAACGGCTCGGAAGCCTTGCCGTCAGCCAATGGCTGGAACACCACGTTGTAGCCCCCTTGCGGTTCCGGTGCGCGGTTCCAGGAACCGTGAAATGCAATGAAGGCACCGTCTTTATAGGCGGACGGGAACTGGTCGCCCTCGTAGATCAGCATGGCGTTCGGCGCCCAATGCGCCGGGAACGCCGCTATCGGCGCCTGCTTCTGCGCGCAGACGCCCACGGCCTTTCCTCCATCGCCGCCATATTCCGGGGCGAGGACCAGCTTCTTCTGGGCATCATCGTAATAGCATTCCGGCCAGCCAAAATCGCGGCCCTGTTCCAGTTGCACCAACTCCTCGGCCGGCAGGTTGGCGTTCTGCTGCAATGTGTAAAGCTTTGGCCAGTTCTGCCCGAGTTGGTCTCGGCCATGCTGAGTCGCCATAATCCTGCCCGCCGAATCGAAGGAGATTCCCTCGCCATTGCGCAGCCCCGTGACGAAGCGCTCCGCGGGCGAGAAATGCTGATCCAGCCGGTTCGCATTGTAGCGCCAGGTACCGGCGCGGGTTTCCAACTCCGTGCAAGGGTTGTTGCCCGGCACATTCGGCATGCGGTTCTGGCTTTGGCAGGAATTGGTGGCGGATCCGAGGTCGACGTAGAGGTTGCCCTGGGCATCGATCGCGATGGGATGCATCGGATGATCGCCGGTGAGGGGCAAGCCTGAAACGACGGTCTCCGGTGCTCCGGTCGGCTCGATCCCGTCCGTCGGTAGCTTGTAGCGGACGATGCGGTCGTTGGTCTCGGCATACAGGTAGCCGTTGTAGATCGCTACACCCGTTCCCCCGGCGTTGCCGTCCGCCTTGGTTGGGCCAAAGCGGACGACCTTGTCGGCCCGTCCGTCGCCTTTGGTGTCCTGCAGCGCAAGCAGAAACCCGCCGGGTGGCGGCGTGTCATTGTGGTAGTAGCGACCACTCCAGGTGTTGACGTAGACGACTCCATTCGGAGCCACCGCCAAATGCCGGGCGTGGCCCACCTTGTCTGCGAAAACGCTTGCACAGAAGCCTGGAGACAGGGTGATGCCGCCACTATCCCCGACGCAGGCGCCTGGACCCGCCGTCGCAGGCCCAGGCGCTTGAGCGTAGGACCGCTCCGTCGTCAGCAGCAGGCCGGCAGTGAAGATGATCGCGGCGCCTGCAGGCAGCTTTTTCGCAAATTTTGCGTGGTAATTCATTGTTGCCAACCCCGCTGGGACAGAGGACTGCGATTGGCGCTTCCAGCAAACGCCAGTCATCGGCCTCCGCTCCCGTGGCAAGCGGAACATCAGCGACGGGTATTGCCCGCCTCCTTGCGCTGCTCAGCTCAGCGCAGCACAGCCCGCCGAGCTGGCGCAGCCGAACGATCCCGGCGGATTATGCTCCGCTCATCCGCCCTACGAGCCAGCGCCTATCGGTCGCGGAAGCGGTCCATCAGCGGCTTTTGTTGGCCACCATCGATCTCGATCATCGTGCCGTTGATGAAATGCGCGAGATCGGAGGCGAGATAGGCCACGAGGTTGGCGACTTCCTCGCTCTCGGCGATGCGGCCCAAGGGAATGCTGCGCGGGGCGAGGGTGTCGGCCTCCTCGCGCGGGATCTTCATGTCGCGCGCCATCGCATCGACGAGTCCGGCCCAACGCTCGGTGCGCACCGGCCCCGGGTTGACCGCGACAAAGCTGATGTTGTCCTTGCCGTACTGGCCGGCGAGCGCAACGGTCAGATTCTGCCCGGCGGCGTTGGCGGCGCCCGGCGCGATCTCCCAATAGGAGGGCTTGACCCCGTCATTGCCGATCAGGTTGACGACGCGACCGCCCCCCTGCTTTTGCATGATCGGCAGCACGTGCTTCAAACAGCGCACGTAACCCATGAATTTGAGCTGCAATGACTGCGCCCAATCCTCTTCGCTGAGGAACTCGATGATCCCGCCCGGTGCCGACCCGGCGTTGTTGACCAGGATATCGACATGGCCGAGCGCGGCGTGCGCTTGCTTGACGAAATTTTCCGCGTCGGCAGGCTTTGTCAGATCGGCCGGGATCGAAATGATCTTGCGGTTTGTCTCGCGCGCGATCTCGGACGCTGCTGCTTCCAACGGCTCCTTGCGGCGGGCACAAATGGCGACATCGACCCCCTCGCGCGCCAAGGCGCGGGCGATCGCCTTGCCGATGCCCTCGCTCGCCCCGGTCACGAGTGCCGTCTTGTCGTTCAGCTGGAGATCCACCTCGTCCTCCTATTTCGCCGCTTCCCGCTCGGACGGGCCGCCTGCGACTGTCTCTGCTGGCGATTGCGCGGCGCGGATCGCCTCGATCAGCCGGGTCGTCGAGCGCCCGTCGATCAGGTCGACCAGCACGACCCGCCCGCCATCGGCCTGCACCAGGTCGGCGCCGACAACCCCCTCCATCGTATAATCGCCACCCTTCACCAGCACATCGGGGTGCAAACGGCGGATCAGCTCGATCGGGGTCTCCTCGTCGAAGCTGATCACCGCGTCCACCGATTCGACGGCGGCGATCACCGCCGAACGGTCGGCGAGGCTGTTGACCGGGCGCTCCGGGCCCTTCAGGCGGCGCACGCCAGGGTCGCTGTTGAGCGCGACCACGAGCCGGTCGCATTCCGCGCGCGCCGCGGCGAGCAGGGATACATGCCCCGCGTGGATGATATCGAAGCAGCCATTGGTAAAGCCGACCCGCAAGCCCCGGCTCTTCCACCGCCGCACCAGGGTCTCGGCCTCGGCCACGCTGAAATACTTGGCGTGGTGCCATTCCTTGTCGCGCACATCGCGCGACAATTCGAGCATCAGCTCGTCCAATTCGACCGTCGCAGTGCCGAGCTTGCTAACGACAATTCCGGCCGCGGTATTGGCGAGACGCATCGCCTGCGGCAGCGAATAGCCGCTGGCCGAGGCGAGGGCCAGCACCGCGATGACCGTATCGCCGGCGCCCGAGACGTCGTAGACCTCTCGTGCGCGCGCGGCCTCGAGATGTACCGCGCCCGAGGCCTCGACCAGCGCCATGCCCCGTTCCGAGCGGGTGGCAAGGATGGCGTCCGCCGCGGCATCCTGCATCACCTTCTGCGCCGCGGCGATGATTTCGATGTCGCTCGCGACCGGCATCCGCGCCGCAAGCGCGAGCTCCTTCTGGTTCGGGGTGATGCAGGTCGCACCCCGATAGCAACGGAAATCGTCGCTCTTGGGATCGACATAGACCGGAACGCCAAGCGCACGCCCCCGCGCGATGACGGCCTCGATTACCTCCGGCGCGAGAACGGCCTTGCCGTAGTCCGACAGGATCACCGCGTCGACATCGGCGATCGTGTGCTCGACCGCGGCGACAAGCGCGGCCTTCTCGTCCGGCTTGAGGACATCCGAGCTTTCCTCGTCCACCCGCACGATCTGCTGGTGTCCGGCCAGGTAGCGCGTTTTGCAGATGGTCGGGCGCCGAGCGCTCGCCACATGCCCATCGGTGAGCCCAGGTGTCTGCTCGATCAGGCGGCAGACTTCCGCGCCGGCGGAATCGGTCCCCAACAGGCCCATCAGGATCGCCTTGCCACCGAGCGCCGCGATGTTGCGCGCGACATTGCCGGCGCCGCCCAGCATGCTTTGCGTCCGCTTCAATAGCAGCACCGGCACCGGCGCTTCCGGCGAAATACGCTCGGTATCGCAATAGGCAAACCGGTCGAGCATCAGATCGCCAAGACACAGGATCTTGGCCTTGGAAAAGTCCATCTGCGGTTCACAATTGCGGCGTATTCTCTTTGCGATATTTATCATGCGGCCCCGGAATGGCCTAGAACAAAGCCGGAAAACCTCGGCGGTGCGCGGCAAGTTTTGCCGCGGGCCGACCGTAAGGAGAGCCTGATGCACGCAGATTCGCTCGACAGCTGGCGCCATGAGCATGTCTTCCTCGGCGAGCACCACTCCCGCAACGAGCGGCGCAGCTGGGCAGTCGTGGCGTTATGCGGCACGATGATGGCGGCGGAGATCGCCGGCGGCATTTTGTGGGGATCGATGGCGCTCGTCGCCGACGGTCTGCACATGTCGACCCACGCCGGAGCACTCGTCATCGCGGCGTTTGCCTATGCCTACGCCCGGCGCCACGCCCGCGACGCGCGGTTTGCCTTCGGCACCGGCAAGCTCGGCGATTTGGCTGCCTTCGCCAGCGCCATCGTGCTGGCGATGATCGCGCTCCTGATCGGCTATGAGAGCGTCGAGCGGCTGGTCCATCCTGTGCAGATCGCGTTCGGCGAGGCGATCCCGCTCGCCGCGCTCGGTCTCGGGGTCAACCTGATCAGCGCCTGGCTGCTGCACGACGACGAGCACGACGGCAGTTCGGCGCATGCCCATGCGCATCACGACGGCGATCACCATCATCACCACGCCGACCACAATCTGCGGGCGGCCTATGTCCACGTGGTCGCCGATGCGGCGGTGTCGGTGCTGGCGCTCGTCGGACTCGTTACCGCGCGCGCCCTCGGCTGGCTATGGATGGACCCCGCCATGGGCCTGGTCGGCATGGTCGTCATCGCCAACTGGTCGTGGAACCTGATCCGCGTTGCCGGGTCGGTCCTCCTCGACATGCAGCCGGCCGGTGGGCTTGGCCGGCAAATCGAGCAGCGGCTCGAGGCCGCCGGCGGCGACCGGATCGCCGATCTACACCTGTGGCGGGTTGGTCCCGGTCACCACGCCGCCGTCGTGTCGATCGTCTCCGACCGGCCGGAGACGCCAGCCGCCTACAAGGCCCGGCTGGCCGGCATCCCCGGCCTGAGCCACGTCACCGTCGAGGTCCTCGCCTGCCCCGGCGTCCATTGAGGTTTTCGGGAGTCACCGGCCCAAGCGGTATTTCTGCACCAACTCCCAGTCGAGCTGGAGGCCGAAGCCCGGGCCGGTCGGGACCTCGATGATCCCGTTGGCGATCGGCGCACGATTTTTGATGAAAGTCGCCCAGAGCGGGTCGCGCTCCGGGTCGGGGAAGCATTCGACATAGGTGCCGTTCGGCACCGCGGCGAGCAGATGCGCCGCGATCTGCGGCTCCTCGTGATGCGCGAGTTCGATGCCGTGCACCGCGCACAGGCCGGCGGCGCGCCGCCATTCGGTGACGCCGCCCGATTCCGATGCGTCGAGATTGACGATGTCGACCGCGCCGGCGGCGATCAGCCGACGGACGCCGTGGCTCGAGATCTCGCTCTGCCCGGCATTGACCGGGATTGTGGTCCGGCGGCGAACCTCGGCCATGCCGGCGGCATCGTCGTACCAGTGGCACGGCTCCTCGAACCAGCGGATGTCGTAGCACTCGACGAGCCGGGCGAATTTGACCGCTTCCGCGACCGGCCAGCCGCGATTCGCATCGACGGCGATGACGAAATCGGCGCCAACGCCGTCGCGCGCGGCGGCGACCCGAGCCGCGTCTTCCTCGGCCGAGAGGCCGCCGACCTTGACCTTGCAGCCGGCCATGCCCGCCTCGCGCAGCCACTGCATTTCGCGGGATAGATCGGCGAGCGTCTTGCCGTCCTCGTAATAGCCAGCGATGGCGATGATCGGCAGCCGATCGCGAAACCCGCCGAGCAGAGTCGCGACCGGCGCGCCGAGCGATTTCCCCAAAAGGTCCCAAAGCGCGCTATCGACGCAGGCGATCGCCTCCATGACCAGCTTGCGGTCGCGATTCGGCACTGTCAGCGCGAACATATCGGCCCACAGCCGCTCGATCCGGCTCGCGTCCTTGCCGATCAGCAGCGGCGCCAACTCGTCCTCGATGATCGCGGCGATGGCCCGGCCATGGGCGCGGTTGTCGCCGTTGTAGACCTCGCTGGCGAGCCCGCCCGCCGTGCGGATCCGGGTAACCACCGTATTGCGGCTGGCGACCCGATATCCGCTGCCGCTGAACACCTTGCGCAGCGGGATCTCGACGGGAATCGCCTCGATGCTTTCTATCTTCATCCCAGGCTTCTCCAGAAGGGCCGGATTGCCCGAGATTATCGATCCGCCGGGTGGACCGCATACCTTTTTCCCGTGTCCCGAAAGCCCAAACGCTTTGGCGGGCTTGTCGTGCCGATGCCTTACCGGCAAGATCGCGCCGGTTATATTCCGGGGTCCGGATCTCCCGGTCAGATTGAGGGCACAGGATGCCGTTTCGCTCGCCCGCCGCCAGGCTGTCCCAGAAGTGCTTGGGCGCGGCTCTGTTGCTGCTTGCGCTCGCGACGTTGCCGGCGCGATCGGCCGAGTTCATCGACGCCGCCGGCAGGCAGGTCATGCTTCCGGTCTATATCGGGCGGGTGATGGCCGCCGACCGCACCGCCGAGGTTCTGGTGCTGGTGCTGTCGCCCGACAAGCTCGCCGGCCTCGGCCGCGAGCCTCGACGCGGCGATCTGCCGCCGCGTTTCGCCCGGGTGCCGGTCATCACCTGGGAGCCGGATGGCAACCCCGCCAACATGGTCGAGCCCGCCCAACGCCTGCACCCCGATTTGATCATCGACGCCAGCGTCGTCACGCCCGAGCGCGCGGCCTTTGCCGATCAGGTCCAGCAGCTGACCGGCATTCCGTACATACTCGTGGACGACAGCTTCGCGCGGATGCCGGAGCTGCTGCGCTCGCTCGGCGCGATTCTCGGAGTCGCCAATCGCGCCGCCGATCTCGCCATTTGGGCGGAGCACTCGATTGCCGGGCTGCGTGGCCGGTTGCTGATTCGGCCGGCGGACAACCGACCCCACGTCTATTACGGGCGCGGACCCAGCGGGCTCGAAACCGCGCTGCCCGGCTCGCCCTCCGGTGAGGCACTCGACGAAACGGGCGCGATCAATGTCGCCACCCCGCTCGGCCGCGGCGGGCTGACCGTCGTGACCCCCGAGCAGCTATTCGCCTGGGATCCGCCGACCATCATCGCGGAGCAACAGAGCTTTTATAACGCGCTGCAGCGCGATCGGAGCTGGCGGCGGCTCTCGGCCGTGCGAAACAAGCACGTCTACCTCGAACCCTCCAGCCCGTTCGGCTGGATCGATGACCCACCCGGGGTCAACCGGTTGATCGGCCTGTATTGGTTGTCGGGCTTGTTCTATCCCGATCAGACGGAGGAAGACCTGCGCACCGTGACTTGCGATTTCTACGACAAGTTCTATGGCGAGAAGCTGACCAACGCGCAACTCGAGGCGCTGGTGCGGCCGGCCGGCGCGCCGCCTCCGGAATCGACAAGCTACATCGGCGAACCGCTGGTCGGTCTCGGCGCCGCTCCACCGTCGTCACTAGCGCCTCCGACGACCTCGTCGCAGGCCCCAACATCGACGCAGCCGCAAACGGCGCCGCAGACACCCGCCGCCCCCACGGTCTCGGTGCAGCCGACGGCTTCCACCTGCAGCGCCGCGGCTTCAGCCGGGATGCAGCTGAAACCGTTGGCGCCGAGCGCGACCAATCCGGATATCGGGCCTCTCATGCAGGAGAACGCGCCGGTGGGGACGCCGGGCGTCCCGCCGCCCGGCCGCCGCGGGTATGGCAGAACGCCGGGGTTAGGTACTCCGGGCGTTCCGCCGCAATAAGCCGGTTACGACCCGTCGCTAGCGCGGCTGCGGTACGTAACGCAGATACGGCTTTGGTGCTCGGAATCCCGCCGGATAACGCTTCCTTGCTTCATCGTCGGAGACCGAGCCGGCGATAATCACGTCGTCGCCAGGCTTCCAGTTGACCGGTGTCGCGACTTGGTGCTTGGCGGTCAGCTGGACCGAGTCGAGGATCCGCAAAACCTCGTCGAAATTGCGCCCGGTGGTCATCGGGTAGGTCAGCATCGCCTTGATCTTCTTGTCGGGCCCGATCACGAAGACCGAGCGCACCGTCGCGTTCGCCGCTGGCGTCCGCCCGGCCGCGGTATCGCCGGAATCGGCCGGCAGCATATCGTAGAGCTTTGCCACCTTCAGCTCGGGATCGCCGATCATCGGATAGGTGACGCGATGACCCTGCGTCTCCTCGATATCCTTCGACCAGCGCGTGTGGTCGCCGACCGGATCGACGCTGAGCCCGATGATCTTGCAGTTGCGCTTCTCGAATTCGGGGTTGAGACCGGCCATGTAGCCGAGTTCGGTGGTGCAGACCGGGGTGAAATCTTTCGGATGCGAGAACAGGATCGCCCAGCCATTGCCGATCCAGTCATGGAAATCGATCGTCCCGTGCGTTGTCTCGGCCGTAAAATTGGGCGCCTCGTCGTTGATGCGCAGCGACATGGTCCACCTCCCGTGTGCCATTTAACCCGTGACGAGAGCTGCCGCGGCAACGGCAGTTGCCTCTTGGACCGGCAGCACGATCCGCGCGAGCGGCCCGTCTCAAAGATGGTTGGACCGACAGCCGACGCAAGTGAGCCCACGTGATTGTCCGTGGGCTGCCCATGCTTACTCAGCCGCCTCCTGTTGCGTCGTCGGAGGACGCCAGCGCAGCACTGGCTTGCGCGCTGCCCCGGTCTCGTCGAGGCGGCGGCGCGGGGTGAGCTGCGGGGCGGCCCGGAATGATTCGGCGTCGCCGCCCCCGGTCTTGATGGACTGGGCGCGCTCGGCGAGCCCGCGTAAGACGGCGGCGAACTGGTCGAGGCCGGCCTTGCTCTCGGTCTCGGTCGGTTCGATCAGCAAGGCACCGTGCACGACCAGCGGGAAATACATCGTCATCGGGTGAAAGCCCTCGTCGATCATTGCCTTGGCGAAATCGAGTGTGGTCACGCCGGTGTCCTTCAGGAACCGATCGTCGAACAGGACCTCGTGCATGCAAATCCCCGGAAAAGCGAGGCTCAGCGCATCGGCAAGCCTAACGCGCAGGTAATTGGCGTTGAGCACGGCGTCCTCGGCGACCTGGCGCAGCCCGTCGCTGCCATGGCTCATCATGTAGGCGAGCGCGCGGACGAACATGCCCATCTGGCCGTGGAAGCCCTTGAGCCGGCCGATCGTCTGCGCTGCCGGACCTTCGGCGTGCTCGACCAGCGCACAGCCATCGGCACCATGGACAACCCACGGCAAGGGCGCGTGCGGGGCCAGCTCCGCCGCCAGCGCCACCGGGCCGCTGCCCGGTCCACCGCCGCCATGCGGGGTCGAAAAAGTCTTGTGCAGGTTCAAATGCAGCGCGTCGATGCCGAGCTCGGCCGGCACCACCCGCCCGACGATCGCGTTGAAATTGGCGCCGTCGCAGTAGAAAAAGGCCCCTGCCCGATGCACCGCCGCGGCGATATCGAGGATCTCGTCCTCGAACAGGCCGCAGGTATTGGGGTTGGTCAGCATCAATGCCGCGACATCGCCGCCGAGCTTTGCCTTCAACGCGGCGAGATCGACCCGGCCGCGCGAGTTGGCAGGGATCGCCTCGACCGTGTAGCCACAGGCCGCCGCGGTTGCCGGATTGGTGCCGTGCGCCGATTCCGGCACCAAGATGCGGCGGCGGCGGTCGCCGCGCGCTTCGAGCGCGGCGCGAATGGTCATGATGCCGCACAGCTCGCCATGCGCCCCGGCCGCCGGCGACAGGGCAATCGCCGGCATGCCGGTCAGTGTCTTGAGCCAATGGGCGAGCGTGTCGATCAGTTCGAGCGCGCCCTGCACCGTGGCCGCCGGCTGCAGCGGGTGAACGTCGGCAAAGCCCGGCAACCGCGCCATCTTCTCGTTGAGGCGCGGGTTGTGCTTCATCGTGCAGGAGCCAAGCGGATAAATCCCGGTGTCGATCGCGTAATTCTTCTGCGAGAGCCGGGTATAGTGGCGCACCACCTGCGGCTCGCTGAGCCCGGGCAGTCCGATGGGCACGCGCCGTTCGAGACCGCCGAGGCGGGAACGGCATGACGGCGGTTCCGGCAGGTCGACGCCGCAATGCCCGGCCGAATCCTGCTCGAAGATCAGCTTCTCTTCGATCTGCAATCCGCGATTGCCGCTGATCGTGTCGAGTTCGGCGACCTCGCCGACCTCTCGGGGCGCGCTCAGGGCCTGGCTCCACTCGTTCATCGCAGCATCTCCGCGAGCCCCGCTTCGAGGCGGTCGATGTCGTCGGTCGTCACCGTCTCAGTCGCCGCCACGAGCAATAGGTCGGCGAGGTCCGGCCGGTCCGGGTAGAACCGACTGACCGGCACGCCGGCGAGGATGCCGCTGGTTGCGAGCGCATCGACGACCGCCGCCGCCGGCTTCGGCAAGCGCAGCGCGAATTCGTTGAAGAAGCCGTCATTCACCACATGCACGCCGGGGATGGTCGCGAGCCGTTCGGCGGTCGCAACCGCGGTCGCGTGGTTGAGCCGGGCCAGGCGCGTGAGGCCGGCCTCCCCGAGCAGCGACAGATGAATCGTGAAGGCGAGAGCGCACAGCCCGGCGTTGGTGCAGATGTTGCTGGTCGCCTTCTCGCGCCGGATATGCTGCTCTCGGGTGGATAGGGTCAGGACCCAGCCTCGCCGCCCGTCGGCGTCGACGGTCTGGCCGACCAGTCGACCCGGCATTTGCCGAACGAATTGCTCGCGGGTCGCAAACAGGCCGACATGTGGCCCGCCGAAATTCAGCGCGTTGCCAAAGCTCTGGCCCTCGGCGGCGACGATGTCGGCGCCCATCTCGCCCGGCGGCCAGATGGCGCCGAGAGACAAAAACTCGGTCACGATGACGACAAGCAGCGCGCCTTTCTGATGACAGATTTGCGCGAGCGCCGAATAGTCGCGGATCTCGCCGAAGAAATCCGGGTTCTGCACGACGACGCACGAGGTGTCGCTGTCGATCAGGGCGACGAGGTCTTCGCCGCCATCCGGCGCGGGATCTTGCGCGCGGAGTTCGTTCCCGGCGAACCGTGCATAGGTTTCGCAGACGGCGCGGTAATGCGGGTGCAGCCCGCCTGACAGCACCGCCTTGTTGCGGCGCGTGACCCGGTCGGCCATGGCGACGGCCTCGGCGCAGGCGGTCGCGCCGTCGTACATCGAGGCGTTCGCCACCTCCATCCCGGTCAGCAGCGCGACCTGGGTCTGGAATTCGAACAGGTACTGCAGGGTGCCCTGCGCCAGCTCGGGCTGGTAGGGCGTGTAGGAGGTCAGGAACTCGCCGCGCTGGATCAGATGATCGACCGCCGCCGGCACATGATGGCGGTACACACCGCCGCCGAGGAAGCACGGCACCGAACCGGCGACCACATTCTTTGCCGCCATAGCGGCAAGCCGCCGCTCGACCTCAAGCTCGCCCATCGCTCGCGGCAGGTCGAGAAGCCCCTCATGCCGCGCCGCCGGCGGCACGTCGGCGAACAGCGCGTCGATCGACCCGACCGCGATCGCCGCCAGCATCTCTTGCCGGTCCGCCTCGGTCAGCGGCAGGTAGCGCATCAGTGCTGCTCCGCCACGAGGGCCGCGTAAGCCGCTTCGTCCATCAGTCCGTCGAGCTGCCTGGCATCGGCGAGCTTGATCTTGACGAACCAGCCCTCGCCCATCGCGTCGGCGTTGACCTTGGCCGGGTCGGCGACGATCGCATCATTAATCGCAACGATCTCGCCCGAGACCGGGGCATAGACCTCGCTCGCCGCCTTGGCCGATTCCACCACCGCCGCCTCCTTGCCCTGCTCGACCTGTCGGCCGAGCTCGGGCAATTCGACATAAACGACATCGCCCAGCTGCGACTGGGCGTAATCGGTAATCCCGATCACGACGATGTCGCCTTCTTGGCGAACCCATTCATGGTCCTTGGTGTATCGGATCGCGGTCATCGATAGCTCCTCGGAAAAGGGGATGCGAAGTCAGCCGCGGTAATAGCGGGTCGGGACAAACGGCAGGGGCGCGACATGGGCTGGCCGCGGCACGTCGCGCACGACGAGCGCCAGCGCGGTGCCCTCGGTGGCGTGGGTGGGATCGACATAGCCCATCGCGATCGGGGAGCCGACGGTCGGGCCGAAGCCGCCGCTGGTAATACGGCCGATCTCCCGGCCAGCATCATCGAGGATTGCAGCGCCCTCGCGCGCCGGGGCGCGGCCGTCGGGCCGCATGCCAACGCGCCTTCGGCTCGGGCCTTCCACGAGCTGAGCTAATACGATCTCGGCGCCGGGGAAACCGCCTTCGGCACGGCGGCGCTTGCCGATCGTCCAGGCGAGGCCAGCCTCGATTGGAGTCGTCGTCTCGTCGATGTCGTGGCCGTAGAGGCACAGGCCGGCTTCGAGACGAAGCGTGTCGCGGGCGCCAAGCCCGATCGGCGCGACTTCCGGCTCGGCGAGCAACCGCTCTGCCAGGCCGATCGCATCCTCCGCAGCCATCGAAATTTCGAAACCGTCCTCGCCGGTATAGCCCGAGCGGGTGACAAAACAGAGGATGCCGGCAAGCGAAACCTCGGTCGCGCTCATGAAAGCAGTGCGGTCGATCCCCGCAGCGAAGCGCGCCAGCACCGCCGCGGCCGATGGGCCCTGCAACGCCAGCAATGCCCGATCAAAGCGCGGGTCGATCGACGCCGTCTTGTCGAGCCGCGCCCGGAGATGCGCGAGATCGGCTTCCTTGCCGGCTGCATTGACGACCAGCATCAAGCCGTCGCCAGATCCATTTGGGACCCGGGTCACCATCAAATCGTCGAGAATGCCGCCCCTCTCGTTGAGCAGCAGCGTGTAGCGCATGCGCCCCGGGGCGAGTGCTTGCAGATCGCCGGGGACGAGCGCCTCCAGTGCCTGCACGGCATTCACGCCGCGAAGCCGGATCTGTCCCATATGCGAGACATCGAAGAGGCCGGCCTTGGCCCGGGTATGCAGGTGTTCGGCGATGATGCCGGTCGGGTACTGCACCGGCATGTCGTAGCCGGCGAAACCGACCATACGGGCACCGAGCCGCAGATGCAGCTCATGCAGTGGCGTGTGCCGGAGCGGCGCCGATTCGGCTGCTAGAGTCACGGGCGCACCTCCGGCTTAGCGGACGCGACCCGCGTCCGGGAGATGCCCCCTCTGTCGTGGACCCTGAGAGATTCACCGCCGCCTGTCGGACTACCCCGACCGGGCCGCGGCTTACTCCTTCGGTGAGCGGCCCGGTACTACAACCCGACCCGCCGCTTTCCAGAGCGCCCTTACACCCGCAGTCCCTTTTGCCTGAGAGTTTCCGGGGCGGTTGCTCCTTCGGCGCCGCGCCTTATGGGGCGCGACCTCTCCTGCGGGCGTGCATACGGCGGTGCCTTCTTATCATCGCCGGCGCCCGCGGGCTAGCCGTTAACGAGCCGCCGGACCGTGCGCCCGATCAGCGCCCGCGGAAATGCTTGTAGAAGTCGATGGCCTCTGGCGTCTGCTGGAAGCCGACGACGATGGTGAGATCGCCCGGCGGCCGGCCGCCGAGCGGGATCGTCTCCTCGATATGATCGGTGATCCCGCCGCGTTTCGCCCCCGAAGGCAGCGACACCCGCACTGGGAAGGAGCGTTTGCTGAGGATCGCCTGGTCCGGACCGGTCACCGCGACAAAGTATTGCAGTGTCATGGCATCGGCCTGCGCCGCCGGGCCGCGCTCGCCAATGACGACGACGTCGAGCGCGGCGCGAACCGCATCCCCGGCCCGTTCGCATTTGACGGTGACCTCGCTGAGCACTCCGTAAAAGGCAACGCCCACCGGCTGGGTAGGCGCGCCCGGCGCGAACACCGCTGTTTGCGACAGGGGCCGCAGGATAGCCGCGGTCGGACAGGTCGCGACCGGCTTCGCGTCGTCGGAGGAAGAACCGAACAGCCCGCAGCCCGCCATCAAGGCGAAGGACGCCGTCGTCAGCACGGCGCGCGCATACGCCACAGCAGGCCGCCGCGGGCGACAGCTCCGATCAGGCACTTGCGTTACCGGTTCAAAGGGTGTTGTGGGTACCGTCGCAGAACGGCTTGTCGCCGGTCGCCTTGCAGCCGCAGAACCACAGCTCCTCGGACTTCGTGGCGGTGTAGAGCACCGGGCTCAGGCCGGTATCCTTGTGCGAGCCGTCGCAGAAAGGCTGGGTGTTGCTGCGGCCGCAGGCGCACCAGAAGTACCGTTTGCCTTCCTCGACCGTGAAATTATAGGGCGCTTTCTGCGCCGGGATCGGTCCGTCCATCTTTCTTCCCTGCCATCGCCCTTGCTAGTGTCCCGCCCGCATCGGCGCCGGTCTTCGGGCGGCGCGACTTTAGGCGAGGCTTGGTCGCTGCACAAGCCGATGCGATGGCGGGGACGTTGAACAGGCATGGCGGTCTATACCGAAATAGGCGACGACGAGTTGCGCGACTTCGTCGCGCTGTACGACCTTGGAGAGGTGTTGTCGTGCAAGGGGATCGCCGAAGGCGTCGAGAACTCGAACTACCTCCTTACCACCGTGCGCGGCAACTTCATCTTGACCCTGTATGAGAAGCGTGTCGCGCGCGCGGACCTGCCGTTCTTTATCGCGCTGATGGACCACCTCGCGCATAACGGCGTTGCCTGCCCGACGCCGGTGCGGGCGCGCGACGGCGAGGCCCTGCGCGAGCTGTGCGGCCGCCCGGCGGCGATCGTGACCTTCCTGAACGGAATGTGGCCGCGTCGGATCGAGCCGTTCCACTGCGCCGGGCTCGGCGGGGCGCTTGCCCGATTGCATCTCGCCGGCGCGTCTTTTCCGATGGCACGCAGCAACGATCTCGGGCCCGCGGGCTGGCGGCGATTGCACGCGGGCTGCGCCGCGCGCGCCGCAGAATTGCAGCCAGCACTTGCCACCGAGCTCGAGAAAGAGCTGCTTTTCCTTGAAAGCGCATGGCCGGGCGATCTGCCCAAGGGGGTGATCCATGCCGATTTGTTCCCGGACAATGTCTTCTTCCGCGCCCGCGAGCTGTCAGGGCTGATCGATTTCTACTTCGCCTGCACCGATTTTTTTGCCTATGACATCGCGATCTGCCTGAACGCCTGGTGTTTCGAGCCGGACCTCAGCTTCAATGTGACCAAGGCGCGTCTGCTAGTCGGGTGTTACAGTAAAATTCGGCCGCTTGACCCGGCCGAACTCGCCGCCTTGCCCCTTCTCGCGCGCGGCAGCGCGCTGCGTTTCCTGCTGACCCGGCTCTACGACTGGCTCCACCAGACCGCGGGTGCGCTGGTGCGGCCAAAGGACCCGCTGGAATTCCTGAAGAAGCTGCGGTTTCACCGCGACATCGGCGGTCCTGCCGCTTATGGAATCGATGCCTGAGAGCCTGCCCCGTGCTCCACCCGGGGTCGAGATCTTCACCGATGGCGCCTGCAGCGGAAATCCAGGACCGGGCGGCTGGGGGGCCATCCTGCGCTACGGCACGGTCGAGAAGGAGCTGGCCGGCGGCGAGCCGGAAACCACCAACAACCGCATGGAGCTGATGGCCGCGATCGCCGGGCTGGAGGCGCTGAAGCGGCCGTGCAAGGTGCGGCTCTACACCGACAGCCAATACCTGCGCGACGGCATCACGCGGTGGCTTCCCGGCTGGAAGGCGCGCGGCTGGCGCACCGCGGCGAAGACGCCGGTCAAAAATGTCGATCTGTGGCAGCGGCTGGAGCAGGCTGCCGCCGCGCACGAGATTGAATGGCACTGGGTGCGCGGCCATGCCGGCCACCCGGAGAACGAACGCGCCGACGCGCTGGCCCGAGCCGGGCTGGAAGCAGCCCGGGCGCGAGTAATTATCCCGAAGAGCTGATTTGCAGATCGAGCCTGGCAGTTCAACAGCGCAGCGTCAGTCGGAAGCTGCTGCAGCAGAATCCGGATTGCCGCGGTAGCGCCACGTCCTGCTGTTGCCGACCTGCTCGGCGACGCGACGCCCCTCGAGCTGGCCGAGCGCATGGCGGATTGAGGTGAAGGCCATCGCGACCCCCTTGTCGCGCTGCAGCGCGGTGCGTATTTCGGCCGGACGCACGGCGCGGGGGGCCATCGACTGCAAAATCTCCTCGATCATCCGCGCATTGGAGCCGCGTTGCGGCCGCCGCGCTGATGCGCCTCGGCTCGACTTTGCGGCGCGACGCGGCGACCGGGCAGCCCGGGCGGGACGCTGTGCCGCTGGTTTAGCCGCCGCCACTGGCGGCGATTTACGCGCGCGGCGCCCGCGCGTCCGGCGCTGAGGCGGCGCGGACGGCGTATCGGTTGATGCCGGTTTTGCGCTGAAATCCCGGATCGCCTGCATTGCGGCCGCGTATCCGGCTGCGAAGGCCTCGCGGCGCACGGCTTCGATTTGTTGTTGCAACTGGGTGAGAGCTGTCTGCGCCATCCCCGTTCCTCTCCCTGATAAGTCGCCTAATGATAGCACCTTTGCAACTTTAGGACTAGATCGGCCGCCGCTTGGTCATTTCAGCCGCTCCCGCGGTGGGCGGGTCTCGGTGACAAGATCGCGCAGCACCGGCTTGCCGGGCAGCGGTTCGAGCGTCATAACGCGGTCATCGCGCAGCCGCGTCGTGCAGGCGTAATCGACGGTTCCGTCGATGGCGATGGTGCATTCCTTGCACACGTTGGCGTTGATACAGCTATAGCGGATGGCGAGCGACGGATCCTGCCGGTTGCGGATCCAGATCAGCGCGTCCAGCACCGACGCGCCTTCCTCGAACGGCACCGTGAATTCCTGATAGCGCGGCGCTGTTTCGTCGGCCGTGCCGCGCCGCACGCGGAGACGGGCAATCCGCGCCGTCATCGGCTCGAGCTGACTGCGATGGTGCCGTCTGCCGCCATCGTTACCCGCTGACTGAACATCCAGGCCGGATCTGTTGCCGGGTAATCCTCGCGCTGGTGGGCGCCACGGCTTTCGCAGCGCGCCGCGGCAGCGCGCGCCACCGCCTCCGCGGCCACGAGGCTCGCCCGCAGCTCGAACCAGTCGGCGACCGCCGGGTTGAAGCAGTGGCCGGGCGCGATCGCCACTTCATCCAACCCGGCCCGCAGCTCACTGAGCCGGGCAAGCGCGCGTCCGAGACCCGCGGCGTCCCGGAACGGTCCGACCTCGACCCACATCAGCGTGCGCAGCTCCTCCAGAAGCTCCGCCGCCGAGACTTGGCCGTTACGGCCGGCCGCGAGCGAACGAACGCGCTCGACCGCCGGCGCGGCGGCGGGCGGCTGCCAGTTCCGCGATCGGCTTGCGACATACGCTGCGGCACAGCGCCCGGCATGCTCGCCGAAGACCAGCGCTTCCGGTATGGCATTTCCCGACAGTCGGTTTGCCCCATTGGCGCCGCCTGCGGCTTCGCCCGCCGCGAACAGTCCAGGCACGCGGCTCGCCATGTGCTCGCCCACGGCGATGCCGCCCATGTGATAATGCGCGATCGGGGCGACCTCGATCGGCATGCGGGTCAAATCGATGCCGTTTTGCGCCAGCTTCTCGATGACTGGCCCGAACGCGGCCTCAAGGGCAGCACGCGGCACATGCGTGAACGACAGATAGACGCCGCCATGCGGCGACCCTCGCCCAGCCGCGACCTCCTTGGTGATCGCATAGGTGGCGAGGTCGCGCGGGGTGGTGTAGCCGCTCGTTTCGTCGCTGCCGTAGCCCGGCAGGAATTCGCGGCCATTCCCGTCGAGCAGCCGGCCGCCAAGCTTATAGCGAAACGGGTCCCACATGATCGGATCCATGCCGACCAGCCGCGGCGCCAGATGCCCGATCGGGAAAAACTGGACGAATTCCATATCGACGAGTTCGGCACCCGCGGTGAGCGCCAGCGCATAGCCGTCGCCGCCCATATTGGCCGAGGCGCTGTTGCGTTGGAAAATCCGGGTCAAGCCGCCGGCCGCGATGACCACTGCCTTCGCAGCAATCGTCACCGGCTCGCCGGAAACGGCGTCAAGCGCGACGGCGCCGACGACCTCCCCGTCTGCGGTGACCGGATCGGTGACCGTCAGGTTGCTGACCCGCCGGATCGCCTCCACCCGCCCGAGCCGACGCCGCAGGGTCGCGGCGACGGCAGGGCCGGTGTTCAGGAAATCGACATAGCAGCAGCGTGGCCGCGAATGACCGGGCGCGGTGACCTGGGCGATGCGCCCATTCTCGCGGCGCGCCCAGCCGACCCGCCATTCCCCCATCTCGCGGATGCGTGCCGGCGAGTCCTCGCACAGCACGGCGGCGAGGTTCTCGTCGCAGAGGCCGCGGCCGGCGGCGAGCGTGTCTTCGAGATGCGCGGTCCAGTCGTCGAGGCATTCCTCGCCGAGCGCCGCCGCAACGGTCATCTGCGCCATGACGGTGGCGCCGCCGCGGCCGACCAGGCTCTTGTCGACCAGCAGCACCCGCTCAGCCCCCGCGTTCGCGGCGGAGAGCGCGGCGTACATCCCGGCTCCGCCGGCGCCGACGATCAGGATGTCGGTCTCGGTATGGGTCACTGCCTCGATATGGCTCACTGCGCCGATTTCATGCCTGCCCGAGCAAGCCATCGATCGGCACGGCAAGACCGGGATCGACGCTCATGCCGCTTGTCCTCGTTCCAGTCATTGCCGACGATAGCAGCGGAATTCGGAGGAGACGAGCGATGGAGATTGCCATCGTCGGCGGCGGCATTGTCGGGCTCGGCCTTGCGCTCAACCTGCACCAGCGCGGCTTGACCTGCCGCGTCTACGAGGCGGTGTCGGAAGTGAAAGAGCTCGGGGTCGGCATCACGCTCTTGCCGCATGCGATGTCGGAGCTGGCTCGGCTCGGGCTGCAGGAAATATTGGAGCCGCTTGGCATCGAGAACCAGGAAAGCTGCTTCTTCAACCGCTTCGGCCAGCTGATCTACCGCGAGCCGCGCGGCCGCTTCGCCGGCTACGCGGTGCCGGAGATCGGCATGCATCGCGGCCGGCTGCACCGGGTGCTGTACGATACGGCGCTCGATCGGCTCGGCGCCGACCGCGTCATCCCCGATCGCCGCTGCACCGGCCTGGAGCAGGACGTTGGTGGCGTGACATTGCACTTCCGCCAAACCAGCACCGGCGCGGCGCTGCCACCAATGCGGGCCGATGTCGCCATTGCCTGCGACGGGGTCAATTCGAAGATCCGCGCCCAGTTCTACCCCGAGGAGCGGCTCGTCTTCACCGGCATCAACACCTGGCGCGGCGTGACGAGGCGGCCGCCGATCCTGACCGGCCGCAGCTATATGCGCGTCGGCTCGATCCGCACCGGCAAGATCGTGATCTACCCGATCATCGACGACATCGACGCTGAGGGAAATCAGCTGATCAACTGGACGACCGAGATCGAGACCGGCGGCGAACAGCAGAACGATTGGAACAAGCCCGGCCGGGTCGAGGACTTCATTCGGATCTACGACAGCTGGCGCTTCGACTGGCTGGATGTGGCCGAACTGATCCGCCGCGCCGAGGCGATCTTCGAATACCCGATGGTCGACAAGGACCCGATCGAGCGCTGGTCGTTCGGCCGGGTCACCTTGGCTGGCGATGCGGCGCATCCAATGTACCCGCGCGGTTCCACGGGCTCGGCGCAGGGCCTGATCGATGCACGCATTCTCGCGGACAAGCTGCTAGAGGACCCCGATCCGGTAGCCGCGCTGCGCGCGTACGAGGCTGCCCGCGCCGGGCCGGCCGGCAAGGTCGTGCTGACCAACCGCACCGCACCGCCCGACTACATCAATATCAAGGTCGAGGAGCTGACCGGCGACCGTCCGTTCGACAACCTCGACGATTACATCACCCAGGATCAGCTGCGCGCGCTATCCGACCAGTACAAGCGGGTCGCCGGCTACAGTGTCGAGCAGCTGAACGGGACGTCGTGAGTGCCCCTCTCCCGCATTGCGGGAGAGGGGATAAATTCAGTGGATCTCGTCCTGCTCGCGGAAGGCCCGCCGCAGCTGCTCGATCGAGAAGCCGGGCTGCTTCGAGGCTTCGATGATGACCCGTTCGCGGCGGGTCAGCAGATCGACCGCTTCCGGGATCTTCGCGACCGCTTCGGGCGGGACCACGACCGCGCCGTGGCGGTCGGCATGAATGATGTCGTTGGCGGAGACGACCATGCCGGCGACGCTGACCGTGCCGCCGAACTCGACCAGATGCACATGCGCGTGGCTCGGCATAACGGAGCCAGCCAGCACAAAGAAACCTTCCGCCATCGCGTCGAGGTCGCGCACCGAGCCGTCGGTGATCACGCCGACGCATCCCAAGCCCTTGTGCACATGCGTCTGCACCTCGCCCCAGAAGGCGCCAAAGCCGGTGTCAGGGGCGTCGATGTCCTGGATCACCGAGAGGCTCGGCAACGGCTTCTCAGCGATGTGCTCGTAATAGCCGAGGCGGATGCGGGTCGCGCTGTCGCGGTCGCGCGGATGCGGCTCGCGCGAGCGGATCAGCGCGGTGCGGGCGAAGCCGACCACCGGCTTCATCTCGGAAAACGGCGCGACCAGCGGCCGGCGGGTAAAGCCGATGGCGCGGCGCGCCGGCGCGACGATTTCGAGCGCGTTGCAGATCGTCGGGGTGTCCCAGGCGCGCAGGGCTTCGAGGCTCTTGGCATCGGGCAGGTTGGGCATCAGGGGTCTCCGGCCGGTCGAGGTTGAGCGCTCGCTTTATGGAGAATGCCGGCCGGCCGCAAGGTTCTTTTCCGCTTGCGCGGTTTCGCGCATCATCCGCGCAGAATTCCCGGAGGCGCAGATGAGCTACACGGTCAGCCATTTCGAAATTCGCGCGCGCGATCCCGCGGCGCTGGCGAAATTCTATACCGAGGTATTGGGCTTCATCGTCAGCGACCGCGGCGTCCTCGACCGCGGCCCGGCGAAAGGCCGCGAGCTGATCTTCCTCAGCCATAGCCCGGAAGAGCATCACCAGATCGTGCTGATCCCGACCGAGGCGAGCGCCCCCGGCAGCGGCATCGGCCATGTCGCGTTCCGCGTCGACAGCCTCGACGAGGTCCGCCGCGTCTACGAAAAGGTTCGCCAGCTGCCGCACGCCAAGCCCGAGCCGGTTTCGCACGCCAACACCTGGTCGGTCTATTTCCGCGATCCCGAAGACAACCGCATCGAGGTGTTCACGCAGACGCCCTGGCACGCCACGCAGCCGTGCCGGTTCGATGTCGATTACGGTTTGTCGGATGTGAAGTTGAAAGAGACGACGCTCGCGAGTGCACGCAGCCTTGATGGCTTTGCCAGCACCGAGGCGTGGCAGGAAGCGTTCACACGCCGTTTCGAGGACGCCGGGGTAAAATAAGCGCCGGCACACCGATCGCCAGTCGCTGTTCCGGCGGCTAAATCAGCCGCCGGCGCCGCCGGCTATCGCCAGGCTGAGCGGCAGCGCCGCCAGAACGAGCGTCACCACGATCGCCAGGACGCGTTCGCCCCGGCTCCACTTATTCCAGTCGGCAACCCAATCACGCACAGACGAGCACTCCCGGATTCAAACCCCCTGGCCTCCTCGATTGATACAGGCGCGGCTGTGAACCACTGGTTAATCCGGCACGCAGCACGGAGTGTCATTGCCTTGTCGTCCGCCGGCGGCTCGGTCATGATTGTCGGGCAGATTGTCGCACCCCAACCCGATCACGAGGGAGGCCTGCCGTGCCGAGCTACGTCATGCTGGCCAATTGGACCGATCAGGGCGCCCGCCAGGTCAAGGAATCCCCCAAACGGCTGGATGCCGCGAAACGGGCGCTTATCGAAATGGGCGGCGAGTTCAAGTCGGTGTACATGACGATGGGCGATTACGACCTGATCGTCGTCTACGAGGCGCCCGATGACGCGGTGGCCGCGCGCTTCACTCTGTTGCTGGCGCAGTTGGGATCGGTGCGCACGAAAACGTTGAAAGCGTTCCCGGAAGCCGCTTATCGCGAGATCATCCACTCGCTCCGCTGAACCGAAGCGGCGAGTGTGCCCAGTTGATTGAACGTCACCCCGCGGAAGCGGGGGTCCAGGGCAGGCGACGCAGCCCTAAAGCTCCTGGATTCCCGCTTTCGCCGGAATGACGCTTGGGAGGGGAAGGGGATGAGCGCGAAGACCCGGCGGTTGCGCGAGCTGATCGCGTCAGGCGAGTTTCTTTACATGCCTTCGGCGGCGACCCCGCTCGAAGGCCGCATCGCCGAGGCCGCGGGCACCCCGCTCGTTTATACCGGCGGCTATGTCACCGGCGCCTCGCGCGCAATTACCGAGCCGCTGCTGACGATGGACGAGCAGGTACGGGTCGCCGGCGAGGTGGCGCGCGCGGTTTCCGTGCCGCTGATCGCCGATGCGGGCGCCGGCTTCGGCGAGCCGCTGCACACGATGCGCACGGTGCGCGAATTCGCCGCCGCCGGGGTCGCCGGCATTCACATCGAGGATCAGCTCTACCCAAAGCGGGCGCATTATCACGGCTATCAGGTGCATGCGGTCCCGCTCGGCGATTTTGTCGCCAAGATCAGATATGCCTGCCGGCAGCGCGACGAGACCGATCCCGATTTCGTGATCATCGCCCGCTCCGATACCTGCCGCGAATTCGGTCTCGACGAGGCGATGCTGCGGGTCAACGCCGCGGCCGAGGCCGGCGCCGATATGGGGCTCGTGTTTCCGCGCAATCGCGAGGAGGCCGAGGCCGCCCCGCGCCTCTCCTCGGTGCCGCTCGTCTGGGTGCAAAGCCGCGGCAATCGCGACGGGCGGCCGATCCTCCCGCTCGACGAATTGAAGGAGATGGGCTACCGCGGCTGCATCGACGCGCAGCTGATGCTCGGCGCCGCCGTGCATTTCGTGAAGCGCGCCGTGCACGAGATGGTCGAGACCGGGATCTATACTGGCCTGAGCGAGGCCGAATTTACCGCGCTGCGCAAGGAGATCGAGGATCTGATCGGGCTCGACGCCTATTACCGGATCGAGGCCGAAACCGTCGAGCCGTCCTCCGTGGTGCGCTGACCCCGTTCAAAGCAGCTGGCCGCCATCGACCGAGATTGTCTGGCCGGTGACCCAGCTGGCGAGCGGCGAAGCGAGGAAGGTCGCCACCCGCGCCACCTCCTCGGGCCGGCCGAGCCGCCCGAACGGGATGCTGCGCAGGATCGAGTTGTAAAGCTGCGGGTTGTCGGTCTTGCGCCGCTCCCAGCTGCCGCCCGGAAACTCGATCGAGCCGGGCGCGATGCAGTTGACGCGGATGCCCTTCTTGGCCAGCAGCGCGGCCTCGCTGAGGGTGTATTCGATGATCGCCGCCTTGACCGCACCATAGGGTGGTGTGCGCGCCGAAGCGGCGAGACCCGAGATCGACGAGATGTTGATGATCGCACCCGCTCCGGACTGCTCCAAGAATGGCCGCGCCGCGCGGGTTGCCCGGACGGTGCCCAGCAGATCCACATTGATGCTGGCCGCCCAGCCGGCTTCGTCATGGCTGGTGCCGAAACCGGACGCGTTGTTGACCAGGATGTCGATTCCGCCGAGCGCCGCGGCGGAATCGGCGATGTAGCGCTCCACCGCCGCTGCATCGGCCAGATCGCAGACTGCCGTGTGCGCCTTGACCCCGTGTGCGGCTATCTCGTCTCGGACCCGATCGAGCGTCTCGGCGCCGCGCGCGCAGATCGAGACGGCCGCGCCCGCCTCGGCGCAGGCGAGCGCGATCGCCCGCCCGATGCCGCGGCTGCCGCCGGTCACGACCGCGCGCTTTCCGGAAAGATCGATATTCATGGCGCCAGCACCGCTCGTTTCGTCGTGATGGATGTCCAATGTTGCTTGGCCTCGTGCCGCGACGCCAGCGTTTCGAACGGTCCCGTTGCGTTTCGGTCGGCTGCCGTTAATCTCGGCGCCATTGTGATCGCGAGGCAGCGGTGTCGATAGAAGCGGAACAAGGCGCACGGGTTCGCCTGCGCGGGCATGGCGGCCGCCCGTCGCGGCTGGAATCGGCGCGGCTTTCCGACCGCATCCTCGACGTGGCGACGGTATTGTTTCTGGGCGACGGCTTCGGCGCCACCAGCATCGAGGCGGTGGCAAAGCGCGCCGGCATCTCGAAACGCACCTTCTATCACCGCTTCAGCGGCAAGGAGATGTTGTTCGAGGCGGTGGTGCGCCGGATGATCGAACGCTGGATGCCGCCGTTCGATGCCGCGTTGCTCGAAGCGCCGAGCCTGGCGGCTGCATTGCGGCGCTCGGCCGAGCATATCCTGAAGGTAGCCCTGACCCCGGAGGCGCTCGCGCTGCATCGCATGGTCATCGCCGAGGCAAGGCGGTTTCCCGGTCTCGCCCGCATCATGCACGAGCTCGGCTCTGCGGCCGGCATCGAGCGCATCGCGCGCGAGTTCGACCGGCGTATTGCCATCGGCGAAATCAGATCGATCGATAGCCGTTTCGTCGCCGAGGAGTTCATTCTGATGGTGGTCACCGGACCGCAACGGCGCGCGCTGGGACTCGGTACTCCGCTCGGCTCAGCCGAGCTCGACCGCTGGATTGCCGATACGGTGACGCTCTTTCTCGAAGGTTGCCGGTCGCGGTGAGACAAATCGGTCGAGCGGGAATAATGACCGCGACCAGGCGTTTCCGGGGCGGCTTCCCGACGGCAGCCGCGCCCCCTATCGGCCCGAACGTGCGTAATTCGCGAAACACTCTCATCTGGAAGGAAAAACCATGTCGTATGTGATCGATCGGAGGAGCCGCGTCGCGGCTGCGGTGGGGCTCGTGGGCGGCGTGCTCCTGTTGGCGCACACTGCGGCGCAGGCGCGCAGCCCGGCCGAGGTGCCGGAGCCGCTGCTGGCGCAAGCACCAGGCACGCCGGGACCGGGCGCCGCCCCCTCCCCGCGCCCGGGCGCCGCTCCGCAAGTGCGGCAACCTGCAGCACCGCAACCTGGTTCGCGCGACCAGGATATCCAGCGCCAGATCGACGATTTGAAGAAGCAGATGCAGATCACGCCGAACCAGGAGCAGCAGTTCAACGCATTTGCCGAGGTCATGCGCAGCAACGCCAAGGCAATGGATTCGACGATGCAGCAGCAAGGCCAGAACCCGCCTAAGAACGCGGTCGACGGGCTGAAGGCTGTCGAACGATTGGCCGAGACGCAACTGGACGGGTTGAAGCGGCTCGTCCCCGCCTTCCAGTCGCTGTACGACTCCCTCTCCGACCAACAGAAGAAGACCGCGGACTCGATCTTCGGCCACAGTTCTCAGGGCGGCGGCCAGGCTCCCGCTCGCCCGCGAGGCTAACCGGCTCGAGCCGGAGCTGGTTCTCCCGGGCGGGAGAGGTCTTCCCGTCTTCTTGCCCTTTGCGCGCATTGCAGAGTATCCGTACCACCGTTGATTTATCGGTTTCCGCGCTTTCCGACAATTTGCCGAACGATCTCCAATCTCCTGGGGATCTTTTCCCGCTGTGAGACGTACACAGACGCGGGCAGTCGCCCGTTAGTTTTGGTGTATCCATAGGGGAATCAAGCGATGTCGACGCGGATCCATTTGGCCGCCGGCGCATGTCTTGCGCTGATCACGGCCATGTTCGCCGCTGATGCGCGAGCCCAGGTGATTTACTTTGGCGGCGAAGCCGGCTGGTCGAATCTCGAGGACCAGAAGGACCGGTTCAATGTCGCGCACGCGCCGAACGTCAAGACCCGGTACGATTCCGGTTTCGCTGTGGGCGCCCGCGTCGGCTATGAGTGGGGACCGTGGCGGTTCGAGGAAGAATACGCTTACCGCAGCAACGACCTGAACGGCTTTACTGTCGGTAGCGCCAACGTCGGCGGGGTGAATGGCAGTCGCCAGAGCCACGCGATCATGACCAACGTCCTCTACGACATCAATCTCGCCGGGTTCGGATGGAACCTCGGGGTGCCGGTGACGCCGCATATCGGCGCCGGTATCGGCGCCGTCGACGTGATCGACCATGTCAGCGTCCCGGGTGCCGGCCGCGTTCTGAACGACGACAACTGGCAGTTCGGGTACCAGGCAATCGCCGGTCTACGGTACAACTTCACGCCGACCGTCGCGATGGATCTCGACTATCGCTACCTGGCGACAACCGACGCGACCTTCCGGGTGCCGGCCGCTCCGGCGATCAAGTACAAGAGCGGCTACGAGACCCACACGCTGATGGCGAGCCTCGTCTACCGCTTCGGCCCGCCGCCGCCGCCGGTCGCCGCACCGCCGGTCGAGCCGGCGCCACCGCCGATCACCCGCCGGGTCTTCATGGTCTTCTTCGATTGGGACAAGTCGACGATTACCCAGGCCGGGATGCAGGTGATCCAGCAGGCCGCGGACGCCTTCAGGGCAGGCGCGCCAGTGCAGATCCAGGTGACCGGCTATACCGACGCCTCCGGCTCGGTGGGATACAACCAGCGGCTGTCGGAGCGGCGCGCCAACGCCGTCGCCGCTGCCCTGACCCGCTTCGGCGTGCCGCGTCAGAGCATGGCGGTCGGCGGCCGCGGCAAAAACGATCAGCGCGTCCCGACCGCCGACGGCGTGCGCGAGCCGCAGAACCGCCGGGTCGAGATCGTCTTCCCGTAAACCCGCGCCTGCCGTCTTGCAGAGGCCCGCTTCGGCGGGCCTCTTTTTTTGCGCGATTCCGACGATGGTCCTGCTAGCGCCGGCTTCCCATATGGAGTTGCAATACGATCGGGAGGCGAGAATGAGCCCGGATGCGTGCGCCGATGCGGTCGAAACCCGGGTCGCGGTGAGCCCGCTGCGCTATCTCTCGGGGTTCGGCAACGAGTTGCAGAGCGAAGCCCTTCCCGGGGTGCTCCCGGAAGGCCAGAATTCGCCGCAGCAAGCGCCGCGCGGACTTTATATCGAGCAGCTTTCCGGCACCCCGTTCACCGCGCCGCGCGCGCAAAACCGGCGCTCCTGGCTCTACCGGATCCGGCCGTCGGCGGCGCAAGGCCGGTTCAGCCGCATCGACGACGGCCTGTTGCGCACGGCGCCCGCGAACGAGGCGGCGCCGTCCCCAAACCGGCTGCGCTGGGACCCGCTCCCCTTCCTCGACGAGCCCGCCGATTTCGTCGACAGCCTGACGACGATCGGCACCAACGGCGACGCCGGCGCGCGCATCGGCGTCGGCATCCATGTCTACCGCGCGACCCGGCCGATGACCGACCGCGTTTTCTACAATGCCGACGGCGAGCTGCTGATTGTGCCGCAGCTCGGCCGGCTGCTGCTGGCGACCGAGTTCGGCCGTATCGAGACAGCACCGGGCGAGATCGCAGTGATTCCGCGGGGGATCAGGTTCCGCGCCGAGCTGCCCGACGGCCGCGCACGGGGCTTTGTCTGCGAGAATTACGGCGCCGCGTTCCGGCTGCCCGAGCTTGGGCCGATCGGCGCCAACGGGCTCGCCAATCCGCGCGATTTCCTGACCCCCGCCGCGGCGTTCGAGAACCGCGACGAGCCATGCGAGCTGGTCGCCAAATTCGAGGGCGGCCTGTGGGCCACGACGCTCGACCATTCGCCGCTCGATGTCGTCGCCTGGCACGGCAATTACGTGCCGTACAAATACGATCTCGCCCGCTTCAACACGATCGGCACGGTCAGTTTCGACCATCCCGATCCGTCAATCTTCACCGTGCTGACATCGCCGACCGACACGCCAGGCACGGCCAACTGCGATTTCGTGATCTTCCCGCCACGCTGGATGGTGGCCGAGCACACCTTCCGCCCGCCCTACTTCCACCGCAACGTGATGAGCGAGTTCCTGGGACTCATCCACGGTGCCTACGACGTCAGGGCGGAAGGCTTCGTGCCGGGCGGCGCCTCGTTACACAATTGCCTGTCGGCGCACGGCCCGGATCGCGGCACCTTCGACAAGGCGGTCTCTGCCGACCTGCAGCCGCACCGGACCGGCGACTCGCTCGCCTTCATGTTCGAGACGCGGCTTGTGCTGCGACCGACCCGCTTCGCGCTGGAAACGCCGGCGCTGCAGCAGGATTACGATTCCTGCTGGGCCGGCCTCGACAAAATGTTCAAGGGTTAAACTTTGATGCAGAGAGAGAACACTCAGGATTTAGTGGTGTCATTGCGAGCGAAGCGAAGCAATCTCGTCCTGCCCTTGCAGCAATCCGGTCGAGATTGCTTCGTCACTTCGCTCCTCGCAATGACAGACGAAGAGGCCTCAGCGCCCTCTGCATCGAAGTTTTTTATTTCACCGACGAGAAGTTGGTCGGCGCCAGCAAGGAGTTGATCACTTTCGCGACGATCGGGCCGTTCGCCTCGGTTTCGGCGCGCTGCTTGATCCAGTCCGGGTCGGCCTGGAAGGCGTTCCACTTCTTCTCGCGATCGGCGAGCGATTCCCACTTCAACAGGTAATAAAGCGCTTGGTTCGACTCGCCGACCAGCACGGTCCAGAACCCGGCCTGCTGAATCCCGTGCCGCTCCCAGATCTTCAAGGTGATGGTATCGAACCGCTTCAGCAGGTCCGGCAGGCGCCCCGGCACGGCGTGATAGACGCGCAGCTCATAGATCATGTCGTTCTCCTTATGAAGCAGGTTACTTCACCGACGAGAAACTGGTCGGCGCGAGGAAGCTGTTGCTGATCGAGGCGACGATCGGGCCATTCTTCTCGGTCTCCGCGCGCGCCTTCAGCCAGTCAGGATCCGCGCCGAAAGCGCCGAATTTCTGCTCGCGCTCGGCCAGCGTCTCCCACTTCAGCAGGTAATAAAGGTCCTGGTTCGACTCGCCGACCAAGACGGTCCAGAACCCGGCCTGCTTGATGGCGTGCTTGTCCCACAGCTTCAGCGTGATGGTGTCGAACCGCTTCAGCAGATCCGGCAACCGGCCCGGCACGCAGTGGTAAACGCGAAGCTCGTAGATCATGGCGCTCTCCCGGTGATGGTGTCCGGGCGTAGCATGCTGTCCCGACAGCCGCCCGGCAAGCCGGCAATCGAGGTGAGGACACGATGCGCGCGACGATCGTTACCGGCTGGTTCGTGCTCGCTTTTCTGGTCGTCGCGCCATCGGCGCACGCTCAGCCGGGAGCAGACCCGCAAGCGCTCGCGGCCTTTGCCCAGAAAGCCGGGCTGCACGACATCTCCGACTTTGTCGACACGGTGCAAAGCCTGCGCGCAACCGGGCATCTGCCGCTGCGCTACATCACCAAGGAACAGGCGATGATGCATGGCTGGCATGGCGGCGGGCTGTGCTCGGCCTGGCCCGGTCACGAGATCGGCGGCGATATGTTCGAGAACGCCGGAGGCGCCCTGCCGGATGGCTCACGCCTTTATCACGAGGCCGACCTCGACGAGACCTGTAGTAGCCGCGGACCCAAACGGCTGATCTTCTCGGCGGATGGCGCGATCTACCTGACCCCGGACCACTACCGGCATTTCATTCCGGTGCCCTAGCCCGCTCCGAGCCGCCTTTCGACCCAGGCGGCCACATCGAACACCGCCTCGTCATGGCCGCGCGCGCCGACCAGCTGAATGCCGAGCGGCAGACCTTTGGGGCCAGTCCCCGCCGGCACGGTAATGCAGGGCGTCCAGGCCAGGGTCCAGATCGAGTTGAAGTTCGGGCCGCCCGTGGACTCGAGCCCCTCGGGCGCTTCGCCGGCGGCGCTCGGGGTCAGCAGCACATCGACCTCGGCGAAGATCGCATCCATATGCCGGCGGAACGCCTCGCCCGTCTCAATTGCCTCGACATAGGCGGCGAGCGGCAATTCCCGCCCCGGGGTCAGCACCGTGTCGCGCAGCACCTGGCTGACCTGATCGCGATGCTGCTCGTATTCGTAGGCGTAATTGCGCGCCGCCTCGAAATTGAGGATGCGGCGATGGTGCTCCAGGATGTCGGCGAATTCCGGGGCGAACGACACCTCGCTCACCGCGGCGCCGGCTGCGGCGAGCCGCTCGGCGGCGCGCTCGATCAGCGTTTGCGTCGCCGGTTCGGCCTCATCCCAGACCGGCGTGCGGCAGATCCCAATCCGCGGCGCCGCGGTGTCGCGGTCGATCCGGTGCGCCCGGCCGGCGATAAGCGCCGCGCGCAGCGGCGCCAGATCCTCAACCCGCCGGCAGATGATACCGAGCGTATCGAGGTTGTGGCATTGCAGCTTGATGCCCGAGCGGCTGAATTCCCCGAAGCTGGGCTTGTAACCGACGACGCCGCAAAACGCCGAAGGCCGGATTACCGAACCGCCGGTCTGGGTGCCGAGCGCCGCCGGCACCTGGAAATCGGCGACCGCCGCGGCGGAGCCGCTCGACGAGCCGCCCGGCGTGTGCGCCGGATTGTCCGGGTTGACCGTCGCGCCGGGAAAGCGGTTGGCGAATTCGGTGGTCACCGTCTTGCCGAGGATTGTCGCGCCGCCCATGCGCAAGAGGGCGACGCAGGCGGCGTCGGCGAACGGGCGGTTCCCGCGATAGATCGGCGAGCCGTGCTCGGTCGGCATGTCGACCGTGTCGATGATGTCTTTGACCCCGATCGGCAGCCCGTGAAGCGGGCCGGGCCGGCCGGCACGGTCGGCGGCACGCGCCTGGGCCAGGGCCTGTTCCGGATCGAGCCAGGTCCACGCCTTGACTGCTCTGCGCTCTTCGGCGCGGTCGAGGCAGGCCCGGGTCAGTTCCTCAGCAGTGAGTGCCCCGTCGGCGAGGCGGGCGATCGCCGCGGCCGCGCTCAGGCGATTTGCGTCGGTCATTGCGCTGCTCCCAGATGCCGCTCGACCCAAAGCCCGATTTCGAGCAGCCGATGGTCGCCGTGGCGGGGTCCGACGAGCTGAATGCCGACCGGCAATCCCTCCGATGTCGTCTCGGCCGGCAAGGTGAGGCAAGGCATGTACAGCATGGTCCATAAGCCGTTGAAGATCGCCGAGCCGGTGTCGCCGAGCCCACGCGGCGCGGCGCCCGGCGCCGGCAGGGTCAAGATCGCGTCAAACCCGCCGGCCCATTCCCGGGCCACCGCGCGCGCCCGCTCGGCGCGCCGCGACGCCTCGCGGAAATCGTCGAGGCTGAGCTTGCGGCCCTCAGCGATGCGGCCGTTCGCCAGCAGATCGTCGCTGAGCAGCGGCGCATGCCGATGCAATTCCGGCGCATGGTTTCGGGGCGCCTCGTAGGCGCTGTGGCGACGCTGGATCTCGGAGATGTCGGCGTATTCCGGCGGTAGTTCGCTCTCGACGATCTGCGCGCCGGCCGCGCCGAGCCGCGCCGCCGCCGTTTCGAGCGCCGTCTTCCCTTCCGCCGTCGCCTGATCCCAATGCGGCGTGCGGCACAGCGCCAGGCGCGGCGGCCGTCCCGGCATCGCGAGCGGCTCGTAAGGGATCGCCATCAGCGCGGCGCGGAACAGCGCGGTGTCGGCGACCGAGCGCGCCATCGTGCCCACGGTGTCGAGGCTCTCGGTATTGACGTGCATGCCGGCCGGCGGGAACAGACCAAAGCTCGGCTTGAACCCGACGACCCCGCAATACGCCGCCGGCCGGATCACCGAACCGCCGGTCTGGGTCCCGATCGCCAGCGGCACCATGAAATCGGCGACCGCCGCGGCCGAACCGCTCGACGAACCGCCCGGCGTGTGCATCGGGTTTTTCGGATGCGAAGTGGCGCCGGGATGGCGGTTGGCGAATTCGGTCGTGACCGTCTTGCCCAGAAGGATCGCGCCGGCGGCGCGGGGCAACGAGACGGCGCTCGCGTCGAAGCTCGGCCGACAGCCGGTATAGATCGGCGAGCCGTAGCCCGCCGGCATGTCGGCGGTATCGAAGATGTCCTTGATGCCGAACGGCACCCCCTTGAGGATACCGGGCTGGCCGTCTTTGTCGCTGGCGCGCGCGGTCGCGAGCGCCGCTTCTCGGTCGAGATGGGCCCAGGCGCGAACCACCGGCTCGCGCTCGGCGATACGATCGAGGCAGCTCCGCACGACCGCCTCTGCGGTCAGCTCGCCGCTCTCGACGAGGCGCGCCAGCGTCGTCGCCGGCAGGCGATGCGGTTCGGCATTCGGCATCGGTGAAGCTCCCTCGGACGCGCAGAGCGTCATCTAAGCAGGCTTCGCAAAGCCGTGCCACTGTGCCCGCCCCATTATCGTGTTTGGCTAAAGATCGCGCTGCCTGTTGCCGTTTGATTCGGCGCCGGAACCGCGCGAGGAAATCGCGACCCGGACAGCGGCGGTCGAGGCGTGCCCGTTCGAAAACAGTCCCGGCCGTGGAACGGCAAGACTGGGAGGTCGCGCCACTCAATGAGGCTATCGAGCAAGACAACAGAGGAGCGCGCCTAACCCGCGATATCGAGCCCCAAATCCAAAATCGGGGACGAATGGGTGATCCAGCCGGAGGAGATCAGGTCGACCCCGGCGGCGGCGATCGCCGGCGCGGTCTCGCGGGTGATGCGGCCCGAGGCTTCGGTGACGGCGCGGCCATCGACCATCGCCACGGCGCGGCGCAGGGTCGGCGGGTCCATGTTGTCGAGCAGCACCGCATCGACACCTTCTTCGAGGGCTTCGGCGAGCTGATCGAGCGTATCCACCTCGAGCTCGATCTTGACTAGGTGGCCGGCCGCCGCCTTAGCGCGCCGCAGCGCCTGGGCCACGCCGCCCGCCATTGCGACGTGGTTGTCCTTGATCAGCATCGCGTCGTCGAGGCCGAAGCGGTGATTGGCGCCGCCGCCCAGCCGCACCGCCTCCTTTTCGAGGATCCGGAGCCCTGGGGTGGTCTTGCGGGTGCAGACGATCTTGGCCTTATGGCCTTCGATCGCATCGACCAGCGAGCGGGTCGCGGTGGCGACGCCGGACAGGCGGCAGACCAGGTTCAGCGCGGTCCGTTCGGCCGCCAGCACCGGCCGCGCTCGGCCGCCGATGCGCGCCACCGCCTGGCCGCGGTCGACGCGGCTACCCTCGGGCACAAGCCGCTCGATGCGAAGGGTCGGGTCGAGTAATTCGAAAGCGAGCAGCCCAGCTTCGAGCCCGGCCACTACCCCCGGCTGGCGCGCCGCCATGACCGCCTCGATGCGGGCATCTTCCGGCACGACGGCGTCGGTGGTGATGTCGCCGGCGCGCCCCAGATCCTCGGCCAGCGCGGCGCGGACGATCGGCTCGACAAGCAGGCGCAGCATCAGCCGATTTCCAGCATGCGCTCGACGGATAAGCGCGCCCTCTCGGCGATCTCGGGCGCGACGGTGACCTCGTGGGTCATCGTCTCCAGCGCGTGGCGGATGTTCTTCAGGGTGATGCGCTTCATGTGCGGGCACAGGTTGCACGGGCGCACGAAATCGAGATCGGGGTATTGCAGCGCCACATTGTCGCTCATCGAGCATTCGGTCAGCAGCACCACCCGCCCCGGCCGGTTCTTGCCGACATAGTCCGCCATTGCCGCGGTTGAGCCGGCGAAATCGCATTCGGCGACGACCTCGGGCGGGCATTCGGGATGCGCCAGCACGGTGACCCCGGGGTAGTTCTCGCGCACCGCGCGGATGTCCTCCGGGGTAAAGCGCTCATGCACCTCGCAATGCCCTTTCCAGGCGATGATCTCGACCTTGGTCTGGGCGGCGATGTTGCGGGCCAAATATTCGTCCGGGATCATGATCACCTTGGGCACGCCCAATGCCTCGACGATCTTCTTGGCGTTGCCGGAGGTGCAGCAGATGTCGCTTTCCGCCTTCACCGCGGCCGAGGTGTTGACGTAGGTGACAATCGGCACGTCCGGATGGCGCTCGCGCATCAGCCGGACGTCGGCGGCAGTGATCGACTCGGCGAGCGAACAGCCGGCGCGGGTGTCCGGGATCAGCACGGTCTTTTCCGGGTTCAGCAGCTTTGCGGTCTCGGCCATGAAATGCACGCCGGCGAGCACGATGACGCTCGCGTCTGTTCGTACCGCCTCGCGAGCCAGCGCCAGGCTGTCGCCGGTAATGTCGCCGACAGTGTGGAAGATGTCCGGTGTCTGGTAGTTGTGCGCCAGGATGACCGCGTTCCGCTCGCGCTTCAGCTTCAGGATCGCGGCGATATCCTCGGCGAGGACCGGCCATTCGATCGGCGGGATATGGCGCTCGACCCGGCTATAGAGCTCAGGCAATGGCATCGGGACGGGCTTGCGGGGGGTGAGGTTCTGCTGCAGCACTGGGGGACTCCTTACCTTATGCTCTGAATGAGCATTTCGGATGTCCGGAAAAGCCGGGCGGAAATCCCGTCCGGCAGCACTTATGCTAGGGATGAGAATAAGGGGCCGATAGCGAGCGTCAAGGGGCCTCGCGTCATGAAATTGTAACAGGCGTCCGCGGTACAGCAGGGCCCGGCGTGAATTTCGTAGACAGCCGGGGGTCGATTGCCGAGATTGGCGCGTCCACGAGCCCTGCCGCGATCGGGTTTCATGCGAGTCGGCGACGCCCCGGCGATGCGGCTTCCTAGTGCCGCCGAAACTGCATGTCTGCATAGCGCAACGCCGGTTGCTGCCGCAGCCGCGCCGCCGCGCCTTCACCTGGAGCGATCCCCTTTGCCCGCCGAGGCGCTTGCCGGTCTATTCCCGAATTTCGCGGTCGAACGGCCTCGGTGCCGACCCGGCGAAGCCCTGATTGGCGCGTGGACGGGGACGCCGGGATTGGCGCGCCGCCGCGCCAAAGCGGTCTCGCTCAATGCGCCGTTCGTCATACTTGGCGAAGGACTGCTGCGGGCCGCACCGCGCGCAGGCGCGCATCGTCCCTGCCTGAGCGCGCTGGCGCTCGGCATTTCGGGGCCCGCGTCACCAGCCGACGCGCTGTCGCCCGCGCGCGTGCTGGCCGAACGCGGCTGGGAGGCTCCCGCGCTGCTGTCGCGAGCCGCGGCGGCGCGCGCGGCGCTGGTGGGCGGTCGGATCGGCGGCAGCTGGTGGCAGACCGGCGGCGAGGGCGCGCTGCCGATGGGCGAGGGTTGCGCGCTCGTCCTGCTCGCCGAACCGCCGGTTGCCGAAACCGACCGCGCCGTGTCCGAAGCGGTGATTCACCGGATGCTTGATGCGGCGCTCGCCGAGAACCCGGCCGAGCGGGTCATCATCTTCGCGCTGCAAAAAGATCATCATCGGGGAGCCACGCTGAAGGCGGCCGCGGCGCGCGGCGCCACCGTCGTTGCCCAGCCAGTCGATCCCTGGGCCGCGATCGATCTCGCTCAGCGCGTCTACAGCGCCGGCGGCGAAATCGGTTTTTTGGCGCTGCTGGCCGGACGGCCGGTGCGCTGCTTTGCGCCCGCGTTTTATTCGGGCTGGGGCGTCACCGAGGACGACGCAGCGGTGCCGCGGAAGCCGTTTCGCCGCAGCATCGACGAGATTTTCGCCGGCGCCTGTCTCGTTGCGACCCGCTATCTCGACCCTTTCCGCAATACCCCGGCCAGCTTCGAAGACACGCTTGAGCTCCTCGCGGATTGGCGCCGCATCGACGAAGCGAACCGCCATATCGCGGTTTGCGTCGGCATGTCGTTCTGGAAGCGGCGTCGGGTCGCCGATTTCGTCGCCTCCTCGGCCGGCGCGCCGGTGTTCCGCCGCACCGCCCAAGCCGCCATTACCGCCGCGCGGGGGACATCGGGCGCACCGCCGCGGGCAATCGCGGCGTGGGCCTCGCGCATCCCGGAAGGTCTTACTGAAGCCGCCGCACGCCACAACATCCCGCTGATCCGGGTCGAGGACGGGTTTGTCCGCTCGGTTGGTTTGGGCGCCGACTTCCTGCCGCCGGCTTCGCTCGTGTTCGATTCCGGCGGGATGTATTACGACCCGCGCACCCGCAGCGACCTCGAAACCCTGCTGCGGGAAACCGAGTTTACCCCGGCGCTGGTCGAGCGGGCAGGCGGGCTGATAGCGCGGCTCGTCGCGCGTGGCGTCACCAAATACAACCTCGCCGGCAATGCTCTGACGCTTGAGATGCCCGTGGGACGCACGCGCATCCTGGTGCCCGGGCAGGTCGAGGATGACCTTTCCGTCCTCTACGGCGGCGGCGAAATCCGCGGCAATCTCGATCTGCTGACAGAGGTGCGGCGGGCCAACCCGGATGCGTTCATCTTGTACAAGCCGCATCCCGACGTCCTGGCCGGGCATCGCAAGGGCGCCGTGCCCGATGCGGAGGCGCGCCACTTTGCCGATGCCGTCGTGCAGGGCGTCTCGACCGCGGCGCTGCTCGACCGCATCGACGAATTGCACACGATGACCTCGCTTGCCGGGTTCGAGGCGCTGCTGCGCCGCCGCGGCGCGGTGGTGTACGGCCGGCCGTTCTACGCAGGCTGGGGGTTGACCGAGGATCGGCTGCCGATTGACCGCGGACGTGGGCTCAGCCTCGAAGAGCTGGTTGCCGGCGTCTTGATCCTCTATCCGCGCTATCTCGATCCGCTGACCCGGCTGCCTTGCGGGCCGAAGGTGATCATCGAGCGGCTCGACCGGCCGGAGCTGTGGCGGCCGGGAGCGCTGGTGCAGGCGCGCCGGCTGCAGGGGGCGCTGGCGCGCCGACTGCGCGAGATCCGCGCCGGGTTCCGATAGATTTGCGAAGCATGCGGGCGCCGTTCCGGGTCGCGGTGATCACCGGCGCGTCGAGCGGGCTTGGCGCGACGCTCGCGACCGCCTATGCGGGGCCGCAGACCGCGCTCGGCCTTATCGGCCGTAACCGCGAGCGGCTCGATGCGACCGCAACAGCATGCCGAACGGCGGGCGCCACGGTCGAAAGCGCCGCGATCGATGTCGCCGACGGTCCCGCGCTCGCCGCTTGGCTTGCCGAGTTCGACCGCGCCCATCCGGTCGAGCTGGTGATCGCCAATGCCGGCACCTCGGCTGGACCACAACCCGACCAGCCCGGCGAGCCGGCCGAGGCGACGCTAAAACAACTCTCGACCAACCTGCTCGGCGCGGTCCACACAGTCGCGCCGCTGGTGCCGCCGATGTGCGCGCGCGGCCGCGGCCGGATCGTCGTGATTGCCTCGATAGCCGCCTATCGCGGGCTGGCCTACAGCCCCGGCTATTGCGCCAGCAAGGCTGGGGTGCGCGCCTATGGCGAAGCGTTGCGGGCGCAGCTGGCGCCGCACGGGGTCGGCGTTACGGTAGTGTGTCCGGGATTCTTCGGCTCGCCGATGACAGACCGCTGGCAGGGGCCGACTCCCTTCCTGCTGAGCGGCGAACAAGCGGCGCGACGCATCAAGCGCGGCATCGACAACGGCCGCCGGCGGATCAGCTTTCCGTGGCCGCTGGTCGTCGCCATGCGCTTCTGCGACCTGGCGCCGGCGATAATCGGCGACGAGATCGTCCGCCGCTTTCGCTTTAACATCCGGCCGGGCTGAGCGCATGGGCGCAATTTGGTTGCTGCACCTGTGCGGCGGGCTGGCGCTCGCTGCTGCCGGTTGGCTGGTGCCACGGCACATCGCCCGCGCGCGCCGGTCGACGACGGCATCCCTGCTGCTCGACATCGCACCGTTCGCGCTGGGGGCCGGACTGCTGGCCCTTGCCACCGGCCGCCCGGTCTTTGCGGGGTTGGTGATCCTCGCCCTCGGCGCCGGCTTCGCGCTGGCCGACCATGCCATGCGCGAGACCTTGCACGAGCCGGTCGTGTTCTCGGAAATGTCGGAGCTGCCGCAGGTCTTCACCCACCCGCACCTCTACCTGCCATTTGCCGGGCCGGGGCTCGTGATCGGCGGCGCGGCCGGAGCGGTTGCGCTCGGGCTCGCGCTGCTTCTCCTGGAGCCGCCGGTCTGGACGCCGCAACCGGGGCTTGGGCTGATCGCGGTCGCGCTGATTATTGCCACTGGATGGCTGATGGCGTGCGAGCCGCTGCTCGGAATCGCGGCAGCAGGCATGCGCCGGCTCGCGCCGACCGGCGAGCCGTTCGCCGATGTCAAGCGGTTGGGGCCATTCGCGATGCTGCTCGCGCATACGGTTATCGCCCGGGCGGAGCGGTCGGCGCGCCAGTCGACGCTGTGCGCCCCAACTCGTCATTCCGGGGCACCGCGCAGCGGCGAGCCTGTAATCCATATTCCAGAGGCCGATGTTGATGGATTCCAGGCTCCCTCGCTCCGCTCGGGCCCGGGAATGACAGAAGGCGGGGTGCCGCTGATCCTCGTCCAATGCGAATCGTTCTTCGACGCGCGCCGGTTGTCGCCATCCTTGCCGCGCAACCTGCTGCCGGGGTTCGACACCTGCTGTCAGTCGGCGGCATTGTCCGGGCGGCTCGAAGTGCCGGGCTGGGGCGCCAATACGATGCGCACCGAGTTCGCGGTGCTGACCGGCATCCCGGAGAGCGAACTGGGCTACGACCGCTTCAACCCGTATTACGCGCTGGCCCGGGTGCCGATCGCCTCGCAGATTTGGCGCCTGCGGCAGGCCGGCTATCGCACGATCTGCCTGCACCCGTTCGATCGCCGCTTTTTCCGCCGCGACCTGGCGATGCCGGCGCTGGGCTTCGAAGAGTTTCTCGGGCGCGAGACGCTCGGCGGCTCGCGCGTGCCGCCTTATTACCCGGACCCCGATCTCGCCCGCGATATCCTCCGCACGCTCGACAGCCATGGACCGCGCACCTGCATTTTCGCGATCACGATGGCCAATCACGGGCCCTGGCTCGAAAAAGGGCCGTCGATCGATCCGGCTATCGCCGGCCTATTCGATCCCGCCGCGGTGCCGCAGGGCGACGCGCTGCTGCGCTATCTCGACGGGCTGCGCCGCTCGGACGAGATGCTGCAAGTCCTGATGGAGGGTATCCAACAACGCCGCTCGCCCGCCGTACTCGGCTTCTATGGCGATCATCTGCCGAGCCTGCCGCAGGCCTACGCGCATTTCGGCTTCGACGAACCGCACAGCGATTACGCGATCTGGCCGGGCGAGGCGGGCATCCCGACGCGGCGTTGCGATCTGCCGGCACATCGGCTCGGAGCGGTGATCGTCGACGCGCTGCTCGGCGCCGAAGCGCCCGCCGGAGCACTTGAGCGGGCCGGAGACCCGACGCTCGATCTCGGCGCTTGCCTCGCCGGGCGCTAGCTTCCAAGCTTTCGGCCATGCTTGAGGCCGCGTCCGCAGCCGCGATCAACCCGTTCGTGCCGCCGTTTCCGGCGCGGCCGCCCCGGGCACTGCCGCCACTGGCACTGCTCGCCACCGCGCGGCGCAATTACCTGGCGATCTGGGAAGAAAAGGCCTTCGAGTACCAGTTCTTTTCGGCACGTGTGCTGAACCGCCGGGTGTTCATCTGCAACAGCCCCGACACCGTCGCGCAAGCCTTCATCGCCATGCATGACAGCTTCGAGCGCAAGACCCCGCAGATGCGCCACGCGCTGTTCCCGCTGCTCGGTGACGGCCTCTTCATCAGCGACGGCGAGACCTGGCGAAAGCGTCGGCGCATCGTCGCGCCGATCGTGCATGCCTCGCGTATGGCGACGTTCGCGCCGGTCATGGTCGACGCGGCGGCGGAGGCGGCCGGGCGCTGGGCGGCGCTGCCCTCGGGGACGCCGATCGACGCGCTGCGCGAGATGGCGACGCTGACCGCGGAGATCATCTGCCGCACCGTGTTCGGACCGCGGCTCGGCGCCGAGCATGCCACCGCGATCGTCGCCTCGTTCAGCGACTACCAACGGCTGATCGGCCAGCTCGACCTGCCCTACCTGCTCGGATTGCCGGATTGGGTGCCGCGCTTCTATTCGCCGGCGATCCGACGCGCCGCGCGTCGGATCCACGACGTGCTGGCGCATATCATCGCCCAGTGCACCAGCGGCGAAGCCTCGATGATCCGCCTCTTGCTTGACGCGCGCGATCCCGAGACCGGCGAAGCGCTCGATCCCGAGGCATTGCGCAACGAAGCCGCGGTCATCTTCATGGCCGGGCACGAAACCACGGCGAATTCCCTGGCCTGGAGCTGGTATCTGCTGTCGCAGGCGCCGGAGGCCGAAGCCCGGCTGCATGCCGAATTGGCTTCGGTGCTCGCGGGCCGGCCGCCGGCAATCGATGACGTGCCGCGACTTCCGTTCACCCGCGCCGTCTTCGAGGAGGCGATTCGGCTGTATCCGCCGGTGCCGTTCCTCGGCCGCCAGGCATTGCGCGACGAGAGGATCCGCAATCGCCGCATTCCGGCGGGGTCGATGGTGATGGTGGTGCCCTGGCTCTTACACCGGCACAGGCAGCTGTGGGACCGGCCCGACCACTTCATCCCCGAGCGGTTTCTGCCCGAGAACGCCGCCTCGCGGCAGCGCTACAGCTATGTGCCGTTCAGCGTCGGACCGCGGGTCTGCGCCGGCCAGGCCTTTGGCCAGACCGAAGCGATCCTGTGCCTGGCGACGCTGGCGCAGCGTGCGCGGTTGCGGCTGGCGCCCGGAGCGGTCGTCGAGCCGGTCTGCCGACTGACCTTGCGGCCCGGCGACAGCCTGCCGATGCTGGTCGAACCGCGAAGCGGGTAGATCAGGCTCCGACCGCGACCCGGCTCGGCACCGCGCTGCGATCCCCCGCGCGCCGCTCCCCGTAGACGGCGGAAATCGCCGCCTCCGGATCGGCGGTGCGGTCCGCGAGAGAAACCGGTCCGCAGGCGATCATCGGATAGTCGTACTCACCGGGAATATCGTTTGCCATCAGGAACTGAAAGTGCATCCGGAAGAAGTTCCAGTGAATCCGCCGATAGGTGGCGGGCAATATAATTTCCTTGAACTTCGCCGAGCGGATGGTCGGGTTGCAGCGCGGAGCTTCGAGCCGCAGCCCGAGGTCGCGCACCGGGTCGAAGCCGAACGCGTTCAGCACATCCTGCGGCGCCTGATACTCGACCCAAAGGATCGAGGCCTCGATCGCCAGCCGGCCGATGTGCCGGCGCAATCTGTCGGCGGTGCGGACAAACCCGACCACCGGCAGGCACGAGCCGATCGTCAACAGCGCCAGCGCCGGCCCGCGCTGGCCGAGCTTCGGGTCGAGCGCCAGCGCCCGCGCCGCGACCTCGACGGCGACAGTCGTCCCGGTGCTGTGGCCGACGATCAGCACTTCCTGCGCGTCGGTCGCCGCTACCGCCGCGGCGATCCGGCGCGCGAAGGCTTCGAGCCTTCCCTCGAATTCCGGGCGACGCCCGGCCGCCAATTGCCAGCTGAAGATCCAGCCGTCGAGCAGGTGGTAGACGTAGGCTTTCTTGATCCTGGGTGTCAGCGCCTTCAGCAGGCCGGCGGTAATCGCGCAGACCAACAGCGCCTTCATCGCGGCCGGAAGCGGCCAGAGCCAAGCGATCAGGCTGGTCACGCCGAAGCCAGTCAGTAGAACGGCCGACAAAACGGCGAGCAGCCCGACCCAGGGATAGATCACGAAGGCGGCGAAGTGCCAGTTCAGCCGAAACAGCTTCTGGATGACGCCGCCGCGCAGCGCCTCGAACAAGGAGCCGAACAGCAGCGGCAGGCGAGCCACCCAGCGGCGGTCGAAATCGCGCCGCACCAAATCGTCCCAGCGCAACACCTCATAGGCCGTCTCGGTGCGCCAGCCGGCGTTGCCGGCGCTGACCGACCAGCGCACCGACGGTATCGAATCGTCGCGCTCGACCGGCCCGATCTCGCGCTCGATGCCGAAACGCCGGGCGATTTGCGCCATCCCGGTGGCCATCAGCCGCCGATAGCGGGTATCGGCCAGCTCGTCGTAGCCGGGACAGAAGAACACCAGCCGCTTTGTCACGTGATGCTGCATGCGCGGCAATTACTTTAGGTCCAAGTGGCAAGCGATTCGACGCGCCGAGACTATCGTAGGCGCCGGTCGCGGCAAACCTCCGCGACGGGTCCGCCCGCCAGGCCACGCGGTGCATTTGGGTTGCGCGGGTCAGGCGCTTCCCGGAGACTGCCGGCCGATTTCGCGGGGTCGGCGCTCGGATGCTGCTGGGCTTTTTGCTGAAGGGGGTGCTGGTCGGCCTGATCATTGCCGTCCCTACCGGCCCAGTCGGGGTTCTCTGCATCCGGCGGACGATTTTTCATGGCCAGCTCGCCGGGTTCGTTTCCGGGCTTGGCGCCGCCAGTGCGGACGCGATCTTCGGGATCATCGCCGCGTTCGGCCTCAGCGTCGTCTCCGAGTTGCTGCTCGACTACCAGCAATGGCTGCGCCTCGGCGGCTCGGCCTTTCTGTTGTTTCTCGGCATCACCGCCTTCACCTCCGATCCGCTCGAAGGCACGCAGGATCAGCGCGATCCCGAAGACCTGATCGCCGACTTCGCCTCTACTTTCTTGCTGACCATCACCAACCCGATCACGATCCTCGCCTTTCTCGCGATCTTTGCCGGCATCGGCTTCAGCGGCGCCCATGCAACGCTGGGCCGCGCGGCAATCTTGGTGCTGGGGGTATGGATCGGCTCGCTCGTGTGGTGGGCGGCGCTGGCGCTCGGCGCCGGAGCGATGCGGGTCTCGTTCGGACGCCAGCACCTGGTTTGGATCAACCGCGGCTCCGGCGGGATATTGGTATTATCCGGGATAGCGCTGCTTGGCAGCTCGCTATTTCGTTATTTCGGCTGACCCGAGGTCGACATGGTCTATCTGCCGCCTGCCTTCACCGAAACCCGCAGCGAGGTATTGCTCGCGCATATCGAGCGGCACGATTTCGCCATGCTGGTGACGCACGGTGGCGGCGGGTTGATCGTCAGCCAGATCCCGTTCCTGGTCGAGCAGCGCGACGGCAAGCTGTTTCTGCAGGGCCATCTGGCGCGCCGGAACCCGCAGCTCGCCGAGCTCGACGGCACGACCGAGGCGCTCGCCGTCTTCGCCGGTCCGCACGCCTATATCTCGCCGAGCTGGTACGAGGCGGGGCCGAGCGTCCCGACCTGGAATTACGCCACGGTCCACGCCTATGGCCCGGCGCGGCGGATCGACGAGGCGGATTGGCTGCGCGAGCTGGTCCGGCGCCTGTCCGATCGGCACGAGGCGCGCGAGCCGACGCCGTGGCGGATGGAAGAGCTGCCCAAGACCTATGTGCAATCGATGCTGAAAGGCATTGTCGGCGTCGAGATCACGGTCGACCGGCTCGAAGGCAAGTTCAAGCTGAGCCAGAACCGTCCGGCGGGCGACCGGCCGCGCATTATCGCCGCGCTCGAGCGCCGCGCCGATCCGGAGTCCGCCGCGGTCGCGGATCTGATGCGCAAGATGGATTGAGCAAGGAATCTCAATCGCGGCCGTCGTCGCGCCAGATACCGAGAAAAAACCGCGAGCGCCTTTTGCGGTTCCGGTCGCCCTCGGCTTGCACATCGGACAGTCCGATATTTTTGCGGTCGATCCAGCGCTTGGCGATGATGCCGAGCGCCACAAAGGGCGCGACATAGACGGCCAAGATTAAGAGCGCGTCCATTGCTCATTCCGCCGGGGCAAGCAACAAGGCGACCGCGTCCGGGTCGGCGCAGGCCAACACCGCCTCGGCCGCTTGTCGCCCGAATCCGGCGCGGGCGAAGGCGGCCAGCGCGCGGTCGCGGTCGCCGGGGGATACCGGATCTCGCCGGAACGGGCCGAGACGGCGGCGCCGGGCAAAGGCGCAGGCAGCGGCGAGATCGGGATCGATGTCGCCGTCCCGCAACGAGCGCAGCGCCGCCGCCGCCTCTTCCGCCCCGACCCCCTTGGCCGCAAGCCCTGCCGCGATCCGGCGCAGCGAATGGCCGCGGGAGAGGCGCGCCCGCGCCCGCGCGGCGGCATAGGCAGCATCGTCGAGGAGCCCCGCTCCGCGATAGCGCGCGATCAGCGCGTCGATCAGCGAGTCCGTCGCGGCCGCGGCCTCTCTCTGAGCGCCGAGCCGGCGCCGTATTCGCCGGCGCAATACCCGGCGCAGATTCTCCGCCGAGCTGGCGAACCGGCCGAGGTAGGACAGCGCCCACTTCTCGATCAATGCTGGGTCGATATCGGTTTCCGTCTGGTCTGTCATGCGGCCAGCGATGCCTGTGGCCTAAACCCTGCGGGAAAACCTATAACCCCCTGACCCGCCCGTCTCTACCGCTGTTCCGCCCTCGAACCGCCGCAAAACCGTATTGAGCGAAGCCGCGCCCTCCTTTCCGACGACCGTCGAACCCCGGCTGCGGATCGTCATTCCGCTGATCGTCGGTTGCGCCTTTTTCATGGAGGGGCTCGATTCGACGATGATCGCGGTGTCGATCCCGGCGATGGCGAAGAGCCTCGGCGAGAACCCGCTGCGCCTCAATTTGGTGATCGCGAGCTATCTGTTGAGCCTCGCGGTGTTCATCCCGGTCAGTGGCTGGATCGCCGACCGGCTCGGCACCCGCATCGTCTTCTGCATCGCGGTGCTGATCTTCGCCGGCGGATCGGCCTTGTGCGGCCTGG
>DASYOB010000096.1:0-4997 GCA_036008175.1 Allostellaceae bacterium
GCCCGGGCTGCCCCAGGATGTGACGAGCCGGCCGTCGCGCGTAAAGCGGTGCACGCGAGCGTTGCGGTAGCCGTCGGTCACGTAAATGTCCCCGTTCGGGTGGGCCATCATCTCGGTCGGGTGGTTGAACGGCCCGGCCGCCCGCTCGACGAGCCAGTTGGTGACCTTGCCGGTATCCGAATGCTGCCCGGCGGTGCCGAGCGCGAGCTTCACCTTGCCGTCGAGCGAGAACGATTTCGCGACCGAATCCGAGCGATCGGTGGTGTACACGACATCGTCGACGATCTTCAGACCGTGCGGGTCCGTGACCTCGCCGCTGCCCCAGGCGCCCAGGTACTTTCCCTCGCGGTCGAACACCACGACCGGCGGGTCCTTGCGCTCGAAGACGTAAATGTGGTCCCGCGCATCGGCCGCCACCCGGCTGACCAGCCCGAAGGTCTGCCCGGCAGGCAGCTTGAAGAAATCGCGGATCACCTCGTATTTGTAATCGCCGGTCTGTGCGGATTGTGCCATTGCCGTTTCCTCCCGGATAAGCTGCGAATCTCAATACGGCTCGCGCACGAAAATGAAGGTGGTGCCGGTCACGATCGGGGCGCTAGCGCCGACGAACGACACGTTGGCATCCTTGACCTGGCGCGAGCCGGCGCGGCCGGAGGCCTGAAGCGCGCCTTCGATGATGTGCCACAGGCCGTGGATGCGCCCCGTGCCGAGGCTGCCGCCGAAGGTGTTGAGCGGCAGTTCGCCGTCCAATTCGGTGCGGCCGTCCTGGATGAAATCGAGCGCCTCGCCTTCCCGGCAGAATCCGTAGGATTCAAGGCCGTAGATCACCGAGGCCGAGAAGCCGTCATAGATCTGGGCCACGTCGACATCCTTTGGGGTGAAGCCGGAGCGCTCCCAGGTCAATTTTGCCGAGCTGCTGCCGCCCGCCATGTAGCTCGACAGGCTGCCGATGCGGCCGGCCACCTCGAAATGCAACCGCTGGCCGTAGCCGGCGAGGTAGGCCGGCTTCGGCTTCAGGTCGCGCGCCCGCTCGGCCGTGGTCAGCACGATCGCGACCGCCCCCTGCACCGGGATGTCGCAATCGAACAGGCAGAACGGATACGCCACCATCCGCGAGGCCAAATAGTCCTCGCGGGTCAGCTCCGTGCCGTAGAAATAGGCGTGCGGATTGTGCTGCGTGTGCTTGCGCTGCGTCACCGCGAGGGTCGCCATCTTCTCGCGGTTCTGGTTGTGCCGCTCGAGCCATCTTGTATAGGCGACCGCCATGCCCTGCCCCGGACCGCCGAAGCCGTAGGGCGCGGTGAATTGCGTCGCGCCAGCCGCCAGCCCGCTCGGGAGGTTCTGATAGGTGCCGCGCGGGTTGTGCATCGCCCGCCAAACCACCGCGTATTTACACACCCCGGCGAGCAGCGCATTGACCGCCTGCTGCACGGCGCCACCGATGTTGGTCGTGCCGACCTGGATGTGCCAGGTGAGGTTCGGCAATTTCAGCATCGCCATCATGCAATTGACCGAGACAACCGAGATGCCGTCGACCTCGGCGTGACCGGTCGCCGGCAGTTCCGGATAGGTCGCCAAACCGTCGATGCCGGACATGTTGAGGCCAGAATCGGCGACCGCCTCCTTGACCGCGGTCAGCGCGTGGGCGGCGAGCGGGATGTCGGCCGAGCGCGTGACTTTGGAAAACCCAACGCCGCTGACGGCCACCTTGCAGCGGTTCTCCCACATGGGCCTCTCCCTCAGCGCGCGAGGCGGAACTGCGGCAGGGTGATGTCGTCGTTCAATTTCTCGAACACGACCTCCACGCGCCGCCCGACTTTCGCCTCGGTATATTCGGCATCGACCAGGTTGCCGGCCATCAGCGCGCCGGGGGTGTCGTCGAGCTCGACGATGATGCTGGCATAGGGGACGGCGGATGCGAAGCGCTTGTCGCCGGTGTGATACATGATCGTGTAGGCGTAGATCGTGCCGGCCCCCCCTAAACCATCATGGCGCACCCGCTCGAATTTCAGGTCGATCGAGACGCATTGGGTGCAGGTCGCATAGGGCGGGTGCTGGAAATGCCCGCAGCTCTGACAGCGTTGCAGCTCCAGGACGCCGCGCCTGGCCGCCTCCCAGAATGGCTTTGTCCATTCGTTCGGGACCGGGATCGGCCGTGTTACGTGGCGCCAGTCGCTCATTACTCTTTCCTTGCGCGATCTCGTAAATGTGCCGGCAATGGCATGCGCGGCAGTAAGGGTTTATCCCCGCTCGCGGCCGGAGCTTCCGATCCGGCGGCGTGGTTCGCAAGCGCGTCGGCCACGATCTTGCGGATTTCCTGGAAGGCCTCCGGCGCGTTGAGGCCGAATTCGAAGATCAGACGGAAAGTCTCCGGGTGGTTCCAGACCGTAGCCAGCACGACGTTCCGCATCTGGGGGCTGGGGTGCCTGATCGCACATTCGACCAGCCGGCCGATATCGGTGCCGTCCAGAATGATCTCCGCGGAGGCGCTGGATTGTATCCGGTGATCGGTCGGGTCGCGCGTCAGCCGGATCTGCTGCAGCTGGGCGTAGTAATCGTCGGTGATCACGTCGTCCGCCGGTTCGGCGTTGGCCCGCGCCTCGACAAGCATGCGATCGCCAAATTTGACCCGCATCGTTCAAACGGACCGTTGGGTTGACCGAGCCAGCACTGGCGGGGGTATCCTTTCCGGGCGCTCCGGGGAGCCGGGAGCATTTGAAGGGAGAACGCTTTGGCGACGCAAGCGGGGATATCCGCAAATGCCTTGTCCAGTGGGCCGGGCGAGATGATGGGCAATGCCGGGCCGGGCATGCTGGCCGGGTTGCGGGTGATCGAGATCGCCGACGAGCGCGCCGAATATACTGGGCTGTTGCTCGCCGGGCTCGGCGCGGAGGTCATCAAAATCGAACCGCCCGAGGGCAATGCGACGCGCCGCATCGGGCCCTTTCTCGACGACCGGCCGGATCTCGAGCGCTCGCTGTTTTTCTGGAACTACAACCGCAACAAGATGTCGGTCGTGCTCGACCTGCGCGAGGCTGCGGGGCGCGAGCATCTGCTGCGCTTGATCGGCGGCGCCGACATCCTGCTCGATGCGAGCTGCGGCGCGCTCAACGAGGCGCTCGGTCTCGACCGGACCACGCTCAACGCTCGCTACCCGGCGCTGGTGACGGCACGGATGACGCCGTTCGGCGATGACGGGCCGTGGCGGGACTTGAAAGGCTCCGACCTCATTCATCTCGCGCTCGGCGGGATCATGATGAATTGCGGCTACGACCCCGACCCCAACCTCGAATACGACACGCCGCCGATCGCGCCGCAAATTTGGCACGCCTACCACATCGCCGGTGAGCAGCTAGCGACCGGGATCATCGCCGCGCTGATCCATCGCCACCGCAGCGGTGAGGGGCAGGACGTCTCGGTCTCGATCCACGAGGCGGTGTCGAAGAACCCCGAGCAGGACATTATGTATTGGGTCATGCGGCGGGTGCCGCTATGGCGAATGACCTGCCGCCACGCCGGCGAATTTCCCAACCACTCCCCAAGCATCAGCCACACCAAGGATGGCCGCTGGTTCATCACGCATGGCATGGGCGCGCGCGACCTGAAGAACCTCGTGCCACTCTTGAGCAAGTACAATGCGCAGGCCGATCTGCAACCGCCCGGACCCGACGTGGATCTGAAGGCACGGCAGGTGCCTGGTGTCGCCGCCAGCGACGAGACCCGGGCTCATATGCTCGATGTGGTACAGCGCTTTATCCGCGCCTGGGTCTACCGGGACATGCCGTGGCGCGAGGCGCAGGATGCCGGCCTCCTCTGGGCGCCATTGCGCAAGCCGCACGAGAACGCGCTCGACGAGCATTGGCTGACCCGCAGGACCTTCGCCGATATCGAGCACCCCGAGCTGGGCCGCAGCTTCCGCTACCCGACCAGCAAATGGCTCGCCACCAGGACGAGCTGGCAGGTCGGCCGCCGCGCGCCGCTCCTGGGCGAGGACACCGAGGCGGTGCTGGGCGAGGCGGCGCGCAAGCCGAGCGTGCCGGCCGAGCCGCGCCGGGTCGATAACCCGCGGCTGTCGGCGTTGCACGACAAGCCCTTTCCACTGCAAGGGATCAGGATCTTCGACTTCGCCTGGTTTCTCGCCTCTGCTGGCGGCACGCGGTTCCTCGCGGCGTTGGGCGCGGAGAGCTTCAAGGTCGAATGGAAGGACAACCCCGACACCCGGCTCGCCGCGATGGCGCCGGTCGGCGGCCGCGCCGCGCGCGACGCGGCGACCGGCCCGCTCTCCGGCGTGAAGGACCCCGACATGGGCGGCAATTTCCTCAACAAGAATTCGGGCAAGCGCGGCATCTCCTTGAATATCCGCCACCCCAAGGGGCTGCAGATCGCCAAGGACATGGTGCGCATCTGCGATGTCGTCGCCGAGGGTTTCTCGCCCGGCGTATTGCAGCGCTTGGGGCTCGGCTATGACGTGATGAGGTCGATCCGGCCCGACATCATCTACATCCAGCAATCGGGCATGGGCGCGCACGGCACCTACGGGCGGATGCGCACGGTCGGCCCGGTAGCGGCGGCGTTTGGCGGACAGGGCGAGATGTCGGGCCTGCCGGAGCCGGCGATGCCGGTCGGTTGGGGCTATTCGTATCTCGACTGGATGGGCGCCTATGGCTATGCGCTGGCATTGCTCGGCGCGATCTATCACCGCGAGCGCACTGGCGAGGGCCAATGGATCGACGCCTCGCAATGCGAATCCGGCATTTTCCTAACGGGCGCGACAATCCTCGACTGGTCGGCCCATGAGCGCGAGTTCCACCGCTACGGCAACCGCTCGCCATACAGACCAGCCGCGCCGCACGGCGCCTATCGGTGCCAAGGCAAGGATCGCTGGATCGCCATTGCCTGCTTCACTGACGACGAATGGCGCGCATTGGCGCAGGTCGCCCGACATAGCGAATGGCTCGACGACCGGCGTTTCGAGTCACTGGAGCACCGGCTCCAGC
>DASYOB010000097.1:0-3699 GCA_036008175.1 Allostellaceae bacterium
ATGCTCGTCGAGCCCGAGATAACGCCCGAGTCTTCCCTTCATGAACGAGAACGGCCCCTCGACCGCGGCGCGCGCCGCCTTTATCTCCTCGACCGAATGCGGCGATTCGAGCTGCACCCAGTCGACCCCGGCCTCGGCGCGATAGGCCTTGAGCCGGTTCAGCGCCTCAGCGAAGCCGCCATTGGCGGCGTCGCGGGCATAGCATTGCGCCATCACGACAAAGTTCGGGTCGAGCTCGTTTTTCATGTCGACCGCGGCGCGGTAGCGGGCAATCGCTTGGTCGAGCGGCACGACGCCGATGCCAGCGTTCTGGGTCTTGCGCTTGCCCTCGATCGGCTGGTCATCGATGCGGATGCCGGCGAGCCCGGCGCGGATGCTGTCGCGAATGAGGCGCCGCACCGCCATGATCCCGCCGTGCCCCGTATCGCCATCGACCATGACCGGTATCGATACGCCGTCGGCGATCCAGCCCGCGATGGTGACGCATTCGGTCATGGTCGCGGTGCCGACATCGGCGAGCCCGGTATACGCGCCGACCACCCCTCCGGTGCCGACGAACAAGGCCTCGCAGCCGGCCTTCTCCATGATTCGCGCATGCGCCGCGGTCGGTGGATGCAATACGGCCAAGACCTTCTCGCGGCGATGGATCAGCTCCTGCAGCTGGGCTGTGCGCAAGCGGCTCATGATGGACTGCCTCCCCGAACTTGGTGAAATCATGAGCGCGCAGTGCATGCTCGTCGAGCGGCAATTCCGGCGCTAGCGTCAAGCAATCCCCCTCGTTTATCGGCTTGCCCTCTGTGTCCATCGATGCTGTGCTCGATCGCGCCGACACGGCGTGAGGGTCGGGCGATGGCGTTGGAGGTAAGATCGGTCGACAATCTGCTCGGGGCGGGGGTCCCGTTTGCCCATGCGGTCAAGGCCGGCCCTTGGATCTTTTTGACCGGGCATGAGGCCTATGATTGGCAGACCGGCAGGGTCGACGAGGTGGTCTCGGGGCCGCCCGGCTTTCCGCTTTTCGGTCAGCACAAGAGCCGCCGGGAGGCCGATTTTATCCTGCAGCGGATGCGCGGATTGCTCGGCGAATTCGGCACCGACCTCGCGCACAGCATCCGGCTCGATCAATACTACCCAAACCCACGGGCCGTCGCCGCCTATCATCTCTCCCGGCATGAGACTTTCGGCGACTATATCCCGCCGAGCACGTCGGTCGTCATGGAGCGCTGCTTCGGTGGCGGGTCGACGATATCGACCTCGCTGATCGCGGTTCTGCCGGAGGCGGGATATGAGATCCGCAAGATCCACCCGCCGGGCGTTGCCTCGGCGCCGACTTCTGGCTTTGTGCCGGCCGTCGTGTGCAACGAATTCGTCTTTGTTGCCGGGCAGATGGCGCACAATCCTGGCACTGGTCTCGATCCTCGCGTTATCGTCCCGGACCACTCCGCCTGGGCCGGCATACCCATCCGCAAGCAGACTGAGTTCCTGATTCTGGAAAAGCTGAAGCCGGCGCTCGAGGCCGCTGGGTCGTCGCTGGAGCAGTCGGTAAAGGCGCAGATTTATCTCGCCGATATCGCGGATACACCGGACTGTCTCGACGTGTGGAACCAGTATTACGCCGGCGTACCCTGCGCGGTCACGGTGGTGCCAACCAAGTCGTTCGCGACGGTGGGCGGGATTATCGAAATCAACCTGATCGCGCTGACGAATGGCGCGAGGCGCGAGAAGCAGGTCGTTGAGGCCGATCTTCCTGGCATGGCCACGTATGGACCTTGCATCAAAGTCGGCGAATTCCTGCTGCCGTCCGGGCTGATGGCGATCGGCCGCGACGGCCGTGTCGCCGGCAGCGCGGTGTCGCCGGGCTTCCCTGGCCTGGCGCATGCCGGGTACAGCCAGGCGGCGGCGGTCTACGGCTATGCCGAGGCGCTGTGCCAGGCCGCCGGAACAACCATGGACCAGCTGCTACGCGCCCAATATTTCGTCTCCGACATCACCGCGTTTCCGGGTATCGCGATGGCGTGGTCATCGCGCTACGGTGGTCAGCCGCACCCGTTCGTCTGCGTGCAGACGCCTCCAGCGATGCCAGCGCCGGGAGCCACCCTTATCGCCGACTTCTGGATTTCGACCGCCTCGTAGGGTAGCGGCCTGCTTTATCTGTTGGCGCCGGACGTCAGATGACGCCCTCCTCGGCAAGCCGCTCCACTTCGCTCGGGGTACGGCCGAGGAGCTCGGTAAGCACCCACATATTGTCCTCGCCATAGCAAGGCGCGCCGCGATTGGTCGGGCCGCCGATATAGGCCGGGGTCCGGCTCAACTTCATCGGCAATTCGTAGATGGGCCAGGTGCCGATCTTGGTGCCGGTAACTTCGGTCAGCCATTTGAGGTGCCGCAGCTGCGGGTCGTAGTCGACCCGGTCCTCGGAATTCTGGCACACGCCGGCCGGCACCCCGGCGTTCTGCAATTTCATCATGCAGTCGTAGCGGTCTTGCGTCACCGCCCAGGCCGCGACCGCGGCATCGAGCGATTCCTGGAACTGCAACCGATGCTCCAAGGAGTCGAAGCGACGGTCATCGAGCCATTCGGCATGCTCGGCCACACGCGCCAGCGCGCGCCATTCGTCATCGGTGAAGCAGGCAATCGCGATCCAGCGATCCTCGCCCTGGCAGCGGTAGGCACCGTGCGGCGCCGCCGGCTTGTACGGCGAGCGGTTGCCGTAGCGGCGGAATTCGCGCTCATTGGCCGACCAGTCGAGGATCGTCGTGCCGGTCAGGAGGATGCCGCTCTCGCATTGCGAGGAATCGATCCACTGCCCCTCGCCGGTGCGCTCGCGATGGTAGATCGCGCCGAGCAGCGCCAGCGCATAACCATAGGCCCCCATCCAGTCGAGATAGGAATAGCCGAAGCTGACCGGCATGGCCGGTTCCGGAAGCCCCGACATCTCGGCCTGTCCAGCGAAGGCCCCCGCCACGGGCCCGACCGTGCGCATCCGGCCATAGGTGCCGTGCGCGCCCATGCCGGATTGTTGGATGTAGATGATGTCGGGACGGATCGACTTCATGACGTCGTAGCCGAGCCCAAGGCGCTGCAATACGCCTGGCGAGAACCCCTCGGCGACGACGTGGCAAATGCGGATCATGTCCTTCGCGATCTCGAGCCCTTTGGGGTGGCGGATGTTCAACGAGATGCCGCGCTTGCCGGAATTCTTGTTGAGGAAATTTCCACCCATGTCGGGATCCTTGACCCCGGGGAGCGGCCCGGTCGCGGCGTCGCGCGCGGCACGCCCGCCGACCGGCGCCATCCCCGCCAGCCGGGTGTCGGGATTGTCCTTCCATTCGACCTTGTAGCTTTCCGCGCCCATCGCCGCGAGAAACCGCGTGCCACCGGCCGAGGCAAGAAACCACGCGAAGTCGAAGATCTTGATGCCCTGCAGCGGGAACGGCTTGTTGTGCAGCGCCGAGAGGCGCGGGTTCTCCACCTTGCGCGGCTGGGCCGGCACGCTCGGCCGGCGCGCGACTTCGCCCAATACGGCCTCGGTGTCCTCGCCCAAGAGCGGCGCGCGGCGGCCGACCTGCCAGCTCGTCTTGTTGCTGAGCCATTTGCTGGTCGGGTAGGGGAACGAGCGGCCGAGCTCGGGATGCTCAATCTCGGCAAAGGTCTTGCGGGTCCGCCAGTGCTCGTCGAGTGCGTTCTCGTGCGGCTTGCGCA
>DASYOB010000098.1:0-74466 GCA_036008175.1 Allostellaceae bacterium
GCGGTCGTCATCGATGTGCCACCCTCAATACGCGCCTGTGCCCTCCTGGTGATCGAATAGATCTCGGTTGTGCGGTGCATTGTCTCCTATTGGCCGACTCGGCCAATTCTCGGGCGCACCGTCAGCTTCCGCTTTGGGGCATACGCAGCCGAACGTGTCAGCTGTGGCGAGCCGCCGTTTTGGGGTCGTAAGCGGCCCTTGAATATGGGTGCCAAGCGTCTGATTTGGATCACTAGCGTTCTGCTCTCTTACCCACACACCACAGGCCGCCCCAGAGAAACACGCGAAGACCGTAAGCCCGAGCAGATTTTTGCAATATCACTGGAAACGAATATCGCAGCTACAGCGAGCGGCACCAATAGCGGCCCGCTCATCCCGGTAAACCATGACGAGACGATCGCGTGGAGAAAAGCGCGAATGGTGGTGGGCTGCATAAGGGCCGATTGCCGCTGCGCCTGTCTGCCTTTCGGCGTGCCGCTCAGAGCTATGCCGGGTGCCGTCGCTCAACGCTCAACGCGACTTGTCATCGAGGAGGACGCAGGTGTTGTCCGTCGTCACCAGGTTGCCGCCGACGTTGTTTTGCGCCGTGTTGCCGAAGGCCTCGGATGGGCAAGCCAGCAAAATCCCGGCCCTGGTGTTGTTGCGGGCCGTGTTCCCCACCACGCTGCTCCCGTTGTTGCCAACTGAAATCCCGTTCCCGTCATTGCCGAAAAAGGTACTATCAATGACGGTAGTATAATTAGCGCCCACACCCCCGGCAGTTTCCAATAAAATGCCGTCGCCCGCATTGCCCCTCGCGGTGGTTCCGGACACCAAATTGCCAGGCTCTTGCGAGAGGATGCCAGCGTTGCCGTTACCAACAGCCTCGCTGTTGACCACCGCCGAATTGAGCCCGAACACGATCCCGTAGCTACCGTTGCCATTCGCTTGAACGCCGCTGATATAGGTGCTTGGCGCGGTCGATGCGTTGATGCCAACCAGCCCGTTGTTGCTGGCGATGGTGTTGATCACCGTTCCTCCGCTGGCAATGCCGTCACCGGCGTTGTTCGAAATGACCATGTTCGCGATCGTCACCAGGTTCGTGCGCGTGGCGATACCGTTGTAGAATTTCCTGATCGTCCCGTTTGCGATAAGGATATTGGAATAACCAATGTCGCCGGTATAGCCGACACCGATGCCGACGCCGGCCCCCGTGATGGTGTGGCCTCGCAGATCAACTGCGACATTATTAGCGAGTGTACTGATGCAAGAAGCCGTTGCGGTCAGGTCGTTTGTGACAACGTACTTGCCCGCCGCCGTGATCGTGTACGGACACGCCGAGATCGGTGTCGGGGACGCGGCTTCGGCCGGCGTCGCGGCGACGCCAAGAGCCAGAATTGGGACGATACCGAGCCAATATTTTGCCGTGCCGAGCATGATTTCCTCCCATGATTTTGCGCTCTCCTGCCTGGCGCGGATAGGCTCCTCGCGGCGTTTGGTCACCTCGAAGGATCGCAATGGACCGAGAATGCAGGCGGCGAGAAAGACCGATCCATCAAATTTGATCAACATTATCGTATGCGGTCAGTGAGTCCATCGCGATGTATCCGGTCGGCCTCATTGCGGGGCTCGCTTGTACAGGTGCCGCCGCGAGCTTCGATATGATCCGGATTAGGCGGATCGACTGGATCGACCCGGAAGGGCGTATACTAGTGGATTGACTCTAACAGCTGTTTCGCCCGCCGCACTTTCCCCGATCCGATCACGGCCTCCAGCCCCTCCCGGTCGTCCGGACCAAGCCGGACCTCGACGCCTTTTCTCATCCAGCCAGACTCGCACGCCAACGAGCCGGCTGGATCATCCGTCAGCGCCCACCCACTAGCTGGCAGTACGGGTAGGCTGCCGCCGTAGAAGCAAATTTCTGGCAGGTAACGGTGAGGCGATCCGTGGATTTTAGCATATTGATCATGTTGGCAAATACCGGCGAACGCGCGCATTGAACTCAGTACGCGTTTTGCTGGTCAGGAATATGATCGCAAACAGCAATTCAATATCTTGGACGGTCTCATCGGAGGTAACATGAATTGTTATAAGGTATTCTCCTTCATTTCCGAACGGGTTAGGAATGCTGTTAGCCTCAACGCGTCCTTTTGTAGCCAACCCAATGCGACCTAATGAGGTGATATAGAAGACGTCTAAGAATTCCGTTTGTTTATTAGGAATGTTTGTCGTTAGTGGCTCGTCTTCGCCATAAATAGCCCATGTCAACTGAAATTGTTCCCCGCTAATACAGTCTTCAAACCGGCCGACTATGTTTTTTTGCTTAATCCCAGTGATTCGACCTCGGCATGATTTTTGTGGCTTCCCCGTATTGTTCCCAACCTTGATTCTATAAAAAGTTACCTCTACACCATTATTAAAATGGGTTTTCAATAGGCAGCCAGGAATCTCCTCAGAAAATTCCAGATCGAGTTGGTGGAAGGATTGCTGAGCAATCGGAGGTACTTCGGGTACATCTGCCACCATGTTTGTGGATACGGAACGGCTCGCTTGTTCGTTTCGTAGAAGTACGACGATTAATACGAGTGTGAGTAGGCCGGCCAGAATCCCCGGCACGTACCAAGGCGTTTGAAAAATCCAGTCCAATGCGCGAACAGTAAGTCCTTGCGGGTTGGTTGCGTCATTCACGACGCTAGCCCTCCCGACCATGTCGAGAGTGAATTTCATTGCGGTCCAAACCCACAACACCGCGTTGAGGATCAGGCCAACGACACGGAATACGCGCGGCATTCCCATCCCTCCCTTGGCGATCATACCAGGATCGGAATAGGGTACCCCGTGTCAGCCGATAGTCAGGTTCGGCGTAATCGCCCTTCCGAGATTGGGAGCGGTGGCCTCTTGTGGCTCGATGGTGACGCGGTGAACTGGAACGCCTTCGGCCCAGGCGGCAATCGCGTGCCCCGCTTCGTGGTACGCTGTTGCGAGCAACGCGGTCGAACGGGGCACGGGGATCTACTGGGCTTTCTGCACGAAGATGCGCAGGTTAAGCCTTGGCGCGGTCCCGGTGATGCGCGTCACATTGCCGGAGTTGCGCGCATCGGCGACGTGGCAAGATCGCGTGTCTGGCTGTGTTCGCAACCCGCGCAGAAAGCGAGAAGCGTGGTTAGGTCTTAACCAGCAAGTAGTTTAGGCGCACTCAGGGAAGCACGGTTTTTGTCCCTCACTCCGCTCGCACTCACCCCGCCGCCAATTTTCCGACGAGTGCCTGATCGAAACCGGCAGATTTTACGATTTAGCTTGCCGCCCGCCGAGGCGAGTCACATCGCGGGCGTCGCCGACGATGAAATCGACGCGCTCGGCCCATGCACAATGGAGCGCAGCCAGGCATGTCGGTTATGCCGTAACGCGATGTTGGGTTAGATCGACACAGTTCCTTTCTGTGCGGGAAAATGTTCCAGCTCCCTGTTGCGGACCAGAATATTTGATCTCAGCGGATCTCCGTGGCGCGCGCGATTTGCGTGCGGTTCAGTTATGCGGTAGCGATCCATCCGAAAGACGGTGCCTACTCCTTCAGACCGCCGCCGAAACCGAACAGCTTGTCCTTCACCGCCTTGTAATGCTTTTCCATGTCGTAAAGCTGAACCGGCAGTTTCAGCTCGGGCGCGATCAGCCGGCCGATCGACGCCGCCAGGACGAATTCCTGCAAGGCGGCGTCGTGTTCCGAGGTGACCAGCTGCGATTGCGTCGTAAACAGCTGTTGCTCGGCGATCAGCACGTCGAGGACGGTACGCGAACCGACTAGCGCTTCCTGCTGGGTGCCTTCGAGCGCGATCTGCGCGGCTCGGACCGCCGAGCCGAACGAGGCGATCGCGGCCCGCGCGGCCTGCAACGTCTCCCACGCTTGGGTCGCCAACTGAATCGCCGCCCGACGCGCATCGTCGACCTGGCTGCGGCGCTGGCCGACGGTCTGCTCAGCCTGGCGGGTTTGCGAATAGATCGCGCCCCCTTCGTACAGAGGCATTGTCAACTGTAACGTGGCCGAGGCTGAATCCTGGCGTTCGTTGCTCAAGGTGATTGACGGCGCGGTGCTGCGGCTCAGAGTGCCCACGACCGAGATCTGCGGCAGCAGCTGTCCACGCACAACGTCGATGCTGTCGCGCGCCGCCAGTTCGGTGAAGTTTGCTGAAATCACGTTCGGGTTGTCGTTCATCGCCAAGCTGAGCGCCTCGTTGCGCGTCGCCGGGAGGGCCGGCCGCTCGCGCGGCTGCATCAGGCGGCCGGGGGGGTGGCCGACCACGCGGGTATACTCAGCCCGGCTGACCTCGAGAACGCCTTCGGCATTGATGCGCTGCGCCGTCGCCTGGGCGAGCGAAGATTCGGCCTGCGCCACATCGGTCCGGGTCACCTCGCCGACGCGAAACCGGTCGCGCGTGGCTTCGAGCTGCCGGTTCAATACCAGTTCGTTGTTGCGGGCCACCTCAAGCAGCGTCTGGTCTCGCACGGTATCGAGATACGCCTGTGCCACCGCTTGAAAGACCGTGGTCTCGACAGCCAAGGTTTGCGCTCGGGTGGCCTGCACGGTGTTTATCGCCTGGCGCGTTTGCGCCTCGGTACGGCCGCCGCGATAGAGCGGCTCCGTCACCGTAAGACTCATCGCTCTAGTCGGGAAGCTGGAGAACGCCGTGGGAAAGTGCGAGACGGCAGTGCCCGCCCGGGTGTATCCGCCCTGAGCGTTGAAGGTGACCGTCGGCCGCCAGTTGGAGAGCGCCTGCGGCACCTGCTCGTCGGTGGCGCGCAACAAAGCGCGCTGTGCGAGCAATTGCGGGTTGTTGTTGTAGGTGTAGGTAAAGGCTTCAGTCAGCGTTTGCCCCGAGGCCGGATGGCCGGCAATCAGCAGACCTGCTACGCCGATCGCCATCCGCAGCACCTGACCGCCCCCTTGGCAACCCCTAGACTGAGGCATTCATCCCCTCAAACGATGAGCCCGGGCTCGCGTCGAACCCAGAGTAGCTGCATCGGCAGCTAATTGCGGGAGTATTCTGCCAAGCATGTTAACCAACGCCCCCGGCATATTGGACGTTTGCAGGACAGTCGATGGATATCTGATTGATTTGTCTCGATATTATCCCAGATATTCCCCCTTCGTAGAGCGGCATTGTCAGCTGTAACGTGGCCGAGGCCGAGTCCTGGCGTTCGTTGCTCAAGGTGACTGACGGCGCGGTGCTGCGGCTTAGAGTGCCCACGACCGAGATCTGCGGCAGCAGCTGTCCACGCACCACGTCGATGCTGTCGCGTGCCGCCAGCTCGGTGAAGTTTGCTGAAATCACGTTCGGGTTGTCGTTCATCGCCAGGCTGAGCGCCTCGTCGCGCGTCGCCGGGAGGGCCGGCCGCTCGCGCGGCTGCATCAGGCGGCCGGGGGGGTGGCCGACCACGCGGGTATACTCAGCCCGGCTGACCTCGAGAACACCTTCGGCATTGATGCGCTGCGCCGTTGCCTGGGCGAGCGAAGATTCGGCCTGCGCCACATCGGTCCGGGTCACCTCGCCGACGCGAAACCGGTCGCGCGTGGCCTCGAGCTGCCGGTTCAATACCAGTTCGTTGTTGCGGGCGACCTCGAGCAGCGTCTGATCACGAACGGTATCGAGATACGCCTGTGCCACCGCTTGAAAGACCGTGGTCTCGACGAACAAGGTTTGCGCTCGGGTGGCCTGCACGGTATTGATCGCCTGGCGCGTTTGCGCCTCGGTGCGGCCGCCGCGGTAGAGCGGCTGCGCCACCTGAAGACTCATCGCTCTAGTCGGGAAGCTGGAGAACGCCGTGGGAAAGCCCGGAACGGCAACGCCCGCCCGGGTGAATCCACCCTGAGCGTTGAAGGTGACCGTCGGCCGCCAGTTGGAGAGCGCCTGCGGCACCTGCTCGTCGGTGGCGCGCAACAAGGCGCGCTGTGCGAGCAATTGCGGGTTGTTGTTGTAGGTGTAGGTAAAGGCTTCGGTCAGCGTTTGCCCTGAAGCTGGCGCGGCAATGTGCAGCAACGCAACCGCCGCGACCACGGCATAACCCGGCGCGCGAGGCGACACCCGCCCGCGTTCTTGGTACCCCCTCGGCTGCGGCATCCAACCCTCAGAATACAAAGGCAGGCTTGGGGACAAACCCCGGTAAGAGTGGCGTAGCGGCGTCGAAGATAACGCGATGCGCGAGCACTCCGCCAGTGCGCACAACGACCGTCGCGCGTCCGACCCCGGAGACGGGGCGCAGGACCGCCAGCATACGCCCGCCTTCGCCGAGCTGGGCATCGATTTCGGCTGGGATCTCCGCCACGCCGCCACCGAACAGAATGACGTCGTAGGGGGCGCGCTGACGATGACCTGCCTGCAGCGGCGCTTCGACATAGGTTACCGAGGCGATCCCATGCTCGACCAGCGCCGACCGGCCGAATCGGGCAAGATCGGCGTTTTCCTCAAGCGCGATGACGCTGCGCGCCATCATCGACAGCAGCGCCGCCTCGTATCCGACACCGGCGCCGACGACGAGCACGCTGTCTTTCCGCTCGACCGCAGCCACTTGCAACAGCCGCGCCGCCACCATCGGCTGCATCAAGTACCGGCCACCGCCGAGCGGCAGATCCTCGTCGATATAAGCGACGCCGCGCAGCTGCTCGGGCACGAAAAGCTCGCGGCGGAGTTGCGAGAACGCGCGAATCAGCGCCTCGTCCGTCATCCTGTTGGGGCGAAGCTGGCTCTCGACCATGCTGGCGCGCGCCGTTTCATAAATGTTCATTGCATCACCGCGAGAAGAACGATGCCGAAGTCCCGGAAACCGCCGCGTTGCCAGTTATATCGGGCTCGCCGTTCTATCACAATCGCCCAACCATATTAGGAAGCACCTTCCTAGTCTTCGCCGAAAACGCGTATCGGCTGACCGGCAGGCAGCCGAGCCAACAGCTCTGTCGCGGTCAAGCCGAGAAAGGGATGCCGCCATCGCGGCGCAATCTCGCAAAGCGGCGCGAGCACGAAGCGCCGCTCGTGCAGTCGAGGATGCGGCAGCACCAGCCGCGCGGTGGTGCAGCGACGACCATCGTAATCGAGCAGATCCAAGTCGAGCGTGCGAGCGGCGTTGAGCTCGCCTCGAACCCGCCCGAACCGTGATTCGAGCTCCAGCAGCCGGTCGAGCAATGGCTCCGGCGCCAGGCCTGTCGCAGCCGCGACGACTGCATTGACGAACCAGGGCTGATCCGACCGGGGCACCGGTTCCGACAAATACCATCGCGATCGTCGCACGATCTCGATCCCAGTCATCGGCAGCTCTTCAAGCGCCGCCGCCGCCGTTTCGAGCGGCGAGCCGAATTGCAAAGCGGCAAGATTGCTGCCGATACCAATAAGGATCACCGGCGGCTCCGTGATTTTGCGCCCCGCTTGACGTCAAATCTCTGCCGGATAAAACTCGCCTGCATTTTTTTCGAATCGTGCTGGAGCCTCAGATGCTTTTCTATCCAGAAGAACGAATCGCAATATTCATTGATGGTGCCAATCTTTATTCTGCCGCCCGCGGTTTGGCGTTTGATATCGACTACAAGCGGCTGCTCGATCTCTTTCGGTCGAAAGGGCGGCTGATCCGCGCTTTCTATTATACGGCGCTGATCGAGGACCAGGAATACTCGCCAATACGGCCGCTCGTCGATTGGCTTGATTACAATGGCTATACCATGGTCACCAAGCCGACCAAGGAGTTCACCGACTCGCTCGGCCGGCGCCGCATAAAGGGCAATATGGATATCGAGCTGGCGATCGACATGCTCGAAATGGCAGAGCATATCGATCACGCAATCCTGTTCTCCGGCGATGGCGATTTCCGCCGGCTGGTTGAGGCGGTGCAACGGCGCGGTGTGCGCGTGTCGGTCGTATCGACGATCCGCTCGACGCCGCCGATGGTCTCCGACGATCTCCGCCGCCAGGCCGACAGCTTCATCGAGCTTCAGGAGCTGGCGCCCAGCATCACCCGCAACCATCATTCGCGCGACGAGGTCCCACGCAGCCGGCCCGAGGTGGTCGAGCCCGCGTGAGCGAGGCGGCCACATCCACCGCCCTTCCGGACCAAATTCCCGGACGAGAGTGCGCGCTGTGCCCGCGGCTCGCCGCATTCCGCGCGGCGCAGCGGGTAGCGCATCCCGAGTGGTTCAACGCGCCGGTTCCGTCGTTCGGCCCGGACTCGGCCGAGCTGCTGATTGTCGGCCTCGCGCCGGGGCTGCGAGGGGCGAACCGCACCGGTCGACCGTTCACCGGGGATTACGCCGGGGATCTCTTATATCGCAGCCTACTAAAGTTCGGTTTCGCGACAGGAGATTACCGCGCCGATCCGGATGACGGGCTGAAGTTGCGCCGTGCGCGAATCGCCAACGCGGTGCGCTGCGTCCCGCCGCAGAACCGCCCGGATCCGGCGGAAATCGCGGCCTGCGGCCGGTTTCTCGTGGCAGAACTTGCGCGCTTGCCGAGCGTGAGGGCGATCCTCGCCCTCGGCGCCATCGCCCATAATGCCGTCCTGGCGGCGAAGGGCCTCAGGCGGGCCCGCTACCCCTTTGCACACGGCGCTCTGCATGAGCTGCCAGATGGCATTGTGCTCGCCGACAGCTATCACTGCTCGCGGCTCAACACCAACACCGGGAGACTCACGACCGAAATGTTCGAGGCGGTGATCTCCCGCCTCGCCGACCACCTCGCCGCGTAAGAACCGCCTCAGAGATCGCGCGAACGCAGCAGGCGGGCTTTGTTCCGCTGCCAATCGCGATCGCGATCGGCCTGGCGCTTGTCCGCCTTGCGCTTGCCGTGCGCGACGCCGAGCTCGACCTTGGCCCGCCCGCGCTCGTTGAAATAGATCGACAGCGGCACGATGGTCACGCCCTCGCGTCGGATCGCACCCAACAACCGGTTCATTTCCCTACGGTGAAGCAGCAGCTTTCGCGGCCGGCGCGGATGGTGGTTGAAATGGGACGAGGATTTGTATTCGGGGATATTGGCGTTGACCAGAAAGAGCTCACCGCCTTCCGCGTTTGCATAGGCCTCGGCGATGCTGGCGCCCCCCAGGCGCAGCGACTTGACCTCGGTGCCATGCAGTACCAGCCCGGCTTCGAGCGTGTCCTCGACCAGATAGTCATGACGAGCGCGGCGATTCAGCGCGGCGTAACGCTCGGTGCCCCGCATGCCGCGGCGCGCGCCCTCAACCTGACGGCTAGTTGATCAGGCCGGCGCCGCGCATCGCCCGCTGCACCTTTTCCTGGGTCTCAGGCATCAGATGCCAGAGCGGCTGACGCACCTCGGCGGTGCAGCGGCCCAGCAGCGAAGCGGCGTATTTGACCGGCGCCGGGCTGGTTTCAACGAACAATGCGTCGTGCACCGGAATGAGGCGCTCGTTGATCTCGCGCACGGTCTTCACATCGCCACGCTGCCAGGCCTCGTGCATCTCCGAGCAGAGCCGCGGTGCGATGTTCGCCGTTACCGAGATGCAGCCGTCGCCGCCCTGGGCGAGATATGCGACCGCGGTCGCATCCTCGCCGGACAACAGGCAGAAGCCGTTGCCGATCTCGATCCGCATCTTCAGCGGCCGTGCGAGATCGTTGGTGGCGTCCTTGACCCCGATGATGTTCGGCAGCTTGGCGAGGCGCGCCATAGTGGCGTTGCTCATATCGACGGCGCTTCGCCCCGGAATGTTGTAGATGACGATCGGCAGGTCGACCGCGTCATGCACCGCCTTGAAGTGCTGATAGAGGCCTTCCTGCGTCGGCTTGTTGTAATAGGGGCAGACGATCAGCGCCGCGTCCGCGCCGGCTTCCTTGGCAACCCGCGTCGCGGCAATCGTATGCGCGGTGGAGTTGAACCCGGTACCCGGGATGACGGGCGCGCGGCCCTTGGCTACCTCGACGCAGAGTTTGATCAGGCGCTCCTGTTCGTCGTCTTCGAGCGCCGGACACTCGCCGGTTGTACCGATCGGCACCAGGCCATGCGTTCCCTGGCCGATCTGCCAGGCGACGTGCTCCTGAAACGCGGTTTCGTCGACGGCACCGTCCCGGAACGGGGTGATCAACGCGACAAGCGACCCCTTGAACATGGCTTCCTCCCGGCTCTCGCCCGCGGGCCCGAGGCACGATAGTCCCCGCCGCCGCTAGCTTCAACATCACCGAGCGGGCGTCGTTGCCTCGACCGGGCGGCGGCTGCGGTTACCGACGGTTACAGAAAACTTGCGGCGCTGCAAAAAAACCCGTAAGCATGGCTTATCACTCTGTCCGGTAGATCGGAGCGGCGGGCATTGTTCTCGGTCTTTCGCGTTTTATTTGTGACGGGCGGCATTCTTGCTTCGCTTACTGCGTTAGCTCAAGCCGACAACAGCAACAACAGCGGCGATACCGAACAGAGCGCGGCTATCGCGGCACTTGCCGCGGCGCATAGCGGGGACTGGGCCCAAGCCTACGCCCGGGCCGGGCAGCTGCAGGATCCGCTGCCACTCAAGATGGTCCGCTGGCTCGACTACATCCGGTCGAATGCCGGTTACCGCTTCGCCGACATCGCCGGCTTTATCGACCAGAACCCCGGTTGGCCACTGCAAAAGAAGCTGCTGCGCCGCGCCGAAGAGGGCTTGGGCGTGCAAGCCGAGGATGTCGCGGCCGATTGGCTGAAGCGGCACCCGCCGATCAGCGCGGCTGGGAAGGCCCGCGGGGCCGAGCTGATGATCAGCCACGGCGATACCGAGGCTGGCACAGCCGCGCTGCGGGCGGCCTGGATCGAGGGCGATTTCACCCCGGCCGACGAGCACCGGCTGCTGACACGCTTCTCCGCGACATTCCGGCCGGAAGACAACGCCAAGCGGCTCGACCGGCTGATCTGGGATGGCGATGCCGATGCGGCGCGCCGAATGTTTCCGCTGGTTTCTGCTGATCAGCGCGCAGTGGCGGAGGCGCGGCTCGCGCTCGCGAGCGATGTGCCAAACGTTGAAAAATTGGTTGCAAAAGTCCCAGCGCAGCTTCGCTCGGACCCCGGCCTCGCCTTCGAAGAAGCGCGGTGGGACCGGAAGAAGGGCTTTTTTGACACCGCCGCGCAGATCCTGCTCGCTCACCCCGACAACCCGCTAAATCCCGCAGCCTGGTGGGACGAACGCCAGGAGATTGCGCGCCGGCTGCTTGTCGCCGGCAATGCCGATCTCGCCTATCGGCTGGCCGAGCAGCATGCGACGACTGATGGCGCGGCCTATTGCGACGCGGAATTCCTAACCGGCTACATAGAGCTGCGATACCGCAACGACCCGGCCGGCGCCTTCGAACATTTCTCCCATATTCTTGCCCGCGCCACCGGCACCTACGGCAAGGCACGCGGCGCCTACTGGGCCGGGCGCGCGGCCGAAGCGGAAGGCAAGCAGGATCTGGCGACCAAATGGTACACCGCTGGCGCCGAGAACATGGCGACCTTCTATGGCCAGCTCTCCGCTCATCAGCTCGGCAAGGATGCACCACCGCACCCGGTGCCGGAACCGCGGCCGGACAGCGCGCAGCAGGCCAAGTTCGATGCTCAGGAGCTGGTCCGCGCGACGCACCTGTTCTTCGCCGCCGGCGATCGCGACCACGCTGGCAAGTTCCTGCTGCAGCTGGCGGATCAGGCAAAAACTCCGGTCGATTTCGGCATGCTCGCCTCGCTCGCCGAGGCGCACGGTCGGATCGACCTGGCGATCGCCGTGGCGCGACGGTCGGTCGGTGCCGGAATGCCGCTGATGGTGCACGGATACCCGGTGACCACACTCCCCAGTGGCGGCACAACCGAGCCTTCGCTGCTGTTCGCGATCGTCCGCCAGGAAAGTGCCTTTGCTCCGGATGCGACAAGCCGCGTCGGGGCACGCGGTCTGATGCAGCTGATGCCGGCCACCGCAGCCAATGTCGCGAGCAAACTGCAGCTGCCGTTCTCGCTCGACCGGCTGACCACTGACGGCGTCTACAATCTCGAGCTCGGCCGGTCCTATATCGAGAGGCTGATCGAGGATTTCGGCGGTTCCTATCCGCTGGCCATCGCCGCATATAACGCCGGTCCCGGACGCATTAAACAGTGGCTGCAAGCGTTTGGCGACCCGCGCGGCCGCGCCATCGGCATGGTCGATTGGATTGAGTGCATCCCGTTCAACGAGACGCGGACGTATGTGCAGCGGGTATTGGAGAACCTGCAGGTCTACCGCGGTCAGAACGCCGACAACGTCGCCGCGTTTTCCCTCGCCGCCGACCTCGCCCGCTGACCCTTCCCCGGTGGGGTATCGATTTGCTCCCAGCCTGATCCGGACGGGTGAGGATGCGATTGCGGCTGATCGACTTCGACCCGGATCGCAGGCACAATAGTTCGACGCGGCTGGCCATAGGTGCCTACTTGTCCGATCTCCATTATGCGGTGGAGCTGACGCCCCCGGATATCGAACCCTATAGGGCGGGCAATACCGGCATCGACTACGTCCACACCTTTACCTCGGTTGAGGCGGGGCCGCACGTCCTCATTACCGCGTTGACGCATGGCAACGAGATCTGCGGCGCGATCGCCCTCGATCGACTGCTCCGCGCCGATATCCGACCGCGCCGCGGCAAGTTGACGCTCGCCTTCGACAATGTCGCGGCATATCGCGAATTCGACCCGCGCTATCCGATCGCCTCGCGCTACGTCGACGAGGATTTCAACCGGCTGTGGAACTCGGAGACGCTCGACGGCCCACGCCGGTCGGTCGAGCTGGAGCGCGCGCGAGCTTTGCGCCCGATCGTCGATGCCGCGGATTTTCTGCTCGACATGCACTCGATGCAGCACGCCACCGCGCCGTTGATGCTGGCCGGGCTGTTGCCGCGTTCCCGCGAGCTGGCACGCCGGGTCGGGATTCCCGAGCTGATCATGTGCGACGCCGGCCACGCCGCCGGTCCGCGGATGCGCGATTACGGCGGTTTTGGCGATCCCAGTTCGAGCAAGACGGCGCTGCTGATCGAGTCAGGCCAGCACTGGGAGCGCCGTGCCGCGGAGGTCGCCGGCGACGTGATGTTGCGGTTTCTGATCGCGACCGGATGTGTGAGCCGCGACGATGTGACGGTGCTCGGCGGACCCGAATTCGACGCACAGCCGCGACAGCGCACGATCGAAGTGACCGAGGCGGTCACGATCAGCAGCGATCGCTTCGATTTTGCCGACGATTTCCGCGGGCTCGAGGTGCTGAGCGAAAAGGGCACTCTGATTGGCCACGACGACGGCCGTGAGGTGCGCACGCCCTACGATAATTGCGTGCTGATCATGCCGTCGCGCCGGCTCGTCAAGGGCCAGACGGCAGTCCGGCTTGGGCGGTATATCGACTGACGCCGCCGATCCCGCCCCGCAAGCACAGCTTTCCACCGATCGTCGACGCGCGCTCGCGTGTGCTCGTGCTGGGCACGCTACCCGGCGAGGAATCGCTGCGCCGGGCCGAGTATTACGCGCATCCCCGCAATCTGTTTTGGCCGATCGTGTTTGCCCTGTTTGGCCGCGATGCGCCGCCTCCAGTCTATGCTGAGAAGCTGGCCTTTGTACTGGCGCAGCGGATCGCGCTTTGGGACGTCTGCGAGGCGACTCAACGTCTGGCCAGCGCGGATTCGACGATCGCGGATGAGCTCCCGAACACCATCCATGACCTGCTCGATGCACATCCGGGCATCTGTGCCGTCGCCTTCAACGGCAGCGGCGCACGCCGGCTCTATGATCGTCATTTCACCCGACGGCCCGGCCTCCTCTATCTCGCGCTACCCTCGACAAGTCCGGCTCATGCTCGCCTTGGCTTCGCTGAAAAGCTTGCGTCCTGGAAGCTGCTGTGGGAAGCGGCGCGGACAGCGCAAACTTTCTAAAACCGCCGTGCTTCGGCCGTCGGAAGAAACTCCAGCAACGTTGTAGTCAACCGGTCGATTTCCACCGCGACCTGTTGTAGCTGCGACCCTCCGCGCTGGCGCAATTCGGCACCGGCGATGCCGAGCGAAGACGCCAAGAGATCGCAAACCCGCCTGCCGCCGAGATGGCCGGCACAGCGGCGGAGCGCCGCGATGCCGTGGGTGTAGGCGGTCGCATCAGCGGCTGCGACCGCGCGATCGAGCCGGTCCAAGAGCTGTCGCGCATCGGCGCGAAACGTATCAATCAGCTCGCGCAGAAACGCCTCGCCGCCACCGAGCGTGCGCAATGCCTCGATCGTCGCGATGTCAACGACTGCCGAGATGTCGGGGACGAATTTCGGATGCGCGGCAATCGGCGTCACGCGGTGCTCACCGGCGTTGCCGGCGTCTCTGGATGTCGGCGGGCGGCCGCTCGCAATGCCGGCCGGCTTGGGCGCATCAAGCGGGAGCCCGCGGAACGCATTGACAAGCAGGCGTTCGGTCAATGGCACCGGCAGCAGGCAATCGAGCGCGACCTTGTCCTCTTCTGCGAGACGCTCGATACGGCTGCTCTCGCCGACGAATAGAATGAACGGATCGGCGGGCCCAAGCATCCTGACGCTGTCGGCAAAGGCGAGCGCGACGAGCGGCTGGTCGCGGCCATCGACCATCAGCACCGAGCGCTCGCTTTGGTCGAGTTCAGCTATTTCGGTGACGGCAGTTTCGGTATCGCCGATCCAGCGCGCGTCTGCATGCCACCGATCGAGCAGCGCGGTGACTTCGCCGGCGAAGGCGTCATCTCCGCTGACAATCAGCACCGGCTGGCTTTTCAGGTCGAGATCGGTCTCGGCCGGCTGCTGCTCGACGCCCAAAGTCAGCGTGATAGTGAACCGATTGGGCGGTCCAGGCCCGCCTTCCATGCTGAGTTCGCCGCCGATCATCGCGACCAGCCGTGTAACTACTCCGACGGTGAGGGCCCCGTGCTCCCATGCCGCCGCACGTTGGGTTTCCCCGTCGCGGCCATCGCCGACGATGTCGTCCGACCGGGCCGCGTCGCCGGTGTCGAACCTGATGCGCAACCGCATCCGGTCGGCGTCGCGACCGACGGCGTCGCAAGCGATTCGCAGGCTGTTCGTCTGCGCCAGATTGATAAAATGATCGGCGAGGCTGCCGAGGATGCGCGCAATTGCCTGCGAAGGGCCGCGCAAGCAGGGCGGCAGGCGCGGATCGACGCGCCATCGCATCGCGATTCCTTTTGCAGCGGCCGCGAAAGAGAGCCGGCCCAGGGTCTCGGACACTATTGCGCGGAAATCGAAGGGCGTGATCGGGGCCGAAAACTCCCCGGTTTCGACCCCGACCAGCTCGAGAATATCGCTGATCCTTTCCGCCAGAACTCGGGTCGAGTGTTCTGCGGCGCCGGCGCGGATAACTGCCAGCGGTTGCCGCAAGGCATCGGCAACCGCGGCGAGAAATCGTGTCCTGCCCGTCTCGGCCGTCGTTGCGGTAGCCCGTGCTGCGGCTATCGCGCGCAGCAGCCCGACAACACACCACGGCAGAACCATCAGCGCGGCGATCAGCCCCAAAGCGAGACCGGGCTGTCGGCGCCAGAATTCCGTGAACAGAACGACCACGGCAAACCCGGCGAGGCTGCCGATCGCGCTCCCCAGCAGCGCGTGCTCGCCGAAGCGATAACCCGCATAGAAGGCCGCCAACAAATAAAGCGGATACAGACCCGCCGCTGCAGCTCCCCCGAGATGAAGTAAGGCCGATAACAGCGCAATATCCAGCGCCATCGCGCATCCGCGCCGCAGACGGCCTGCAACCGGCCGAAGAAGAATCGACAGCAGCACGGTCCAGGCGGCAGAAAGCCCGAGCACAGCCACCGGCAACACGAGCGGCGACGCGGCACCGGTTGGCATAGCCGTCGCCAAACCCAGCGCATAGCCGAACAACAGCGTGTCGGCAAAGACGCGAAGGATCGCCTGCTCGGCCTCCTCGCGGGCCTCGCGCTGCAGGAAGGCCACAATCCGGGGCAAGCCGGAAAGGGCGACCGCCAGGCCGACACCGGCCGGCGTCAGGATCAGCAAGGCCAAGAGAATGTCCGCCGCGAGCGGCGGCCCCATGAGACCTCGAACGCCGGTGAAAATGCTCACAACTATAGGGGGCGCCACGCCAGCTATCGACAGGCCGACGGCTGCAGCGACGGCCCGGCCATTTCTCTCATCGGCGGATGGCAAATCTTGAGCCATCAGCGGCGCGGCCGATCCCTCGGTCCGCGCCGGCGAGCCCGAATGCGGCAATTCGGAATGAAACCCGGCCAATCGGCTGCCCTACGGACCGGCGAACGCGCGAATCTCGCCGGCGATCGCTATAGGCGCCTGTTGCGAGCGCTCGCGCGGAAATGTCACGGTCACTGTGGTGCCGATCCCCTTGCTGCTGCGGATCGCCAAGCTCCCGCCATGCAGCTCGGTTAGCCCGATCGCCAAGGGAAGACCTAGCCCGGTACCGTCGTGGCCACGAGTCCAGGTGCTGGCGACCTGGCCGAACCGGCTCATGGCGGTTTCGACTTCCGCTGCATCCATGCCGATCCCGTGGTCGACCACCGAAATCGAAACCGCGCCGCCGACGCTGCGCAAAACGATCTCCACTTCGCCCCCGGCATGGCTGAATTTGATCGCGTTCATCAGCAGATTGAGGACGATCTGCTTCACCTTGCGGGCATCCGCGCGTAGTGCCGGCAGAGGAGCTTCGCTGCGCAACCTAACGTGCACCTCGCTTGCCCGCGCCTTGGCCTCGGCGAGCTGCACCAGATCGGTCATTGCTTTTGCCGGGTCGATCAATTCTTCGGCGAGGTCGAGCCTGCCCGCTTCGAGTTTCGAGACATCGAGGATGTCATTGATGATGCCGAGCAGGTGTTCGGCGCTCGCCAGAATGTCGCGGGCATAGCCGATATATTTCGCGGTTCCGATCGGGCCGAGCATCTCGCCGGCAATCACCTGCGAGAAGCCAAGGATCGCGTTGAGCGGCGTGCGCAGCTCATGGCTCATATTGGCGACGAATTCGCCCATCGTGCGGTTGGCGCGTTCGGCCTCTTCCTTAGCCAGCAGCAAATCGCGGTCGGCGCGCTTGCGTTCGGTGATGTCGAGGAGGACGGTCACCACCATCGACTCCTCCTCTTCGTCGCCCTGGAACACCGCCCTGTGCGCCAGCAGGACACGGGCGTTTCCGTCGCTGTCGACGACCTCCTCCTCCGACGAGATCGGCGCGGCCTTACCGGCGAGCAGGCAAGTGCCGCTGTCGAACAAGCTGCGCGCCAAGGGGCCGTCATGAACCTCGACCGGCCGGCGGCCGATCAGCCGGCTCGGGCGGGTGCCGACAAAGGATGCGAAATGGCGATTGACCACCAGATAGCGGCCGTTCTGGTCGGTGACGCAGATCATTCGCGGGATGATATCAATGACCCGCAACAGCATTTCATGCGCGCGGCGCAAGCCGGCCGGTTCAGGCCGATTGGCGTCATTGGCGGCGGCGATCGGTTCTGCGCGACTGCGGCGAACCGGCCGCGCTCTGAGTTGGCGTTGCGCGCGGAGACGGAATTCGACCGGATCGATCGGTGTCAGCAAATGGTCCGCCGCACCGGCTTCGAGCGCCCGCTCTATCGGGCCACTCTCCTCGGGGCAACCGACGACAATTACCGGGGCAGCGGTCGGACCAGATTGCTCCCATAGCCGGGAAAAGAATCCGGCGGCGTCACCCTGATCGCTCGTCGCCCCTAGGACGACGAGATTGGGCCGACGCTCGGCGCAAAACGACAACGCCGCCTCGCGATCTACGAAGGTGTTCGCGCTGATGCCTTCGCCAAGCAATTCCGCGTGTCGCTGCAGGATCTTCAGATTGGTGCTGCTGTCATCGACGATGACCACCAGCTGGGGAGACAAGGCGCCCACCTGGACTGTTATGAGCCGTCTGCCAGACGTATAGGGCCGCGTGCCCACGCGCATACATCCCCGTACGCGACAAAACGAAAAATGTTTGATTATAATACGTTACGCTTGCGCAGCGGCGCTCGCCCAGCAGCCGGGGGCGCTCGTTTTGCTGCGCCGATTCGTGCGGGCGCGATCACAGGCGATAGAAGGTCATCGCGTTTTTCCAGAAGAACCGGTCCCGCTCTTCGGGCGAGCGGTCCGCCAGCATCTGGCTCATTGCGGCGACCAGTGCGCCGTAGCCGATGCGCAAGCCGGCGACCGGGAAGTTGCTGGCAAACATCGCCCGCTCGATCCCGAAGATCGCAAGGGCGTCGAGGACGACGCGTAAATTGGACGGATACTCCCAGGCCCGGTCCTTGAGCCCGAATTCGGAGACCTTGAGGTGGACATTCGGCTCGCGGGCTAGGATTTCCATCGCGCGGCGCCATGCCCTCAGCCCCTCCTCGCTACGGTCCCACGGAAAGCCGGTGTGGTTGAGCACGATCGGGGTGTTCGGAAAGGCGCGCGCGACCGCGGCGGCCTCCTCGAGATGCCAGAACGGCACCCGCAGATCCCAGGAGAGCTTGTACTTCTGAAGCAGCTCGAAGCCGCGCAGCCAGCGCTCGTCCTGCATTGTACCGGGAGCGCCCGGCTCGATGCGGTCCGGCGACGGCGCGGTGACCGGTTTCGAGCGGATGCCGCGCACCAGCGGAAACGTCGCCTGCGCGGCGATGACTTCCTCGGCGTTGTCGGTATCAAACCAGGCATGCGCGACGATCGCGCCCGGGAACCCGTTTTCGCGATGGATCGCGCTGATCCAGCGGGTTTCGCCGACCTGGTCGGCCCGATCCCATTCGGCCTCGCAGTGCACCGTCGTCAGCACATTATGTCCGGCGGCATCAGGACGATAATCCTCGGGCAGGTAGTTCCTTTTGAGCGGCGCGTAGTCGCCCATGAAGAACTCTTTCTCCTCGCCGCCGCACAGCCACGGGTGCTGACCCATCCGCAGATCCCACAGGTGATGATGCGCATCGATCAGGGTCACGGCATCGGGCGCGTCGTTCCAATTCCCATGGATCGTGTTCATGCTTGCTCCGCAGAGCTGATGATTCTACAGCGCCGATCGCGGCGTGCTCGTTGTAGGGTGACCGGCAAACCGAACGAGGGCAATCGGGGATGAGCCAGAACTACGAAACGATCCGGATCGAGGATAAAGGTGACGGGCTCACCCTGCTGACTTTGAACCGGCCACAGGTCGCCAACGCGATGAACACGCAGATGGGCCGCGACCTCTTGGCTTTTTTCGAGGCCGTCAACGCCAACCCGCTCGCCTATCGCTGCATCGTGATGACCGGCTCCGGCGACAAGGCGTTCTGCGCCGGAGGCGACCTCAAGGAACGCCTGGGCATGACCGACGAGACCTGGCAGGCGCAGCACCTCCTCTTCGAGCGCGCGGTCCGCGCCTTCATCGGCTGCCCGGTGCCGGTATTGGGCGCCATCAACGGCGCCGCCTATGCCGGCGGCTGCGAGCTGGCGCTGTGCTGCGATTTTCTCTACGCCGCCGAGACTGCCCGCTTCGCGCTGACCGAGGTCACGCTCGGCATCATGCCGGGCGCCGGCGGCACGCAGAACCTGCCACGCGCCGTCGGCGAACGCCGCGCCAAGGAGATCATCCTGACCGGCCGACCGTTCTCGGCGCGCGATGCTTTCGAATGGGGCATGGTCAACCGGTTGTGCGCACCCGACAAACTGCTCGAAGAGACACTCGCGACGGCGCGGCGCATCGCCGACAACGCGCCGATCTCGGTGCGCCAGGCGAAGCACTCGATCCATTACGGGCTGCAGATGGATCTCGCCAGTGCGATGATGTTTGAGATCGAGGCCTACAACCGCATGGTCCCGACCGAGGACCGGCGCGAGGGCATCGCCTCCTTCAACGAGAAGCGCAAGCCGCGTTTCAGGGGCCGGTAACGGCTGGCTCTGTCGGCAAGCCGCGGAGAGGACAAATTGCGGGTTTCGAGATGGTTGCTGATCGTTGCCCTGGCGGTGGCGTCGTCCCTGCCTGCTGCGGCGGCCGACATGACCACCTTGCGGATCGGATTGCAGGAGGATCCCGACTTGCTCGATCCGGCGCAGGGCGTCAGCTTTGTCGGCCGCGAGGTGTTCGCTGCGCTCTGTGACAAGCTCGTCGATGTCGATCGCGACCTCAAGATCGTGCCGCAGCTGGCGACCGAGTGGTCGTGGTCGGAAGATGCTCATGCGCTGACCCTGACGGTGCGCGACGGGGTCAGATTCCACGACGGGACGATGCTCGATGCCGGGGCCGTAAAGGCCAATCTCGACCGCTACCGGATGGCGCCGGAATCGAAGCGCAAGGGCGAATTGAAGCCGGTGCGCGAGGTCGTCGCGGTCGATCCGCATACCGTGCGGATCGAGCTGACCGCGCCCTACGCCCCGCTCCTCGCCGTGCTGGCCGACCGCGCCGGCATGATCCTATCGAACGATGCTCTGGCCAAGGCGGGCGACGCGATCGGCACCAAGCCCATATGCTCCGGGCCCTATCGTTTCGTCGAGCGGGTGCCGCAGGAGCGGATCGTGCTCGAGCGCTTCCCGGATTACTGGAACGCCGCGGCGATCGCCGTCGACCGGATCGTCTACACCCCGGTGCCGGACAGCACGGTGCGGCTCGCCAATCTGCAATCCGGCAGCTTCGACATCGTCGAGCGTCTCGCGGCGACCGACGTCAAGAGCGTGGAGGCCGACCCGAAGCTGCGCCTCGTTTCCTCGACCGCGCTCGCCTACGATCTGCTCTCGATCAACCTGCACAACGGCCCCGCCGCGGACAACCCTCTGGGTCGTGACCCGAAAGTGCGCGAGGCCTTCGAGCTGGCAATCGACCGCAAGGTCCTGAACGACGTCGTCTATGACGGCCGCTTTGTGCCGTCGAACCAGCCGGAGGTGCCGGGGACACGCTATTGGGACCCCGATCATCCGGTGCCGGCGCGCGATGTCGAGAAGGCGAGAGCGCTGCTCGCCGCCGCAGGGACGCCGCACCCGGCCTTCGCCCTAACCACCGGCAACAGCACAACCGGGCTGCAGGTCGCACAGACCTTGCAATCGATGGCCGGAGAAGCCGGGTTCGACATCGTGATCCGGGCGATGGAGGCGATGACACTGGTGCAGAACACGTCGAGCGGCGATTACCAGGCGGCGCTGGCGATCTGGAGCGGGCGGCCCGATCCCGACGGCAATATCAGCTATTGGCTCGCCTGCGACGGCTTCTTGAATTGGGGCAAATATTGCGACCCGAAATTCGATGGGCTGCTCGAAAACGCGCGCGAGACGATCGATCCGGAAGCGCGGCAGAAGCTCTATCGCCAGGCAACCGACATCTACATGGCCGCGCGTCCGGCGTTGTTTCTTTATCATTACAAATGGCTGTGGGGCATGAGCCGCAAGGTCGAGGGTTTCGCGCCGCATCCCGACGGGATCATCCGTCCGCAGGGCCTGAAGCTGGCGCGTTAAATCACGATGCCGAGCAAAGCCTACGACTACATCATCGTCGGCGCCGGCTCGGCCGGATGCGCCCTGGCCAGCCGGCTCAGTGAAGACCCCGACATCAGAGTATTGCTGCTCGAAGCCGGCGGCTGGGACCGCGACCCCTGGCTCAAGATCCCGCTCGCCTGGGGGCGGATCGTGCGCAATCGACCGCATGACTGGATGTACGACGCCGAACCAGAGCCGACCGTGGACGGCCGCCGCCTCGAATGCATGCGCGGCAAGGTGATCGGCGGATCGTCGTCGATCAATGCGATGGCCTATGTCCGCGGCAACCGTGCCGATTACGATCGCTGGGCCGAGGGCGGACTTTGGCAATGGTCCTATGCGCACGTCCTGCCGTATTTCCGCCGCCAGGAATCCTGGGAAGGTGGCGCCAGCGAATACCGCGGCGGCGATGGGCCGTTGACGACCCGCCGCTCGCGCTTCGCGGACCCGCTCGTCGAGGCCTTTGCCGAGGCCGGCGTCGCGGCCGGGCATCCGGCGACCGAGGACTACAACGGCGTCCGCCAGGAAGGCTTCGGGCGCACCCAGCAGACGATCCGCAACGGCCGGCGCTGCAGCGCCGCGGCTGCGTATCTGCACCCGGCGCTGAGCCGGTCCAATCTCGAGGTCCGGACCGGCGCGCTCGCCACCCGGATCGCGCTCGACGGCCATCGCGCCGTCGGCATCGAGTACCTGAACGGCGGCAAGCATGTCGTCAGCGCCGAACGGGAGGTGATCCTGTCCGGCGGCGTCATCAACTCGCCGCAGCTTTTGATGCTGTCGGGCATCGGCGATCCCGACGAACTGTCGAGGCACGGCGTGACCGTGAGCGTGCCGTTGCGCGGCGTCGGCCGTAACCTGCAGGATCATATCTCGGCTGGGATCGCCTGGCGCCGGCGCGAGCCCGGGCCGCTGCACGCGAAAATGCGGCTCGACCGCATCGCGATCGAACTGGCGCGGGCGTATTGCTTCGGCACCGGCATCGCCAGCGATTGGTCCGGCGGTGTGATGGCATTCCTGAAGAGTCCCGACGCCTCGCCCATTCCGGACATTCAGCTGCTGTTCGCCGCGGCGCCCTTGACTGCCGCGCCTTATCTGCGCCCGTTCTCGAAACCCTATGTCGACGCCTTCGGCTGCCGAGCCGTCGTGTTGCGGCCGGAAAGTCGGGGGCGGCTGGAACTCGCGTCGGCCGATCCGCGCCGGCCGGTCCGCATCCGCCAGAATTTTCTCGCCACCGAGCGCGACTGGACAACCTTGCGGAGCGGGCTACGCATGGTGCGTGACGTCGGCGCGCAACAGCCGCTCGTCCCGTTCGTCGCCAGCGAAATCGCGCCGGGACCGGGGGCCCGTTCCGACGAGGAGATCGACGCGCATATCCGCGCCAATGCGATCACCGTCCACCACCCGCTCGGTACCTGCAAGATGGGCATGCCGAGCGATCCCGGCGCCGTGGTCGATGCGGAATGCCGGGTCTTCGGCGTCGATGGCCTGCGCGTCGTCGACGCCTCGATCATGCCGGAACTCGTCGGCGGCAACATCAACGCTCCGGTCATCATGATCGCAGAAAAGGCCGCCGACTTGATCCGCGGCCGCGAGCCGCTCGCGCCAGTGAATGTTTAGCTTGTAGATGATCCTGACCCCGATACCGCGCGTGCACCTGGGCGAGGCGCTCGATCGCTTCGCGGCCCAGCTCGATGACGCCGAGGCGCGGACCGCCTTTGACTGCATTCGCACCACCTCGCCCGATAGAGCCGACGGTGCCGAGGCGGAGCGGCATCGGCGAGAGGCCCTGGCACTGGCGCGCCGCTTCGGCGTGCCGACGCATCCGCCCGGCACCCGGCCCGCCTTCAACTGGGACGGCAACGCGCTCGACATCGACACCGAGGCTTACGTGATCCTGCACGAGATCGCGCATTTCGTGCTGGCGCCCCGCGAGCGGCGCGGCCTTGTCGATTTCGGTCTCGGTCCCGGCCCGGATACAAGAGATCGAGACGCGGCCGAACGCGCCGCGTTGCTGCCTGTCTCCAAACGCGACGCCGACGAAGCCGAAGCCTCGCTGCTCGGCATTTTGTGGGAGGCAGCGTTCGCGCAGCCGGCGCTCGCCTCGTTCCTCGATCAGAACTGGCTCGAAGGTCTAGAGCGATCGGCGGCCGCGCATTTCACTGGGGTTTTTGACAGGCTGCGACGGCACGGGCTGATCGATCCAACGCTCCTCCGGAGAGGCGACAGTCAGCCGGCGTCGCGGGAAATGCGGTAGGGAGACGGGCGCGGGCTCTTGGCGAGGAGACCGCGCCAGCGCAACAGCGAGCGGCTGCACGACGGTTCCAAACCGCTCCGAGCGGGGCCGTCATCGGGCACAGGAGGACCAAGGCGCACGGTGCGCCAGCAAGCAGGCTCCCGCCGCACCGTGCCGAACCCGATCGCCGCCAGCTGCTCTTCCGCCGTCTTCATGACCTTCGCCCGTAACGCCGTCGTTAGGCAACGCATACCGGCGGCCGGGGTTCCGAACTCCCCGTTTCGATTCCCGGCCCCTGCTCTCGCCCGGAACGGGCGGGACGGCGCCAATGTTGCTGCGGTATGCCTTTCCGCTCCCGCACCGCGCCGTTTTTCGGCGCGATGATCGCCGCCGCCTTCACCCTCTACGGCGCAACCCGGGCGTCGCGACCGGAACCGCAGCGGAAACAGGCACCGGCGCGGTCCGGCTGGGGCAAAATTCTTGCCAGCGTCTGGGCCAAGCTCGGACGCGACCACGTCTCGATCATGGCCGCCGGCGTCGCGTTCTACGGGTTGCTGTCGATCTTTCCGGGAATGTCGACGCTGATCTCGATCTACGGGCTCGCGGCCGATCCCAGCATCATCGAGAGCGAGCTCAACTCCCTCTCCGGCATTCTGCCGCAAGAAGCGCTGAAACTTTTGTCCGACCAGGCGCACGCGCTGATCGCCAATCCGCCGGCGAAGCTCGGCATCGGTCTTATGGTCAGCCTGCTGCTGACGCTGTGGAGCGCAACCAGCGGCGCCAGCTCGCTGATGCAGGCGCTGACGGCTGTCTACGAGGAAACCGAGGATCGCAGCGTCGCCAGCTTTTATCTGCAGGCGGTTGCGCTGACGATCGCGATCACGGCGTTCGCCGTGCTCAGCCTTTTCCTGGTCGCGGTGGTTCCGGTGATCATCGATCGGCTGCAGCTCCCGGAGGCATCGCGCGGCGCGGTTGGCCTGATCCGGTGGCCCCTGCTCGCCGGGTTGGTGCTGCCGGCCCTCGCGCTCGTCTACCGCTTCGCTCCGGCGCGGCGAAGCCCATGCTGGTCCTGGTTCAGCCCCGGCACGGTGGCGGCCGCGCTGCTATGGCTGCTCGGCTCGGCCGGATTTTCGTTCTACGTCGCCCGCTTCAGCTCTTACGACAAGACCTACGGCTCATTGGGCGCGGTGGTGATCCTGCTGATGTGGTTTTATGTCAGCGCCTTCATCGTGCTCGCCGGCGCCGAGCTCAACTGGGAATACGAAAAGGCGCGCCTACAGCCAAGCGGCTGAGCCGAGCCCCGGCCGGGACGATCGGGGCTCGCCCATCAAACGAATAGCTCAGTACGGCCGAGCCCAATGGGGCTGAGGCGGATACGGATAAGCCGTATAGGGCACCGGGTACGCCTCGTACGACGGGTAAGCTTCGTAGGAACGGTAGGACTCGTAAGCCTGATAGGCCGGGTAGGCCGGATAAGGCGCTGACCAATCGCCGCCGCGATCGTTCGGTGCGCAGCGGGTGGGCTCCCACTGGCCACCGACCCAATGGCCCGGCACCGGGTGCCACCCGCCGCCGCAGCCGCCTTCGACCAGGATGATGCCGCCATTCGCCGCCGCTGCAGAATGCGGGGCGAGCGGCGCCGCCCCGGCCGAGACTGATGCGACGCCGAGTCCGACAGCCGCAGTCAATGCAAGGATTGCCGTGCGCATGCAATTTCTCCGTTGGCAGAACCTCATGCGCAAAACAACCGGCGCCGGCCAGCTGATCCAGCTTCAACTTTAGCGATAGCCCTCAACCCGCTGTGCGGGCGATCAGGCCCCCCGCATGAATCGGCCCAGGCGCGCAGGGAGCGCAATCAACCATTCGTCAAGAATAGCCGCTTAGGATTGCCGATCGGCCCAAATAGGCACCGATATGGAAGCATTCTCCCCTCCCAAAGGTCTGTTCGCTCCTAGGCCCGAGAAAGCGGTGGCCTCCCGCCCCGGGGCGGCGGTTTCCGAATTTCTGGTCACGCTCCAGCTCTCTTTTATGGGTTGGCTGACCGTTCTGCTGATTTCGCTCACCGTGCTGGGATTGGTCGGCACAAGCTGGGTCCATCTCGGACGGCGCTGATCCGGCCGACGGCAGCGACCTCTCAAGCAAACGAGTCTAGCTGCGCTCGCTGCGACCAAGCGGCTGCTTGACACAGATGCATACACCCAAATAACCGTGTCGCGCCCGAAAGGGCTTGCCAAGATGCGGCGCGAGCGGCGCAACGCCGATCTGCTATCTTTCTTTCTGAGACCCTGACGGCCTGCGCCGACGCGGGACGAGGAGCAGACCATGGCGGAACAGACCCTGGCCCCCAGCCCCGATAGCGGGCCCGCGTCCTTTGCGCCATCGGCGATCACCGACGCGGAACCCCCGATTGGTCGGTTGCGCCGGTCGAGGGAGCTGCTTCTCCGCATCGCTATTATCCTGACCGCGGGGCTCATCGTCGTGCTGTTCGCGACGCAATGGGATCGCTGGGTCGGCATCAGCGTCCGTCAGGTGACCGACGATGCCTATGTGCGCGGCGACATCACCCCGCTCAGCGCCAAGGTCGAGGGTTATGTCAGCCATGTCGCGGTCGACGATTTCGATCGCGTCAAGAAGGGCGACCTTCTGGTGGCGATCGAGGACGACGATTACCGGGCGCGGGTCGCGCAGGCGGAAGCCGATCTCCTCGGAGCGCAAGCCGCGATCGACAACATCAAGGCTCGCAAGGAGGCCCAGCACGCCCAGGTCGCCGAAGCCGAAAGCGCCATCACCGCGACGCAGGCCGATGTACTGCGCACCCGCCAGGAGGCCGAACGGCAACGTGCGCTGTTGGCTACCACGTACGGTACCGCCCAAAAGGTCGAGCAGGCGAACGCCGACGAGAAGCGCTTTGCCGCCACCTTGGCAAGCAACCAGGCGGCGCTCGACGCGCAACGACGCCAACTCGCCGTGCTCGACACTCAGGAGCTGCAATTGCGCGCCGACGCCAAGGCGAAGCAGGCGGCGCTCGATCTGGCCAAGATCAATCTCGGCTACACCCGCATCGTCGCGCCGGTGGATGGGATGGTCAGCGAGCGCGGCGTGCGCGACGGGCAATACGCACATTCCGGAACCCAGGTGATCTCGGTGGTGCCGCTCGACAACGTCTGGGTCGTCGGAAACTACAAGGAAACCCAACTCACCCATGTCGCGATCGGTCAGCGCGCCGAGATCCGTGTCGACACCTTTCCGGGTATCGTAATCGGGGCTACGGTCGACAGCATCGCCCCGGCGAGCGGCTCGCAATTCAGCCTGCTCCCACCCGACAACGCGACGGGAAATTTCACCAAGGTGGTGCAGCGTATCCCGGTCAAGTTGCGGATCGCCGCTGACAATCCGCTTGCCGGCCATTTGTTGCCGGGAATGTCAGTCGAAGCGACGATCCTCACCGATACCACGCCGCCACCGCCGTGACCGTGCAATCGGCGGCTGCCGCGGTACCGGCAGCGGCCAGCAACCGTTCCGAGTATCCGGTCATCGGCGTCGCGGCGGTGATGCTCGGCGCCTTCATCTCATCCCTCAATACGAAGATAACGACGTTCGGCCTCGCCGACATTCGCGGCGGACTTGGCCTCGGCTTTGACGAGGGCTCATGGATCAGCACCGTGTTCGGCGCCGCGCAAATGGTCGTGACTCCGGCGGCGGCGTGGATGAGCACCGTGCTCAGCACGCGCCGGGTGCTGCTCTGGACCGGAACGATTTTCGCCGCCGCCTCGCTGCTGCCGCCTTTCGTGCGCGATTACGACACGCTGATCGCGCTGCAGCTGATCCGGGGCCTGGCCGTCGGCGCCTTCATTCCCGCGGCGCTCGGCTTCGTGCTGCGTAGCCTGGCGCCGCAATGGTGGATCTGGGGCATCGCCGCCTATGCCTTCCGCTTTGTCTTCTCGCAAAACATCGCCGGTGCGCTCGAGGGCTGGTACTCGGAGACAGGACACTGGGAGTGGCTCTTCTGGCAGAGCGCGCTGCTGACACCGGTAATGCTCGTGCTCGTCGTGATCGCGATGCCTACCCGCCCGGTCGATCGCGACCTGCTGCACCGAACCGATTGGATTGGCATCATCTACGCTGGGATCGGCTTCGGCCTGATCTACGCCGGGCTCGACCAGGGCAACCGGCTCGACTGGCTCAATTCCGGGGTGGTTTGCGGCCTTTTGCTCGGTGGCATAATTCTGGTCGTGGCCTTTTTCATTCAGGAAGCGCGCGCCCAATATCCGCTTATCCATTTGAGGGCATTGGTGCAACCGACTGTGGCGGTGCCGGCCTTGCTGATTTCGATCTACGGCTTCGGATCCACAGCCACAGGGTTCGTGCTGCCCGATTACTTGACCCGCATTCAGGGATTGCGCGACCTGCAGATCGGCGACACGTTGAACTGGATCGCGCTGCCGCAATTCGTCCTGGTTCCGCTTGTGGCGCTGCTGCTGAAGCGGATCGACGCGCGGCTGCTGCTCGTGCTCGGCTTTGCGACGATCTCCCTCGGCGCCTGGATGGATACAGGCCTCACGCATGACTGGGCCGGCGGCGACTTTCTTCCCTCGCAATGCGTCTCGGCGGTCGGCCTCGCTTTCGCGATCACCGCGCTGATCACCTACGCCATCGCCAACATCACGCCGTCGCAGGCGGCGGCGATCGCGGCGACCATCCAGATCGCGCGGCTGTTCGGCAACGAGATCGGCAGCGCGGTGATCCAGACCTTTGTGCGCGTCCGCGAGCAGACCTATTCGAACCTGATCGGCTTGCATCTGGTCGCCGGCTCAACCGCCAGCGAGGGGATCGCCGCCCAGCTGGCCGGACCGTTCGGCAACCGCCAGACCGGGTCCGGCGATGCGACGACGCAGGGCCTCGGCGTGCTGGCGGCGCGGGTACAGCACGAAGCCTATGTGCTGGCCTATATCGACGCGTTCTGGCTGACCGCCTGGGTCTCGCTCCTCGGCATCCTGTTGATGCTGATCCTGCGTCCGCCGCCGCCCAATCCGCTGACCCCGCCGCTACGCCGGATGCCGTAACGCCAAGCGATGGCCCCACGGCCCCATTCCCTGTACGTCTTCATACCGAGCGGCGACCCTGGCGGTAGGAGACGACGTAGATCACCACCATGCCCACCGCGAGCGAAAACCAGGTGAGCGCGTATTGCAGGTGGTTGTTCGGTAGTTCGAGCGGGGTGACCCCGCCCTGGGGCCAGCCGCCCGGGTTCGGGCTGGCATCGGCATCGATATAGAACGGCGCCACGTCATCGAGCCGATCGGCCTTGGCCATCGCCGGCAGGTCGATCCAGAACCAATAATTCATATCGGCCCGGTTGTCGGGCAGGAACCAGCCCGGCCTCGTCTCCGGCGGCAGCCGCAGCAGTCCGGCGACTCGGACGCTTCCTTCCAGCTGGCCCGCGCGGCGGGTTCCCGGATCCTTACGCTCGGTCGGGACGAAACCGCGGTTGACAAAGACGATGCGCCCGTCGGCCTCGCGCAGCGGCGTCAAAACATCGAACCCGGCGTCACCATTGCGCGGTGAGGTCGCACCGAGATAAACCTCCTTGTCATTGAGGAAGACCCCTTCGGCGACGACGTGGCGGAATTCCATACCGCGCGCCTCGGCAAGAGTGCGAGGCAGCACGGCAGGTGGTGCGGTCACGGCGGCCTCGCGGTGGGCGATCAGACCGCGCTTCCACTGCAGCCGCTCAAGCTGCCAATACCCGAGTCCAACGCAAATGAGGACGATCGCAATCGTGATCAGCGTCGGCGCCAGGCGCAGCCGACGCCTGCTCATGCCGAGGGCGGGCTGCGCAGCAGGTAATGCCGGTACTGGAGCGCGATCAGGCCGGCCTTGAACGGCCGCAGCAGCAGGATCGCGCCAACCAGGATCACCGGCGCCCAGAGCAGCAGGTGAACCCAGATCGGCGGCTCGAACCTGAACTCGACGAACGCGGCGAGACCCACCACGATCAGACCGAGAATAAAAATCACGAAGACCGCCGGGCCATCGGCGGCGTCCTGCGCCGAAAAATCGAGCCCGCAAGCGGGACAGGCCGGGCGAACCGTCAGCAGCCCGGTAAAGAGCTTACCCTCGCCACAACGCGGGCAACGGCAACCGAACGCGGCATGCGCCAGCGATACCGGGGCAAACCGGCGGGTTTCACCGCTCAACAACAGCCTCCCGATGCCCGCGCGCCTTACCCGCCGAGCCCTTCCGGCACGGCGTGCCCCAGCCCCCACCAGTACACGCAAACGAACAGGAACAACCAGACGACATCGACGAAATGCCAGTACCAGGCCGCAGCCTCCAGACCGAAATGATGGTCCGGCTTGAAATGGCCCTGGGTCGCTCGCCACAGACATACGGCCAGGAAGATCGTGCCGATGATCACGTGGAAGCCATGAAACCCGGTCGCCAGGAAGAAGGTCGAGGGATAGATGCCATCGGTGAAATGGAAGGCGGCGTGCGAGTATTCGTAGGCCTGGATCGAGGTAAACGAGAGGCCGAGCAGCACCGTCAGAGTCAGGCCCTGGATGAGCCCCTTCTGATTGCCTTCAAGCAGCGAGTGGTGCGCCCAGGTCACCGTGGTTCCCGACAGCAACAGGATGAGCGTATTGAGGAACGGGAACTCGAACGGGTCAAAGGGATGGATGCCCTTCGGCGGCCACACGCCGCCTACCGGAAACAGGGCCGACGAGAAAAACGCCCAGAAGAAGGCCGAAAAGAACATCACCTCGGAGGCGATGAACAAGGCCATCCCATAACGCAGGCCGAGTTGCACGACGGGGGTGTGGAAGCCTTGGAAGGTGGCTTCACGAATGACGTCGTGCCACCACACGAACATCGTCGCCAGGACGGCAATAAAGCCGATGATCAGCAGAACCCAGCCGTAGCCATGCAGATAGAGGACGCCGCCACTGGCGAGTAGCCCCGCGGCGATTGCGCCGACGATCGGCCAGGGGCTCGGATCGAGCAGATGATAGGGGTGCTTGGGCGCAGCATGCGCGTGAGCATGAGCGTCCGCATGGGTATCGGTCATCTCTGTCCGCCTCGATCGATCAATTTACTGCCGGGTTATTGCCGGGGGCCGGAGCGCGCGGGCTGGCCGACGCGCTCGGCGCGTCATTCCCGTGCGCCCTGAACATCGTATAGGCGAGGGTTATCGTGCGTACATCGCGGGTCCCCGGATCCTTCAGGAGATCCGGATCGACGAAGAACACCACGCCCATGTCGCGGCTCTCGCCGGGCCCCAGCCGCTGTTCGGTGAAGCAGAAGCATTGCAGCTTGTCGAAATAGATGCCGCTCTTGGTCGGCGTCACGTTGTACGTCGCGCTGCCGGTTACGGTCTCGGCGCTGTGGTTGACCGCGCGGAAAAACACCTGGCGCTGTTCCCCGGGATGAACGCGGACCTCGTTCTGCAACGGACGAAACTCCCAGCCGAGATCGGACGCGGTCTCCGCGTCGAAACGCACGGTCACGACGGCATCGGCGATTTCGGCCGGCGCCGCCGAGGCGCGCTGAGTGGCGCCGCCGAACCCGGTGGCCTGGCAGAACAGCCGGTAGAGCGGCACCGAGGCAAAAGACAACCCGACCATGCCGAGTGCGACCGCGGCCAGCAGCAGTACAGTGGTTCGGTTGCGTCGCGAAGGCGGTCTCATGACGTCAGCCCCCGCCCATCCGCACGAACGAGATCGCGTAAAACAGCGCCACGAGCGCGAGCAGCACCACGAGGAGCGCGCGATTGCGGGAGCGGATCGTGCGCTCGCGCTCGTTCATGTTCTTCCCGGCCATCACCGCACGCCTCCGCCGACGCGGTCGACGAGCAGCAACGTAAAAATCAGGAACAGATAGAGCAGCGAGAAGGCGAACATCTGCCGGGCGCTGCGGTCGCTTGCATCGCGCCATACCCGCACGGCCGTCCCGGTGAAGGCAAGGCTCAACGCGCCGGCGCCGACCGCATAGAACGGTCCGGCGACGCCGAGCAGCCATGGCGCGGCGGTCGCCGGCCACAGCATCAGCGTATAGAGCAGCATCTGCCGCTTGGTTTCGCGCGCACCGGCAACCACCGGCAGCATCGGGATGCCGGCGTCGGCGTATTCGCCGGCGCGGTACAGCGACAAAGCCCAGAAATGCGGCGGGGTCCAGAAGAAGATGATCGCGAACAGCGCCACCGCGCCCCAGCCGACACCGCCGGTGACCGCGGCCCAGCCGATCAGCGGCGGCAGCGCCCCGGCGGCACCGCCGATCACGATGTTCTGCGGAGTGCGCCGCTTCAGCCAGATCGTATAGACAAAAACGTAGAACGCGATCGTCAGCGCCAGCAGCTCGGCAGCAACCCAGTTGACCCCAAGACCCATGACGGCTACCGAGCCCACCGCGAGCACGCAGCCGAAGCCCAGCGCTTCTCCCGGCATCATTCGCCCCGCCGGCAACGGCCGCATGCGGGTCCGCCGCATCACCGCGTCGATATCGCGGTCGTACCACATGTTGATCGCGCCCGAAGCGCCGGCGCCGATCGCGATGCACAGCACCGCGACACCCGCCAGCACCGGGTGCAGATGGCCCGGCGCGACCAGCAGCCCGACAACGCCGGTGAACACCACCAGCGACATGACCCGGGGCTTCAGGATCAGAACATAGTCGCCGACCGCCGCGCCGCTCCAGGGCGCAATGGCAGCCGAGGGCAGCTCGCTCACCCCACGCTCGCTGGTTGGTGCTCGGTCATGCCCCTGTCCTAATGCGCCACCGGCGCGATGACCGGAATATCTTCAAAGCTGTGGAATGGCGGCGGCGACGATACCTGCCACTCCAGCGTGGTCGCGCCCTCGCCCCAGTAATTGGCGCCAACCCGCCTCCCGGCCAACAAGGTGTGGAACACGATGAAGACAAAAAACAGGGTCGAGGCATAGGAGATGAACGCGCCAATCGAGGAGACGAAGTTCCATCCCCAAAACGCGTCGGGGTATTCGGCGATGCGGCGCGGCATGCCGGCGAGGCCGAGAAAATGCTGCGGGAAGAAGGTCAAGTTGACGCCGATGAAGGTCGTCCAGAAATGGATCTTGCCGAAGGTCTCGTTGTATTGCCGCCCCGACATCTTGCCGATCCAATAATAGAATCCGGCAAACAGGCCAAACACCGCGCCGAGCGACAACACGTAATGGAAATGGGCAACCACGTAATAGGTATTGTGCAGAGCGAAATCGACGCCCGCGTTAGCGAGCACGACCCCGGTCACGCCGCCGAGCGTGAACAGGAAGATGAAGCCGATCGCCCACAGCATCGGCGTCTTGAACTCAATCGAGCCGCCCCACATCGTCGCGATCCAGGAAAAGATTTTCACGCCTGTCGGCACCGCGATAACCATCGTCGCCGCGGTGAAATAGGCGCGCGTATCGACCGAGATGCCGGTCGTGAACATGTGATGCGCCCAGACGACAAATCCGATCCCGCCGATCGCGACCATCGCGTAGGCCATCCCGAGATAGCCGAACACCGGCTTCCTCGAGAAGGTCGACACGACCTGCGACACAATGCCGAAAGGCGGCAGGATCATGATGTAGACCTCGGGGTGCCCGAAGAACCAGAACAGGTGCAGAAACAGGAGCGGGTCGCCGCCGCCGGCCGGGTCGAAGAACGTCGTGCCGAAGTTGCGGTCGGTCAGCAGCATCGTGATGGCGCCGGCCAGCACCGGCAGCGCCAATAAAAGCAGGAACGCGGTCACCAGGATCGACCAGACGAAGAGCGGCATACGGTGCAGGGTCATGCCCGGCGCGCGCATGTTGAAGATCGTCGTGATGAAATTGATCGAACTCATGATCGACGACGCGCCGGCGAGGTGAAGCGAGAAGATCACCATATCGACCGAGGGACCGGGATGCCCGCCCGGCCCGGCGGCGGAGAGCGGCGGATAGAGGGTCCAGCCGACAGCCGCCCCCTGCCCGTTCACGCCGTCGCCCGCGCCGACCATTGTCGAACCCAGCAGCAGCAGGAAAGATGGCACCAGCAGCCAGAAGCTGACGTTGTTCATGCGTGGGAAGGCCATGTCCGGCGCGCCGATCATCAGCGGCACGAACCAGTTTCCGAACCCCCCGAACGTGGCCGGCATCACCATAAAAAACACCATGATCAGGCCATGGGCGGTGATGACCACATTGTAGAGCTGATGGTTGGAAAGGATCTCGCCATTCGGCGTCATCAGCTGCGCGCGCATCACGACCGATAATGCACCGCCGAGGATCCCGGCAAAAATCGCGAAACACAGATAAAGCGTGCCGATGTCCTTATGGTTGGTGGAAGCCAGCCAGCGCGTGAAGAAGCCCGGATAATGGCCGTGCTCGGCGTGCGCCCCGTCGGCCGTGTGAGCATCGTGCCCATAAGTCATCGCAGACCTCTTCGCTCCTAGTTGCCGGCCGGCGCCGAGCCAAGCCGCGGCTGTCCCGCCGCAGCGACCACGGCACGGTCTTCTGTCGGCTGCTTCGCGGCGGCGTTCTTCTTCGCCTCACCGAGCCATTTCTGGAAATCGTCTTTCGAAACCGCCTTGACCTCGATCGGCATGAAGGCGTGGTTCACGCCGCAGATCTGATTGCACTCGCCGTAATAGGTGCCTTCGTGCAGGACCCGCATCCAGCTCTCGTTGAACCTGCCGGGAACCGCATATTCCTGGACGCCGAAAGACGGGACAAACCAGCTGTGGATTACCCCCTCAGGATCCCCGGTCACCAGGACGCGAATGTTGGTGTCGACCGGCACGATCAGCGGATTGTCGACATCGAGAAGCCGCTTCTGCCCCGGCTTCAGGTCCTTCTCCTGGATCAGGTTGCTGGTGATGCTGAGATCCCCCTGATCCGGATACTCATACTGCCAGTACCATTGATGGCCGGTCACCTTGATCGTCATGTCCGCGTTTGGCACCCGGTCCATGTAATACATCAGCTTGAAGGATGGGATCGCTATGATGACCAGGATCAGCACCGGCACGACCGTCCAAAGGATCTCGATCACCGGGTTATGCGAGGTGCGCGTCGGCACCGGGTGACGTGCCGCCCTGAACCGCACCATTACGTAAGCGAGTAGACCCAGAACAAAGAGCGTGATCAGCGAGATGATGACCAGCAGCTCGTCGTGAAACGAATGGATCCGCTCCTTGACCGGAGTCGCCGGCGGCTGCATGCCGATTTCCCAAGGCTGCGGTTCCGCCGCCCAACCGACCGCCGCGAGCGCAACCAAACCGACCAGCAGCAGCCCTGCGACGAGACAGACGCGCCTGGCGCTCGTTCCAGTAATCGTTTTCGGCAATCGCATGTCCTTGCAGCCCCTTCCGGCGAGGACGTCCCCTGTCTGACGCGGTTCATGTACCGGCCGGGCCGCCGCCCGCTTTTGCCTGGCTAAGGCGGCGGCAATCCTGGCCGACCCTACACCAAAGCCCGACGGCCGGACAACTCGGTCAGGGCGCCGCTAACTCGTTGCGGCAAGCCGCCGCATAACAGGAAAAACCGGCGCGTGCGAGACCCACCTGATCGATGCTGCCTTTCGCCTCTGCCTCGCGGCGACCATATTTCCAAGCAAGACTGACGTAATTCCGGATCCGGAGCCCTCATGAGCAACCTTGCGGTTACGAACGAATTGTTTTTCGACCGGACTGGCATGGATTCGGGCCGGATCGAGAAGCTGGTCGGCGAGGCGTTGGCCGGCATGGATGACGGCGAGCTGTTCCTCGAATACAGCCAGTCGGAAAGCGTCGCGCTTGATGATGGCCGGATCAAGAGCGCCTCATTCGACACGACGCAAGGGTTCGGCCTGCGCGCGGTAGCGGGCGAGGCCGCCGGATATGCCCACGCCTCCGAGCTGTCGGAAGCGGCGATCCGCCGCGCCGCGGCGGCGGTGCGGGCGGTCGCCAGCGGCCATGCCGGCACCCTCGCCGGCCCACCGCCCGGCACGAATCGCAGCCTCTATACCGAGCTCAACCCGCTCGGCATCGTCGACCTCGCGACGAAGACACGGCTCTTGAGCGAGATGGACACTTATGCCCGCAGCCGCGATCCGCGGGTGCGGCAGGTGATGGCCTCGCTGAGCGGGGTTTGGCAGGCGGTCCAGATCATCCGCCCGGATGGCCGCCGCGCCGCCGATATCCGCCCGCTGGTCCGCCTCAACGTCGCTGTCGTGGTCGGCGAGGGTGACCGCATGGAGACTGGATCGCACGGTGCCGGCGGACGAGTCAGCTACGAGTATTATCTCGATCCCGAGAACTGGAAGGCGCAGGTTGACGAGGCGTTGCGGCAGGCGCTGGTCAACCTTGGCTCGGTCCCGGCGCCGGCGGGCGAGATGACCGTGGTCCTCGGCCCTGGCTGGCCCGGCGTCATGTTGCACGAGGCGGTCGGACATGGGCTCGAAGGCGATTTCAACCGCAAGAAGACCTCGACTTTTTCCGGCATGATCGGCCAGCGCGTCGCGGCGAAGGGCGTAACCGTCGTCGACGACGGCACCCTGCCCGACCGGCGCGGCTCGCTGACGATCGACGATGAAGGCACGCCGTCGAATTGCACCGTGCTGATCGAGGACGGCATCCTCAAGGGCTACATGCAAGACCGGCTGAACGCCCGGCTAATGGGTGCCACCCCGACCGGCAATGGCAGGCGCGAGAGCTTCGCCCACGCGCCGATCCCGCGCATGACCAACACCTTCATGCTGGCCGGCAATCACGACCCGCAGGAGATCATGGCTTCGGTGAAGCGTGGTCTCTATGCGGTAAATTTCGGCGGCGGCAGCGTCGACATTACCTCGGGCAAGTTCGTCTTCTCCGCCTCGGAAGCCTACCTGATCGAGGACGGCAAGATCGGCCCGGCGGTCAAGGGCGCCACCCTGATCGGTAATGGCCCGGACGCGATGAACAAGGTGACGATGATCGGCAACGATCTCAAGCTGGATGATGGCGTCGGCACCTGCGGCAAGGATGGGCAAGGTGTCCCGGTCGGTGTCGGCCAGCCGACGCTTCGGATGGACGGTCTTACCGTCGGCGGCACGATGGGCCCGCCGCCGGGCGCCTAAGCGCCTTGCCGAACCGGGGGGTTCTTCTCGGCGCGCTCACGGCAGCGCTGCTGGGATCCCATGTCGCTTCTGCGTGCGATCTCGACAGCACGCCGTCGAGCCGCTGGTCCCTAGCACGGGAACACGGCGTCGCTTGGCTTAAGACGCCGTGCGGCGACCGTTTCTACAGTCTCGGCGTCAACATCGTCGACGGCGGCTATTCCCAGCGCGAGCAGGACGGCAAGGTCTATTATAGCTGGAAGGCCTTCGCGCCGCGCCTGGAGGACTGGGTTGTGACGGCGCGCAACCGCCTCCGGGATTGGGGCTTCAACAGCGTCGGCGGGTGGTCGCTGCCGCCGCAAGAACTGCGCATGCCGGCGGTCATCGACCTCGAGCTCGGCCGGCGTGCCAAATTCCACTGGTTCGATCCCTTTTCGCCGGAGACCGAGCGGCGCATGATGGCGCTCGCCCGCGAGTTGGTCGCGCCGTATCGCGGCTCGCCATACCGTATCGGCTATTTCTCCGACAACGAGGTCGGCTGGTGGGGTGGCGCGCTGTTCGTGTTCTACTCGAAGAAGCCGGCCAGCTCATTCACCAAGCAGCGCTGGCTGGCGATGCTGCGCGATCGCTACCATGACGAGTGGCAGCGGTTTACGGCGGATTTCATCCCGCCGGCCGGCGTCGATTCCTGGGAGACGCTGCTCGAAACCGAGCAGATGACGCATCTGCGCCCGGGCGGGAACGGCATCGCGGCTGTGCGCGAATGGACCGGGATCGTCGCCGAGCAATATTACACGCTTGCCGAGCGGGCGATCCGCGCCGCCGACCCCGAGGCGCTCTATTTCGGCGACCGCCTGCCGATTTATTACGATCCGGTCGCGGTGCGCGCCATGACACCGCACATCGACGCGATCGCGACCAACTACAACGTCGACAGCGGTGACGGCTGGCTCGCCCGCTATTTCTTCGACGGGCTGAAAAAGCTGTCCAACGACAAGCCCATTCTCGTTACCGAATGGTTTTTCGCCGCGAGCGAGAACCGCACCGGAAACAGCAACAACGGCCATCTGATGACGGTCGAAACGCAGGCCGAGCGCGCCCGCGGTGCGGCGGCGGCGACGCGGAATTTCGCGGCGACGCCGGAGATCGTCGGCTCGCAATGGTTCCAATATTACGACCATCCGAAAGGCGGCCGGCCGGACGGCGAGGATTATGATTTCGGACTTGTCGACATCGACGACCGGCCATACCAGCGACTGACCGACGCGCTATCGCAAGCAAATCGCGAGGCGCTGTCGGTGCATGCCGCCGCCAGGCTGCGCGCGATACCGGGATCAAGTGCGCTTTTCGTCCTCCCGCATGCGGCGATCGATGTTCAGGGCCACTCGCTGTCCGACTGGCCCAAACCGGCCAGCCTGCTGCCGCCGCTGAAACCCTCCTCCGGAGCCGTCGCTTTCGGCGAGATCTATCTGTCCTGGAGCGAGCGCGGGTTGGCGTTGGCGACAATCGGCCAGGATTATTTCGATATCGATCTCCTGGCCTATGACGGCGCTTTTCCGCTCCACGAAGCCTATCGGGTCGAACTCGGGCTCGATTTCGGCAGCGGGCCCCACCGGTTCACCCTGTTCTTCATTCCGCCTCGCACGAAGGTGCATGACCACCCGCCAATGACCGCTGTGCTGTGCACGGGCGCCGCGGCGCAGGCTATTGCCGAGGGATGCAAGCCGGTCCTAGGCGCGCAAGCGGTCTATTTCGGCGCCGACCAACCGCGCATCACCGCGGAGATGCTGCTGCCCTGGTCAGCGTTCGGCATCAGTCCGCCCGCTCCCGGCGCGCAGCTTCGTGCGGAAGTGGCGGTCACCTCATGGGACCGGGATCGCTGGATGTCGCTGTCCGGCGAAGCCCCGGATCGCGCGATGGCCGATCCAGGCCATTGGCGCTTGATGCGGCTCGGCGACGGCCTCGCCGTCACTGCGCCCGCGTCGCATTCGGGCGCGCCGGGGTGAAATCAGTAGGCGTATTCGGTAAAAATCGGCTCGATCCGGCCGCCCCAGCGGGTGTTGTAGTCCTCAATCAGCTCTTCCGCGGGGGTGCGGCCCGAGCCGGCGATCGAGAACAGATTGTCGAGAAAATGCGTCTCGTCCTCCCCGGCGAGGCTGCGGCGCGCGCGGCGGTGCAACCCTTCGCGGGCGATTTCTAGGACTTCGAGGGCGACGTCGCGCAAGGTGCGGCTGCGATGCGGGGTCTCAAGACCAAGCCGCGGCACGTCGCGCCGCATAGCCTCGCGCTCCTCTTCCGTCCAATCGGCGACCAAGCCGCAAGCGGCATCGAGCGAGGTGCCGTCATACAGCAGCCCGACCCATAGCGCCGGCAACGCGCAGAGGCGTCGCCACGGCCCACCATCGGCGCCGCGCATTTCGAGAAAGCTCTTGAGCCGCACTTCCGGGAAGGCGGTGGTGACATGGTCGGCCCAATCGTGCAACAGCGGCAGCTCGCCCGGCAGCACCGGCAATTTCCCGGCCATGAAATCGCGAAACGACTGACCGCTGGCATCGATGTAGGTGCCGTTGCGATAGACGAAGTACATCGGCACGTCGAGCAGGTAGTCGACATAGCGCTCAAACCCGAACCCGTCGTCGAAGACGAAGGGCAACGTGCCGCACCGGTCGGGATCGGTGTCGGTCCATACCAGGCTGCGATAGCTGAGATAGCCTGAGGGACGGCCCTCGACAAACGGCGAATTGGCGAACAACGCCACCGCGACCGGCTGCAGGGCGAGGCTGGCGCGGAATTTCCGCACCATGTCGGCCTCGGTCTGGTAATCGAGATTGGTCTGCACGGTGCAGGTGCGTAGCATCATGTCGAGGCCGAGCCGGCCCTTTTTCGGCATGTAGTCGCGCATGATGCGATAGCGGCCCTTGGGCATGAACGGGACCTCGTCGCGCCGCGACTTCGGGTCGAAGCCGAGCCCGATCATGCCGAGCCCGAGCTCGTCGCAGACCTCGCGCACCTGGCGCAGATGCTCATGCACCTCGTCGCAGGTCTGGTGCACCGTTTCGAGCGGCGCACCGCTCAGCTCGAACTGCCCGCCCGGTTCGAGCGTAATCGAACATCGACTGTCGTTCGACAGCGCGATGATGTTGCCGTTCTCGATCACCGGGTCCCAGCCGAAGCGGGTCATACCGCGAAGGAGCGCCCCGATTCCATCTGGTCCCTCATACGGGACGCGTCGCAAATCGGCGCGGCGGAACACGAATTTTTCGTGCTCGGTACCGATCCGCCAATCCGAGGGCGGCTTGCAGCCGGCCGCGTGGTACTCGACGAGCTGCCGCTTATCGGTGATCGGCGGTCCCTGCACGCTCGATGGTCCAGACATGCGGCTCTCGGAACTCCCGCTAGGCTCTACATATCGACCTCAGCGCGGCCGGATGCGACGCCAGTCTCCGGTGATCGCCTGGAACACCGCCATTGCGGCAAGGGCAGCAGTCTCGGCGCGCAGCACTCTCGGGCCGAGCCCGACGCGAATAACAATGGGGAGTTTACCGAGAGCGTCAAGCTCCGCGTCGGTAAAGCCGCCCTCGGGACCGACAAATACTGCTGCCGGCTCGGCCGGTGGCAGAGAGCCCAGCGCCTCGGCTATCGGGATGCCGCCGCCGCTCTCATCGCAGACGATCAAGGGCCGTTCGGCGGGCCAGGCGGCGAGCACGCGGTCGAGCCGCTCCGGCGCGAAGATCTCGGGGACAGACAGCCGCTCGCTCTGCTCGGCCGCCGCGATCGCGATAGCATCGAGGCGGTCGCGATTGAGCCGCTCGGGCTGGGTGCGCGCCGTCCAGACCGGGACGAGCGCGGTGGCGCCCAGCTCGGTTGCCTTCTCCACCAGCCATTCGAGACGCACCCGCTTCAGCGGCGCGAACACCAGCCATAGATTGTTTTCCATCCCAAGCGGCCGGATTTGCTCGACCGGCATCAGCACCGAACGCCCGCGCCCGATCTCGCTCAGATGGCACAGCCACTCGCCGGAGCTCTCGTTGAATGCCGCAACTGTGGCGCCGGAACCCAGCCGCAATACATGACGTAGCTTGTGTGTCTGTGCCGCGCTGAGCTCGATCGCGGCGGCGCCAAGGGGTCCGCGGATGTAGAGACGCGTGGCGATGCGTTCTGTCATAATCAGCAGTGAGATTGAGGGCGTGCCGTCCCGTTTGCCAAGAAGTCCGATGAACCCTCCGCCGACCTCTGCGTCTCTGTCCACCCCGAAGGGAGCGCAGAGAGCGGCCGCCGCAGCCGCGGACCCGAACGATATCCATATCGGCGATTGGGTCGATCGCTGGTTACCGCCGTGGGCCGAGCCTTACGCCCGTCTCGCACGCTGGGATCGGCCGATCGGCACGTGGCTGCTGCTGTTTCCGGGCTGGTGGGGGATCGCGCTGGCAGGCCCGCGCTGGCCCGACCCGCTCCTGCTGCTGCTTTTCGCGATCGGAGCGGTGGCGATGCGCGGCGCCGGCTGCACACTTAACGACATCGCCGACCGGGAGTATGACGGCAAGGTCGCGCGCACCCGCTTCCGACCCTTGCCGAGCGGCCGGGTTACGGTGCCGCAGGCGATCCTGTTCATGCTCGGCCAGCTCGCGGTCGGGGCCGCGGTACTGCTCAGCCTGAACCGCACCTGCTGGATCTTGGGCCTCGTCGTGTTGGCGCTGATCGGCACCTATCCATTTATGAAGCGGATCACGTACTGGCCGCAGCTCTTTCTCGGGCTGAATTTCAATTGGGGAGCACTGCTGGGCTGGGCGGCGGTGACCGGCGGCCTCTCCTGGCCGCCGCTTCTGCTCTATGCCGGCGGTATTTTCTGGACGATCGGCTACGACACGATCTATGCGCATCAGGACAAGGAGGACGACGCGCGCATCGGTATCAAATCCTCGGCCCTGGCGCTCGGCGAGCGGACCCGGCCGTGGCTGTTCGCCTTTTATGCCGCAGCGGTCCTGCTATGGGCCGCCGCGGGCAGCGAGGCGGGGCTCGGCGTTCTGTTCTGGATCGGGCTCGCCGCCGCTGCGGCACAGCTTTTCTGGCAGGCGGCGCGGGTCGACACAGAAAACGCCGCTGATTGCCTCGCCAAATTTCGCTCGAACCGGCTCGTCGGCTGGCTGGTATTCGTCGACGCTGTCGTCGGCCATCTCGCCTGAGCCGTGGACCCTGCGCTTTTCGTCCGCGGCAATACGGCGATCAGTTCGCCGCCGCTCGTTCCCGAGATCCGGCTTCATCTCGCCACTGAAGTGACCCCGATCTGGCAGGCCACGGAGGAGAGCCTTTCCCGCAACGCACTGCCGCCGCCGTTTTGGGCCTTCGCCTGGGCCGGCGGCCAGGCGCTCGCCCGGTATCTGCTCGATAATCCCGAGACCGTCGCCGGCCGCGAGGTGCTCGATATCGGCTCAGGCTCCGGCATTGTCGCAATCGCCGCCGCGAAGGCCGGAGCCTCCCGCGTCATTGCCGCCGAGATTGACCATTTCGCTGCCGCCGCGATCGCCCTCAATGCGCCGCTGAACGGCGTGAAGGTCACGGTCGAAACGCGCGACCTGCTCGATCGCGGTCCCGCCGGCTGGCGTATCGCGCTGGCTGGCGACATCTGCTACGAGGAGCCGATGTCGTCGCGCGCGATGAACCTGCTGCGCCGCATCGCCGCGCGCGACAGGCTGGCGTTGTTGGGCGATCCCGGCCGCGCCTACCTGCCGCGTTCGGGTCTCCTCGAGCGCGCGCGCTATCAGGTGCCAACCAGCCGCGAACTCGAGGACCGCGAGGCGCGCGAGGGGGTCGTGTGGCAGGTCCTACCGGAATGAGCGGAGGATCTGCTGACCCGGCCTAGAACCATCGTCGTCGCCGCGCTTGGCAGCACGCAGACGCTGGCCTGGGCGTCGAGCTATTACCTCCCCGCCATCCTCGGTGCGCCGATCGCGGCCGAGCTCGGCCTATCGACCGGGACGTTTTTCGGCATCTTTTCGGGCTCGCTGTTGCTGCAAGCCGCGTTGGGGCCGTGGATCGGGCGGTTGATCGACGATTATGGCGGTCGTGCCGTGCTCGCGACCTCGAACCTGGTCATTGCCGCCGGGCTTGCGGCGCTTGCCCTGGCGCAAGACATTCTCGGACTGACGACCGCCTGGTTGATTCTCGGCATCGGCATGGCCATCGGGCTCTATGACCCGGCCTTTGCCGCCCTGACCCGGCTGTACGGCCTGGAGGCGCGTGCCTCGATCACCGGAATCACGCTGATCGCAGGGTTTGCCAGCACGGTCGGCTGGCCGGCCTCGGCCTGGTTCGAGCACGCTTTCGGCTGGCGCGATGCCTGTCTGGTCTGGGCGGCGCTCAACCTGCTTCTCGCGGCACCACTCAATTGGCTGATTATACCACCGGCCCCGCCACTGCCGCGCAGAGCTGCGGCGGTGCACGAGACCCCCGAGGCCGAGCCGCCGCGGGGCGCGATGCCGATCCTCGCCTTCTATTTCACCGCGACTGCCTTCGTAACCGGGGCGATGGCGGCGCACCTGCCTCGCTTGCTAGAAAGTGCCGGCGCAACCGAGGCAGCCGCAATTGCCGCCAGCACGCTCGTCGGTCCGGCGCAGGTCGCGGCGCGGCTGTTCGAATTCGGCCTGTTGCGAGCATTTCATCCGGTCTGGTCGGCTCGGTTGGCCGCGCTTACCCATCCGATCGGCGCCGGACTCTTGGGTTTGCTCGGCCCAGCTGGCGTTCCCCTGTTCGCGCTGCTGCACGGCGCTGGCAACGGCTTGATCACGATCGCCAAGGGCACGCTGCCGCTCGCCATCTTCGGACCCGCCGGTTACGGGTTGCGAAACGGCATCCTTTCTGCCCCGGCCCGGCTGGCCTTGTCGGCGGCGCCGTTCGTTTTTGGGGTGCTGCTCGACCGTATTGGGGCGTTGGCCGTGCTGCTCACGGCCGGCCTCAGCGTAGCCGCATCGACTTCGCTGTTGTTGCTGCGGCCGCAATCGGCCCCGACCGTGGCGTCCGCGGCGAACGACTGAACGCGTTGGGGCCGCGCTCGCCAAGCTGGAGCCGCGCCCCCATATATAGCCGGCCATGCCTTACGCCAGCCTGCGCGACTTCATCGCCCGGCTCGAAGCCAGCGGGCGGCTGGCGCGGGTGTCCGCCCCAGTCTCGCCGTTTCTCGAAATGACCGAGATCCAGACGCGGCTCCTCGCCGAGGGGGGCCCGGCGGTGCTGTTCGAGAATGTCGCGCGCGATACTGCTAGGGCGATCCCGATGCCGGTGCTGGTCAATCTATTCGGCACGGTCGAGCGGGTTGCCTGGGGGATGGATCGCGAGCCGAACCAATTGCGCGAGATCGGCGAGACGCTTGCCTTCCTGAAGCAGCCGGAGCCACCCGGCGGCTGGCGCGAGGCACTCGATATGCTGCCACTGCTGAAGTCCGTGATGGCGATGCGGCCGCGTACGGTTGCGGCCGCGCCCTGCCAGGAGATCGTGTTGCGCGGCGCCGAAATCGATCTCGGGCTGCTGCCGATACAGACCTGCTGGCCGGACGAACCGGCGCCGCTGATCACCTGGCCGCTGGTCGTCACCAAGGGTCCGGGCATCGGGCGCGAGGACGGCTTCAATCTCGGCATCTACCGCATGCAGGTGACCGGCCGCGACACGACGTTGATGCGCTGGCTGCGTCATCGCGGCGGGGCGCAGCACCATCGCCGCTGGGCCGAGGCGAAACGCGAGCCGTTGCCCGCTGCCGCTGTGATCGGCGCCGATCCTGGGACGATCATCGCGGCGGTGACTCCGGTGCCCGACACGCTGTCGGAATACCAGTTCGCCGGGCTGTTGCGCGGTAAGCGGCTCGACCTGGTCGATTGCAAGACCGTGCCGCTCAAAGTGCCGGCCGAGGCGGAGATCGTGCTCGAAGGCCATGTCGCGCTCGACGAATATGGCGACGAAGGCCCTTATGGCGACCATACCGGCTATTACAACGCGGTCGAGCAATTCCCGGTCTTCCGCGTGTCGGCGATGACGATGCGGCGCGACCCGATCTACCTCTCGACCTTCACCGGGCGGCCGCCCGACGAGCCTTCAGTCTTAGGCGAAGCCCTGAACGAGGTGTTCATCCCGCTATTGCAGCAGCAATTCCCGGAGATCGTGGATTTCTGGCTGCCGCCGGAGGGCTGCTCATACCGGATCGCTGTCGTATCGATACGCAAGGCCTATCCCGGCCACGCCAAGCGGGTGATGATGGGGATCTGGTCGTTCCTGCGGCAGTTCATGTACACGAAGTTCGTGATCGTCGTGGATGACGACGTCGACGCGCGCGATTGGAAGGACGTGATGTGGGCGATCTCGACCCGCATGGATCCGGTGCGCGATACGACGCTGATGGAGAACACCCCGATCGACTATCTCGACTTCGCTTCGCCCGAATCGGGGCTCGGCGGCAAGATCGGGCTCGATGCGACCAACAAATTACCGCCGGAGACGCATCGCACCTGGGGGAGGCCGATCCGCATGAGCGACAAGGTCGTAGAAGAGGTCACTCGTAAATGGGCCGATTACGGCCTGCCCGGCAGTGGCCAATCAATCTGGAAAAAGACGGACAGCGAATGAGCCCATCACTGGATAAGGAAACCGCGGCGGCGATCGATCTGCTGCAGGATCTCGTAGGCCGCGCCCGCAAAGCCGGAGCCGATGCCGCTGATGCCGTGCTGTTCGAGGGCACCTCGCTGTCGCACGCCCGCCGCCTCGGCAAGACCGAGAAGCTCGAACGCTCGGAAAGCCAGGATCTCGGACTCCGCGTGCTGGTCGGAAAACGGCAGGCGATCGTATCGTCGAGTGATCGCTCACCGAAGATGTTGGCCGAGCTGGTCGAGCGCACCTTGGCAATGGCGCGGGCGGTGCCGGAAGACCCGTTCTGCGGGCTCGCCGATCCGGCCGAGATCGCTCTAGACTGGTCGCAGCTTGATATGCTTGATCCCGAGGAGCCGAGTGCCGAAACGTTGATCGAGCGGGCGCGCGCGGCCGAGGAGACGGCGCTCGCGGTCCCGGGGATCACGAACTCCGAAGGCGCCGAAGCCAGCTGGGGCCGCTCGCGGATCGCCCTTGTCGCCTCGAACGGGTTCGCCGGCGGCTATTCGGGCTCGCATCACGGGGTCGGCGCGTCGGTAATCAGCGGGTCGGGCACGCAGATGGAGCGCGACTACGACTTCGCCAGCGCGGTATACGCCGGGGACCTGCGAGACCCCGCCGAGATCGGCAAATCCGCCGGCGAGCGCGCGGTCAAACGGCTGGGCGCCCGCAAGATGCCGACCTGCCGCTGTTCGGTTGTGTTCGATCCGCGGGTCGCCCGGGGCTTCGTCTCGCATCTCTTGGGCGCGATCTCCGGTCCATCGATCGCGCGCGGCACCAGCTTTCTGCGCGACAAGCTGGGGCAGCGGATATTCCCGGAAGCGATCACGATCACCGAAGATCCGCACCGGCAGCGCGGCCACCGCTCCAAGCCGTTCGACGCTGAGGGCCTCGCCAATAAGCGGCGCGCGCTGATCGATAATGGGGTGCTGACGACCTGGCTCTTGGATTTGCGTTCGGCACGTCAGCTCGGCCTCAAATCGACCGGCCACGCCGCCCGCGGGACCGCTTCCCCGCCAGCCCCCGCGGCAACCAACATCTGGATTGAGCCGGGCAGCGCGAGCCCCGCGGAGCTGATGACCGACATCAAGAACGGTTTTTATGTCACCGAGCTAATGGGGATGGGGGTCAATGGCCTCACCGGCGATTACAGCCGCGGCGCCGCCGGCTTCTGGATCGAGAACGGGCAGATCGCCTTCCCGGTCAGCGAGATGACAGTCGCGGGCAATCTGAACGAGATGTTTGCCCGCATGGCAGCCGCCAACGATCTCGAATTCCGCACCGGGGCCGACGCCCCGACCCTGCGCATTGACGATCTGACCGTGGCCGGCGCGTAACCGCCGATCTTGCCATTCGCCCCGCTCGCCTCTAACACTGGCGGACGGGGCCTTATGCGCGACAGTTCACCGATTATGCAGGAAGGCACACGCTCGTTCGCGCTGGTGCGGCGGCTGGTGCGCGATTTCATGGGCCGGCATCTCGGCGCCATCACGCTGGCCTTTGTGTGCATGGGAGCCGCTGCCGGCAGCACGGCATTGCGCGCCTGGCTGATGGAGCCGGTTCTCGACCGCATCTTCATCGCCCGTGACGGGTCATTGTTGTTCCTGCTCGGCGGCGCGGCTCTCGCGCTGGCGCTCGTCAAAGGGCTCGCCGATTACGGCCAGACGGTGTTGATGAGCCGAATCGGCCAGCGCGTCATCACCGATGTGCAGAATGCGCTGTTTGCCCGGCTGATGCGTGCCGACCTCGCCTACTTTAACGCGAATCCGAGCGGCACGCTGATTTCACGCTTCACCAACGACGTTTGGCTGTTGCGCAACGCCGCGGCAAACGTGCTCGCCGGGATGGGCCGCGACGCAGTCACCGTCGTGTTCCTCGTCGGCGTCATGTTCTACCAGGATTGGGGGCTGGCGCTTGTCTCGTTCGTCGCCTTTCCGCTGGCGATCCGGCCGATCGTCCGTATCGGACGGCGCATGCGAGGCGTCTCGGCCAACACCCAAGCCGAGATGGGCCAGCTGACGACGTTGCTTAGCCAAACATTCCAGGGCGCACGCCACGTCAAGGCCTATGGCATGGAGACATACGAAGAGCGCCGCGCCTTGGCGATATTCGAGCGGATCTTCGTCCTGGTCGATCGCGCCAACCGCACCCGCTTTCGCGCCGCGCCGATGATGGAAGCGCTTGGCGGTGCGGCGATCGCAGTGGTGATCCTCTATGGCGGGCATCAGGTCATTTCCGGCGCCCGCACCCCCGGTGCGTTCTTTTCGTTCATCACCGCGCTCCTCCTCGCCTATCAGCCCATGAAGGCCCTGGCCATTCTCAACGCATCGTTGCAGGAGGGCCTCGCAGCGGCACAGCGCGTCTTCGATATCCTCGATATCGAGCCAAAGGTCCAGGACCGGCCCGGTGCCAGACCTTTGCAGATCCGCGGCGGCGAGGTGCGGTTCGAGGAGGTGCGGTTCGGCTATCATCCGGGCACTGTCGCGCTCGACGGAATCTCTTTCACTATTGAAGCGGGCAGCACGGTCGCGCTGGTCGGCCGCTCCGGTGCCGGAAAATCGACGGTGCTCAACCTGATTCCCCGGTTCTACGATGTCGACGGTGGGAGCATCACGATAGACGGCCAAGAAACACGCGAGGTGACGCTCGCCTCCCTGCGCGGCGCGATCGCGCTTGTCTCCCAGGAAGTCAGCCTGTTCGACGACACGGTGCGTGCCAACATCGCCTACGGCCGCCTTGGCGCACCGGACGAAGACATCGAGGCGGCAGCAGCAGCGGCCGGCGCCGACGGATTCATCCGCGAGCTGCCGGAGGGTTACGACACCCTCGTCGGCGAGCATGGGGTGCGCCTGTCCGGCGGACAGCGCCAGCGCCTGGCAATCGCCCGGGCTATGCTGAAAGATGCGCCGATCCTGCTGCTCGACGAGGCGACTTCGGCGCTCGACAGCGAAACCGAGCGTCAGGTGCAGACGGCGCTGCGTCGGCTGATGCGCGGGCGGACGACGATTGTGATCGCGCATCGCCTGTCCACGATTATCGGCGCCGATCTGATCTGCGTGCTCGATCGCGGCGGCATCGTCGATACCGGGAGGCACGCTCAGCTGCTGGCCCGCAACGGCCTCTACACGCGGCTATACGAGACCCAGTTCGCGAGCGAGCGCGAGCTGGACCCGCTCCCGGGAGCGGGAGCGACCGGCTGATGAAGGCACCGAGCCGCTGGGGCCGCCGCGTGCTGCGCAGCGCTCGCCTGCGCCATTTTCTGTGCTGGACGATCCAGCTCTATATCCGCTTCGTTTTTCTGACCAACCGCTGGAGCATCGAGGGCGCGGAATGGCCGCAGCGGCTGCGCAGGGAGGGCCGCAGCTTCATCCTAGGGTTCTGGCACGGGCGACTGTTGATGATCCCGATGGCCTGGCAGCGGCTGGCGCCGATGCACATGCTGATCTCCGCCCACCGCGACGGCCGCATCATAGCCGATGCCGTGACCTATTTCGGCGTGCATTCGATCCCCGGCTCCACCCGGCGCGGCGGTCTCGCGGCGCTGCGCACGATGCTGAAGCGCCTCGGGGAAGGGGAATGCGTCGGTATCACCCCGGACGGACCGCGCGGCCCGCCGACGCGCGCCAGCGGCGGGATCGTCAATGTGGCGCGCCTCGCCCAGGTGCCGATCGTGCCGATCGTCTTCGCCACCAGCCGGCGCCGGGTTCTGCGAAGCTGGGATCGGTTTCACCTCGCCCTCCCGTTCGGACGGGGCGCCTTTCTATGGGGTGAGCCGATCGAGATCGACCGCGATCTCGACGAGGCCGGGCTTGAGCATGCACGGCTGCTGGTCGAGACGCGCATGAACGCGCTCGCCGCCGAGGCCGACCGCCGCGTCGGTCATGGCGCGTCGCTCCCTGTTCCGGCTCCGGCCACGCCGATGGAGTTTGCCGGCAAGGAGCGGCGCTGATGTTGCCCCTGATCTATCGGTGCGCGACTGGAGCATTATCGCCATTCGTCCGCGCGTACCTGCTCTTGCGCTGCCGGCATGGCAAGGAAGATCCGGCGCGTCTCAGCGAGCGGTTCGGCATCGCCAGCGCGAGTCGCCCGCCGGGACCGCTCGTGTGGCTGCATGCGGCAAGCGTCGGCGAGGCGGTGTCGGTGCTCGGACTCATCGCTCGGTTGCACAACGAGCGCCCGGATCTTGCCGTGCTGATGACCACAGGCACCTTGGCTGCGGCACGGCTGGTGCAGAACCGCTTGCCATCGGGCGTAATCCATCAATTCGTCCCGGTCGATGTGCCCCGCGCGGTGAAGCGATTTCTTGATCATTGGCGGCCCGATCTCGCCCTCTGGGTCGAATCCGAGCTGTGGCCAAACCTGGTCCTGGCGACCCATGGCCGCGGTGTCCCGATGATCCTGTTGAATGCGCGCCTGTCAACTGGATCGGAGGCGCGCTGGCGCGCGGTGCCGGGCCTGATCCAGCCGGTGTTAGCGTGCTTTAGGTTGTGCCTTGCCCAGGACGAAGCGCAGGCGGAGCGGTTTCGCCGCCTCGGTGCCCGTCGGGTGACGAGCGTCGGCGATCTCAAGGCGGCGGCCGAACCGCTCGCCGCGGACGGCTGCAGCCTTGCGCTGCTGGAAAAGCAGATCGGCGATCGGCCCCTATGGCTCGCCGCCAGCACGCACCCCGGAGAAGAAGAGATTATCGCTGCCGCCCATCGCTCGGTCGCGCGCACGCACCCGGGGCTGCTGACAATCATCGCACCGCGCCATCCGGCGCGTGGCGGCGCAATCGCCGCTATGTTGCGAGGGCAAGGTTTGGTTGTGTCGCGACGCAGCACCGGCGAGCCGATCGGGTACGCTACCGATATTTACCTGGCCGACACGATGGGCGAGCTTGGCCTGTTCTTCCGCCTCGCCGGGATTGCGTTTATCGGCGGCTCGCTGGTACCGAAGGGTGGACACAACCCGTTCGAGGCGGCGCGGCTCGATTGCGCGGTCCTGCACGGGCCCGACATGCGCAACTGCGCGACGATGGCCGGCGCGCTCGATGCCGGCGGCGCGGCGCTGACGGTCGAGGATGCCAATAGTCTCGCCCTCGCTATAACACGGCTGTTGGCCAACCCGAGCGAACGCGCCGCTCGTGCCGAGGGGGCGGCTCGGGTGGTGCGGAAAAGCGCTGGCGCGCTCGATGCCGTGCTCGATCGGCTTGCACCGTGGCTCGATCCGCTCGCTCCGGTAGCATTCAGCGAAACGGGGCTGCCGCTCTTGCGGCGGCGCGCGATCAGCGGCGCCAATGCGCGCGCCTGAATTCTGGCACGAACCGCCCGGGCTGATCGCGGGATTGCTGGCGCCGTTTGGCGCCGCCTTCGACGCCGCATCGCGGCTGCGCCGCGCGGTTGCGCGGCCCTATCGCGCTTCGGTGCCGGTGATCTGCGTCGGCAATCTCGTCGCCGGCGGGTCGGGTAAGACCCCGGTCGTGCTGTCGCTTGCCGGGCTGTTGGCCGCGCGAGGCGTTGCCGCGCACGTCGTGACCCGCGGCTATGGCGGTAGCCTCGCCGGGCCGGTGCGGGTCGATCCGGGGCGGCACGATGTCGCCGATATAGGCGACGAGGCGCTGCTGATCGCTGTTCGGGCGCCGTGCTGGATCGCGCGCGACCGTGCGGCCGGCGTGCGCGCGGCAGCCGCGGCCGGCGCCGAGGCGATCCTGCTCGATGACGGCTTTCAGAACCCGTCCGTAGCCAAAGACCTGTCGCTGGTTGTCATCGACAGCGATTACGGGTTCGGCAACCGTCGGGTGATCCCGGCCGGTCCGTTGCGCGAGCCGGTCGGTGCCGGCCTCGCGCGCGCCGATGCACTTGTGGTGATCGGCGAGGCGGAGGCCGGGCGACGCTACGTCGCTCAGGCATGTTGCCCGGTGCTGCACGCCGAGATGCAGCCGATCGAGAGTGAACGTTTCGCCGGGGCACGCATCGTTGCCTTCGCCGGGATCGGCCGGCCGGACAAATTCTTCGCCAGCCTGCGTGCGCTTGGCGCGACGCTGGTGCTGGCGCAGCCCTTTGCGGATCACCATCGATTTCGGGGGAGCGAGATCGCCAAGCTACGAGAAGCTGCCGAACGAGCCCGCGCCAGGCTTGTCACCACGACGAAGGATTGGGTACGGCTGCCCCCTGCCCTGCGGGCCGGCATCGAAGTGCTCGAGGTCGAGATCCACTGGCGCGATCCGAACGAGGTGGAGCGCCTCCTCTTCGACGGTCTGTTGCGACGCCATGACGGAAGCAACCCACACGCCGTTCGCGGCTGAGCCGGCGGCGCCGGTCCGCTGGTCGCATCGGGTCGAGGCCTGGGGCGCGGCACTGTTCTTCGCCGGGATGCGAGCGCTGCCGCTCGACGCCGCCTCGGCGCTCGGCGGGGCCTTGGCGCGCTGGATCGGCCCCCGCCTCGGCATCTCCAACCGGGCACGGCGTAACCTGCGCGCCGCCGTCCCTGACCTGTCGTCTGAACAGGTCGAGGCGATCGTCCGCGCAATGTGGGACAATCTCGGCCGGGTCGCGGCCGAATATCCGCATCTACCGAAGGTCCGGGTGTTCCCGCCGGACGGCCGCGTCGAGACGCAGGGCCTCGACCATCTCGATCGCGCACTTGCCGCAGACCGGCCAGTAATCATGTTCGGCGGCCATCTCGGCAATTGGGAGATCGGCGCCCTCGCGGCCGGCCAATACGGTCTCGACATCGCGCGGATCTATCGTGCCGCCAACAACCCGATCGTCGACCGCATGATCTCGCAGTTTCGCGCCCAAGGTCAGTCGCAGGCGGGTGAGTTAATCCCGAAGGGAGCCGTCGCTTCTCGTCGCGCGGTCGCGGCATTGCGGCGCGGCGCTCACCTGGCCTTGCTTGCCGACCAGAAGCTGAATGACGGGATTGCCGTGCCGTTCTTCGGGCGGCCGGCGATGACCGCGCCGGCACTGGCGCTATTGGCACTGCGTTTCGACTGCACGGTACTGCCGGCTCGGGTTGAACGGCTTCGCGGCGCACATTTCCGCCTCACCCTCTATCCGCCGCTCGAACTGCCGCGCAGCGGCGACCGCGACGCCGATGTCGCCGCGCTGATGGAGAGGGTCAACCGGACGCTCGAAGGCTGGATCCGCGAGCGCCCGGAGCAATGGTTCTGGCTGCACAATCGCTGGCCCACCTGATCGAGACGTGGGCGCGGCGGCTATTCGTCGTAGCCTGGCGTGTGCAGCATCGGCGGGTCGGCGACCTCCACCGTCAGCGCGCGATCGAAGCCGTTGAAACCGGTGCGCAGGCAGGCCCCGTAGGCGCCAAGCTGGCCGAGCTCAACCCAATCACCCTCGTCGACATCAGCGGGCAGCAGAAACGGCCCCTTCATGAAATCGGCGCTGTCGCAGGTAGGACCGTAGAGCGTAAAAGCGCGCAGCGGCGCGTCGTCGTTGCCAGTCCCATCGGCGCGCACGCGGCGCGCTGGAAAGCGAAAACCCGGGCGGCCGGCATCGCTGAGGCTGCCATAGACCCCGTCATTGACGTAGAGCGCGTCGCCACGGCGCAGATCCACCTGCACCACCACCGATCCGCCACCAGCGACCAGCGCCCGGCCCGGCTCCGCCCAGAGCCGCACAGCATCGCCGAAGCGCGATGCCGCGACATCGGCGATCGTCGCGGCGTAAGCCGCGAGCGGCGGGGGCACGACATCCGGGTAGCTAACCGGGAAGCCGCCGCCAACGTCGACGGTATCGACCGGCACGCCCGAGAGCGCGACAGCTTCGGCCGCGAGATCCAGCGCGCGGGCATAGGCGGCCGGGTCGAGGCATTGCGAGCCGACGTGAAAGGCGACGCCAAGCCGTGCGGCATGCGGCCGTGCCAGGCGAAGCAGCTCCGCCGCGTCCTGCGTGGAAATGCCGAACTTGCCAGACAGATCGTAGGCGCCGCCTTGCGCAACAGCGAGACGCACAAACAGGCCCAGGACCGGCGGCTCACCGACGAGGCCGACCGGCACCGTCTCCTGCACGATCTTCGCCAGCTCATCCGAGCTGTCGAAGGCGAAATCGGTCACGCCGTACTCGTGAAATGCGGCATGGATCGCGTGGCGCGCCTTGACCGGGTGCATAAAATGCAGCTCGGCGTCCGGCAATACCTCGCGGACCAGCGCGACCTCCGGCAGCGAGGCGCAATCGAAATGCCGCACGCCGCCGGCCCACACTGCGCGCAACACGCTCCGCTCGGGGTTGCATTTGACGGCGTAAAGAACGTCGCCCGGGAACGCCTCGACAAAGCTGCGCGCCGCCGCGGCGATCGCCGCCGGGCGCAAGCACAGAACGGGCTCCGTCGGCTGCTCGCGCGCGACAACGGCTTCGACTGACGAAAGAACGCTGCTCTTTACCGGACGCAGCGCAAGGGAGCGGGGCTTGACCATCGCACGATCCTCCGAAAGGAGGCGAAACCGCGCCCGCATCGCTTCCTAAAGCGGGCCGGTGACCATTCCAGATGACGACGGCTATCGGAGGCGATGCGCCCCCGAAGGCGTCACAGGATCGTGGGTGTACTTCGCTCCGCAGCGTGCAGGGTGGCCAACATATCCGTTCCCTTAAGGATGCCGGCCCACGGGTGACCGGCTCTGCCAAAAAGGACGCGTTACGTCGTAGCGGCACCCCTCGGGAAAAGTGGGGTTCTAGGCACGTGCGATTTGCGTCGCAGCGCTAGATAGGGGATTGCGCAGCGAATGCAAGAAATTTTTGTTTCTTCAATGATTTGCGCGCGGCGCGAGCAGAGCGAGATATTCCCAGGCAAAGGTTGCGGCGGCGAGCGCGGTGATTTCCGCCACATCGTAGGGCGGCGACACCTCGACCACATCCATGCCCTGGAACGACAGCCCGGCGAGCCGGCGCAGAATCGCCTGCGCCTGCCAGGTGAACAAACCGCCGATTTCCGGTGTGCCGGTGCCCGGTGCGAAGGCCGGGTCGAGCGCGTCGACATCGAAGCTCAGATAGGCCGGCCTGTCGCCGACGACCGCGCGGATGCGCTCGGCGGTCGTCCCCGGACTCTCTTCGTGCACCGTCTCGGCGAAGAGGATTGTGACGCCCTTGCCGACAGTCCAGTCATGGACGCTTTTGTCCATCGGCGAACGGATGCCGACCTGCACTGTATGATGCGGATCGATCAGCCGCTCCTCGATCGCATGGTAGAACGGCGAGCCGTGGCCAAAACGCTGGCCAAAGCTTTCCGGCCAGGTATCGACATGCGCGTCGAAATGCACCAGCGCAAGCGGCCCGGTGCGCGCCGCCAGCGCCCGTAGCAGCGCCAGGGTTATCGTGTGGTCGCCGCCGAGGGCGACGAGGTGGTTCAGCGGCTTTGCCTGCGCTTCGATCGCCTTCAACGTACCTTGGATGTCGCCGTGAACGATGCGGAAATCACCGATATCGGCGATGTCGCTCTCGGCCGGCGCGCTGCCGGCGATCGGATGGTCGCCATCCACCAGCATGCGGCTCGCCTGCCGTATCGCCGCCGGCCCGAAGCGGGCGCCGGGCCGGTTCGAGGTGCCGAGATCATAGGGAATGCCGGCGATCGAGATCGCCGCGTTGGGGTCGCTGCGCTCAATGCCGAGAAAGCTTGGCCGCACGGCAAAGGTTGGGGTGTCGGTCATGTCGCTAATATGGGAAGCGCCCGATCACGGCCCCAGCCTCGCCGCTACAGCGGCTTTTCATAGAACAGGCTGGTGGCGATGCGATTCGGCGGGAGCTCGGCGTAATGGCCGAACGGCTCGCGGGCCCGAAAACCGCACCGCTCGTAAAGCCCTATTGCCGCCGCCTGCAGCGTCCCTGTTTCCAGCCGCAACATCGGCTTGCCGACGTTGCGCGCTTCCGTCTCAAGTCTGCCGAGCAGCGCCTTGCCGATGCCGCGCCCGCGTGCCGCCTCGCGGGTGTACATGCGCTTCACTTCGGCATAATCGTCGAACAAAGCGAGCGCCCCGCAACCGACCGCTGCGTCGCCTATTTGCGCCATGAAAAAGCGCACATTCGGCTGGAACACCTGCTCGATCGAGAGACCGTGCCGCTGCTCCGGTTCATAGAGAGCGCCAAGCACCTCGTCCAGTTCCGCGATCAGCGCCCTCGCGTCGGGTGTCGGACCGGAAAGACGCTCGATCGTGATGCCCATCGCCGCCGTTTTTCGGAGGTCCGGCTTACACCCGCTCGATGACCGTGGCGATGCCCTGGCCGACGCCGACGCACATCGCCACGAGCGCGTAGCGGCCGCCGGTCCGCTGCAATTGCCGCGCGGCGGTCAACGCGATGCGCGGCCCCGAGGCGCCGAGCGGGTGGCCGATCGCGATGGCGCCGCCATTCGGGTTGACCCGGCTGTCGTCAAAGCCGACCTCGAGCCCGCGCAGGCAGGCCAGCACCTGCGCCGCGAACGCCTCGTTGATCTCGATCACGTCGATGTCGTTAATCGACAACCCGGCGCGTTCCAACGCCTTTTTCGCCGCCGGCACCGGGCCATAGCCCATAATCCGCGGCTCGACCCCGGCGACGCCGGTGGACAGGATCCGGGCGATCGGCTGCGCACCGGCGGCGTCTCCCGCTTTGCGGCTGGCGACGATCATCGCCACCGCGCCGTCGTTGATGCCCGAGGCGTTGCCGGCGGTGGTGATGCCGTCCTTGAACAACGGGCGCAGCTTGGCGAGCGCCTCCATGTCGGTCTGCGGCCGCGGGTGCTCGTCTTCCGCCACCGTGACCGGGCCGGCGCGGCCGCCCGGCACCTCGACCGCGGTGATCTCGCCGGCGAAAAAGCCGTCCGCCTTGGCCGCGGCGTATTTCTTCTGCGAGCCGGCGGCGAAGGTGTCGGCCGCCTCGCGGGTGATCTGGTATTCGCGGGCAAGGTTATCGGCGGTTTCCGGCATCGTGTCGGCGCCATAGCGGCCCTCGACCTTCGGGTTCGGGAAGCGCGCGCCGATCGTCGAGTCGAAGACCCGCGCGTCGCGGCTGTAGGCGCTCTCCGCCTTGCCCATCACAAACGGCGCGCGGCTCATGCTCTCGACCCCGCCAGCGACAAACACGTCGCCCTCGCCGCAGGTGATCGCCTGCGCCGCCATCGCGATCGCGTTGAGGCCGCTGCCGCAATTGCGCTGCAGCACCGCGCCCGGAATCTCGATCGGCAATCCGGCGACGAGCGCGGCGTGACGGGCGACGCAGCGGCTGTCCTCGCCGGCCTGGTTGGCGCAGCCGACGACGACATCCTCGACCTTCTCCGGCGAGAAACCGCTCTCGGCGACGACCTTGGCGATGATTCCGGCGAGCATGTCGTCGGGCCGCATCCGGGCAAGCGCGCCGGCATGGCGCCCGAACGGGCTGCGCAAACCGGTATAGAGATAGGCGTCGAGGGGCATTGTCAGCTCCGTCGCGGGAGATTGAGGCGTGCAGTGACGCGCGGCGGCCCGCCACTGTCAAGCATCGGAGCGAGGTTGAACCTGCTCACCTGCTTTTCCTGCTTCAAGGGAGGCGGGGAGCGCGGATAGCGCCTCAGTTTGAGTTTCTGTGATGGTGGGAGCCAACTCGCCCTTCTCGCCTGCTATGTTTCTCCAATGCTTGGCCAAGGTTCAGCGAACATCTCGTCTCCAGTGCTCCTCCACGCAGAGGCGTGGGCCGAGGCGTATGAGTTAATCGACCTTCAGCTTTCTCCCTTGGGGCTAAGGGCCATCGAAGCCCTGGGTCTGTATTCGGGGGATATTGTCCTCGATATTGGGTGCGGAGCGGGGCAGACCCTTCTCCAACTCGCCGAGCGGGTCGGAACTGAAGGGCAGGTGATCGGGGTGGACGTGGCCCCGTTGCTCCTTGAAATTGCCAAGCGGAGAACCGAGCCGCTCAGCCAGGTGAGATTGATCCAGGCAGACGCTCAGTCCTTGGATTTGCGGGCTGAGAGTACGGATGCCGTGTTCTCTCGATTCGGTGTGATGACCTTCAACGATCCGGTCGGGGCTTTCGCCAACTTCCGTAGAATTCTGAAGCCGTCAGGTGCGCTGGCATTTTGTTGCTGGCGCTCCGTCCAAGAGAACGAGTTGGATCACCTTCCGCTCTCCGCAACGGGACTCCAGTCGATCGACGAGAGACCGTTCAGCTTTGCCGATCCCGGATACATACGCAGTACCCTTGAGGCGGCGGGATTCAGCGAGATCATCATCCAATCGCACGATGAAAAGGTCTCGAGCGGCGATCTCGACGCGATGACCTGGGTGCTTCTGAAAGTGGGGGCGCTTGGAAAGATTGTTCGCGAAAACCCTGCTATGCGAGCGTCTGCCGAGCCTCTATTGCGAGAGGCCCTGGCTGCCCTGGGCGACCCCTCTAGGGTGCAGCTCTTGGCTTCCGTCTGGATCGTGACTGCGCGAGCTGGAGCAGCGACCCGGTAGCGGAGCCTTCCAACGTCCGCAAGCGGTTCGGAAGCCGAAATTCAAACTGAGGCACTACCGGGGAGCGATAATTTACCAGCCAAACTAGGGCGTCCGGCCGAATGCTCTTCAATGCGCGGCGCCCGCAGCTTAGTTTAAGGAGCCGGGTCGAGGAGGAAGAGCGATGGGCGACAAGGTACAGATCCGCGAAGTCGGGATGCGCGACGGCTTGCAGAGCATCGCTGATATCATGCCGACCGAGACCAAGATCGCCTGGCTCGAGGCTGAATACGCCGCCGGGGTGCGCGAGATCGAGGTCAGCTCGTTTGTGCCGCCGAAGCTCTTGCCGCAGCTGGCCGACGCCGAGGCGGTCGTGCGCCACGCGATGACGTTGCCAAGGCTGACCGTCTCGGCGCTGATCCCGAATTCGCGCGGCGCCGAGCGCGGGCTGGCCCTCGGCGTCCACGAGATGAATTTCGTGCTGTCGGTCAGCGAGGGCCACAACAAATCCAATGTCCGGCGCAGCACCGACGAGTCGATCGAGGATTTCCGCCGCGTCGTCGCGCTTTGCCGCGAGCATGGCGGCAATGGTGCGTCGCGCCGGCCGCGGATCAATTGCGGCCTCGCGACATCCTTCGGCTGCACGATCGAGGGCGATGTCGACGAGGACCGGGTACGCCGCATCGCCAACCAGGTCGCCGAGGCCGGCGCCGACGGCATCATCCTCGCCGACACGGTCGGCTACGGTCAGCCGGCGGCGATCGGGCGCGTGTTCCGCAGGGTCATCGCCGATGTTGCGCCATTGCCGGTCGCAGCGCATTTCCACGACACGCGCGGCCTCGGCCTCGCCAATGTGCTGGCCGCGTTCGCCGCCGGCTGCAAGGCGTTCGATGCCTCCCTCGGCGGGCTCGGCGGCTGCCCCTACGCGCCCGGCGCCTCCGGCAACATCGTCATGGAAGACACTGCCTTCATGTTCGAGTCGATGGGCATCGAGACCGGCATCGACATCGATCACCTGACCCGGGTGCGCGAGATCGTCGGCCGGGCATTGCCCGAGGTGACCCTCTACGGCGCCATCGCCAAGGCCGGGCTGCCGCGCAACTTCCACCCGGTCGCGCAAGCAGCCTGAGGGACTCAATCGGGCGGATTTCTGGCCCGCGGCTTGCTAGGCTGGCGCGTCCAGCCGGAGATCCCGCATGTCCGAACCGATATCCGCCGAGCGCTTCGCCTATATCGCGCAGCGCGCCGGCCTAGACCCTGAGAAGATCGGCGCCGAGCGCTTCGAGGAATTGCGCCAGGGCACCCGCTTTGTCGAGCGCATGCAGCGCACGGTCAGGCGACCGCTCGGTGGACAGCCAAGAGAACGCGCGGCCGAGCCGGCGCATATTTTCGTTCATCCGAAGGCGTGAGGCGCGCGATGGCCCAATCCATCGGCGACCCGACCCAGCTATCGCTCGCCGGAGCCAGCCGCGCGATCACCGAGGGCGCGCTGTCGCCGGTCGCCCTGACCGAAGGCTATCTCGACCGCATCGCCGCGCTCGACGGCGAATTGCACAGTTATGTCCTGGTGCTGACCGACGAGGCGCTGACCGCCGCGATGGCGGCCGAGGCCGACATTCGCGCCGGCCGCTCGCGCGGCAAGCTGCACGGCATCCCGATCGGGCTCAAGGACATCTACAAGACGCGCGGTATCCGCACCACCGCCGGCTCGCGCGTCTATCTCGATCACGTGCCCGAGGAAGACGCCGAGACCTGGGTCCGGCTGCACGATGCCGGCGCCATCCTGCTCGGCAAGCAGGAGACGCATGAGTTCGCAATCGGCGGGCCGGATTTCACCCTGCCCTTCCCGCCGGCGCGCAACCCGTGGAACACCGAGCACTATCCCGCCGGCTCGTCGAGCGGAACGGCGGCGGCGGTCGGCGCGCATCTCTGCGCCGCCGGCATGGGTTCCGACACCGGCGGCTCGATCCGCGGCCCGGCGGCCTATTGCGGCATCGTCGGACTGAAGCCGACCTACGGCCGGCTCAGCCGGCGCGGCGTGTTCCCGCTGTCCTATACGCTCGACCATTGCGGCCCCTTGACCCGCACGGTCGAGGATTGCGCGTGGATGCTGCAGGCGCTGGCCGGGCACGATCCAAAGGATCCGGCGTCTGTCGACATGCCGGTGCCGGATTACGCGAGGGCGCTGACCCCGCGCATCGACGGGTTGTCGATCGGGGTCATCCGGCACTGGCACGAGGAGGACGCCGTCGCCGGCTTCGGACCGGAAAGCACGCCGTCGCCCGCCTATATTGCCGCTTTCGACGCCGCCTGCCGGACACTGGAGAGCCTCGGCGCTCGCCTGCGTGACATTCGCCTCTCGCCGCTGCTCGATTATGCCGACACCAACCGGCTGATCATGCTGTCGGAGGCTTTTGCGCTGCACGAGACGGATTTCCGCGAACGGCCGCATCTATTCGGCCGGCAGATGTTTGCGCGGATTGGGCTCGGCGCGTTCCTGAGCGCGGCCGATTACGTCGAGGCGATGCGGCAGCGCCGCGAGCTGTGCCTCGAAATGGCCGGAGCGCTAGGCGAAGTCGATCTGATCGTCTCCGCCAACTACACCGGTCCGGCGCCGCGCATCGACGCGGTCGGCACCTGGGGGGTGTTCGAGCGCGCCTCCTACACCGCTCCCTACAACATCACCGGTTTGCCGGCGCTGTCGGTGCCGATCGGCTTTGAGGACGCCCTGCCGCTCGCCTTCCAGATCGCCGCCAGGCCGTTCGACGAAGCCGGCGTGCTGCGCGCCGGCTTCGCTTTCGAGCAGGCGGCCGGGATCTACCGCCAGCAGCCGCCGATGGCGGCCTCGCTGCCGGCGCGGTGACCGGCCGGCGCGCCGGCCTCTTCGCGCTGGCGCTGTGGGCAGCGGCGGGCGCCGGCTGCGGCGCCGTCGGAGATAATTTGGAGCTGACCGACGCGCAACAGGTCATCGCCGGCATGAAGCTCGGGCCGTCCGACTTGAAGGCGCTTGGCAGCGTCGATCGTTCCGACCGCCGCTATCGGGTGGGCGAGCCGATCGCGCTGACCCTGCAGGTCAACAAGAATGCCTATGCTGCGGTACTGCGCGTGCTGCCGAACGGCGCGACGACGATCATTTTCCCGAACAAGGATAATCCCTCGGCGGAAGTGGCGGCGAACACCCTCGTCAAGGTGGCGGCCGTCCCCGCCGACACGCCCGGCACGGTGTTGTTCGAATTCATCGTCTCGGGCTCTGGCGACTCCTTTCTGTTCGATCGCAAGCGCGCGGAAGCAGGGACCCATGCCGAACTCGGCGCGACGACACGCACCATCGCCAAGGAGATCACGATGTCGCTGAAGCCGGGTCCGGGCCGCGACACCGCCGGGGCGCATCTCGCCGTGCGGGTCGAAGCGCCTTAGCTCAGCCGACCGGCACGAAATCGTAGACGCCGACGCCCTGGATGATCAGGAACCTGCAAGGGCCGCCGCTCTCGCCCTGAACATGATGAGCCGTCTTCGGCGGCACCGCGCAGCGCTGTCCCGGTTCGAGCCGATAGGTATGCCGCGGCGCCCGCGTCTCGACCACGACAGGGCCTTCGAGGCAGACGAAGCTGTCCGTGATCTCGTTGTGATAGTGCCAGGGCACCTCCTGCCCGGCGGCGAGGGTCAGCACCGACACGCGCAGATCGGCGCTCTCGGCGACGATCTCGCGGCCGGCGATCTCGTAATTGCTGCGCGAGCGGATCTGCATATTTTATATTTTCTGTCTGCGAATGCTCGGCCGTAATTCTGTCACCGCGCGCAGAGCCAGACAATCAGTTCGGCGCGCAGGACAGATCGGTGCCGGTGAACAGCGGCGCCAACCCCGAAGCACCGCTGGGCGGACAAATAACCCAGTTCTCCGCCGTCCCCGAGCCGGAAGAATTTCCGGCGCCAGTGGTCGCCGCGCCGCCCGAGGAGGTCGTAGTGCCGCGCGAGGTTGTTCCCGCCGATCCGCTCGGGGCGGTCGAGCTCGAGCTGGATGTGGTGCCGCTCGCCGCAGCAGTCGTTCCGGCCGTCGTGGAGGTGGTGGTAGTGGCGGTGGTCGGGCTTCCGGTCGTCGTCAATGACGGTGCGATGGGTAGCGCCACCGCCCCACCTGAGGTCGGGAAGCCGTTACGCGTCGCGGCGCTGCCGACATTCCCCGTAGTTGGGGTCGCGACCTGGGCCAGGGCGGGCCTGGCGGCGGCGAGCAGCAGGGCAATCGCGAACAGCGATGCACGCGTCATATCGAAGCAACGTGCCATTGCGTGACGGGTTCCGCGGCAGCCGGTCCCAGATCGGGGCGCGGTGAAACCGCGTGACAATGGCCGGAGATCGGATGACGCTTCGTGCTCCATATGATGCCTCACTCGAAGGACTCCCCCGCCATGTACGAACAGGATGTCATCATCACCACCAAATACGGCCAAATGCCGAGCTTTGTGGCATGCCCCGACGGCCCCGGCCAAGCCTCGCAGCACCCCGCCATCATCTTCTACATGGATGCGCCCGGCATTCGCGAGGAGCTGCGCAACATGACGCGGCGCATCGCCAAGCATGGCTATTTCGCGGTGCTGCCCGACATGTATTACCGGCTCGGCACGCTGCGCTTCGATGTCAACCGGCGCGACGACGCGATGTTTCAGTGCATGCGGGCGGCGATGAACAGCCTGACCAACGCGATGGTCATGGACGACACCGCCGGGATCCTCGGCTTCATCGACGCGCAGGACAAGGCGAAGCCCGGCCCGGTCGGTTGCGTCGGCTACTGCATGAGCGGGCAGTACATCACCGCCGCCGCGGCGACATTTCCGCACCGTATCGCCTCGGCGGCTTCGCTCTACGGCGTCGGTATCATCACCGACAAAGAGGATTCGCCGCACCTTTCCCTCAACAACGTCAAGGGCGAGCTGTACTACGCCTTCGCCGAGACCGACCGCAGCGTGCCCGAGCACATCCCGGGTGAATTGAAGGGCCTCCTCGAAAAGCACGGCATCAAGCACGAGCTGAAGGTCTTTCCCGGCACCGAGCACGGCTTCGCGTTCAATGAGCGCGCGGTTTACAACACGCTGGCGGCCGAGGAGACCTGGGACAAAATGTTCGCGCTGTGGGGCCGCACGCTGAAATAGGCAGCGCATAGATTTGGATGCCGCTCGCTACCGCGCCGGCTGCAATAACGGCGCGGTAGCGAGCGCTTCCTGTTCGGCCTGGCGCAAGCGGCGAACCAGCGTCGTGCAGAGTTGCATCAGGACGCTCGGCCGCTGCTGCACCAGGCTGTGAAACCGGTCGCGCTGCAACACCAGCACCTCGACCTCGTCGACCGCCGTCACGGTCGCCGAGCGCGGCTCGTCGTCGAACAGCGCCATCTCGCCGAAGAAGTCTCCGGTCGCCAGGCGCGCCAGCACGCGCCCACCCTTCCGCACCAGCACCTCGCCGCGGTGGACAATGCAGAGCCGATCGCCGGTCTCCCCTTCGGTGACGATCGGCTCGCCGGCGAGATAGGTCTCGGAACCCAGCGCGTGGTCGACCGCAATCAAATCGTCGAGGCTAGCCTCGGCGAACAACGGCACGTCGTGCAAGAAGGCGAGTCGGCTCATCAGAGCTTCCCGTGCGTAGGGGCAGCGGCCAGATGGTCGCTCGGTCAGCAACCGTGCCGTCTCGGCGACGACCGGCGACGGATCCTGCAACAGGCCGTCGTCGATTTTACCGGTTTCCGCGTGCCAGGCCACCGCGGCGGCAGCGCGCAGCCAAGGATCGGGCGATCCCATGGCATCGCGGAGCAAGGGTGCCGGGTCGCTCTTCCGCGCGCCTGGGGGCGCCTTGCCAGCATCGCCGTCCTCGATCAGGGGCAGGATCGGGATCACAAAACGGCGATGCGGCAGCGATGCGAGGCTCTCGATGGCGTTGGCGCGGCTGCGCTCTTCGGGGCTGGTCATCATCAGGCGGACCAGGCTCAACGTGCGGTGGTGTCCGAGCGCGTCGAGCGCATGCAGGACCAGCCGCAGCGTGCGGCGCCGCGCGTTGTCGAGCGCAGCGCGGATCGCCGGCCAACCCGGATGTTCGCGAGGAAAGGATCGGGCGAGGTGCTGATTGAAGGCGATAGTGGCGAACAGGCCGTGGTTCAGCTCATCGAACAGCCGATCGCTGGCGGCCGCTCCCTTCGCCAACCCGAGCGCATCGATGGCGGCCAGCCGCACCTCCTCGCGCTCGTGGTGCAACTGTAGGCAGATCGCAGCAGCCGCCTCGTCTCCACGGGCCCCAAGCGCCTCGGCCGCGGCCTGCCGCACTTCGGGCGAAGGATCGCCGAGCCCCTTTTGCGCCAACTCAGCGAGTTGATCCTCGGGGGCGAGGCGGGCCAAGACCGTCACAGCCGCCTGGCGGATCGACGGCTCCAAATCCCAGCCGGCCCGGCGCGCCCAATCGAGCACAGCCGGATTATCCGTCGCCTGCGCGCCGGCGGCGGCCAGCGCCGCCGCACGCACCGCTGGAGCGGGATGTTCGCCAATCGCGGCGAGGATCGGCACCAGCGCCGGACCATGCCCATGCCGCAGCACCTCGATCGCGCCGAGCGCGGCGTCCAAAGACAATGTTTGCCGCAGGACCCCGCCGGCGGGCTGATCCGCCGGATTGTCGATCAGGACCCTGGCCGCCGCGGCGCAGCGCACGCCTTCGTCCGGGTCGGCGAGCAGCTGCGTCGCGCGATCGGCCGCTGCCGGATCTTCCGCGCTGAAGATGCGTTGCCAGGCCAGCTGTCTGACGCTCGGCGGGCCGGTCTCCGATAGGCTCTCAAGAATGGCGCGGTTGCCTGGTTTGCCGCCCTCGGCAAATTGCGCGAGCACGCCGCGAGCTTGCAGCATCGGGATCTTGGCGAGTGCGGTGGCGATCTCAGCCGACGGAACCTCGCCCTCGCAGCGCGCCGCCATCTGCAGACCCATCAGCGCGGTCCGCGGGTCGCCGGCGAGCATCGCACGGATTTCCTCGACATGTTCCGGCGGGACGCGCAACCCGCTTTCGACGTCGTCGAGCTCAACCGCGCCGTCGCGCAGCATCTCGATCAAACCGCGCACATATTCCTTGCCGATGTTCCAATGCAGCACGAACAGAACAAAGCTCAACCCCAACCCGAAAGCCGCAATCGCGCGTAATTCGAGCCGCCCCTGAAACGCCATCAGCAGGAGGCCGGCTGAGGCGAGCCCGAGCGGAAAAATCATTCCGTCGATGAAAACCCGGACCCGGCCGACGAAGCGATAGCGGATCGCGTTGTAGTTCATCGTCGCGACCGGCACATCGATGCCGCGCTCGAACGGATCGTAAGAGACGTTTGCAAGAATGCCGGCCGGCAGTGACGGCGAGATGGTCAGTACCCCGAAGGTCAGCACGTCTAACGCCGGATAGACCCGGTTCATCTTCGGCACGCCGAGGCGGGGTAGCTGCCGGTCGGTAAACACGACGATGACCAGGAAAGCCAGCACATTGAGGCCGGCGTTGACCAGGCCGAGGAACACCGCGAGATCCTCGACCCGGGGGAAATGTATCGTGTAGATCGAGAAAGCCAGGAATTCGGCGACGCATTGCAGCAGGACGTTGAGGAACATCGCCGCTGACATCAGCGCGATCAGCGGGTAGCGGCGCAGCAAGCGCGGCAGAATCCGCAGGCTTTCAATCACCCCTTCCCGCGACGCCGGCGCGCTCGCATCGAGCGGGTGCTCCCGCCTGGTCAGCCAGCCGCCGAAGACCAGCACCGCCGCCACCAGGGCCGGCGTCACCGACGCCGCGATGATCGGCCCGCCGAAGCCGGTAACGGCGGTCAGCAGCGCGCCGCCGGTCAAGCCGCCGACCGCCATCCCCAGCGCGAGGCGCCCAGCGTACCGTTTGGTGTTCGTGACGGTGAAATAATCCGCGAAGAGGATGTAGTAGATGCTGATGATCATGTGCTCGAAAACGCGCACGGCCAGAAAGGCGACGTAGGACCACACGTTGCCCAGCAGCAGCACGAACACCAATACGATAGTAATGATGGTGAACGCGCCGAGCATGTTCTGGAACAGCAGCGGGCGCGGGAAGCGGTCGATGACGGTCGAGAACAACGCCGCGAACGGGATCGAGACCACCGCGAAGAGGACATAATAAAACGGCATGCCCTGAGCGCCGATGCGCGCCAGGAACAACGACGCTACCAGCGTCGAGGCATAGACGTTCTGGACCGCGATCAGAAACGCCAGGACGACAAACAGGCCGGGCCGGCTCGCCAGAAAGCTCAGCGGAGCGTTGAATGCACGCGTCGCCTGCGCGATCACCAAGGCTTCTCCCACCCCTTCGCCAGAGCGCCCAATCTAGCGCAACCGCGCGATCCAGGGGCGGTCAATAACCGGCCGCCGTTGTGGCAACGTCAGGGCGGGGAATGTGGCGCGTTCGCATGCGGGCCGCTAACATCGCACCCTCGATTTTGTGATGATCACTTCGATGAGGTTCCCCGATGAAACTCCGCCACGCCGCCGGATCTCCCTTCGTGCGCAAGGTCATGGTCATCGCGCACGACCTCGGCCTTGTCGGCCGCATCGAGCTGTTGCCGACCACGGTCAGCCCGGTGCAGGCGAACGACAACCTGGCGGCCGAGAACCCGCTGATGAAGGTGCCGAGCCTGGTGACCGATGACGGGCAGGTGCTGTTCGACTCTCCGGTCATTTGCGAATACCTCGACAGCCTCACCAGCAGCCACAAATTCTTTCCGGCTCCCGGTTCCTCGCGATGGACCGCGCTGCGTCAGCAGGCGCTTGGCGACGGCGTGCTCGATGCGCTGATTTTGTGCCGCTACGAGACCACCCGGCCGGAGGAAAAGCGTTGGAGCGGCTGGACCGACGGCCAGATGAAGAAAGCGCATCAGGGGATCGCCGCGGCCGAACGCGAGGAGTTGTCGGGCTTGCGCACGATCGGCCATGTCACGATCGCCTGCATGCTCGGCTACCTCGATTTCCGCTTTCCGGACGACGGCTGGCGCAACCGCCACCCGAAGCTCGCGGCGTGGTACAAGGAAATCGTACAGCTGCCCTCGATGCAGGCGACAAAGCCGCCGGCGGCATAGCAGATTTCGCTAGAGGAGGGTGCCGGTCATCTCGCCGGCATAGACGATCCTGCCGTCCGGCTGCGGCTGCGCGCCCGGCGTCAGCCGCGCCGGCTCGATCTTGCCTAGACCCATGATGTGGCCGACCGGGATGCCCTCGGCCAGCAGGTAGTCGGCCACGAGCCGGCGATGGCAACGCCACCACACCGCCTCGGCGCACATGATCGCGCAGCGATGCTCATCGGCCAGCGCGCGCAACTCCGCGAGCCCGGCACGAAACGGCTCGGTCATCGCGTAATCGGCGTAATTGCGGAAGGCGTCGTTGCGCCACAACGTGTTCGGCGACTGGGGCGCGCCTTTCGGGTCATGCCGCAACCCGCCGAGCGCCCGGATGTGACGATAACCGATGCCGGCCGCTGCGAGCGCCTGCGGCAGCGTGTCGGTGTTGAATTGCGGGTTGGTGCGCGAGCGCGGCACCGAACGCACATCGACGAGCAGATCGACCCCCGCCTCTCGCAGCAGGTCGATAAGCTCGGCGGTCGTTCGCGTCGAATGGCCGATCGTGAAGATGGTCATCTGTCATTGCGAGCGCAGCGAAGCAATCTCGTGCCCATCGCGCTTCGACCCAATCGAGATTGCTTCGTCGGCTAATGGCTCCTTGCTGTGACAGCGGGCTAATACATGTGCTGGCCGCCATTGACCGACAGGGTCGAGCCGGTGATGAAATCGGCCTCGTCGGCCACCAGGAACAACACGGTGCGGGCGATGTCCTCGGCCTTGCCGAGGCGGCCGACCGGGATGCGCGCGACGATCTTTTCCAGCACCTCCGCCGGCACCGCGCGGACCATCTCGGTATCGACATAGCCGGGCGCGACGGCGTTGACGGTGATCCCGCGCGACGCGCATTCCTGCGCCAGCGCCTTGGTGAAGCCGTGGATGCCGGATTTGGCGGCGGCGTAGTTCACCTGGCCGTACTGCCCGGCCTGGCCGTTGATCGAGCCGATATTGACGATGCGGCCGAAACGGCGGTCGCGCATGCCCTCGATGACCACCCTCGACATGTTGAAGCACGAGGCGAGATTGGTCTGGATGACCGCGTTCCAGTGCTCGAAGCTCATCCGGTGGATGGTCGTGTCGCGGGTGATCCCGGCATTGTTGACGACCACCTCGATCGGGCCGAGCTGGGCCTCAATCGCTTTCACGCCTTCCACGCAGGCGTCGAAATCGGAAACATCGAATTTGTAAACCGGGATGCCGGTCTCGGCGCTGAACTCCTTTGCCGAAGCATCGTTGTGGCCGTAATTCGCTGCGACGCTGTATCCGGCATCCTTCAACGCGACTGAGATGGCGCGGCCGATGCCGCGCGTCCCGCCGGTGACCACCGCCACCCTCGCCATGGTGTTCCTCCCATTCTCGCTTCGTCACCCGCGGGCTTGACCCGCGGGCCTATAGATGGCCGGGTCAAGCCCGGCCATGACGTAACCGAAAAGTTCGGGCTAATCGCGCGCGACGCACATCGCAATCCCCATGCCGCCGCCTATGCACAACGTCGCCAGACCCTTTTTTGCGTCGCGCTTCTGCATCTCGTAGAGCAGCGTCACCAGTACTCGCGTGCCGGATGCGCCGATCGGATGGCCGAGGGCAATCGCGCCGCCATTCACATTAACCCGGTCGGGATCCCAGCCGAGGTCCTTGTTGACCGCGCAGGCCTGCGCGGCAAAGGCTTCGTTGGCCTCGACAAGGTCAAGATCGCCGGCCGACCAGCCGGCCTTTTTCAGCGCCATGCGGCTCGCCGGGATCGGCCCCGTCCCCATGATCGCCGGATCGACTCCGGCGGTCGCCCAGGAGACGATGCGGGCAAGCGGCTTGATGCCGCGGCGCTGCGCCATCTCGGCGGTCATCAGCACCACCGCGGCGGCGCCGTCATTGATGCCAGAGGCATTGCCGGCGGTGACCGTGCCGTTTTTGTCGAAGGCCGGCCGCAATTTCGCCAGCACCTCTGACGTGGTGCCGTGCTTCGGGTGCTCGTCGGTGTCGACCACCGTGTCGCCGCGCCGCGACTTGACGGTGACCGGCACGATCTCGTCTTTGAAGCGGCCCGCCTTCTGCGCCGCCTCGGCTTTGCTCTGCGAACGGGCGGCGAATTCGTCCTGCTGCTCGCGGGTGATCTGCCAGCGCTGCGCCACGTTCTCGGCGGTGTTGCCCATGTGGTAGCCGTTGAAGGCGTCCCAGAGGCCGTCCTTTATCATCGTATCGACCATCTGCGCGTCGCCCATCCGAACGCCATTGCGCAGGTGGATGCAATGCGGCGCTAGGCTCATGCTCTCCTGACCGCCGGCGACGACGATCTCCGAGTCGCCGGTAAGGATGGCCTGATAGCCGAGCGCCACCGTGCGCAGCCCCGAGCCGCATACCTGGTTGACCGAGTAGGCGGTGGTCTCGACGGGAATGCCGGCCCCGATCGAGGCCTGACGCGCCGGGTTCATGCCCTCACCGGCCGCGAGGATCTGGCCCAGGATGACCTCGGACACCTCGCGCGGCTCGACCTCGGCGCGGCGCAGCGCCTCGACGATCGCGACCTCGCCGAGCTGGTGCGCCGGCAGGCTCGACAGGCCGCCATTGAATGCGCCGATCGGGGTGCGGGCGGCGCCGGCGATGACGATGTCGGTCATGAACGCATCTCCTCGCGAAATTTGGAGGCGGATTGGCAATCTATGTGGGCAGGGCCGGCGACATCTAAAAGCGCCTGTCAGGCGAAGTCCAGCCGACGAAGGACGTCATTGCGAGCGAAGCGAAGCAATCTCGTGCCGCTTGCGTTGGATCATCGAGATTGCATCGTCGCTCCGCTCCTCGCAATGACGGCTAGGCCAAGCGTGTGCGCAACCATTCGGCGATGGGTTGCCACACGGTTTCGGGCGCCGAGGCCGAGGCCATCATGCCGATATGGCCAAAGGGCGGCCGCAGCACGCTCGCGCCGGGGATCGCGGTCGCCAGCGGCTCGGCCGAAAGCGGCGGAACGATACGGTCGCGGCTCGGCAGCACGACAAGGCTCGGCGCCCTGACTTCCCGAGGCCGTACTGGTTCGCCGGCAACGTGCCACTCTTCTCGTACCGGGTCGTTGTCGCGGTACCAGGAGCGCGCGCATTCGAGCGCGGCGTTGCGCGCCAGCGGCACCCCGTCATTAATCCAGTCCTCGAGCGCCACAAAATCGCGTGCCGCGGCGCCTTCCTGGTCGAGGCCGGCGAAGCGGATGAATTTGCGCTCGGCGAGAAACGGATCGAGCGCGAGAAACAGGCCCTGGATTACATCGAGCGCGAGCGGCGCATTTCCCGGCGCGACCAGCGCCGCCTCCACCGTCGCGGCGAGCAGCCGCGCCTGCTCGACGCGCTCGGCGTGGAAATCCCACGGTGTTGCCAGCAACGCGAGGCAGGCGGTCTCGTCGGAACTACGTAGCGCCAACGCCAAAGCCAGCAGCCCGCCCATGCAGTAGCCGATGATCCCGACCGCGCCGCTGCTCAGCTCGGCCGCCGCTTTCATCGCCTCTTCGAGCGGCCCGGCGATGTAATCCGTCAGCGTAAAGTCGCGCTCGATGTCACCGGGCTCGCCCCAGTCGAGCAGCAAGGGCCGCAGGCCCCGGCCGGCGAGATGGCGCACAAAGCTGCGCTCCGGCAGCAGATCCAGCACGTAATACCGGTTGATCAGCGACGGCACGATCAGCACGCCCGGGCCGCCCTCGCGCCCGTAATCGAGCAGCCGCGCGTTGCCCTCGCGCCAGACGACCGCCGCGTCCGGCTCTTCTCTCCGAAATGGGTGGCGGCGATAGGCGTCTAGCCCGGCGAGGAACCGGTCGGCGCGCCCCGAGAGCTCGCGGTCGAGCGCGGCGGCGATCGCCTCAGCGCCGAGCCGGCCGATCTCCCCGGCGAGGGCGCGCAGCTTTTCCGCTGCGTTTCCGCCGCTGCTCCAGAGCGGCAACCCGCTCGCCAAGCTCGTCAACGCGCCGCGCGAGCTCAGCCAGAGCAGCATCGCGCTCGCCAGATGTGCCGGCAGCGGTCTTGGGGTCAGCCGGCGATCGAGGGGCCGGATGTGAGGCTTCACCCGGCGCCAATCCAGGCGCCGCGGCCAGCGTTAGCCAGCGCCGCAATGGCTCCGCGGTATTCGGATCGGCAAGAAGCGCCGTCAGATAATCCGACCAAAGGGCGAGAAAGCGCCGCGCCAGGTCCTCCGCTTCGCTCATACGCCGCAGTATAGGCGCAGGCCGGCGCGCACGGGCCGGTTTGATGAGGCGGACGCGCCAAATCGGCGTATTGTTGTGCAGAAGCACCTGTTTTGCGGCGGGATATTGGGCGCATGAGCAATTCGAGCAGCGATCAGCCGGGCAACAAGAAGCCCGTCGTCGTCAAGAAATACGCCAATCGCCGGCTCTACAATACCGCGACCAGCAGCTATGTGACGCTCGACGACCTGGCCAAGATGATCAAGGAGGGGGGCGATTTCGTCGTCTACGACGCCAAGACCGGCGAAGAGCTGACCCGCTCGGTACTGACCCAGATCATCGTGGAGCAGGAGCAAAAAGGCGGGCAGAACCTGCTGCCGATCAGCTTTCTGCGCCAGCTGATCGGCTTTTACGGCGACAGCATGCAGTTCCTGGTGCCCGGTTATCTCGAACAGGCGATGATCGCCTTCGCCCGCAATCAGGAGCAGATGCGCAAGAGCCTGCGCGCGACCTTCGGCATCTTTCCGTTCGGGCAATTCGAGGAGATGGGCAAGCAGAACATGGCGCTGTTCGAGCAGGCGCTGAAGATGCTGTCGCCTTATGCTCGCGACGAAAAACAGGGCGACGCACCGCAGCAAACGCCGACTGGCGAGCCGGCCGCAGCGGAGCAGGAAGATCCCCGGCTACGCCGCCTGGAATCGCAGATCGAAGCGCTGCGCCAGCAGCTCGAATCGCTCGGCCGCAACCGCGAGGACGAATAGACAAAATCGCTGAATTGCGCGGCATCTTTTTCCCCGTCATGGCCGGGCTTGACCCGGCCATCCCCGAGTGGACCGAACAGTTGGGATCCCCGGGTAAAGCCGGGGATCACGAGTTGGGAGACTGAGGGAATCGCTTTCGGTGAGGCGGTCATGACCATCGGCATCTTGGGATCGACGCTGTTCGGCGACATGTTCAGCACCGCCACGATGCGCGCGGCGTTCGGCGAACTCGCGTTCCTCGCGCGCTGCGTCGAGGTCGAGGCGGCGCTCGCCCGCGCCCAGGCCCGTGTCGGCATCGTGCCTTCCGAGGCCGCGGCGGCGATCTCCGAGGCCGCCGCCGCGATCGCCAAGGAGCCGCAATCGCTCGACCTCGTGCGCCTCAAACGCGAGACCGAGAATGTCGGCTACCCGATCCTGCCCTTGGTGCGCCAGTTGGCCGAGCGCGCCGGCGAGGCCGGGCGCTGGCTGCATTGGGGCGCCACGACGCAGGACATCATGGACACCGCCGTGGTCTTGCAGATCCGCGACGGGCTCGGGTTGATCAAAGTCGATCTCGACGCAGTGCGCGGCCACCTCGCCTCCCTCGCCCGCAAGTACCGCGACACGCCGATGGCCGGCCGCACGCATCTGCAGCACGCGCTGCCGATCACCTTCGGCTACAAGGCGGCGGTCTGGCTGTCCTCGTTCGACCGCCATGCCGCGCGGTTGGCCGAGTTGAAGCCGCGCGTCTTAACCGTGCAGTTTGGCGGTGCCGCCGGTACCTTGGCCTCGCTCGGGTCGGGCGAGGAAAGTCTCCGTTCCCGCGCCGAGCTGGCGCGCGAACTTGGCCTCGCCGAGCCGGCGATCACCTCGCATGTGGCGCGCGACGGCATCGCCGAGACGGTGCAGTTTCTGGCCCTGCTCGGCGCCAGCCTCGGCAAGATCGCCTTCGACGTGATGCTGATGTCGGCGACCGAATTCAGCGAGGCGGCCGAGCCCTTCGTCTCCGGCCGCGGCTCTTCGTCGACGATGCCGCAAAAGCGCAACCCGATCTCGTGCGAGCTGATCCTCGCCGCGTCGAAGGCGCTGCGCCAGCATGCGGGCCTCGCGCTCGACGCCGTGGTCAGCGATTTCGAGCGCGCGACCGGGCCCTGGCATGTCGAGTGGATCGCGGTGCCGGAGAGCTTCGGCTATGCCGCCGGCGCGCTGCACCAGGCGGAGTTCATGCTCGGCGGGCTGATCGTCGATCCGCAACGTATGGCGAAGAACCTCGGCATGACCCACGGCCTCATCGTCGCCGAGGCGGTGATGATGGGGCTCGCGCCATTTACCGGGCGTAACGAGGCGCACGATCTCGTCTACGATTCCTGCCGGACGGCGATCGAAAGCGACCGGCCGCTCTACGATGTGCTGCTCGAGGTGCGGGAAGTCGCAGGGCCGCTCGGCCCCGAGGCGCTGCGGCGATTGACCGACCCGGCGAATTATCTCGGCGCCGCCCAGGCGATGGTCGACCGCGTATTGGACGGCAGAAAGGCTTAGGTTTTCCGACTTTTTTCGGATCGTGTCCGCGCGATGTCCGCAACGCGGCTGCGGCGCTGTGTCGATGCCGGAGCGGTCGAACGGGGCGGTCTCAAATGCGCCACTAGCCGTGCCGGCTTGTCCCACTCGGTGCCAAATTGCGATCATGTGTGCGGTTGGCTGGGTTCGCCGGTGCCCTCCCGTCCTGCCCCGTGGAATACCGTACCGGCAGTTTGGGTCCAAGCTTGGGGTCCTCGATGCGCCCGCTCCGCGGGCATCTGGCGCCGAAAACACGACAAGCGCTGGTTCACCCGACTGTGACCGGCTTGCCTTCCGGACGCAGCCGTTCTTTCGGTTCGCGGCGCTCGGCACGCTCGCCACCAAACATCCGCGCGACCGCGAATTGATGGCATGGGTTATTGACGTGCTGAAACAGCGGCGACTATTGGAGATCGTCAATCGGACGCCCGCGAGATCCGTGGCGCTAATTTTTGAGACGTCGCAGCGTTCGGACAAGCTGCTGATGGAGTACTTCGGGCAGCTCCACCTATCAGAGGACGGTAAGGAGATCCCGGTCCACCAATTCCTGATGCCAAAAGATGCGAGCGAGCCGGGGTTGGAGGTAGCCGACTTTGTAATCAATCCAGCGGGGCGCTATGCACGGCACCGGTTCTTTGGTAACGCTGGGTTTCCGCCCGACTTCGAAGCCGTGTTCCACAAATGCGATCGGGTCCTGACAAGCTTCATCTGCGTCGAGAATGTGGAGCTGTCCGATCCCTCGGAGACGGTTTCGCCGCCTTAGCCACAAATTGGCGGGTGCCGAGCTTGCCAATCGAGCACACATCGCACGACCAGCTCTGCTACTGCTCTCGCGTCGCGTGCTTCGTCCGGCCTGAGGTCGGGCACCCCGGCCGGAAATTCTGAGAGCATTCGACCCGCGTGAATTCGCTGCCTCGTGCGGACTAGCAGTTCCGCGCGCGTCTTGCTTTGCATGTCCAATATTGCAGCGTCACCGCCACGGGCGGCGCCTGCAACAAGATCGTCAATGCGCCACGTCCTCGGGTCTCTCTCAAAATCGGTCGAACCAAAAACACCTAGATCCAGGCTCCGCGCGTGCTTGACAACGAATGTCAGGGCGCCCTCGACAAGAGCGGCAGCTAGAACCAAGGCGGAGAGTGGTGACGAGTTCGGATCGGTTCTGCTCAGTTCCGCGACGGTCTGGTTCCACCATAGCCGAAACCGGCCATAACCTAG
>DASYOB010000099.1:0-16611 GCA_036008175.1 Allostellaceae bacterium
CTGGCCCGGTTCTCGTTGGCGAGCGAGCTGATCAGGAGGATCGTGTCGATCCGCTCCGACTGCGCGACGAGCTCGACGAGGGGCGCGTACCCGACCTCACCGATCGCCTGCGCCGTCGCGTCGATCGGGTTCTGCGCCGAGCCGTAGGAGGGGAGGAGCGCCATGATGCGGCGCTGGATGTCCTCCTCGAGCACCGGCAATTCGAGCCCGTGCGCCGACAGGATATCAGCCATCCACACCGCGCTGCCGCCCGACCCGGTAATGATCGCCACGCGATTGCCGCGCGGCAGCCGGCAATAGGCAAAGGCGGTGGCGATGTCGACCATATGGTCGAGATCCTCGCCGCGAATGATGCCGTGATGCCGGAAGATCGCATCGTCGGCCATGCCGGCGCGGGCGAGGGCGCCGGTGTGCGAGGCGGCGGCGCGGCGGCCGGCATCGGAGCGGCCGACCTTGGCGACGATCAGCGGCTTCCCGGCACGCGCCGCCTTGTCGGCGACAGCGCGGAAGCGCGCGGTATCTCGAATGCCTTCGAGATAGCACATGAAGATGTCGGCGCCGCCGGCGTCGAGCACCCAATCGACGTAGTCATGGGCTTCGAGCACGGTCTGATTGCCGGCGCTGACCTGATAGGTGAAGGGCAGCTGGCGGTCGCGGCCGCGGCTCAAAAACGCGAAGGTCAGAGCGCCGCTCTGGCAGCTGACCGCGATCCGCTTGGCCTTGCTATCCTCGGGGAGCAGCCGTTGGCCTGGGTCGTGGAACACCGGGCTGAAGGTCGCCACCAAGGGGCGCAGCGGATTAACCAGCCCTTCCGAATTCGGCCCGGCGATAACCATCCCGGTGCGCTCGGCGATAGCGCGCAATTCGGCGTCGCGCTTGGAGGCTTCCTCGCTCTTTTCCTCGGCGAAACCCGAGCTGATCACGACCGCGGCCGGGATACCGCGCGCAGCGCATTGCTCGATCGTCGAGACGACATGCGCGGCCGGCACCAGGATCACCGCCAGATCGGCCGCCTCGGGAATTTCGGCAACCGTGCGGTACGCCTTGTGTCCGAGCACCTCGGCCTGACTGCGCGTCACCGGGTAGATGCGACCGTCGAAGCCGTGCTCGATCAGTTGCTGCGTGAGCCGGCCGCGCAACGAGCCGTCCGCGGCCGCGCCGATAATCGCGATGCTGTCAGGCGAGAGGAGGGGACGAAGGTCGGGCATTACTCCTTTGATCCTCGACTTTATCCTGTTGTCATTCCGGGGCGCCGCCTGGCGGCGAACCCGGAATCCATATTCCAGAGGCCCGCGTTCATGGATTCCGGGCTCCCTCGCTTTGCTCGGGCCCCGGAATGACTAGCGTTACCGCAAGCCGAGACCACGGGCGATAATGCCGCGCAACACCTCGCGGGTGCCGCCCTGGATCGTCAGTTTGGGCGCGATCAACGTGTTGTGACGCAGCGCCTGCTCGAAGCGGTCGTCGTTGCTCTCCGGTTCGGAGTCGCCCCTCGGCGGCGCCATCAACCGCACCTTGTTCGGCAGCGCCTGCTCCCAATTGGTGCCGAGATCCTTGACGACGGCGGCCTCGACCGCCGGCGTCTTCCCGGCCTGCAGCATGCCCGCGACGCTCGCCGACATGCGCCGCAGGGTGGCCAGATGCGCGACCTCGCGGCCGATGCCCTCGGCCAGCTTCTCGCCAGGCTCGGGCCCGGCGACCCGCACCAGCTCGGTTAACGCCGTGATGGTTTCGAGCCAGCGATCGGGGCCGCTGCGCTCGTAGGCGAGCTCGTCGGTCGCCTGCTTCCAGGCCATATCGACTTCCCCGATCAGGTGTAGGTCGGGGACAAAGGCATCATCAAAGACCACCTCGTTGAAATCGTGGCCCCCGGTCAAATTGACGATCGGTCGGGTGGTGATGCCGGGCGTGTTCAGCGCGATCAAGAACTGGGTCAAGCCGTGCCGCCGGTTCTCCTTGGTCGGCGGCGAGGTGCGCAGCAGCGCGATCATGTAGTCGGCGTTGTGGGCGTTTGAGGTCCAGATCTTGCGGCCGTTGACCAGCCAGCCGCCCTCGGTCTTGGTCGCGCGGGTGGAGGCGGCGAACACGTCCGATCCGGAATTCGGCTCCGACAAGCCGATGCAGAAGCACAGCTCGCCCGAGGCGATCCGCGGCAGGATCTTATCCTTCACCTCCTCCTGGCCGTAGCGCAGGATGACGGGGCCGCTCTGCCGGTCGGCGGTCGAGTAGGCGCGGGTAGGGGCGCGATGCGCCAGCATCTCCTCGATCACGACATAGCGTTCGAGATGCGAGCGCTCATGCCCACCGTATTGCTTTGGCCAGGTCATGCCGATCCAGCCCTTGGCGCCTACCTTGCGGGCAAAGGCCCTTGCCACCGAGAACGGCGCCCGCTCGCTGTCGGGCGCAAACGTGCCGGCCTCGATCTCCTGGCGCAGGAAGGAGCGTACTTCCTGGCGTACCTCCTTTGCCTCAGGCGGCAGGTCGACCGGGTCGAAATGAAAATTGAAGGCCATCGCCGCCTCGCAATCCTGTCGTTAGGTGCCCTGTCGTTAGGTACCTTGGGTGATGAAGGGCCACAACGCATCGGCGCCGCGCTCGGCGACCATCCGGCCGAGACGCTCGGCCCACAACGCCTCGTTGCCGAACTCCTCGCGCCAGGCCCAGAGCCGGCGGGTCGATTGGTGCAGCGAGTGCTCGTAGGTGAAGCCCATCGCGCCGTGCACCTGGTGCGCGATCGCCGCGCCGTTGCCGGCGGCCTCGCCGACCCGAACCTTGGCGACCGCGACATCGCTCGCCACGGTCTCGCCGGAGATGCCGTGCTCCGAGATCGCCTCGGCAGCGAGATCGGCGGCGGCGCCCGCTGCCGCGACTTCGCCGGCGAGAGTCGCGAGATTGTGCTGCACCGCCTGGAACTTGGCGATCGGCCGGCCGAACTGCACCCGGTCGAGCGACCATTGTACCGACTGGTCGAGAATGTGTTCGAGCGCACCGGCCATCTGCTGCGTCCGCACCGCGGCGCCGAGCCGCGCGACCGCGGACGGGTCGAGACCGGCGGGCGCCGGACCGGAGGCGACCGGGACCGCGCCGTCGAACGTGACCGTGTCCTGCGGCTCGCCGGCGAGGCTGGTTCCCTCGCGGATCGCCAGCCCCTCGGCAGCGACCAGCGCCACGACGGGCGTGCCGGCCTTTGTCGCCAGCACGGCAATGTGCTTGGCCGTGCGGGCAAATGGAATGTGCCGCGCCCGCCCGGCGAGCTTGCCGTCGGGCCCGAGGACGATATTGCCGTCCTCATGCACGGGGGCGATGGTCATGGGTCCGGCGGGCGCGTTGATGCCAGCCTGCGAAAGCAGCCAGCCGGCCATCAATGTCTCGGCCAGCGGCACCGGCGCGGCGAAGCGGCCGGCCACCCGCAACACCGCGAAACCATCGATCATCTCGGCGCCGGCGCCACCGAGATCGTCCGGGACCCACGTCAGCGGCAGCCCGCTTTCCTCCAGCGCGTTCCACAGCGACTCCGGCCACCGGCCTTCCTCGGCCGCATTGACCGTCTGCGCCTCGCATAAATCCATGAAGATGCGCGTGGCGGTGTCGACGATGATATTGTCGGTCATTCGACTTCCCGGGGAGTCGCGGGCGAGTAGGTCGATCGAACCATGACGCCGCCGCCATGACAAGCGCGGGCCGGTATCTGCCGGGCGCTGCCTGCGGGATCTGTCAGTGGCTCGGCTGGCCCCAGCCGAAAATGTGCTAGTCCGGTCGGCAGCGGATCAGGCTGACCGGCTTCAGGGTCATGACCGGCTCGTCTCGCTGGTTCAGCACCTCGACGAAGCTGTGGACAATGCCCTGGTCGGGCTTCGAGCGCGAACGGCGCGCTTCGGTCACGGTGACCCGCAGCCGCAGCTCGTCTCCGGGCCGCACCGGGTTCGGCCAGCGCAATTCGTCGATCCCGGGCGAAGCGATGCTCGAAGCGGGCGACAGGAAATGCGCGGCAAACAGCCGCATCATCAAGGCCGCGGTGTGCCAGCCGCTGGCGATGAGCCCGCCGAACCGGCCCTCGGCTGCCGCCTCGGGGTCGGTATGCATGGCTTGCGGGTCGTATTTGCCGGCGAACTCGACGATGTCGGCCGCGGTGACCGCGATCGGTCCTCCCTCGAATATCGCACCGGGAGGATAATTCTCGAAGTACCGTACAATCGGGTCTAGGGGCATTGCCGCTGCGGGTCCGGGAAATCGATCAGCCGCGCTTCCTCGCTCACGGTGTCCAGCACGGCGCAACTCAGTTGGCCGCCGTTGCGCGGATCGCGCGCTTCGCCCGCCGAGCCCGGATTGACCACGAGTACCCGACCGATCCGCCGAACGATTTGCTGGTGGGTGTGGCCGTAGAGCACGAAATCGGCATTTGCTTCACCAAAGCGCGTAAGCAAGCTGCTGTTCGGATGAATGTACGAGCCGCGCGGCTCCCACGGGGTGGAATGCACCAGCAGCACGGATTTATCGCCGAATTCAAGCTCGTGGCGATGCGGCCGAGCGGCGAGCCAGTCGGCGAGATCGCGGTCGATACCATCCCGAGCCCGTGCGCGGGCGCCATGCGGCCCGAAGAAACACTCCTCGTGATTGCCGAGGATCACCTGCGCGTTCCGCTCCCGCAGGATCCGGACCACCTCGTTTGAGAACCGGTACTCATAGATGCTGTCGCCGAGGCAGATCAGTTCGTCGATATCCCCCATCAGCATCAGGGCCCGCAAGAGGCCGGGGCCGTTGCAATGGACATCGGATACAATGCCTAGTTTCATTCCCTCGTCCACCGCGAAACCGAAAGGCAAGAACCGACTGCGTTTGCAACTGTTATGACCTCGGCCGGCAGGATCTTTCGGCCGGCATGAGGCGTTCCCTGCTCCGGGGCGTCAATCGCACCGTAACTTACGTCCTCCCGTGAGTTGCGGCGCCGAATCTGGATCTGTTTGCTAGGAAGAGCTGGAAGCATGGCCATTGCCGACACGGTATGGGGGCGGCTTGCACGTTTCAATCCGCCTCGCCAGAAAAGCGAGCAAGGACAGCGGGCTTGGTCTTTCTCGCTTATCCCGCTCATCGGTGTGCTGCGCTGGGTGGTTGTCCTGGTAGTGCTGGGCCTGATCGGCTGGGCGGTGTACTGGGAGATGCAAACCTCGCATGCGGAGGCGATGCTGTTCGATCGCCTCGACCGCGGCATGAGCTTCGGCGTCCAGGCCGGCCCGAGCGATGCAATCCGTTTTCCCAAGGCCGGGCCTTATGACGAGCGGCTCGGCTATGTCGAGTTGCCGCAATTCATCGCTTCCCTGGCCGAGCACCACTTCCAGGTCAACGGCCAGGCACGCTGGTCGCAGGGTATGCGTCGCTTTGTCGGGCTTGGCGCGTTCCCCATCTATCCCGAAAAGGACGAGACCGGCATCCGGATTTTTGATCGTACCGGCGACCAGATTTATTCCGCCCAGTTTCCGGAACGGGTCTACAGCGGTTTTCAAGACATACCCGACCTCGTCTCGAGAAGCCTGTTGTTCATCGAGGACCGCTATCTGCTCGACCGGCAGCAGCCGGAGCACAACGCGGCCGTCGAGTGGAACCGCTTTTTTCTCGCGGTCGCCGGCCGGATCGGTGGCTGGTTCATCCCGGGCGTCAAGGAAGGCGGCGGCAGCACGCTTGCCACGCAGATCGAGAAATTTCGGCATTCGCCGCGCGGACTGACCGGCGGGGTCGGCGAAAAGCTGCGGCAGATGCTGACGGCATCAGCGCATGTATATTCGGGCGGGCGCAATACCCTCGCCCGGCGCAAAGAAATTCTCACGACCTACCTCAATTCGACGCCGCTCAGCTCGATGCCCGGCTATGGCGAGGTCATCGGCCTGCCTGAGGCTTTGTGGGTCTGGTTCGGCACCGACCTGAAGGAGGCCAATCGGGTGCTGACCACGGCCCCGCGCAACAAGGCACAGCTGGCGCGCAAGGGCGAGGTTTACCGGCAGGTGCTGAGCTTGCTGTTGGCCGAGCGCCGGCCGAGCTATTACCTGGTCACCGATCGCGAGGCGCTCGCCGATCTGACGGACAGCTATCTGCGCGTCCTCAGCGACAACGGAGTCATCGATCCGCAGCTGCGCGACGCGGCGCTCGCGGCGGATCTGCGCTTCCGGGATCAGCCGCCGCCGATCAGCGCGGTGTCCTATGTTCGTCAGAAGTCGACCGAGGAGGTGCGGGACCGCCTGGTCTATCTACTCGGCCTTCCCGACCTTTATGCGCTCGACCGGCTCGACCTGACGGCCGAGACGTCGGTCGACACCGCGGCGCAGGCGCGCGTTACCGCGGTGCTGCAGAAACTGGCCGACCGGAAATTCGTAGCTGAAGCCGGGATGATCGGTCACAACCTGCTCGGTGGCGAGGATCCCAGCAAGCTCACCTGGAGCTTCGTACTGTACGAGCGCGGCGCCGACCGCAATTATCTGCGCATCCACGCCGACAGCCTCAACAAGCCATTCGACATCAATTCCGGCGCGAAGCTGCAGCTCGGCTCCACGGCCAAGCTGCGCACCCTCGTCACCTATCTCGACATCATGGTGACGCTGCATCATCGCTTCGCCACGCTTACGCCGCGCGAATTGATGAAACAGGCCGCCGGGGCCCAGGATCCGCTGACCGGGTGGGCCGCCACCTATCTCGCCCATACGAGCAACCGCGCATTGCAGCCGATGCTCGACGCGGCGATGCAGCGGCGCTATTCGGCGGCGCCCGAAATGTTCTTCACCGGCGGCGGCAATCAGAGCTTCGGCAATTTCGAGAGCTGGGAAAACAGCGGGATGCCGACGGTCGAGGACGCATTTCACAACTCGATCAATCTCGCCTTTGTCCGGGTGCTGCGCGACATCCGCGACTACTACTCCGGTCAAAGCGGTACGCAGGTGAAGAGCCTGCTGCAGAACCCCGACGATCCGCAGCGCGAGGTCTATCTGCACCGCTTCGCGGACGCCGACGGGCGCCGGTTTATGACCCGGTTCTACAAGGATCTGAAGGGCCTAAACACCGATCAGATGCTGGATCAGCTGATCCAACGCACGAGCCCGGTGCCGCGTCGGCTGGCGACGATATACCTGTCGCTGCATCCCGATGCGCGTCTCGCGCAGTTCAAGGCGTTTCTGGTCGGGCATCTGCAGCATTACGACCTCGACGAGCAGAAACTGTGGGAGCTGTTTCTCAGCTGTTCACCCGAGAAACTCTCGCTGGCCGATCGCGGTTATGTTTCGGGCCTCCACCCGCTCGAATTGTGGTTGGCGAGCTATCTGCAGGAGCACCCCGACGCCACCTTCCAGCAGGCCCTGGATGCGAGCGGACCGGTACGCCAGGATGTCTACAGCTGGCTGTTCACCGGGGGTATGCAGAAGCAGGATACGCGCATCCGCATCCTGCTCGAGCAGGACGCGTTCAGCCGGATTTACGACAACTGGCGGCAGGTCGGCTATCCGTTCTCCCACCTGATCCCCTCGCTCGGCACAGCCATCGGCGCCTCCGGCGATCGGCCGGATGCGCTTGCCGAGTTGATGGGCATCATCCTGAACAACGGTGTCAGGACGCCGACCGTCTCGATCGAGCAACTGCATTTCGCCGCCGATACGCCCTATGACACGACTGTGACTCCTGGGGGCCAGCCCGAACAGGTGATGGCGCCCGAGGTCGCCCAGACTATTCGCCGCGCCTTGATGGGCGTCGTCTCGGACGGTACGGCGCGGCGGCTGACCGGGGCTTATAAAGCGAGCGACGGGAGCCTTCTCCCGGTCGGCGGCAAGACCGGTACCGGCGACAACCGGTACGACCGCTTTGCCCGCGGCGGCGGCATCATCTCCTCGCGCGTCGTCGACCGCACCGCGACGTTTGTGTTCTTCCTCGGCGACCGCTTCTACGGCTCGGCGACCGCCTATATTCCGGGCCCGGCGGCGGCAAATTACCACTTCACCAGCGCCCTCGCGGTGCAGCTGGTCAAGATCCTCGAACCCGAGCTGAAACCGCTGATCGACGGCCCGACCGCGGTCGACACCAAAGCGATGGCGACGTCCGTGCAGACGCAGCGCCAGATGCCGGCGAGCGGCGGCAGCCGCTAAGCTGCCGCCGCCATACGGTTCGCGGCGATCCGGCCGTCTTTGATCACGAGCGCGATCCGCGCCAGATCGCGCAGCATCGAGATATCGGCGAGCGGATCCCCCTGGACCGCGACGAGATCGGCGCGCTTGCCGGGCTCGACGGTGCCGAGCTCGTCGGCGCGGCCGAGGCACTCGGCCGCCCAGCCGGTCGCCGCTTGCAGAGCCTGCATCGGCGTCATTCCCGCCTTAACCAGGCATTCGAGCTCGCCGGCATTGGCCGGATGCCCATGGCCGCCGGCGTCGGTGCCGGCGACCACCCTGACACCGATATCGAGCGCCCGCCGGATGCTGGCGATGTGATGCTCATAGAGCGCTGCGGCGCGCTCGCGCACATGCGGCTGCGGCGATCTCCGATGGTATTCATAGACGAGCAGGGTCGGGGCGAAAAAGATGCCGCGCTCGGCCATGCGCTCAAGATGGCGCGGGTCTTCATTCAGATAGCAGCCGTGCTCGATCGAATCGACGCCGGCATCGATCGCGATATCAAGACCTCGCCCGCCCAAAGCATGGCACATGACCCGCCGGTCGAGCGCGTGAGCCTCTTCGACCAGAGCCTCCATCTCGTCGAGATTGAAGGCGCCGTCGCGCGGCCCGTGCCCGGGCCGGGAGCTGGCGCCGCCGGTCGTCGCGCATTTGATCACATCGGCGCCGGCCCGTACCATACGCCGCACAACCGGGCGCACATCGGCGAGGGTCTCGGCGACGCTCTCCGGCAACAGCGGGTCATTGGGGAGGCAGCCGCAATCGAGCAGCGGGCTGTGGCCCGATGGGCTGACCCGGTCGCCGATGCCGCCGATCGGCGAAATGATCGCAAGGGACACGATCAGCCGCGGGCCGTCGATCAGCCCCTCCTCGGTTGCGCGCTTGAAACCGACATCAAGCCCACCGGCATCGCGGATCATCGTATAGCCGGCATCAAGCGTTTTTTTCAGCACCGAGGCGGTGCGCAGATGCCGCACGCTCTGCGGCTCGTCGATCCCCCAGCGATGTGCGAGGTCGTATTTGTGGTTGGCCATGTGATCGTGGCAGTCGATCAGGCCGGGCAGCACCGTCATGCCCGCGACATCGATGATTTCCGCCTCGGCCGGCCAATCGCTCTGGTTTCGGGTGGTGATCGCCTCGATCCGGTCGCCGCGGATCACGATTGTCGCGTCCTCAAGTGGCCCCGCCCCGGTGCCGTCGATCAGCCGGGCATTCTTCAACACCTTCATCGGATTCCTCCCTTCGATCGTTCCACCAAGAGGAACTCAGCGTAGTTTCTCCGCTTTTGCCTCCCGGAGCGGCGTGCCGCTTTCGGCGAGGCGGCGCAACAGCGGCGATGGCGCCCAGCGCTCGCCAAAGTGCTGATGCCAGGCGGCGATCAGGTTGTAGACCTCGCGCACCCCGATCCCGTCGGCCCAGAACATCAGTCCGCCGCGATAGCGCGGGAAGCCGAATCCGTGCAGCCACATCACGTCGATATCGCTGGCGCGCAGCGCCTTGCCCTCGTCGAGGATCTTGCAGGCCTCGTTGACACTCGCGAATAGCATGCGCTTCAGGATCTCCTCGTCCGTGAAACTGTGCTGCGCGACGCCTAGTTCTGCCGCGGTTTCCTTGATGATGCGGGCGACCTCGGGATCGGGGTGCGGGGTGCGGTCGCCGGGCTCGTAGCGATACCAGCCCTTGCCGTTTTTCTGGCCGAGCCGGCCAGCCTCGACGATGCGGTCGGCAATCGGCAATTTGCGGTAGTTCGGGTACTGGGCCGCCCGGCGCTTGCGGGTGTCGTAGCCGATATCGAGCCCCGACAAATCCGACACCGCGAACGGTCCGAGCGGATAGCCGAAATCGACCATGACCTTGTCGACCTGCTCGGGCAGCGCGCCCTCCTCGAGCATGATCACCATCTCGGTGCTGAACGGCGCGCGGCTGCGATTGGCGACAAAGCCGTCGGTGTTGCCGGCAAGGGCGCTGACCTTGCCGATCTTGCGGCCGAGATCCATCGCCGAGGCGATCACGTCGGGGGCGCTCTTGCTGCCCTGCACGACTTCGAACAGCTTCATGACGTTGGCCGGCGCGAAGAAATGCGTGCCGGCGACATCCTGCGGCCGCTTGGTCATATTGGCCATGATGTCGATGTCGATGCCGGAGGTGTTCGAATACAGCAGCGCGTCAGGCTTCATCACCGCGTCGAGCTGCCTCCAAACCTCCTCCTTGACCGGGATCTGCTCGAACACCGCCTCGATCACGACGTCGCAATCGGCGATCTTGTCGTAGCCGAGCACCGGTTCGATGCGCGCCAGCCGCTTTTCCATTTCCTCGGCGACGAGGCTGCCGCGTTTGACGCTGGTCTCGTAATTGGCGCGGACTCGAGCCATGCCGCGGTCGAGCGCCTCCTGCGTCGCATCGGTGATCTTCACCGGGTAGCCGTTATCGGCAAAGCTCATCGCGATGCCGCCGCCCATCGTGCCGGCGCCGACCACCGCGGCAGTATTGATTGGCCGCAATTCGACCTCGCGCGGAATGTGGGGGAGCTTTCCCGCTTCGCGCTCGGCGAAGAAGGCGTAGCGCAGGGCGCGCGCCTCCTCCGAATTGACCTGCTGCTCGAACAGCGCGCGCTCGCGGGCGCAGCCTTCATCGAAAGGCATCGCGCACGCCGCCTCGACCGCTTCTATGCAAGCATAGGGCGCACGCTGATTGCGGGCGCGGCGAGCGATCGATTTGCGCGTCGCCTCGAACAGGTCGGCCGTTCCCTCGGCAAGCCGGTCGCTGCGGTCGCGAATGCGCGGCAATGGCCGTTTCTCGGCGATGTGCTTGGCAAAAGCGATCGCCCCGGCTCGCAACTCGGATTCGGGCACGATCTCATTAATGATGCCGAGCTTGTGCGCCTCCTCGGCCGGGACATGGCGGCCGGAAACGATCATGTCGAGCGCCGCTTTTGGGCCGATCAGGCGCGGCAGGCGCTGGGTCCCGCCGGCGCCCGGCAGGATCCCGATCTGCACCTCGGGCAAGCCGACTTTGGCGCTCGGCACGGCGACGCGATAGTGGCAGGCGAGCGCGGTTTCGAGCCCGCCGCCGAGCGCATAGCCGTGGATCGCCGCGACGACCGGCTTTGGGCTGTCGTCCGTTACGTCGTAATGGCGCCGGGCCGGCGCCGGGCGCGGCGGCCCCTTGCCAAACTGGCGGATGTCGGCGCCGGCGATAAAGCTGCGCCCGGCGCCGATCAGCACCATGGCCTTGATCGCCGCATCGGCATTGCCGCGGTCCACCGCCGCGGTGATGCCTTCCGGCACGCCGGGCGACAGCGCATTGACCGGCGGGTTGTCGATCGTGATGACGCCAATCTCGTCGACGTTTTCGAAGCGGACCAGCTCACGCTCGCTCATCTTCTTCTCCTCCGACACAGCAGGCTTTCGGCGAAACCTGCCACAAAGAGTCGGCGAGCGCAGTCGCTATCGCATCGGCATTGAAGCTCGCCTTACAACGCGCCGGCAACCTCACGCAGCAGCTTGCGCAACCAGTTGATGGCCGGCTGCTCGCCATGATCGCGGTGCCACAGCGACATCAGCTCAAAGGGCGGGGAGGGGTAGGGCGGCTCGAACAGCGCCAGCCGATAGCGGCCCATGAAGGCCGTCGCCATCCGACGCGATATCAAGGCGGCGATATCGGACTCGCTGACCGCCGCGAGCGCGCCAAGAATATGCGGCGTGTTCACCGCGACTGTGCGGCGCAGACCGCGGGCGACCAAAGCGCCTTGCAGCAACCCGGAATCGCTACGCGTGACCAGGCGTTCCAGGCCGTGATCGACGACATAGCCCTCGATCGCATGCTCGTCCTCGCCGGTCGCGGAAATCACCAGATGCGCCAGCTCCGAAAGGCGTTCGAGAGTCAGTTCCTGGCCGGCGGCCGGGTGATCGGCCCTGAGCACCCACACCCGGGTCTCGCGCATCAACGGCTCGGATGCTGCCCAGTCGGGCACGCGGCGGAAGCTGCCGATGGCGATATCGGCGCGGCCGGAGCGGAGCGTCTCGGCCACCCCCATATTGCTCGGCAGCACCGTCATCGAGGCATGCGGCGCTTCCTCCCGGAGGCGGGCGATCAAGGGCGGGATCAGCACCACGCCGGCATATTCCGTGCAGGTGATCGTGAACCGCCGGTCGGTGCGTTCGGGCACGAAATCGGTTGGCGCAAGCGCCAGCTGGAGCTGAAGCAGCCCCTGACGCAAGCGCGGCGCAATCTCGGTCGCGCGGTCGGTAGGCTGCATGCCCTCCGGCCCGCGCACGAATAAATCGTCCTTCAGGATATAGCGCAGGCGGTTCAGCGCATGGCTGACCGCCGATTGTGTCAGGCCCAGCCGCTCGCCGGCGCGAGTCGCGCTGCGCTCCTGCATTAGGGCCTCGAAGACCCGGAGCAAGTTGAGGTCGAGCGCGTTGAAATGAACTGAATTCATGGTTGATAAAATGTTTTTTCACTTGTCTCATACTGCGGCGCAGCGTAGACACCGCCCAAACGGGGAAGCATCCAGTTCACCAATAGCAAAAAGCTTACGGAATCCGGCCAACCCCAATCGGAGAAGTTCATGTCCAGCCTCATCAGACCCGCCCTCCTCGGCCTCGGCTTGATTGCCGGCCTCACCGTTGGCGCGCAGGCTCAGACCGCCATGTCCGGGCCAAATCCGGGCGCCAGCCCCAGTATTGCGAGCCTGCCAACGGTCGATGAGCCGCGTGCGGCCTCGCACCTGTCGATCCCGGGCAGCGCCGTACAGGCGGTCCCGCGCTCCCCGGACTATGTCGGCCCGGCGCCGGGCGCGAGCAACGGCCAGATGCCGCCGCACTACAACAAGTCGGCGGACTGGGATGCCGATCCCTCGCTGCATCCCTACAGCAGCGGGCACGGCCCGAAGCCAAACTAGGCCGGCCTTCTCGATCGTGCCTGGACCGGCCGTCCAGCCGCCGGTCCAGCACCCGAGAAGCCTCTGCGGAGATTGCCATGTCGATCGTCCCGACCTAACGGTCGAGCGAATGATGGCGATTCATATACGCGTTATCAAATCTTCATTTGCATCATGCCTCGGCGCGGACGGAGAGTTGCGCGACCGCACCGCTGTTGAACAGGAAAGCGTAGGAGGCATCGATGGCACTTCTGAAGAGATCGACATTGCTGAGCTTAGGTATGATTGCCGGAGTCGGATTCGCCGCGCATGCGCAGACCGGCGTGGCGTCGCTGCCGCCGGCGACCACCGCCGCGCCCCCGGCAGTCGCCAGTCCGGTCGTCCCATCTGTAGCGTATCCTGGCCCGAACCCGGGCAACGCCCCGAGCGCCGGCACGGGCCGCACGCAGGCCGCTATGACCCCATCGCCGACTTACGTTGGCCCAGCCCCCGGCAGCGCTCCCAGCGCAGCCGGCACGCATTTCGACAAATCGTCTGATTGGGACGCCAACACCTCGATGCATCCGTACACAAGCAGTGCGGGGCCGCGCACGAACTAACCGCAGCTCGTCAAGGCATTAGGGGTCGGCCGCCTTTGTGCGGCCGACCCTTTTTTGTGTCTCAAGCCGCGGTCGCGATCAGGAACATCCGGCGGAACGGGAATAGCGTCTTGCCGTCACCCCGCGGCGGATAGGCGGCAGCGACACGCTCTCCGTAGGCTGTCTCGAAGGCGCTCCGCTCCGGCTCGTCGAGCGCGGCGAGCAGCGGCGTGAGCCAGGTGCCCTTGGTCCATTCCTTGACCGGGTTCTCGCCGTCGAGCACCTGCAGGTATTCCGTCTCCCAGATATCGAGCGAAGCGGCCAGCGGGGCGAGCAGATCGTAGTAGAATTCGGGCTCGGCCACCGGCGCTGGGCGCAGCAACCGCTCCAGCCGTTGCCGCCAAGGGCCGCTGCGGGCCGTCTCGGTGATCAGCGTGTGCGATGGGGCACCGAAATTGCGGGGGATCTGCACCGCCAGAACGCCCTTGGGGGCGAGCCCGGTGAACAGGCTCGGGAACAGCCGGTCGTGATCGTCCAGCCAGTGCAGCGCGGCATTCGAATAGATGACATCGGCCGGCCGCTCCGGCCGCCAGATCGCCAGATCGTCCTGCTGCCATTTGATCTGAGGGTTCTCGGCGGCGGCCTTCGCCAGCATCTCGGCCGACCCGTCGATGCCGACGATCCGCGCCGCCGGCCAACGTGCGGCGATCAGCCGGGTGACATTGCCGGCACCGGCGCCGAGGTCGTAGACGGTCCCCGGAGACTCGGCGTCGATGCGCTGCAGCAGGTCGATGGCCGGGCGCAGCCGCGGCCCGGCGAATTTCAGGTATTGAGCAGGATCCCAAGCCACGTCTCGGAACCCGCCTCAGGCCGGATCGAAAGCGGAGATGCCGATTCGGGCGCGCCAACGATGCGGTTTGATCCCGGCTTTTTCGAGCGCATCGCCAAGCCGCCAGCCGATTAGACTGCGCCGGGCCAAGGCGGCCCCGGTCCACGGATCAAAGCTCGCCCAAGGCACAAACGGACTGCGCCTTCCATAGGCCCAGATTTCCACTCGCAGCGAGCGCCCGGCGCTCGGGCCGCGCGCATGGAAGCCAAAGGTATCGGCGACGACGAGGGTGTTCGCCGGTACAGCAAAGACGCGTGGCTCCGGCAAGCCAAGCGCGGCCAACTCCTCGCGCTCGATCCGGAACGATCCCTGTCGGCTCTCGGCGTTCGGCGAGGCCGCCGCGGCGAGGCTCATTCGCCGCTCCCAACCGAGCCGTTCCGGCGTCAGCCGATGCGATCCCGGCACATAGGTGAACGCGCCGTCATCCGCGGCGACATCGGTCAGGAACAGCCAAGCCTTCACCGTCGGGTGGAAGGTGTCGGCATGGAGCGAAGTCTGCGGGTCCGGCGGGCCGTCGCAGGCGTGGCGATGAATGCTCTGGATCCAGACCACGGGCTCGGCGTCCCGGCTGCCGATATAGCGAATGAGGCCGCGCCATTCCGGTGAGCGCAGCACATGCGCGACCGCCGGCATCGCGGCAAGCGTTTTCGGGTCGAGCGCAATCTTGCGCAAGATCGTGTCGCCCTCGCCGATCTCACGCAGCGGCCCGCGATAGGCTCTCACCTGGTCGAGCAATTCGGCGAACTCGGCTGCTGGCAGGAAGTTCGGCCTGACCACGAAGCCGTCGCGCGCGAAGGCCAGCCGATCAGCTGCCGAAACCAGCCCGGAAATCCGGCGCCGACGCGCAGCGGCGATGCGGTGGGCGAGCGATACCCGAGCGACATGGAGACCGCGTTCGTTCAGCCAAGCGCTGCCGATTACGCGATTGCGCTCGAAGGATTTGTTGCCGGTGACCAGCTGCGCCGTCCATACCGGCACCATTGCGGCGCGTCCCAGCTGCGCCAGCATCTGCCTTCTCCTCTGGTTTCGGCCTGCAGTTTTTCGCTCGACGAAGCAGCATAGCACGCCTCGGCGGCTCCCAAATATTCTCAGCCAAGCCGCCGGGCGCGGTGCTGTCGGAATTCAGTCGCCCGATACCGCCGACCCAGTGCTTAGCGGCGCATCCTCGTGCGGCTCAACGACCCGGTCGACCGAGGGCACAAGCCTGTTGCGGGCCCAATCGCGGAGGGTTGACGGCGCGAGACAAAGCATTCGCATTGCCACCGCCGTTGGGCAAGGAATCGCGACGACGTTACGTCGACGCCGGACACCCCGCAGGATCCGCGTTGCGGCGCGGTCGGGGCCCATTGCCGCGAGGGAAGGTTGCCCATAACGGGCTGCCGCGCGAAGGGCAAGATCGCCGGGCACCACTGTCGTAACCGATACGCCGCGCGCATGCACTCGAAAGCGCAGCGACTCGCCGTAGGCGAGCAAGGCCCGTCGGCCGGCCGTCAGGGCCGGCAGGTCGCGCTCAAAGGCGCGGCCGATCAGCGTGCTGACGAGGACGATCTGGCCACGGGCGCGCTCGCTCATCGGCGCTGCCAGCGCCGCGACGGTGTTCATCGCGCTCAGCACTTCCGAGTCGGCCCCTGAGCGGTCGCCTCTTGCAGCTTCGCGGCGAGCGACGCCGGCGCCTTCCGCATGGACGATAAGCACGTCGACCGGAGCGTCGCGGTCGAACTCGGCAAGCCGGCGAGCCAACTCCGTTTCGTTCTGATCGGCAAGGCAGACCCAATCGACGTTAGCGCCGCGGCGCCGGCAATCCTCGGCGCCAACGGCGAGCAGTCCGGGATCGGCGCCAATGAGGGAGAGTCTGATTCCTGGCTCGGCGTAGGCCCGCGCCAAGGCGAGCGGGATGCCACCCGAGAGCCCAGCCAACACGACGTGCCGTCGCGGCGGTCGTGCCAGCCGGGCCGTGAGATCCGTCGCCGTAAGCTCCGGCAGCGGGTAGGGGCGCTGCTCAAGTCGCTCGACGAAGCCGGCGATCGCGCACTCTTTGGAGGTGCGCTCGTAATAGCCGCCCTTGATCTGGGTTGCCCCACACAGCGCCCGGACAAAAGCCGCCATCAACTCCGGGTCGGG
>DASYOB010000100.1:0-17378 GCA_036008175.1 Allostellaceae bacterium
ACCTTCCGGCACCGGCCACATTCCGAACGGCGTCTGTTCATTAATCCCCTCAAATCCCCGACCCATAAATCGCACCCACCAAAACCGCCCCAACGAGCCGAACAGAATGATTAACGAGCGGTTCCCGGAAACCCCTTGTGACAATATTTGGATCGAAGGCCGCGAATTTGACGCTCTGGGCCGGTGCGTTTTACGCGGCCGAGCCGTTCGGCGGACGGAATTGCGTCGCCCCTCAGCATGCAGTCCGCGTAGCCTGGCCGCGTTAGGGTGGGCATGCGGATTTCGGGCGGCCGTTTTGCCGCGGTGCCCCACCTCAACCAAGGCTACCTACCCGCACAACCCCCGCAGCGCGCCGAGCCATGCGGCGAGATGGCGGATCTCCCGCTCGGCGGGCCAACGCTCGCCGTGAAACAACAACATCAGCCCGATGGCGCTGGCGGCGAGCCAGGTGACGGGCAGTTGCTCTCGCCGGATCGCTAGTGTGGCTAGGATGATAACTGCGGCTGCCGGTAGCCCGATCGCCAGACCGACTACCACCTCGATCGGGGTGTGCGCGTGCAGCACGACCCGTGACATAGGCATCGCCACGATCAGCGCTATGGTGCCGACGATCAGCGCAGCCCTTGCTGGAGGAGCTATATTCACACTCACGACTGCGGCAAATCCGCCGTAAACCGCAGCGCTCATCGCCGTATGCCCGCTGGGGCTCGTGAGGCCGGCAGTAGCGACAGAGGTGCCGCACGCATCCAGGATGAGCTTCAGTCCGCCGATCACGCCCGCGCAGCCGAGGATCGCCAAAGCCCAAGCGAGGGCGAGGCGCCACTCCTTCGCGACAACGAGGAAGCAAAGCATCAGCATGGCGAGCGGCACCGTCACGGCGGTATCGCCAAAATCAGTGATAAAGCTCCAGACAGACGACAATGGCGCTCCGCGCGCGAATGGGCCCGAACCAGATCAATATCGTCTGCCGATCAAGTTCTCGACCCGCTTTTCGCCGCGGCGGGGAGCCGAGCTCGCGCCGGCGCCACTAGCGGCCCTTATGGCCGCCCGTCTCCCGAAAATCGGGGCAACCTTTATCTTTGGGAGAAGGCAATCTCCGCGATCGCGGGCATCACCAGAGCGAGCAGATGATCAGCGTGATCAGAGAGCCCGTGAGGGCGCCGCAGGCGGCGCACACGACCATTCCAATGAGCGGTGCCCCGTCAGGTAGGCGCTCGGCATACTCGCGCTCGTCTGGCGCGGGTGTGGCATGGGCTACGTTCGGCATCGGGCACTCCGAGGAAGCTCGCATTTCGCGAATGATGGACGCGCCAAAATGCTTGAAAATTTGCTAACGAAAGGCGCCGCTCGGTCACTGTCAAAGAGTCGTCAAAGAGAAGGGCCCCAAATTGGTCACATCTGACCTTGCCATCGTCGGGATTACGGTGGCCCCGGGGCGCGCCAATCTGTCGCGCGCGGCCCTTTCGCCATTCGAGACTTACGGTCGTCCTGGCATCCCCTGCGTACTCGGTGGCCGTTCTTTTTGGGTCGCGGACATAAAGGGCGCCGGACCGGACCGGCGCGACCCGGCCCGAGGTGGGAGGAAGCAGTGTAGAAATGAAAAACCTCACTTGCCCAGGACGCCAACCAGGGCATCGGTGCCATGCCGACCGCGCTCTCCGCTCGATAACCCGTCAATCCGGCGCCAACCTATTTCGAGCGGCGCGTTCGGGGTGTTCTTTCATGCTGGGATTGCGAGCGCACTTGCGGCCCCGCCGGCCATAATGCAAAGGGCCGCCGCCAGCAGCGCCCGGAAGCAAGCGTTGATCGCGAGCGCGCGAGCCGGTAAATCACCCGGAAATATCGGATGAGAACCCGCGCCGGTGCAGCCACGTTAGGTGGGTATGGCCCCCGGCGTCTCACCTCGTCGCGGGCCAGGCCCGGGCGGGATCGCGATGCGGTTCCGCCCGGTCTGTTTACAGTCTGGTTCTTTACGAATTCAGGTTACGAATTCAGGTCGGATCGATGCAGCCGGCGCGGCTGAGCGGGCCGGTTAAACCACTTAGTCTGCTGCCTCGGCGGGCATTTGCTTTCTCACCCGCTCGGCCAGGCGGTCAAACCCGTCGGCCAGGGCGAAGAGCTGCCGGCGGCGACAAAGATCGAAACGCAGCTTGCCGGCGAGCTGGCGCAGCGTTTCCGCGGTTTCCCGGTGGTTTGCGCCGCTTTCCTGCTGTTTTCCGTACATCGCATTGCGCTCGGATTACGCCTTGATCAAAATACCCTGCTGCCGTCCGAACATGCGCCGCTGAGCGTCGGTTCCCCATTCCAGGATCGGTTGAGAAAGAGCTGGTCGCATCTGCCCTGGGTTCTCAGGATTGGCCAGCCAGCTCCGCATCGAGCTTTATTGCCAGCCTGTCGTATTGCCGTGCCAGATCCAGCAGCCGACCCCGCGCGAGTTCCTGAGCTTCCTCTTTGGCCATCCGCTGGAACTGGGCGGCTTGCTCGCGGTAATGGGCGGCGCGTTCGCGCGAGGTCCAGGCGGGTTGCCGGCTCACGGCGTAGCCCACGCGCGTGCCCGGTTGAGTATCGCTCGCCATATTCCCCCCAAAGGCAAACCGTGCGTTAACGCAGGCCCGCCGCCGGAGTTCCCGGTGCGACATCCCGCCGCACAAATGATCGTCGCCGCCGATTGAGCAAGCGGATGGCGTCGCCGTCAGCCGGCACGGGCGAGGAGCCTGTCCCGTTGATCAAGTATACGATTGCAGCGATGCCGACCAGCAATGCGACGATGCCGTACGTCACGATCGCGCCGATTAGCAAAACCATTCCCTGCTCGCTACAGAGTTCCGCAATTAACAAACGTGGCAACACCAAGGCATCGCAAGAGTTCCCGCTTGCGTTCCCGGTTTGTAAAGCAACGGCGCCGTCTCGCCCGCGCGGCTGAACCGGCGTAAGCTTGCGGGTCTGCGCAATGCTTTGGGTTTCCCGATGCCTCTCTCCGCCGCGCCTCGGATCGCCATTCTCGGCTTCTCGATCGAGTGCAACAAATTCGCGCCGGCAGCGACAAAGGCGCATTTTCTCGCCCGGACCTATCTGGAAGGCGACGACATCCTGACCGAGGCGCGCAGCCCGGCCCCGACGATGCTGCCGGAAACGCCGGGCTTCGTCGCGGCGATGGATGCCGACGGAAAGTGGGATCCGATCGGCATCGCGCTGGCGATGAGCGAGCCGAACGGCCCGGTCGAGCACGGCTTTTTCACCGAATTGCTCGCCACGATCTCGCGACGCCTTACTGCCGCGCTGCCGGTCGACGGCGTCTATGTCTGCGCGCACGGCGCGGCGCTGACCACTGCGGAGGACGACCCCGAGGGCGTCTTGTTCGAGACCGTGCGCCGCATCGTCGGCCCGGACGTGCCGGTTGTCGCCACCTTCGATCTGCACGCCAATGTCTCAGATCGCATGGTCGATCTGATCGACGCCTTTATCGGCTACCGCACCAACCCGCATCTCGACATGCGCGAGCGCGGCGCCGAGGCGGCGGCGGCGATGCGCGAACTGCTCGCCGGCACCCGGACCGAGAGGGTGCGGCTGCGCCTGCCGATCGTGCCGCCGACCGTCACCATGCTCACCGCCGCCGGACCTTATGCCGAGATGATCCGGCTCGGCCAGGAGCGCCAGCAACAGATGGCTCCGGCGATCATGAACGTCTCCGTGATGGGTGGTTTCGCCTATGCCGATACCGCGAAGAACGGCCTCAGCGTCATCGTCACCGCGCGCGGCGACCGCGCCGCCGCCGACAAGCTCGCCCGCGAGATCGCGCAATACGGCTGGGACCAGCGCGCCCGGTTTTACCCGAAGCTGACCCCGCTTGACGAAGCGGTAGAGAAGGCGCTCGCCGTCGCGCGCGACCCGTCCGCACCGGCGCTCGCCTTCGCAGATGTCGCCGACAATCCGGGCGGCGGCGGCCGCGGCAACACGATGTACCTGCTGCGCGCCTTCGCCGAGGCCGGGGTCAAGGGGGCGCTGATGGGCGTCATCTACGACCCACCGCTCGCCACCGAGGCGCACCGGCACGGGCTCCACTATAATTTCGCGGCGCGCTTCAACCGCGCCGAGACCACCAATTTCTCCGAACCCTGGACGTCGCCGGCGCGGGTCGCCGCGCTGCATGACGGCAATTGCGTCGGCCGCCGCGGCATCTATGCCGGCACGCGCCTCGCGCTCGGCCCCTGCGCCGCGCTGGCGATCGGCGGCATCACCGTCGTGGTCGTGTCGCACCGGGTGCAGTGCGCCGACCCGATCTTCTTCGAGATGATGGGGCTCGACATCGGTCGTGCGCGCTCGGTGGCGGTCAAGTCACGCGGCCATTTCCGCGGCGGCTTCGACGAGTTCTTCGGCCCCGAGCAGATCGTCGAGGTCGACCTGCCGGGCCTGACCTCGCCGATGCTCCATCGCTTCGACTGGACCCGCCTGCCGCGCCCGGTGATCCCGCTCGACGACGGCGTCCAATTCAGCCTGGCTTAGTCGATGAAATCAGACCTTCGGTAGCGCCGACGGTGTGCTGTTGGATGACACGGCACTTCACTTCCGGCCCAATGCCATCGACGAAGCCAGATGACTTGACCGCTAATGCCCCCTTTTGAGACCTCCGCGCCGATGGCTTCGAGTGGCTCAGTCGGCTGCCGAGCGGTCATCCGAACTGACGGGCGTTGGCGCCTAATGCTGTCGTGTCATTTCGAGGGTACATGGACGCGGAACGCCAATATCCTTCGCGCTGTAACTGTCGCCGGAAATCGTGCCCTCATAGAGAAATGGGTAACGCGAGCCGCGCGGTAGCCCGCCTGGTAAGCCGCCGGATATGCCATAGCCACGCAGCAGCAGCATCCCGTTCGGGTCGACTGTCCCCTGATAGGTGACATAGCCCGGAGAATCGGCCGGAAATACAGTAATAGAGGCAGCCTTATTGTTCTGGATTGTCATCCTAACCCCGGCCTGAAAGGCCTGACGACCCCGCCATTCAGGGCACCGGCGAAAACCGAACCACAGCCCCTCGTGAGCCGCCGATATGACGGCAGTTGGAGCTTTCGGTACGGCAGCCCGTGGGACTGCTGGTGAACTCGGTTGAGGCGCTGGCGCGAGAGGGGTTATCGACGCGGAAGGCTCCTTCTGCGGCGCCGGTGCGGGCACCAAGTCCGGCGCAGGTACCGGTGTAGGTACGGCCGCAGGTGGTGCGGGTGTAGTTGTAGGCGGAGGCGCAGTTACGATCGCGGGCGCAGGTACAGTTGCGAGTTCGCGTGTAGATATCGGCGGTGGCGGCGCGCTTTCTTTTTGGCTGCTCGTCCTCGTCAGCTGGCCGGTTTGAATGACAGCCACTATCGCGACGCCGATTATGACCAAGGCAGCTAATGCAATGGTAATTGGCTTGCGAGATCGCGGCGCGGACGGCTCAAGTTGCCGGCGGTCCTCGTCCCGGCGCATGGACCACTCGCGCGTGGTCCGATTCGACGGTTCATCGACCGTATCGACCAACGCAGTCTCGCCGGCAGATACGGCTTCCAAGAGCGCCTTGATGGACACCGCGAGCTGCCGCAGATGTTGCTCTAGCGGAGGCGTGAGGGCGTCAAGCCAATGGACGCCAGCCATGAAGTACGCGAGCGATCTTGTCGGAGTAGCCTGCTCGATCCGTATAGGCATGATCGTCACGCCCCCGGCTACGGCGTGCTCTACTTCGCGGCGAACCTGACGCGATTCGTTCGTATTTGATGAAAAGACCAGCACCATTACTCGGGCGCCGTCGATGGCTTCGATAATGGCCTCGCCCCATTCCGCGCCCGGGGAAATGTCGCGTGGTGCTATCCAACAACGAATGCCGGTGGCCTCCAATGTCGCGCTTGCGGCGTCAGCAACCGACTTGTCCACGTGTGAGTAGCTGATAAAGACGTCGTGGGCCACGGGCCTGCCCCCTCGGTCTAGGATCGGCTAATCCTCGCGCGAGGATTGGTGGTGTGCAACCGTCAAAAGTCCGCTAAGGGCCGGCCGCCTGATTTGGCTCACGGGAACGGCCGCTTCGGCGCGAGGGCGTCATTGGAAGCGCAGCTGGCTTTGTCCGCTTTCCACCACCCGTACGGACCTCAGCGGCGAGCGGCCTCGGCTGGACGATCGCTGGCCGGTGGGCCGTTGGCGTGGAGCTTCAGCGCGGTTTGGATGAAGCCGTTCGCCGGAGTGGCGATGCCGTGCCTCCGGCCGAGTTCGACCACCTTGCCGGCGAACCACGGGAGCTCGAGCCGGTTGCCGCGCAGCAGATCATTGCCCATCGAGGTCATGTGGTAGGCCGGCATCGAGCGGAACGAGGCCAGCGTCTTCTCGGCGCAATCGGGCGGCAGCCGGACGCCCTCGGCGCGGCCGACCGCGATTGTCTCGGCCAGTGCCGCCTCGGCGAGACCCCATAAATCGGCATCCTCGCGCCAGGTGCCGAGCGGCACCCTTGTCAGCGCGTTGAGCCCGCTCGCCGGCACTAGCAGGATGAATTTCTGCCAGATCGGCACCATGACGTCCGGGCTCAGCACGCCCTCGAAACCGGCCTTCTCGCACATCGCGGACAGCCGCCGGCCGCGCGCGCTGACCCGGCCGTCGAGCTCGCCGAAGGTCATCACTTGATAAGTGCCGGTCTGGCGCACCACGCCCGGCGCGACGATCGAGCCGGTGACGAAGGCGGTGCCGCCCATCACCGCCTCGCGCCCGAGGATCGGGACCAGCCGCTCCGCCGCGTCGACCCCGTTCTGCAGCGGCACGACCGCGGTCTCCGGCCCGACGATCGGCCGGATCTGCCCGCCGGCGCTCTCGACATCCCACAGCTTGACGCAGAAGAGGACGTAATCGACCGGGCCGATGCCGGCGATGTCGTCGGTTGCGCGGCACGGGCGAACCAGGGTCTCGCCGCGGTCGCCCTCGACCTTGAGGCCATTGTCGCGCATCGCGGCGAGATGCGCGCCGCGTGCGACGAAGATCACCTCCGCGCCGGCCGCGGCGAGCGAGGCCCCATAGATGCCGCCGATGCCGCCGGCGCCGATCACCGCGATGCGCATTGCAGTCTTCCCTAATCGCGATTTCCGCTTGGGCAGTCTTACCCTAGGCTGCCGGGATCGACCAACCCAGGAGAGACATCATGCCCCAGCCGACCTCGCCTGCCCGCGAACTGATCCGCGGCACCGTGCCGAAGCTCGCGGAGATTTCCGACAAGCTCATCTACGGCGATGTCTGGGAGCGGCCCGAGCTGTCGAAACGCGACCGCAGCCTGATCACCGTCGCCGCGCTCCTCGCGATGGGCCGCGAAAAGCAACTCGAAGGCCATCTCGGCCGGGCGCTGGCCAATGGCGTCACCCAGGACGAGATCGGCGAACTGATCACCCATCTCGCCTTCTATGCCGGCTGGCCGGCGGCGATGACCGCCGCCCTCGTCGCCAAAGAGGTGTTCGAGGCGAAGTAGCCGGCCGGCAACCGAGAACAGGAGCTCCGCCTTGCGGCAGCGCGATACGGTGATCTTCGATCTGGGCGGCGTCCTGCTCGACTGGAACCCGCGGCACCTCTACCGCAAGCTGTTCCCCGGCGACACAGCCGGCATAGAGCATTTCCTGGCGACGGTGTGCACCAACGAGTGGAACCGCTGCCAGGATGCCGGGCGGCTGTTTGCCGAGGGCGCGCGGCTGCTGAAAGCGGAGCATCCCGAAAAGGCCGAGCTGATCGATGCCTACCACTCCCGCTTCGGCGAGATGATCGCGGGGCCGATCGACGGTAGCGTCGAGATCCTGGCCGAATTGCGCGATCGCGGCGTACCGCTCTATTTCCTCAGCAACTTCTCCGCCGAGACCTACCCGCCGGCGCTGGCGCGATTCGCATTTCTGACGTGGTTCCGCGGCGGCATCGTCTCGGGCGAGGTCGGCGTCATCAAACCCGACCCGCGGATTTATGCACTGCTGCTCGAGCGCTCCGGCATCGATCCGTATCGCGCCGTCTTTATCGACGACGTCGCGGCGAACGCCGACGCGGCGCGCCCATTCGGCATTCACGGGATTCGCTTCGAGAACGCTGCGGTGCTCAGAGCCGAATTGATCGAGCTGGGACTGCTCTGAAGCGCCGAACCAGCCCGTCGTCCTAGGTCGCGTCGTGGAAGATGACGCCGAGGGTGAAGCGCCGGCCCGAGCGCAGCCGGCTGACCCCGTGCCGCATCGTCACCCGGTAGAAGCCGCGGGCGCCGGTGACCGGGCGATGGTTGACCGCGAACACCACCATGTCGCCCTGCCGGAGTGGCACCACCTCGCCCTTCGACTGCATGCGCGGGCGCTGCTCGACCAGCATGAACTCGCCGCCCTCGAAGTCGCGGCCCGCCGCGCTCAACAACACCGTCGCCTGCAGCGGGAAAACGAGATCGCCGTAAAGGTCCTGGTGCAGGCAATTGTAGTCGCCGGCCTCGTATTTGAGGATCAGCGGTGTCGGCCGCTCCTGCCCAGCGGCATGGCAGCGGTCGAGATAGGCTTTCAGCGTCGCCGGAAAGCGCGGCTCCAGGCGCAGCCGCTCGTGCCAGGAATTGGCCAGCGGCGCGAGACGCGGGTATAGCGCCTCGCGCAGATCCGCGACCACCGGCGGCAGCGGGTAGCGCAGGTATTTGTATTCGCCGCGGCCAAAATTGTGCCGCGCCATCACCACCCGCGAGCGGAACGCCTCGTCATCGTCGTACAGCCCGGCCAGCTCGCGGCATGCGGCGGGGTCGAGCACGGCCGGCAATACCGCAAAGCCTTGCGCGTCCAGCGCCTTCAGCAAACCCGGCCAGTCCGCTTGGTTTATGCGATCAGGGATGTCGAACATGTTTGCTTCATCTCTTTAACCGTCATCCCCGGGCTTGACCCGGGGATCCCAACTGTTCGGTTCACGGGGGGATGGCCGGGTCAAGCCCGGCCATGACGGTAAAGGGAAGGGACGCAGCTTAATCCGCCGCTTCCTCGGCCTTCGCGGACGCTTGCTCGCGTTCGAGCAGCGCGCGCTTGCGCTCGACGCCCCAGCGATAACCGGCGAGGTCGCCATCGCTGCGCACCACTCGGTGGCATGGCACCAGCACCGCCAGCTTGTTCGACGCGCAGGCCTGCGCGACGGCGCGGACCGCGCGCGGGCGGCCGAGCGCCTCGGCAATGCCGAGATAGGTCGCGGTCTGCCCCGGCGGGATCTTCTGCAAGGCGCGCCAGACCTGCGCCTGGAACGCGGTGCCGCGGATGTCGAGCGGCAGATCCAGCTGCTCCCCCGGCCGGGTGATGTAGTGCACGACCCGACCGGCCCAGCCCGCCAGCGCCGCGTCGGCGGCGACCAGCTCGGCGGCCGGGAAGCGGCGGCGCAGATCGGCTTCGAGGCGGGCGCGGTCGTCGCCGAGCGCGGTCATGCAGATGCCCCGCTCGGTCGCCGCGACCAAGGCCCAGCCGAGCCAGGTCGCGACGATCGTGTAGCGGATCGTCTCGCCCTGGCCGCCGCGCCGCCGCGCGCCCGGAGTCATGCCGAGCCCGTTTCCCGCCGCCTCGTAGGCGCGCGAGCTGGCGCCAAACCCGGCGGCGTAGACCGCCTCGGCAATCGGCTCGCCGGCGTCGAGCCGGGCGGCGAAGCGGCCGAGCCGGTGCGACTTGCCCCATTCGCGCGGCGTCGCCCCGGTGATCTGCTTGAACACGCGGTGGAAATGAAACCGGCTGATGCCGGCGGCATCGGCAAGCTCGGCCAGGCTCGGCAGGCTGTCGCTCCTGCGGATCAGCGCGCAGGCGCGGTCGATCGCCGCGAGGTGCCGGTCGGCAGGCGAGCCGTCGCGCGGCCGGCAGCGCTTGCACGCCCGAAACCCCGCTGCTTCCGCCTGATCGGCGCTCTCGTAGAACGCCACATTGCCGCGCTTTGGCTGGCGCGAGGCGCAGCCCGGCCGGCAATAGACCCCCGTGGTTTTCACCGAATAGAAAAAGCGGCCGTCCTGCGTCGCATCATGCGAGACCACAGCCGACCAGCACTGCTCTTCGTTCAACATCGCCGTCACTCCATCACCAGACATGGTGACAGAATGGCGATGCGGCGAGAACCGCTCTACCCGAGCATTGCTTTCTCATTCGGCCCAGTCCGATGGCAATGCCGGTCGCCGGTCAGTTAATAAAGCTGCGAATGATCTTTACCAGCGGCTCTTCGCAGGCGTCGTAATCCAGATGGGTTTCCCGGCCGCCATGCGTCGCGTAGCACCGCCGATGCGTATTGCCGTTTGCATCGACGAATGGAGAAAAATCATCGACGAAAGCCAGGGATTTCGCCCGGCACATATCCCGCAAGTAATCGTTGTACAACCCGCGCAACTGGGTCCGCGTCGACAAAGGCGGAATTTCCGCCTTCTCCAGCTCGTGGGCGAGAGCACGGTCGCGTTCCGGAGAAGTCCGGTGGACCTGCAGAAAAACCTCGGCCCAGTCGGCATCGCCGAGCACGGTCGGGAATACGCTGCAAATCCTCAGCAGTCCGCGGTCCACAATGCACGCTAGCGCATCGAGAAAGCGGCTATACCGGAAAACCGACTCGCGGGCCAGATCGTCGAACTCGGCGACGGCGAATTGATAAAACCCTTTCCGCATCCTTCTCCGGACCCACAAAAACTCGGTGTCGATACCGCCGAATTTGAGGAAGACCGGAACATCGAATGGGCGCGCCAGATCGGCCACGGTTCGAGCCCATTGCAACAGCTGCGGGCCGAAGCGGGAGCGGGAGTTCTCGTTCGCGAGGTCGATGGCCGAGCCGCCGTGACAGACCAGGGGCAGCGCCGCCAGCCACCGCTCACCGAGCCATGCCATGCGGAGGTAATGGGTGGCGTGGCTATCGCCGATCACGAAATAGGGGATGCCGCCCATCGCGCGTAGGCAATCGACGAACCCGCGGTCGATCCCATGCCACAACCGATCCGCCGTCCGCGGATTTTTTATCTGACCGAAGAACAGGCAGCAGAAGAGCCGGACCGCATAATCGCGGTTGGGGAGCGCCAGCGAGCGAATTTCATGGAGACCGTCGGGGAGAACGCCGCAGGTGAGTTCGCGGCGCTCGGCGTAGCCATGTGCAAGAAAATGGAACAACGCGGCGGGTGCATCAAAGCCGGCGTTTTGCAGCGCCGCGTTATCAGCTAAGTACCTGCTCTCGTCGAAGCCGCACGCGTTGACGCAAGCAATCAACCGGTCGAGATCGACACCGCCGGTTCTGTCCCCGAGAAGGCCTGCCTGTTCTCTCTCGAACACCGAAGTTCAAATTTGTTGCTGGTTAGAAGCCGCCCCGCTCATCAATTCGGGCAGTAGCGCTTCGGCAGCATCGCGTGGATGCCCTTGTTGCCGTCGACCAGCTGGGTGACGCGCATATCGACCGCGAGGCTCGAAAACATGTAGGCGTCGTCGGCGGGTAGTCCCAGGCGCTCGCCGATCAGCTTGATCATCTCCCTGAGCGCGTCCTTCGCAGCGTCGTCGAGGTCCTCGTTGAACGCCATCGTGATGTGATGCGTCGGCGTCTCCGCGCGCGGCAGCTTGAATTTGAGGTCCTTGCGCACGGTGAGCCGGAAGGTGCCCGACAGCGCGGTCTCCAGCGCGGTGACGCAGACCTCGCCGTCGCCCTGCACGCCGTGCCCGTCGCCGCAAGAAAAATTCGCCCCCGGCACGAACACCGGCAGGTACAAGGTCGCGCCGGCGACCAGCTCCTTCAGGTCCATGTTGCCGCCGAACTCGCGCGGGACAATCGAGGTGCACATGCCGTAGACCGGCGGGGGCGCCACCCCCATGACGCCGAAGAACGGCGCGAGGTCGATCTCGGCGCCCCACGGCAGGGTGCACACCCCGCGCTGGCGGTCGATGCCGCTGTGCAGCACCTTGCGGATCGGAAAATCCTCGGGCAGCGTCCCGGCATGCGGGCGAATGCGGGTGTAGCCCCAATTCTGCCGGCAATCGACGTTGATGATCTGCACTTCGAGCACGTCGCCCGGCTCGGCGCCCTCGACCGCGATCGGCCCGGTCAGGATGTGCGCGCCGGTGCCCTTGTCGAGGCCGGCATGGATCGCGAGGTGATCGACGAGGATCTCCCAATTCTCGCCCTTTGGCAGGATGTCGGGCCCACCGGAGACGCAGTCGATCTGCACCGTGTCGCCCGAGGCGACCGTCGTCACCGGTTTCAGCCCGGCATCGAAAAACCCCCAATGGCAATGCTCCGGCCGGCAGGCGACGGTGTGATGCTGCGACATGCTTCCCCTCCTTCAGGCGTCCCGCCCGGCATTATGCAAGCTGAAGACCGCCGCTGCACCCGTTCCGTCGCTGGTCACGGCAAGCGGGCGAGTTCGAAGCGAGATGACGGATATTCGATGCTGCCGGGGCGGCAGACTTTCGCGCCTTCCGAGAGCAGTTCGCGCGCGGTCGCGTAGTCGCGCTCCAAGACCGCCTTTTCGCCGAGAAAGAACGCCGCCTCGCAGCCTTGCTGCTGGATCGCATCGGGCTTGCCCTGTTGTGCCGCGGCGATTACGGCGGCGCGGTCGGTCTCACCGAGAAAGGCCGCGATCACCGGCCACGGCCACTCAGCATGGTCGAGCGGCGCGGCGGCTTGGCGCAGCTCGTCGGGTGCAGCCTGACCCGACCGGGCGCGCGCCAGATATCGCCACAGTATCGGGTACGGATTCTCCGGCAACAGCTCCAGCGCGCGCCCGAAATCCGCTTCGGCCGGGCCGAAATCGCCGCGGAAAAACTTCGCCCGGCCGCGGTTGCGGAACGCCTGCTCGAAATCGGGCGACTGCGCGATCGCGGCCTCGTAATCGGCGATCGCGCGGTCGTGCTCGCCCTTTTCTTCGTAGGCGTTGCCGCGGTTGTTCAGGACGGCGGGATACTCCGGGCGGATGCGCAATGCCTCGCTGTCGTCGCTCAATGCCCGATCGACCTCGCCCAGATCGAGATAGGCGTCGCCGCGCGCGGCATAGGCGCCGGCGTGGTTTTCCGGGATATCGGTGCCGGCCTGGATGATCGCGTCGCAACTGGCAATCCGCTGTTCCGCCGCCGTGGCGAAGAGGCAGCGCCGCCATTCCGGGCGCACCCGTGCCAAGGTCGCGAGAAACTTGTCGCGATCTTGTGCCGGCGGATAGGCGCCAACCGTCGTCTCGATGGCCGCTATCGCCGGTTCGAGATCGCAATGGTGATCGACCAGCCAGCGCATGTCGTTGACGAACGGCTCGAACCGGTCCGACACCTTCCAATACATATCGTCCGGCGATGACGGGCGGTGCGTCTCCGCATCCTTGACCAGGAAGCCGCCGGTCGCGGCGCAAAATTCCCGCGTGGCCTCGAGATCGAGATCGCCGATGTGGAACAGCGGGAAGGCGTCATCCCTGGCCAGCATCGCCTCGGCATCGGCCTGCCGGTGCGGCAATCGGCGGATGCGGGCAATCGCCTCCTTTTCGAGATCGTTGCCCTTGCCGATGAATTCCGCCCAGTCGGCCAACGGTGAGTCGTCGGTCAGCCGATCCAGCCGCGCCCGGTTCAGCCGCTGCTTCTCGGCCTGTTCCCGCGCCTTCCGTTCCTGCCAGATCCTGTCCTGCTCGCGCCGCTCCGCCGCTTCCCTGATATCGCGCGTCGTCTTGTAGACGAGCTGCCCCGCCGACAGCATCGCGACCGCGCCGAGGATGATTGCCGCCGTCGCCGGCGCCGGCAATGCCGTCCGCAGCTTCGACGAGATCGGATAGAGCGCATAAAACGCCAGCAGCGGCGGCGGCAGGGCGAGGATGAGGATCGCGGCCTGAGCGTCGGGTCGGTCGATCCAGTCGAACAGCGCAGCGAGCGCCGCCGCGCCCCACAGCGGGTGCGCGATCGGCGCCAGGATCAGCGCCCAGACCGGCATCTCCTCGCGCACCGCCGCCATCGTCAGCATCGCCGCCAGCAGCAGCCACAACCCGACCAGCCCGACCAGGGCGAAGATCGAGGCGATGCCCTTGTCGATCGATTCGAGCTGCGGCGCCTCGATCGCATTTGCCAGCATGAACAAATAGGCGAGCGCCGCCAGGACGAGCAGCACGATCGGCGCCACCGAGGAGCGCGTGCCGGGCTCGGGTTGCCCCGGCATCGGTGGAACCTCAAACGTCATCAAATTTATGCTTGTCGATGCTGCGATACTTGCGGGTGCGGTTACAATGCCCCGACACAGAGGCTGTGACAAACGGCGACTTTTGCGAGGTCAATGCCGACATGCCGGGCGTCAAAAAACCGATCGCGCAACGCCCAAAGATATCGCCTCGACCTGCGTCGAGCCCGCGTGCAGGTTCGACGCTTCACAAGATAAAGGCAAGAAATGTTGCCTTTGGCTTTGCCGCGATCAACCTGATGTTCGTGATGGTCATCATTCTGATTTTGCAAATTTTTGCTACATCGCAGATTTTTTCGTCATTTGGCGAACGAGCGCTCGTTCCTGCAGTTATATTCAATGTCGGCTGCATCATGGTGTTTTTATTACTTCTATGGATAATAAAAGGTTATACGGAAGCGAGATGGTACAGCATTTTTGTTGGTATCATTTTGCAGATTTCCCTTGCGATTTACCTGTATCCAACGTCAATAACCTTTTCTTTATTGCTATTTATCGGGGTATTTGCCACCCTGATGGGTGCCGCGGATCGTACACTCTCGCGATCAGAAAATACGACGCGGCCTACGTGAAATGGCACAGGTGATCGAAGCACCCGCTCGTTTAGTCCTCGCCTGGATGGAATATGCGCTGCATCCAATCGACAGCACAAACACATTGCTAACGGAACAGAGCGCTACGCTCTTCCCGAAATCATTGATTGAAATCTGGGCAACGAGCGCCGTGATCTTAATGTTGATCGCACTGCCTGTCTCCTACTTGTTTGGAATATCTATCAAGGACGCTGACTTTTTTGGATTTTGGCAGGCGATGATTCTGATATTTCATGTAATCCTAGCGGTGACGGTACATGCGATGCTAGTCGTTTTTAGACAACATTCTGATCTGTCGGAAATTATTAAGCTGTATACGATTAGGGTCGTATATATTCCGATTATTGGCATACTGAATTTGCCTGGCACATATCAGCTATACAATAAAATACGCGCGGCAAAACGAAACGAAACGGACCCCTTCTCGTTACTGTCTAGCCTAATAACGCCAACGGAAAATGGTCTTCGGGGTTTGGACGAGATTGGAACTGTGCTCGCCTGTGCGATTATGTTCCTCACGGCGGCGGTATTCACAGAAGCGGTCATCGCGTGGTACGGGAACCGCCGATTTTTATCGTATTTGGCGGTTGGAGCGGCAGGCGTTCTCGCTACGTTTCCTCTGATAGGCATGGGTCTGCCACTCTATATCCTTAACATCTATGCGCACGTGCAATAACGGCCCCGTGATTTCTTAGAACTTCCCGCCCCCGGAAGAGAGACGACTTTACGGCAGCAGCACCGCGGCACCTTGCAGCGCGCCACGGCGCAGATCGGTCAATGCCCGGTTGGCATCGGCCAGCGGGTAGGTCTGCGTCGCGGTGCGGATGCCGGCGTTGGGCGCCAGCGCCAGGAATTCCTCGGCGTCCGCCCTTGTCAGATTGGCGACCGAGCGCACCACCCGCTCTTCCCAAAGGAGGCGATACGGAAAGCTCGGGATGTCGCTCATATGGATGCCGCCGCAGACCACCGTGCCGCCCTTGCGGGTCGCCGCCAGCGCCGCCGGCACCAGCACCCCGACGGGCGCGAAGATCAGCGCCGCGTCGAGCGGCTCGGGCGGCATCTCTTCCGAGCCGCCGGCCCAGACCGCGCCGAGCCCGCGCGCGAAATCCTGCGCCGCCGCATCGCCCGGCCGGGTGAAGGCGAAGATTCGGCGGCCCTGGTGGCGGGCCACCTGGGCAATAATGTGCGCCGCGGCGCCAAAGCCGTAGATGCCGATCCGTTCGCCGTCGCCAGCGAGCCGCAAGGTGCGGTAGCCGATCAACCCGGCGCACATTAGCGGCGCCGCCGCGATGTCGTCGAACCCGGCGGGGATCGCGAAGCAATAGCGCTGGTCGGCGACGGTCAACTCGGCATAGCCGCCGTCGATCTGGTAGCCGGTGAAGCGGGCGTTGTCGCACAGGTTTTCGCGGCCGCTGCGGCAGAATTCGCAGACGCCGCAGGTCCAGCCGAGCCACGGCACCCCGACCCGGTCGCCCACGGCGAAGCGGTCGACCCCGGCGCCTGTCTCGATGACCGTGCCGACGATCTCGTGGCCGGGCACCAGCGGCAGCTTCGGCTGCGTCAGCTCGCCGTCCAGGATGTGCAGATCGGTGCGGCAGACCGCGCACGCCCTGACCGCGATCAGCACCTGCCCTGGTCCGGGCTCCGGGCGCGGCAGATCCGCGGTTTCGAGCTGCTGCCTCGGCGCCCTCAATACCTGCGCCCGCATTGCGCTACCTCCGTTCGACTCCCTCTCCGCCCCGGGGCGGAGAGGGAATTTCGGCGAATCGCGCCGCCGGACGTCCTTCCGAGGCGAGCCAGCAGCCGTCAGCATAGCTGGGGCGGGTGGCGGTGCGGCAGAAGGGGCTTGGCAGCGGCGGCGAATGTGATTCTATCCCGCTGCGATGAGCCCGGGATGAACGACAGCCCGACAACCGAGGCGGCCCTGTACCGGCCGGTCAAAGCCTACCTCGAAGCGCAAGGCTTCGAGGTCAAGGGCGAGGTTTGCGGCTGCGATCTGGTCGCCCGCCGCGGCGACGAGCCGCCGGTCATCGTCGAATTGAAACTGCGCTTCAGCCTCGCGCTCGTTTTCCAAGGCATCGACCGTCTGAGAATAACCGATCGGGTATACCTCGCCGTGCCCCGCCCGCCCCACCGCGCGCGCGGCCTATCGCCGGAAGCACCGCCGGTCCGGCGCCTCTGCCGCCGGCTCGGCCTTGGGCTGATCATCGTCGGCCGGCGTGGCGATTCGGTCGCGATCCTCGAAGAGCCCGGCCCCTACCGGCCGCGGCCGGCGCGCCGCCGCATTCTGCGCCTCGCCACCGAATTCGCGCGGCGCGAGGGCGATCTCAACATTGGCGGACGCACCCGCGCGCCGATCGTCACCGCCTATCGCCAGGACGCGCTGCGCTGCGCCCGCGCGCTGGCCGATTGCGGGCCGCTGCGGCTGCGCGTGTTGCGCGCCCTGACCGGCGTCGACGCCGCCGCGCCGATCCTGCAGCGCAACGTCTATGGCTGGTTCGCGCGCATCGCCCGCGGCACCTACGCGCTGACCGAGCCCGGCCATGCCGCGCTCGTGCAATTCGCCGACGCGGTCGCCGCGCTCGCCGCGCTCTCGCCCGAAGAGAAGGCCGCGTGATGCCGGCGCCGGCCGACAGCGAGCGCCTGCGCCAACTGATC
>DASYOB010000101.1:0-42938 GCA_036008175.1 Allostellaceae bacterium
CACCGTGCCGGCGATGCCGGCATGCGAGGGGATCCGGATCTCGCCCGAATGCAGGCCGGCGGCGTAGCGCGACCACAATTCATCGGTCTTGGCGTCGTAGACAAACAGCGTGGCGCGCTCGGCGTCGAGCAGGTCGGAGGCTACCGACATGATGCGCTGAATGAGGGTGTCGAGGTTCAATTCCCCGGCCAGGCTCTGCGTCACCTCCAACAGCTGCACCTCCTCGCGCAGCCCGCGGGTCATCAGGTTGAAGCCGCGAAACAGATCGGCATACTCGTCGGTCGAGGTGATATGGAGGTCGAGATCGAGCTGGCCGCATTCGACCTGCCGCATCGCCTCGGCGAGCGTCGCGGCCGAGCGCGAAACCTCGGCAGCGATGAAGACGGCCATCGAGAGAGCCAGGGCGAGACAGATCGCGACGACGCCGACAACCCAGAGCCAGAGCGGCATCAGTTCGGAGTCGGGCAGCACGATGCCGCTCTGCCGGAGCATCCGGTCGACCTTGAACAGGATGGAGCAGGCAAAGAAGAGCAGCGGCAGACCGGCTATGAATATCGACAGATAGAGGAGCTTGCTCCGCAGCCGGATGGACACGAGGCGGGGCTGGTGCTCCGGTAGGATGCCGTCGACCGCCAGCCGCGACATCCGGGTAATCGGCTGCGCCATCTCGTGCACGATGCTGAAATATTCGACGATCGCATGCGTCGGGGAGGCGAAAAACAGCGCCGCCGAGGCGAAGATCAGCATTTGCCAGAGGGCGTATCCGGCGCCGAACAGATAATTCGCGCCGATCATGATCGTGGAGATCGAAATCGTCGCCAGCGGCCCATGCAGGAAGGTCACCCGCAGGAACGAGTAGAAGGGCAGGTTCAGCGCGTGTACGATCGTTTGCGAGATCTCGGCAGGACTTGGCCGCTCGCCACGGTCGATCCGAGCCAGCGTATCGCCAACCGGCCGAAACTGGCGGCCGATGACGTAGATATCCGGCAGCACGTATATCCCCATGCCGATCGGGGTCGCCACTAGGATGTACGCCCACTGCTCGAGGCTGAGATCGAGTCCGAGCAGCACCAACGTGAACATCACCGCGACGGCGGCGATAGAGGCTCTGACGTAGAGCCAAACCAGCCGGCGATACAGCTCGCGCGCGGAGGCGGCCGGCCGGGCCGGCCCTTCCGACAGGAAGCCGCCGCCCGGGAGCCGGGAGGCGGCCACGGGAGCTATGTCGATCATCCGTCCGGCGCCAAACTAGACTAACGAGATGTTAGCGGCTTTTACCCGCTAATGCAGCTATCCCGCAAATACTCCGTCACGCTGCTGGCGCTGCGTCAATATCATTGTCAGCGCAAAAGATCCCGCGATCATTTTGGGTCTGTCGAGGCAAAGGGCTCGGCAAGACGCCAAAGATCTTCCGCGAGTAACAAAGCCGTCACTAACCGTCATCGCCACCGCGAGCCAAGGGTGCGATCGGCCGAGGCTAGCCAGTACCGTAGCTGCTGAAAACAGCGTAGGCTCGTCCTCCACGGTTGAAGAATCGGCTTGGCGGAGGTGAGGGATGCGCGGGGTTGTCTTTACCGGCGAACGTCAGCTCGAGCTGATGCAATTCCCCGACCCGACCCCCGGCGACGGCGAGGTCATCATAGAGATGAAGGCCTCCGGCATGTGCGGCAGCGACCTGCACCAATACCGCCGGCCGAAAGGCGGCGAGGCGATCGGCGGTCTTGCCGCGCCAAGCGAGCCGACCATAGCCGGGCACGAACCCTGCGGTATCGTTTCCGCGATCGGGCCGGGAGTCAGTGCCGCACAGGCAGAGATTGGGCAGCGCGTCATGGTGCACCATTACAAGGGCTGCACCGTCTGCAACCAATGCCGCTCGGGCTGGTCGCAGCTCTGCCAGGAGCAGCCAGTCCTGGTTTACGGCAACAACGCGCATGGCGGCCACGCGCAATACCTGAAGGTGCCGGCGTTCACGCTGGTGCCGCTGCGCGACGAGCTGTCCTTCGCCACCGGCGCGGCGATCTCGTGCGGCACAGGCACCGCCTATGGTGCGCTGCGGCGCATCCGGATCTCCGGCAATGACACGATCGCGATCTTTGGGCAGGGCCCGGTCGGGCTGTCGGCAACACAGCTGGCGGGCGCGATGGGAGCTCGCGTCATCGCGCTCGACGTCAGTCCTGAGCGGCTGGAGCGGGCGAAGGAATTCGGCGCGGCGGAAACCGTCAATCCGCACTCCAACGACCCGGTCGGCGCAATCAAGGACCTGACGCACGGGTACGGCGCCGAATTCACGCTCGACACGTCGAGCCAGCCGGAAGGCCGCATCGCCGCAGTGCGCGCAACCAAGGTCTGGGGCACGACCTGCTTTGTCGGCGAGCGCAACCAAGTGACGATCGATGTCAGCCCCGACATGCTGCGCAAGCAGTTGACGATCGTCGCGTCGTGGACCTTCTCGCAAATGGGCCAGGCCGAATGCGCGCAATTCGTCGTCGACCGCAAGATCGATGTCGAAAAACTGTTTACCCACCGCTGGAAGCTCGATCAGGCGGACGAGGCCTACAAGCTGTTCGACACCCAGACCACCGGGAAAGGCGTGTTCTTGATGTAGGAGAGTGATCGGTAATGACCGCTGCGACGCCCTTCTGGAAAAACGAAGATAGGCTCGGGCCGCTCGATTCGCGCTATATCGATGTCGACAGCCTGCCGTGGAAGCCGACGCCCTGCCCGGGCATCGACATGAAGGTGCTGCTCGAAGACAAGGACACCGGTCTGCTGACCGCGCTGTTCCGCTGGCAGGCCGGCGCCGAGCTGGCATTGCACGAGCATGTCGAAGTCGAGCAGACCTTTGTCCTCGAAGGCAGCCTCGTCGACGACGAGGGCGAGGTTACCGCCGGCAATTACGTCTGGCGGCCCAAAGGCAACCGCCACATCGCCCGCTCGCCCCATGGTGCGCTGGTGCTGTCGATCTTTCTGAAGCCGAACATCTTCCTTGCCGGCACCAGCGAGGGCCAGCAGCTGCGATGAAGAGCAAGCTCTTCGCCAGCTTCGCCGAGGCGGTCGCCGACATCCCGGACGGGTCGGTCATCGGCTTTGGCGGATTTGCCGTCGTCGGCATGCCGATCAATCTCTACAAGGCGCTGGTCGAGCAAGGCGCGAAGGGCCTCACCTGCGTTTCTAACGGCACCCGCGGCGGCGCGACCTTGCCGTCCGATGGCCCCGATATGGGCTGGTTGATCCAGAACCATCAGGTCAAGAAAGTGATCTGCTCCTTCACTGCACCGACCCGCGCCTCGCAGAAACTCGTCTTCAGCGAGTATTACGAGAAGGGCCTCATTGACGCCGAACTGGTACCGCAGGGCACCTTGGCCGAGCGGATGCGTGCCGCCGGCGCCGGCATCCCGGCCTTCTACACGCCCGCTGCGGTCGGCACCGAACTGGCCGAGGGCCGCGAGACACGCGTGTTCAACGGCCGCGAATACCTGCTGGAGGAGGCGCTGCCGCTCGATTACGCCTTCATCCGCGCCTATCAGGCCGATGCCTTCGGCAACCTCCGCTTCCGGCGCACGCAGCGCAATTTCAATCCGCTGATGGCGATGGCCGCGAAAGTGACGATCGTCGAGGTCGAGGAAGAGATGTTGCCGCGCGGCGCGATCGACCCCGACGATATCCACCTGCCGGGCATCTACGTGCACCGCATGGTCAAGATCCCGCCCGCCCCCGAAGGCTGGTGGCCGCACCGTCCCGCGGAGGTGGCCAAGCTTGAAGCCGAGAGGGGCGCGCGATGAGCGATGGCGCCAAAGGCCTGACCCGCCAGCAGATGTGCGACCGTCTGGCGATGGAGTTCCAGGACGGCTGGGTTGTCAATCTAGGCATCGGGATCCCGACGCTGTGCTCGAACTTCGATTTCGGCGACAAGGACATCATCTTCCACGCCGAAAATGGGGTCATCGGTTACGGGCCGCTGACCGGGGCCGGCAGGGAGGATCTGCACCTCGTCAATGCCGGCGGCCAGCATGTGACCCTCAACCCCGGCGCGGCGATCGTGCATCACGCGGACTCCTTCGGCCTCATTCGCAGCGGCCGCATCGACGTGACCGTGCTCGGTGCCTATGAGGTCGCCGAGAATGGCGATTTCGCCAACTGGAAGATGGCCGGCCAGAAAGGTGGCGGCATCGGCGGCGCGATGGATCTCGCCGCTTGCGCCCGGCATGTCTTCATCGCGATGGAGCAGGTAACGCGCAGCGGGCGCCCCCGTCTGGTTGAGCGCTGCGCCATCCCGGTGACGGCACGCGGTGCGGTCAACCTCGTCATCACCAATTACGGGCTGTTCGAAATCACGCGAGACGGGATGGCGCTGCGCGAAATCGCTCCCGGGATTACGGTCGGCGAGGTGAAGACGACGACCGGGTGCAACCTGCTGATCCCGGGAGAGGTCCCACCCGTCAAGTTGAGCGCCTAGCCTGGCAATTGCATCGTCGGCTTTGGCATGCCTGAATTGGCAGGTATGGGGTCACCCTGTTTACGCTTATTAACAGGTAGCGAGAGGCCCTGCATAAGCCGGCGAACGGCTAAAGATGGCGCTTCCGTCATTCGATATTTACTTTGCGTTACAGATTATTTTCAATCACCTACAGTTCGAATAAGCCATATCAATGGCTTAGGGAGATTGCCTATTTACTAGGCAAACCGGCAAACCCGGCCTTCCGAGACGTTGCTCGACCTACGGTACGTAAATTTTCCACAATCTTGTCCACCGGTTCCGTGGGTACCATCGGTTGCCGTTCGGAATCTCCAACCACGTCATAGCGTTGAGCAATCGTTCGGGGGCTCAGAGCAGATCCGAGCGAGTTTCGACGCCCGGCTCTGCCCGCGGCAACGCCGCCATCAAGCTCGAAACGCTTGGCACGATTTGGACGATCTGCGGCACGATTGAGCGCGCGAATCCCTGCCCGACAATGTGCTCGAAAAGTTGGATCAGCGGCCGCCAATAACCGTCGATATCGACCAGGAAAATCGGCTTGTCGTGCAGGCCGAGCTGGCGCCAGGTAACGATCTCGAAGGTCTCGTCGAGGGTGCCGGTCCCCCCCGGCAAAATGGCAAAGGCATCGGCCCGCTCGGCCATCAGCCGCTTTCTTTCATGCATGCTGTCGGTGATGACGAGCTCGGTTGCGCCATGATGCGCGAGTTCGGCATCGTGCAACACCGAGGGAATAATGCCGACGACTCGGCCACCGCCGGCGAGCGTTGCGTCGGCGAGTAGCCCCATCAGCCCGATCCGCCCACCGCCATAGACCAGCTCGATTCCCGCTGCAGCAAGGCTTCGGCCCAGTTCGGTTGCTGCGCTGCGGTATTTCTCGTCGACCGCGCCGGAGGAACCGCAATAGACGCAAAGTCTTCGGATCTGCCGCATTTGTCCCTATATTGGGCTGCCCGCGTCGGCCTCCTCTTCCTCTGATTGTGTGACGATTGCAAGCACCCCGGGCGCAGCATACAGTTGCCGCTCTGACAGGGAACTTTTGCAGCGAGGCTGCGGTGCAGCACAGCCTTTGGCTCGGATCGGGTGCGGCGACGCTGCTGCTCGCGGCGGCCGCTTTCTATGGATTGCACAGCACCACCGAGCCCCGCCGCACCGCGCCACCGGCACCGCCGCTGGCCGCTGCGACACCACCGCCGACCGCCGCGATCACACAGCCTACTGCGCTGGACAGGACGCCGAGTTTCGACGTCGTCAGGATTGCTCCCGACGGACAGGCGGTAATCGCCGGCCGCGCCGCGCCCGGCGACCGGGTGCAGGTGCTCGACGGCGACAAGCCGATCGGCGAGGTTACCGCCGACCAGCGCGGCGAGTGGGTGCTGGTGCCGACCGATCCGATCGCCCCCGGCGAGCGTCAGCTTTCCGCCGTAGCGACCCCCCCGGATGGCGGCGCGACGGTGCGGTCGAAGGACATCGTTGGCTTATCCGTGCCGGCGCCCAACGCCGGCGACAAAGGATCGGCCGTGGCGATGCTGCTGCCCGAGGATGCGGGTAAGCCGGCGCAGGCGCTGCAGCTGCCGGAGCCTGCACCGAGCGCCGGCCCCCTCAGGCTCGACACAGCCGAGTACGGGGGCACCGACCGGCTCGTGCTTTCCGGCCACGCCGACCCCGGAGCGCGGCTCAATCTCTATGCCGGCAACCAGCCACTCGGCACGGCAATCGCCGACGGCGCGGGGAAGTGGTCACTGACGGCGCCGCGGCCCGCGGTTACGCGCGGGTTCGAGTTGCGGCTCGACCAGCTTGCCGCCGACGGCACCGTAGCCCGCCGCATTGCCGCGCCGTTTGAGCCGCCAGCCGAAGTGGCGGTTGCCGAAGGCGGCAGCTACCTCGTCCGGCGCGGCAACAGCCTGTGGTGGATCGCGCGCCGGATGTACGGCGAGGGGGTGAGGTATACCGCGATCTACTCGGCCAATCGCGACCTGATCCGCGACCCCAACCTGATCTACCCCGGACAGGTGTTCAAGCTGCCGAAATCTTAACCGCTTGCGCGATCAGCTGCGCGGGGCGTGCTTGCTCAGAATCCGCTGCAACGTCCGGCGGTGCATTTTGAGACGCCGCGCCGTCTCGGAAACGTTGCGATCGCACAGCTCGAAGATCCGCTGAATGTGCTCCCAGCGCACCCGGTCGGCCGACATCGGATCCTCCGGCGGCTCCGGCGTGACGCCCTCCTGGGCGAGGAGCGCGCGTTCGACCGCATCGGCATCGGCCGGCTTGGGCAGATAGTCGACTGCTCCGGCTTTGACTGCGGCGACCGCCGTGGCGATGTTGCCGTAGCCGGTCAGCATGACAATGCGCGCCCCCGGCCGGGCGCCGCGCACCGCGCTGACCACCTCGAGCCCGCTGCCGTCGCCGAGCCGCAGGTCGACCACCGCGAATGCCGGCGGGTTCGCCTTCGCCACGCCAACCCCGGTGGCGACGCTTTCGGCGGTCGAAACGACAAAACCCCGCCGCTCCATCGCGCGCGCCAGCCGCTGACACAGCGGGGCGTCGTCATCGACGATCAGCAGCGTACGGTCGGATTCGGGCAGCCCGCGAAGCGGCGCGGCTTCCATCTCCACACCGGGGGCCAAATGGGGTCGATCACTCATATTCATGTCGGCTGTCTCTCGGTTCCTTCCTGCGCTTTGGCCGCCGCTGCGGCATCGGGTCGCGCCAATGCCTCCAAATTGGGCCGACTCCACGAAATGACAACATGTGCGCCGCCCTCAACGAGATTGTCGAAGATCAAATCGGCGCCACTTCGCTCCAACAGGCTTTGCGCGATGAAAATGCCGAGCCCCATATGGTTCGAGTCGCCGCTGCGGGTCGAGAGGTAGGGCTCGCCCAGGCGACCCAGCAGATGCGCGGGGAAGCCAGGCCCGTCGTCGGCGACCTCGACGGTCACCGCGTCCTTGTTCCAGGAGATCGTGACGCTGACCTCGCGCCGGGCGAATTGCACCGCATTCTGGATCAGGTTGTTAAGCCCATGCATGATCTCCGGGCTGCGGCTGACCGACGGCTCGTCCTCGGGATTGCCGGTCGTCGCGAAGATCAAACGGACGCGCGGATCGTGATAGAGCGCGCCTGACGCCTCGACCAGCGCCGATATCGGCAGGCGCGTGAAGGGCGAGCCACCGTCCTCGTCCGGATGTCGGGCGAGCTGCGCGAGGATATCGCGGCAGCGCTCCGATTGGCTCAACAGCAGCATCGCGTCCTCGGTATAAGGCGAGTTGGGCGGTAGCTCGCGCACCAGCTCCTTGGCGACGACGGCAATCGTCGCGAGTGGGCTGCCGAGCTCGTGGGCGGCGGCCGCGGCGAGCGCGCCGACCGCCGAGACGCGCTGCTCGCGAGCGAGAGCCAGCTGTGTCGCCGACACCGCGTCGCGCAGTCGGCGCGCCGCCTCGGCAACGCTCCAGGTATAACCGCCGATGAACACGGTGGCGCAGACAAGCGCCGTCCAGATGCCGAGGATGAGTTCGGGTGGGAACACCATCGGCGCCTCGGTGCGCCAGGGCAAAGGCAGGTGCCAGAGCGCCAGCAGCGTGATCGTCGCCACCGCGAAGATCGCCAGCGGGACGACCGAGCGCTGCGACAGCACCGTCGCGGCTACGGTAACCGGCGCCAGGATCAGGATCGAGAACGGGTTCTCCAGGCCACCGGTCAGAAACAGCAACAATCCCAGCTGAAGCAAATCGTAAGCGAGGTACCCGGCGGCCTCGCGCTCGCCGAGGCGGGTCGCGGCCCGGCTGTGCACGATGATGAACAGGTTGAGCAGGACCGAGCAGAAGACGACCGCGAAGGCTGGCAGCAGCGGTAATCGGAAGCCGAACAGATAATGCACAACCAGCAAGGTCACGGCTTGCCCCGCGACCGCGACCCAGCGAATCAGCACCAGCCGGCGCAGGCTGATCCGGTCAAAACCGGCGCGAGGCTCGGGCGGTGCCGCGAACGCGCCTACACCTGGGCGCGTACCGACCGCATGTTCGATTCCAACGATCGTCGACATGTCTCTCAGGGCAAACATAGGTCGGCGCCGAACGTCTTACCGGGCGCTTAGCGGTTTGCGCCTTTCGGCGCCCGACACGACAGACCACATCTCCCGAGCCTCCCTATCTTCAATCTTCCTTCAGGCCCGCAACCCTGCCGGGGCAATGTCACCCTGGCCCGCAACGCGGTTTTTCGCCATATACGGACGATGCCCGATTCCGTGATCCTCGTCGAACGTCTCGTTAAGCGTTACGGCAAGACCCTTGCCGTCAACGGTGTCAGTTTTGCCGTCGAGCGCGGCGTCACGACGGCGCTGCTTGGCGGCAATGGCGCCGGCAAGACCACGACGCTGTCGATCCTCTTGGGCTTGCTGCTGCCGACCTCTGGCATGGTGAACGTTTTCGGCGAGGATGTGCTGCGGCATCGCTATCGCGTGCTGCCGCGGATGAATTTTTCCTCGCCCTATGTCGACCTGCCGCATCGCCTGACCGTGCGGCAGAACCTGGTGATCTACGCGCGGCTTTACGGTGTGCCGCGGCGCGACGAGCGGATCGCCCGGCTCGCCCGCGATCTGCAGATCGAGGCAATGCTGGAGCGGCCGGCCGGCCGCTTATCGGGCGGACAGAAGACCCGGGTGGCGCTGGCGAAGGCGCTGTTGAACGAGCCCGAATTGTTGCTGCTCGACGAGCCGACCGCCTCGCTCGACCCTGACACCGGGGATTGGGTTCGCAGCTATCTCGAAGACTACCGCGCCCGCACCGGCGCGACGATCCTTCTCGCCTCGCACAATATGGCCGAGGTCGAGCGGCTGTGCTCGCAGGTCTTGATGATGAAAGAAGGCCAGATCGTCGATCGCGGCAGCCCCGACGAACTGATCGACCGCTATGGCCGCACCAATCTCGAAGAGGTGTTTCTGCAGATCGCGCGCGGCCGGCGGGCAGAGCTGGAGCCGGTGTCGTGACTGCCCCCGTCCTGTCTCATCGGGCGATGCGCCGGGCCGGCGAATCCCGGTTCTCGCCGGCCCGGGTCTGGGCGATGCTGCTGCGGTATCTCTATATCCTGCGCAGCTCCTGGCCGCGCACGCTGGAGCTGCTGTACTGGCCCACCCTGCAGATGCTGATCTGGGGGTTCATGAGCCAGTTCCTGCGCCAGAACAGCAGCTACGTGGCGCAGGCCTTCGGTGTCCTCCTTGCCGCTGTCATGCTGTGGGACCTGTTGTTCCGCAGTCAGCTCGGCCTGTCGATCTCGTTTCTCGAGGAGATGTGGGCGCGCAATCTGGCCCAGCTTTTCGTGACACCGCTGCGCCCCTACGAATGGGTGCTGTCGCTGCTGGCGATGAGCGTGATCCGGGTGCTGCTTGGCGTGATCCCGGCCGCTTCGCTGGCCATCCCGCTTTACCACTACTCGATCTTCGACATGGGGCTGCCGCTGGTGGCTTTCTACGTGGTGCTGACAGCGATGGGCTGGGCTCTAGGGTTGGCGATTTGCGGCGGCATCCTGCGCCACGGCATGGGCGCGGAAAGCCTCGCCTGGACGGTGATTTTCGCACTGGCGCCGCTCTCCTGCGTCTATTATCCGGTGACGACCCTGCCCGGCTGGCTGCAACCGGTCGCCTGGTGCCTGCCCTCGACCTACGTGTTCGAGGGCATGCGCGACGTGCTGTTCACCGGCGCCTTCCGCACCGACTATTTCCTCGCCGCAATCGGGCTCGACCTCGTCTTTCTAGCGGTCGGCACGACGATCTTTTTCATCGCCTTCCGCGATGCCCGCCGCCGCGGCGCGCTGTTGCAGACGGGGGAATGACTAGCGTGGGCCGCTGACCCCGGCCTCGGCGAAAGTCGCCATGCCGACATGGCAGGCGGCGGCTGCCTTCAGCACCCCGAGCGCCAAGGTAGCGCCGGACGCTTCGCCGAGTCGCATGCCCAAATCGAGGAGCGGCGGTTTGCCGAGCCGGTCGAGCAGCCGGCGATGCCCGGGCTCCGCCGAGACATGGCCGGCGACGCAATGGTCGAGCGCCCCGGGATCGGCGGCATGGAGCACCGCGGCGGCGGCACCGGCGCAAAAACCGTCGAGCACGACGGGCACCCGCCCCATGCGCGCCGCCAGCACGGCACCGACAATCGCGGCGAATTCCAGGCCGCCGAGGCGCCGCAGCAGCTCGAACGGATCGCCCGCCGATGGGCGATGCCTGGCGACCGCCGCAGCGACGACCTCACGCTTTGTTTCCAGCGCGGCGCCGACGACCCCGGTGCCGGGCCCGGTCCATTCCGCCGCCTCGCCGCCAAACAAGCCCATACACAGCGCGGCCGCGACAGTCGTGTTGGCGATGCCCATCTCGCCGACCGCCAGCGCATCGATGCCGGGCTCGACTGCCATCATGCCGTAGGCGATCGCCCGCGCGCATTCCTCTTCGCTCATCGCTGGCGCCTCGACGATGTCGGCGGTCGGGGTTTCGAGGTTCATCTCGTAGACCCGCAGATCGGCGTCGATGACCTTGCAAAGCTGATTTACCGCGGCGCCGCCGGCGATGAAGTTCTGCACCATCTGCGCGGTCACGGCGGCTGGATAGGCCGAGACGCCGCGTGCGGCGACGCCGTGATTGGCGGCGAAGACGACCGTGCGCGGGTGATCGAGGGTCGGCGGGTGGCGAGCCTGCCAGGTGGCGAGCCAGGCCGCCAGCTCCTCCAGCCGGCCGAGCGCGCCGGCGGGCTTAATCAGCTGGCGCTCGCGATCGGCCGCGGCGCCACCGGCCTCGAGATCGGGCCCCGGCAGATGCGCCATCAGCGCGCGGATCTCATCGAGGCTCGCAACCGGCTCGGCCATCGGTACTCTCCGCTTCGTACAGCCATCTACCTTTAGCAACAAAAGCCATTATGGTCGCGCGCATGGATGCGCGACGTGGGCTGTTCGAAGACTTCGGGACCGCAACCGCGGTGCTGACCCGGTTGCCGGTCAGCGCGGCAGTGCCGGCGGATGGGACGATCGGCGAGGCAGGCTGGGCGTTTCCGCTGGTCGGCGCCGGCATCGGCGCCATCGCCGCGCTCGCCTTTCTGCTCGCCGAGCTGCTCGGCTGCGGCCCAGCGCCGGCCGCCTTTCTGACGGTACTGGTTGGTCTCCTCGTCACCGGCGCGTTCCATGAGGACGGCCTCGCCGACACCGCCGACGGCCTCGCCGGCGGCCGCGACCGTGAACAGAAGCTGGCGATCATGCGCGACAGCCGGCACGGCACGGCCGGCGTGCTCGCGCTCGTGTTCAGCATCGGCTTGCGTGCCGCCGCCCTCGGCACGATCGGCGAGCCGATCCATGCCGGGCTGGCGCTGCTCGCCGCACATACCTTTTCCCGCGCGCTCCTGCCAGCGACGATGCGGGCGCTTTCGCCGGTACGGCCTGACGGGCTCGGCGCGATGGCCGGCGAGCCGAGCCTGGCGGTGGCGATCATCGCGGCGGCGATCGGCATCGTGATCGCGCTCGCCGGCCTGGGGCCGGCGACGGGCGCCACCGCTCTGATCCTATCCGGCGGCGCGGTCGCGCTCGCCGCTTTGCTTGCGCGGCGGCAGATCGGCGGCTACACCGGCGATGTTCTGGGGGCCTTTCAGCAAACCGGGGAGATCGTGATGCTGCTTGTCGCGGCGGCGGCGAGATGAGCGCGGTATCGCGCGAGATGTCCGGGGGCAAGACCTCGCCTTTCGGCGCCGGCGCGATCGGCGCGAGCAGTGCTGGCGATACCGCGACGACGACCCGGTTCTGGTGGGTGCGGCACGCCCCCGTTGCGCATGAGGGCCGCATCTACGGCCAGAAGGACATGCCTTGCGACTGCACCGACACCGCGGTCTTCAGCGGCCTCGCACGCCAATTGCCGCGTGAGGCGCTGTGGGTCACCAGCAATCTGCGCCGCACGCACGAGACCGCGCGGGCGATCGTGCGCGCCGGGCTGCCGGGGCCGGACCCGATCCCCGGTCCCGAAGCCGAGGCGATCCCCGATCTGGCCGAGCAGAGCTTTGGCGATTGGCAGGGCCTCACTTACGAGGAATTGCGCCAGTCGCGCGGCGGCGCGTTCCACCGCTTCTGGCATGCCCCCGCGCATGAGCGCGCGCCCGGCGGCGAGAGCTTTGTCGACATGATGCAGCGGGTCGCCCATGCCATTCATGGGGTCCTCGACGCACATCGCGGGCGCGACATCATCGCCGTCGCCCATGGCGGGACGATCCGCTCGGCGCTCGGTCTGGCACTCGGCCTCGAGCCCGAAGCCTGCCTTGCCTTTACCATGGAAAACTGCTCGGTCACCCGCATCGACCATATCGACGGCCCCGGCATGGGGCATGGCTGGCGAGTCGTCACGGTGAACCGCCCCCCACGGTAGGCTGGCACGCTAAGCTGGCGACCCGGCTGCCGGCGTGATAGCGTCGGAATTGCGATGCGACAGGGAAGTCCGGTGAAGAACCGGCGCTGCCCCCGCAACTGTGAGCGGCGAGCCCGCGGCAAACGTCACTGGTCGGCAAGCGCCCGGCCGGGAAGGCGCCGCGGGCATTGACCCCGAGCCAGGAGACCTCCGCATCGTCGCCCGTTACGGGCGAATGCCACGATTCCTCGGGCGGAGGAGGAGGCTTTGTCATCTGCGATTCCGCCGCGTGCGGAACTTCCCGCAATCACCCTGGTGCTGGGCGGAGCGCGTTCCGGCAAGAGCCGCTATGCCGAGCGGCTGATCAAAACCGCCGCCGCGCACGGCACCTATTGCGCGACTGCCGAGCCCGGCGACGCCGAGATGGCGGCGCGCATCGCCGCGCATCGCGCCCGCCGTGGGGACTTCTGGCGTACCATCGAGGCGCCAGTGGGGCTGGCCGAGACGATCGTCGCCGAGGCCGCGCCCGACCGGCCGCTGCTGGTCGACTGCCTGACCTTGTGGCTGTCGAACCTGCTGCTCGCGGAGAAACCGATCGAAGCGGAGATCGCCGCCCTGCATGCCGCGTTGCGGGATGCCGCCGGACCCGTCGTGCTGGTCGCCAACGAGGTCGGAATGGGCCTCGTGCCGGAAACGCCGCTCGGCCGCCGCTTTCGCGACGCCGCCGGCTGGCTCAACCAGGAAATCGCCGCGCTGGCCGACCGGGTCGTCTTCATCGCCGCCGGCCTGCCATTAGTGCTCAAGGATTCCGCACCCAAAACCCCCTCTCCGCCCTTCAGCGGGGAGAGAGAGGGGCCCGGCGCGGCGCGCAGGGAGGGTGAGGTGGGTATTGGCGAGCGCTCTGGAATCCCCCACCTCACCCCGTCCCTCTCCGCCCCCAGGGGCGGAGAGGGAGACAGCGGTGGGGACTGAGCGATGCGGCGAATTCCCGCGACGATCGTCACCGGCTTTCTCGGCGCCGGCAAGACCAGCCTGTTGCGGCATCTGCTGACCGCGGCGGCCGGCCACCGGCTGGCGATCATCGTCAACGAATTCGGCGAGCTCGGCATCGATCGCGAACTCTTGCTGGGCTGCGGTGACGAGGCCTGCCGCGAGGACGACATCGTCGAGCTGGCGAATGGTTGTCTCTGTTGCACGGTCGCCGGCGATTTTCTGCCCACCTTGTCGCGCCTGATGGACCGGCCGGAGCCGCCCGGCCATATCGTCATCGAGACCTCCGGGCTCGCTCTGCCGAAACCGCTGGTGCAGGCCTTCGCCTGGCCGGAGGTTCGCATCCGTACCACCGTGGACGGCGTCGTCACCATCATCGACGCTGCGGCGGCGGCGGAGGGTCGCTTTGCCGACGATCCCGAGGCGGTTGCGCGGCAGCGCGCTGCCGACCCCTCGATCGCGCACGACAACCCGCTCGAAGAGGTTTTTACCGACCAGCTCGCCTGCGCCGACCTGGTGATCCTGAACAAGACCGATCTCGTCGATCCCGACCGACTCGCAGCGCTGCGCCGCGACATCGAGATGCGGCTGCGCCCAGGGGTGAAGCTCATCGCCGCCGAACAAGGGCGAGTGGCGCCGGCCGTCGCGCTCGGCCTCGCCGCGGCGGCGGAAAACGATCTCGCCGCGCGGCCTTCCGTTCACGAACTGGAAGGCGAGCACGACCACGACGATTTCGACAGCTTCGTGGTCAGCGCGGGCCCAGTTGCCGATTTCGCCGAGTTCCGCGATCGCCTTGGCGCGGTGATCCGCGCGCATGACGTATTGCGGGTCAAAGGCTTTGTCGATGTGCCCGGCCGCGACCGGCGCCAAATCATTCAGGCGGTCGGCGATCGGGTGCAGCAGCATTTCGACCGTCCGTGGCTGCCGAACGAGGATCGCGCGACGCGGCTGGTCGTGATCGGCAAGAAAGGCCTCGACCGCGAGGCGATCACGACGGCGTTGGGCGGATAGATGCACCTGCTCGCCACGGAGCCTGGGATTATCGCCGACGGGTCTGAAGCGGTCGATCTCGGCCAGACGCCGGGCGATATTCTCCTGCTGGCGAGCGCCGACACCGAGATCGCGCTGCTCGCCGCGGCGCAAGTGCGGCGGGGGGCGAGCGATCCGGCAGCGCCGAGCCTGCGGCTCGCGCCGGTGATGCGGCTCGGCCATAATTTCTCGGTCGATCTCTACATGGAGCTGGTCGCGCAGGCCCGGCTCGTCATCGCCCGGGTGCTCGGCGGCAGCGCCTATTGGCCGTACGGGGTCGAGCGGCTCGTCGAGACCTGCCGCGAACATGGCATCCCGCTGGCGCTGCTGCCCGGTGACGACAGGCCCGATCCCGAGCTGGCGCAGCTTTCGACTCTCCGGCGCGAGGCGTGCCGGCGGCTGTGGCGCTATCTCGCCGAGGGCGGCCCCGGTAATGCCGACAATTTCCTGCGCTATGCCGCGAGCCTGACCGGCCGCGAAACAGACTGGGCCGAGCCGGCGTCGTTGCTGCGCGCCGGGCTGTACTGGCCCGGCCGCGCGCTACCGAGCCTTGACGAGATCGCGGTGGAGTGGCGCGGCGATCTCGGCGTGGTGCCGATCGTGTTCTACCGGGCGCTGGTGCAATCCGGGAACACGGCGCCGGTCGATGCGCTGGTACACGCCCTTAGCGCACGCCGGCTGCGGCCGCTGCCGGTATTCGTCCAAAGCCTTAAGGATGCCGAGCCCGCGTCGCTGTTGGCGGGCTGCTTCGCAGCATATCCGCCCGCGGTGATCCTGAACGCGACCGGTTTCTCGCTGGCGGCTTCGGGTGGCGACGATCCGCTACGCGCCGATTGCCCCATATTGCAGGTGGTGTTCTCCGGTGGTGACGAGGAGAGCTGGCGCGAGGGCACCCGCGGCCTGGGACCGCGCGATCTGGCGATGAATGTGGCGCTACCCGAGATCGACGGCCGCATCCTGTCGCGCGCCGTGTCGTTCAAGGCGCCGCTCGGCAGGGATCCCGAGACCGAGGCCGACCTTATCGGCTACCAGCCGGTCGCCGATCGGATCGCCTTTGTCGCCGATCTGGCGCGCAACTGGGCGCGGCTCCGCGCGAAACCGCCGGCCGAACGCCGCATCGCGATCGTGCTGGCCAATTACCCGAACCGGGACGGCCGAATCGGCAATGGGGTCGGGCTCGATACGCCGCAATCGGCGGTCGTCGTGCTGCGGGCGCTGCGAGCCGCCGGGTACCGGATCGACGACATGCCGGAGGATGGCGCCGCGCTGATGCAGCGGGTGCTGGCCGGCCCAACCAATGCCCGACCGCAGGCCCCGGCCGAGGAGACGCTGCCATTCAACGAATATTCCGCCTTCTTCGCCTCGCTGCCCCCGTCAGTGCAGCGGCTCGTTTCGGGGCAATGGGGCGCAGCCGAGCGCGATCCGTTCTTCCGCCCGGGGCGGCTCGATTGCGGCCGCTTCGCGATTCCCGGCTTCCGCATCGGCAACATCGCGGTGCTGGTTCAGCCGGCGCGCGGCTACAATCTCGACCCGAAAGCGACCTATCACGACCCGGCGCTGGTGCCGCCGCATTCCTATCTCGCGGCCTATGCCTGGCTTGCCGACAGCTTCCGGGCCGATGCGGTCATAGATCTCGGCAAGCACGGCACGCTGGAATGGCTGCCGGGCAAGGCGCTCGCCCTGTCGGCCGAATGCTTTCCCGAGACGGCCCTCGGGCCCCTGCCCCACCTCTACCCGTTCATCGTCAACGACCCCGGCGAGGGGACGCAGGCGAAACGGCGGGCGCAGGCGGTCATCATCGATCATCTGACCCCGCCCTTGACCCGCGCCGGCAGCTACGGGCTGCAGGCCGAGCTGGAGCGCCTGATCGACGAGTATTACGACGCGGCGCGCGGCGACCCGCGTCGGGTGGCGCCGCTCGCCGCCGAGATTCTGGAACGCGCGCATGCCGCCGGCATCGACCGCGATTGCGGCATCGCCGACGGCGAGGACATTACGGCGGCGCTGCGCAAGCTCGACGGTTTTTTGTGCGAGCTGAAGGATCTACAGATCCGCGACGGGCTGCACGTGCTGGGCGAGAGCCCGGACGGCGAGCGGCTCGACCACCTGCTGCTCGCCTTCGCCCGGGCGCGGCGCGGGACGGGACCGGAAGACGAGTCGCTGTTGCGGGCGCTCGCGGCCGATCTCGGCCTCGGCGCCGATCCGCTGTCGCTCGACCCCGCCGAACCCTGGACCGGCCGTAAACCCTACGTTCTGATCTCTCTGCCCGTCATGGCCGGGCTTGACCCGGCCATCCCAACGGAGCTTTTCCGGGATCCCCGGGTCAAGCCCGGGGATGACGATAAAAAATGGCGGACGGCCGGCGACACCGTCGAGCGGTTGGAAGCGCTGGCGCTGCGTCTGGTTACGCACGCGGCGCAACCGCAAGCGGAATGGCAGGCGACCCGGGCCGTGATCGGCTGGATCGAGCGTGTGCTGCGGCCCGCGGTCATTGCCTGCGGCAATTCTGAAATTATCGGCCTGCTCGCCGGGCTCGACGGGCGGTTCGTGCCTCCCGGCCCGTCCGGCGCGCCGAGCCGCGGCAAGCCCGAGGTATTGCCGACCGGGCGCAATTTCTACTCGGTCGATACCCGCGCGGTGCCGACCCCGGCAGCCTGGCAGCTCGGCTGGCATTCGGCCTCGCTGTTGGTCGAGCGCTACGCTCAGGAGCACGGCAGCTGGCCGAAACGGATGGCGCTATCGGCCTGGGGTACGGCGAACATGCGCACCGGCGGCGACGACATCGCCCAGGCACTGGCGCTGATCGGCGTCCGCCCGGTTTGGGAAAGCGCCAGCGGGCGGGTCACCGGGTTCGAGATCCTGCCGGCGAGTGTGCTCGACCGGCCGCGGGTCGATGTCACCTTGCGCATCTCCGGTTTCTTCCGAGATGCGTTTCCCGGGCTGATCGATCTCTTCGACAGCGCCGTGCGTGCCGTCGCCGCGCTCGACGAGCCGCCGGATGTAAACCCGCTCGCCGCCCGGGTTGCGGAGGACCGGCAAGCTCTCGAAGCAACGGGCGTGGCGCCGGACGAAGCCGCGCGCCGGGCCGGTTACCGCATCTTCGGGTCGAAGCCGGGTGCCTATGGCGCCGGGTTGCAGACCCTGATCGACGAGCGGATCTGGCAGGAGGAAAGCGATCTCGCCGATACCTACCTCGGCTGGAGCCAGTGGGCCTACGGCGCCGGCGGCGAGGGCCGGCCCGAGCGCGGCCTGTTCGAAGCCCGGCTCGCCGACACGCAAGCTGTATTGCACAACCAGGACAATCGCGAGCACGATTTGCTCGACAGCGATGACTACTACCAGTTCGAAGGCGGCCTCGCGCTGGCGGTGCGCCATCTTTCGGGCCACGCGCCGGCGGTGTACCACAACGACCATTCGCAGCCCGACCGGCCGCGTATCCGCACCTTGCGCGAGGAATTGGGCCGGGTCGTGCGCGGCCGCGCCGCCAACCCGCGCTGGATCGCCGGTGTTATGCGGCACGGCTACAAGGGCGCCGCCGAGATCGCCGCCACCGTGGATTACCTGTTCGCCTTCGCGGCGACCGCGCGCGCGGTCGACGATGCGCATTTCGACGCGCTCTACGAGGCATATATTGGCGACGATGCCGTGCGCGAGTTCATGGCCGCCAATAGTCCCGCCGCGCTGGCCGAGACCCGCGCGCGGTTCCGCGAGGCGATCGAGCGCGGGCTGTGGCGCCCCAAGAGCAACAGCCTGCGCGCGGAGCTGATGCGCGATGAGTGATCCAACGCTCGACGAAGCCGAGATCAACCGGCTGCACCGCGAGAAGATGGAGCGGCGCCAGGCGGCGCGGCGGAAGGTGCTGGCGACCAAGACCGAGGAGCGCGGCCTCCTGATCGTCCATACCGGTGCCGGCAAGGGCAAATCGACCGCCGCCTTCGGCATGGTGCTGCGCTGCCTCGGTCATGGCATGCGGGCCGGGATCGTGCAGTTCGTCAAGGGCGCCTGGGGCACCGGCGAACGCGATGTGCTGGCGAGGTTTCCGGATCTCGTCACCTGCCGCGCCATGGGCGAGGGCTTTACCTGGGACACCCAGGACCGCGCCCGCGACATCGCCGCCGCGCGCGCCGCCTGGGATCTGGCCAAGGCGATGATCGCCGACCCGTCCTATCGCATGGTCCTGCTCGACGAGCTCAACATCGTGCTGCGCTACGGCTATCTGCCGGTCGCGGAGGTGATCGCGGCGCTGAAGGCGAAGCCGCGCGACCTGCATGTCGTGGTGACCGGTCGCAACGCGCCGGCCGAGCTGATCGAGGCGGCCGATCTCGTCACCGAGATGACTCTGGTCAAGCATCCGTTCCGCGCCGGGGTCAAGGCGCAGCCCGGGATCGAGTTCTAACCATGCCGTCATTGCGAGCGCAGCGAAGCAATCTCGCGCCCAATGTGCGTTCCAGCGAGATTGCCGCGTCGCGCTCAGGCGCTCCTCGCAATGACGAGGGAGCACTGCAATGACCCGAGCGCTGATGCTGCAGGGCACGGGCTCCGATGTCGGCAAGTCTTTGCTTGTCGCCGGCTTGGCGCGCGCTTTCACCCGGCGGGGGCTCAGAGTGCGGCCGTTCAAGCCGCAGAATATGTCGAATAACGCCGCCGTCACGGCCGATGGCGGCGAGATTGGTCGGGCGCAGGCGTTGCAGGCGCGCGCCTGCGGCGTCGCGCCGACGACCGACATGAACCCGGTGCTGCTGAAGCCGCAGACGGACGGCATGGCACAACTGATCGTCGCCGGCCGGGTGCGCGGCGCTGCTTCGGCGCGCGACTATCGCGCGCTAGCGCCGTCGCTGCTGCCGGCTGTCCTTGCGGCGTTTGATCGCCTCGCCGCCGCGGCCGATCTGGTGCTCATCGAGGGCGCCGGCAGCCCGGCCGAGATCAACCTGCGCGCCGGCGACATCGCCAATATGGGCTTTGCCGAGGCGGCGGACATTCCGGTCGCGCTGGTCGGCGACATCGAGCGCGGCGGGGTCATCGCCCAGCTGGTCGGTACGCATGCGCTGCTATCGGCGAGCGAACGCGGCCGGCTCGCCGGCTACATCGTCAACAAGTTCCGCGGCGACATCCGGCTGTTCGACGGCGGCATCGGCGCGATCAGCGAGCGCACCGGCCTCAACTGCTTCGGCGTCGTACCATTCTTCGCGAAGGCATCATTGCTCCCTCCCGAGGATTCGATGGCACTCAGACGGCTCGCTTTGCCGGAACGGGATTGCTTCGCTTCGGTCGGAATGACACCGAAAGATGCTGTCATTGCGAGGGGCATAGTGACGAAGCAATCTCGGGAGAAAGTACGCATTGCCGTACCGCTGCTGCCCCGTATCGCCAATTTCGACGACCTCGACCCGCTGCGCGCCGAGCCGACCGTCGAACTCGTGCTGATCCGACCGGGCCAGCCTTTGCCGCCCGACGCCGCTGTCGTGATCCTGCCGGGGTCGAAGGCGACGTTGGCCGATCTCGCTTTCCTGCGCCGCGAAGGCTGGGACATCGATCTCTTGGCCCATCATCGCCAGGGCGGCCATATCATCGGCCTTTGCGGCGGTTATCAGATGCTTGGTCGCCATATCGCCGACCCGGACGGGGCCGAAGGCCCGCCCGGCGAGGCGGCGGGTCTCGGACTGCTCGACATCGACACCGTGCTCGGCGGCGATAAGCGGCTCGCCGAAGCCAGCGGTACCGAGATCGCCAGCGGCGCGCCGGTGCGTGGCTATGAGATGCATCTCGGTGTGACCACCGGCCCGGGTCTCGCCCGACCGATGCTGGAGCTCAACGGCCGACCCGATGGGGCGGTCAGCGCCGAGGGCCGGGTCGCCGGCTGCTACTTGCACGGGCTCTTTGCCAGCGACGCGTTCCGCTATGCCTTTCTGGCGCGGCTCGGCGTGACGGGCGCCGTCGCTTACCAGGCGATGATCGAGCAGACCCTGGACGCGCTCGCCGATCATCTCGAACAAAGCCTCGACCTCGACGCGCTGCTCGCCGCGGCGCGGCCGCCGCACCTTACCCGGGCAGCCTGAAATGCCCGGCCAGCCACGCGCCGAAGATCAGCCCAGTCGTCAGCAGACAGGCATAGGCGTAGAGCCGCAGCGCGCGGATGATGTCGGCCCGCCGCGCCAAAACCGTGCCGTCGCCGAGCCACGGATCTTGTACGAGGCCCTCGGCGTACTGCCGCGGTCCGGCGAGCGCCAGACCGAGCGCGCCGGCCATCGCCGCCTCCGGCCAGCCGGCGTTCGGCGAATGATGTTTCCTGCCGTCGCGCAGCATGATCCGCAGCGCCGGTCCCGCCCGCGCGTCGCCGGCGAACAGCGCCGCCAGCCCGATGAGCAGTCCGCTCAACCGCGCCGGCACCAGGTTCAAGAGATCGTCGAGCCGCGCCGCCGCCCAGCCGAACGCGCGGTAATGCTCGGTGCGGTGCCCGATCATGCTGTCCAGCGTATTGGCCATCTTGTAGGCGAAAAGGCCCGGGAGCCCGAACAGCAGGTACCAGAACATCGGCGCGACGACGCCGTCGCTGAAATTCTCGGCGAGGCTCTCGATCGCGGCCCGCGCCACCCCGTGCGCATCGAGGCTTGCCGGGTCGCGGCCGACGATGTGCCTGATCGCCTCGCGTCCCGCCGGCAGCCCGCCCGTCTGCAGGGCTGTCACAACCGCGGCGACGTGCTGGAACAGGCTGCGCTGCGCGATCAGGATGCCGATCGCCAGCGCCTCGATCGCGGCGCCGATTATGTCCTGGCTGCACAGCACGTGCAGCACCGCACCGAGCGCTGCGGCGGCGCCGACCAGCACGATGACGGTAACGATGCCGCGCTCGCGACGGCTACTTTCGCTACGGCTGGCGCGGTTGAGCTTGCGGTCGAAATAGGCGATAGCCCGGCCGGCCAACACGATTGGGTGCGGCACGATCGCGAAAACGAGCGGCATCTCGCCGAGCACCGCGTCGATGGCGATGCCGGCGAGCAGCAACAGCAGCGGATCGTAAGCGCGCGGCCAGATCATGGCGGCTGGAGTGTCCGCCGCGCCGGGGCAGCAATCAATCGACTGGAGAACATTGGATGACCGAAACCGCGGTGCTGCTGTGCGGACATGGCAGCCGCGACCCCGAGGCGATTAGCGAGTTCGAGGGCGCCGCCGCGGCGCTGCACCGCCGCCTCGCGAAGCTCGCGCCAGGGGCGGATTTTGCCACTGGCTATCTCGAATTCGCCCGGCCGACGATCCAGGAAGGGCTCGCCACGCTGACAGAGCGCGGCGCCCGGCGGATCCTCGCGATCCCCGGCATGCTGTTCGCGGCGAGCCACGTCAAGAACGATCTGCCCTGGGAGATGAACAGCTTTATCGCCGCCAACCCCGGGGTCGATGTGCGGCTTGGCCGCGATCTCGGCATCGATCCTAAACTGCTGCACGCCGCCAGTGAGCGGATCGCCGCGGCGGCGCCGGAGGGGCGATCCGACAGCGTGCTTGTCGTTGTCGGGCGCGGCACCAACGACCCGGACGCCAACTCCAACATCGCCAAGATCGCGCGCATGCTGTGGGAGGGAATGGGGTTCGGCTGGGCCGAGGCGGCATTCAGCGGGGTCGCGCATCCGCGCGTCGACGCGGCGCTGGAGCGGGCCACGCGACTAGGGTTCCGCCGCATCATCGTGTTCCCCCATTTCCTGTTTACCGGGGTTCTGGTGAAACGCATCTACGCCCAGACCGACGAGGTCGCGGCGCGCTATCCGGAGATCGAGTTCGTCAAGGCCAAGTATCTGGGCGACCATCCACAGGTCATCGACGCTTTTGCCGAGCGAGTCGGCGAGTTCGCAGAACGCGATCCGGCGATGAACTGCCAACTGTGCAAATACCGCACCCAGATCGTCGGCTACGAGCACGATGCCGGCATGCCGCAACAGGCGCACCATCATCACGTGCGCGGCGGCGAGCAGGGCCATGACCACGAGCATCATCACCATCAAGACAGCCACGACCACCCTCACCCGCATCGCTGAGCCGGATGTTCGACAGTTTTGTCATCGTCGATTGGAGCGCCGCCGGCCAGCCCAAGACCGGCCGCGACAGCATCTGGATCTGCACGGTGGATCGAGACGGGTCGGAGCGTCTTATCGAGAACCCTCCGACTCGCCACGCCGCGAAACATCGATTGCGGGAGCTGCTGTCGGAGGCGACGGAGCGTGGCGAGCGAATCCTGCTCGGGTTCGATTTTCCGTTCGGCTACCCGGCCGGTTTCGCGCACCGGCTGGGGTTGAACGGCGGGTCGCCGCCGTGGCGCGCCGTCTGGGATGAAATTGCGGCCCGTCTTACCGACCACGAAAACAACAGGAACAACCGCTTCGAGGTGGCGGCCGCGTTCAACCGACGTGTCTCGGACCGCTCGTTTCCGTTCTGGGGCTGCCCGGTTGGCTTCACGCACGAATTCCTCGGCCCGAAGCACCATAACGGCCATCAGGCGGACGGACTTGCCGAGAAACGGCTGATCGATCGCTGGATGGTCGGGGCGCAGCCGTGCTGGAAGCTGGCCTATATCGGTTCGGTCGGCAGCCAGTCGCTGACCGGAATTCCGGTCGTCCGAGAGTTGCGTCACGATCCCCGGTGGGCTGATCGCGCCCGGATATGGCCGTTCGAGACCGGGCTCCGCCAACCCGACGAGGCGCAGATCGTCTTTGCCGAGGTCTGGCCGTCCTGGTGGCGGAACGCCATTCGGCCGGAATACGGTCCGCCGAACGACAAGGCCCAGGTGCGCACGGTGGCCGAAATCTTTGCCGCACAGGATCGCGCGGGCGAATTGGCGAAATGGTTTGCCGGCGATCCCGATCTCGCCGACGAGCAGCGGCGCCAGGTCGAGACCGAAGAAGCCTGGACCTTGGGAGTGACCGCACCGCGCCGGCCCCGCGCGGCTCGCTTTCCGCCCCCAACGCCGTGACAAAAGTGCGGCAAGATCGTCATTCCGGGGCGCCGCGCAGCGGCGAGCCCGGAATCCATATTCCAGAGGCCGGTGTTCATGGATTCCGGGCTCGGCCTTTCGGGCCGCCCCGGAATGACCAGCAGGAATCATATGCGTATCTGCGCGATCCGGCGGCGATTTACCGGCGTTCGTTCGAGCTGATCCGGGAAGAGGCCGATCTTTCGCGGTTGCCGCGTGCGCTGCACCCGCTGGCGCTGCGGCTGGCGCATGCCGCGGGCGATGTCTCGATACTCCCCGATCTTGCCTCGTCGCGCGGCGCGGTCCGGGCAGGACAGCGCGCGCTCGCTTCCGGCGCGCCTATCCTGGTCGACAGCGCGATGGTGATGGCCGGCATTGCTGGCGACCGGCTGCCGGCGGAAAATCCCCTCCTTTGTACCTTGCGCGATCCGAAAGTCGCCGATCTCGCCGCGAGGCAAAAAACAACGCGATCGGCTGCCGCGGTCGAGCTCTGGCGCCCACACCTGGCCGGCGCCGTGGTGGCGATCGGCAACGCGCCGACGGCGCTGTTTCGCCTGCTCGAAATCCTCGCCGACGGCGCGGAGAAGCCGGCGCTGGTGCTCGGTTTCCCGGTCGGCTTCGTCGGCGCGGCCGAAGCGAAGGAGGCGCTGATCGGCTTCGGATGCGGCCTCTCCCATATCGCGCTCAAAGGCCGGCGCGGCGGCAGCGCGCTCGCCGCGGCCGCGGTCAACGCCTTGATCGCCGGGAGCCCGGAATGAGCCGGTGGCTCAGCATCGTCGGCATCGGCGAGGATGGGCTCGCCGGATTGAGCCCGGCGGCGCGCACACTGGTCGAGACTGCCGAGACCCTGGTCGGCGGCGAACGGCATCTGGCGCTCGCGCCATCCGGCACTGCCGAGCGGATTGTCTGGGCCAAGCCACTCTCCGACACGCTCCGGATCATCGCCGAGCGCCGCGGCCGGCGGGTCACCGTACTGGCCAGCGGCGACCCGCTGTGGTACGGGGTCGGCGTGCTGCTCGCCCGCCATTTTCCCCGCGACGAGATGACGGTCCTGCCGCAGCCGAGCGCATTCAGCCTCGCGGTGGCACGGCTCGGCTGGGCGCTTGCCGATTGCGCCTGTCTGAGCCTGCATAGCCGGCCGCTCGATTCGCTGCGGCTGCATCTCGCGCCGGGACGCCGGCTGCTGCTGTTGTCGGAAGACGGGGCGACCCCGCGCCGGGTCGCCCGCCTGCTCGCCGAGACTGGCTGGGGTCGGAGCCGGCTCACCGTTTTCGAGCATCTTGGCGGCGATCGCGAGGCGAGCCAAGGCGACCTAGCCGAGGCGTGGGGCGAGCGGCTGACGACCGATCTCAACACGATCGCGCTAGAATGCGAGACCGGGCCCGATGCTCGCCCGCTGTCGCGCTTGGCCGGGCTGCCGGACGATGCCTTCGAGCATGATGGGCAGCTGACCAAGCGCGAGGTGCGCGCGGCAACGCTGGCGAGCCTCGCGCCATTGCCGGGCGAATTGCTGTGGGATATCGGCGCCGGCTGCGGCTCGATCGGCATCGAATGGCTCCGTGCCACAGAGAACTGTACTGCGGTCGCGGTCGAACGCGACCCGGCGCGCGCGGCTGTCATCGCGCGCAACGCCGCCGCACTCGGCGTCCCAGGCCTGGAGATCATTCTCGGTGAAGCACCGGAAACACTGCCGGAGCAATCGCCGCCCGACGCAATCTTTGTCGGCGGCGGCATTGGGGACCCGGGGCTACTGCCCGCTTTATGGGCCCGGCTGCGGCCGGACGGACGGCTCGTCGCCAATGCCGTCAGCATCGAAGGAGAGCGTACGCTGCTCGACTGGCAGGCGCGGCACGGCGGCAGCCTGAGCCGGATCGCGGTCAGCCGGGCCGAGCCGCTCGGCCGGCACCAGGCCTGGCGGCCGATGCTGCCGGTCATCCAGCTCGCCGTGACAAAGTCCGGCTGATGTCGCAGCGATCCTCCCGAGCCAATGCCTGGCTGATCGGCGTCCGGCCGTATGCGCTGCTGGCCGCGCTTTGCCTATTGCTCTACCTGCCGGGGATTGCCGCGATCCCGCCGCTCGACCGCGACGAGGCGCGCTTTACGCAGGCCACGCGGCAGATGCTGGAAACCGGCGATTTCCTGCGCATCCGCTTTCAGGACGAGGCCCGCAATAAGAAGCCGGCCGGAATCTACTGGCTGCAATCGGGCGCGGTCAGCCTGTTCAGCACGCCGGAGAGCACTGCCATCTGGCCTTATCGACTGCCCTCCCTGCTCGGCGCGACCTTGGCGGTGCTGTTGACCTTCGCGTTTGGCGCGCGGCTGCTCGGCGGTGCGGGAGACCCGCCTATGGCCCGCCGAACCGCATTTTTTGCGGCCGTGCTGCTGGCAAGCTCGCTGGGGCTTATGACCGAGGCGCATATCGCCAAGACCGACGCCGCGCTGCTCGCCGCGATCGTCGCCGCGCAGGGCGCGCTGGGGCTGGCTTATGTGCGCGGCCGTGCCGGAAAGAGCGTCTCCGCATGGATCGCTGCCGCGTTCTGGATCGCCGAGGCGGCGGCAATCCTGCTCAAGGGCCCGGCGGGGCCGGCATTGGCGATCGTCACCGCGGCGGCGCTGTCGATCGCCGACCGCGACCTGCGCTGGCTGCGCCGCCTGCGCCCGGTTGCCGGCCTCGTCTTTCTGGTGGCCCTGCTGTCGCCATGGCTGATCGCGATCGAGCGCGCGACCGAGGGTCGTTTCTTGACCGAAGCGCTTGGCCAAGACCTGGCGATGAAGCTGATCGGTCCGCAGGAATCGCACGGCGCGCCGCCTTTCGCCTACCTGGTGCTGAGCGTAGCGACCTTCTGGCCGGGCTCTCTGCTGCTGGTGCCGGCGCTGATGCGCGGCTGGCGCCGCCTTGACATGCCGGTGGAGCGCTTCCTGATCGCCTGGCTGGTGCCGGCCTGGGTCATGCTCGAGCTGGTGCCGACCAAGCTGCCGCACTACGTGCTGCCGCTCTATCCGGCGCTGGCGCTGCTCGCCGGCGCAGCGCTCGTCGACGGCACGGTTCATGGCGGCTGGGCGCGGTGGGCCGACATCGCGGTCAAGTCGCTGTGGGCATTCGTGACGGTCGCGCTGGCGACCGCGCTGCTCTTTCTGCCACTCCGCTTCGGCGGCCCGATTGCCGGAGCGGTGGCGGGCGTGATCCTGCTGCTCGGCCTCTCCGCGGCGATACTTTACCGTCGGCCCCGCCCGCCGCTGATGGCCGCGGGATTTGTCGCGCTGGCCGCGGCCTTCATTGTGCCGGCGGGAGGCGCCGTGCTGCCCGGGCTGGAGCGGCTCTGGCTCAGCCCCGCCGCTGCCGGGCTCGTGGCGGATCACCCGCGCGAGGCCGGGACGCCGCTGGTAGCCGTCGGCTACAGCGAGCCGAGCCTGATCTTCCTGCTCGGCACCGGAATTCGCCTGACGACACCGCGCGACGCGGCCGAGGCGCTCGTTGTCGGCGGCGAGGCACTGGTCACCAATCGCGAGGAGGCCATGTTTCGCCAGGCCTTGAGCGCGCGCGGTCTGGTACCGCAGCCGCTCGGAAACGTTCCTGGCTTCGACTATTCGAACGGCCAGCGCATGGTGCTGACGCTTTACAAAGTGACGCCGGGCTGAATGGCCCCAAGCCGACATGAAACCAAGCTGACATGAAGGCGGGGCAGCTCTACGGAATCGGGCTCGGGCCGGGCGACCCGGAGCTGGTGACGTTGAAGGCGGTGCGGTTGCTGCGCGCCGCCGCATTCGTGGCCTACCCCGCGCCCGAGGAGGGCGACAGCTTTGCCCGCGCAATCGCCGCCGAATGGCTCGACCGCGGCCAACCGGAGATCGCGATCCGCTTTCCGATGCGCCCGGGACCGCCCCCGTCGGCGATCTACGACGAGGCGGCGGCGCAGCTCGCCGCCGTATTGGACCGCGGCGATGACATTGCGTTCCTCTGTCAGGGCGATCCGCTGTTCTACGGCAGCTTCGCCGGGATCTTGACCCGGCTCGCGCCGCGGTACCCGGTGACGGTGGTGCCGGGCGTTTCGTCCCTGACCGCCTGCGCCGCCGCTGCCGGGCTCCCGCTCGTCCAGCGCGACGGCACCCTGGCCGTGATCCCGGCGACGCTCGACGAGGCGGCGCTCACCCGGCGCCTCGCCGAGGCCGAATGCGCTGTCGTCATCAAGCTAGGCCGCCATTTCGCCAAATTTCGGCGGGTGGCGAGCCGGTTGGGCCTGCTGGAGAACGGTGTCTACGTCGAGCATGCCAGCCTGCCGAGCCAACGTATCGCGCCGCTCGCCGAAATCGACCCGGCTGATGTGCCGTATTTCGCGATGGCGTTCCTGCACCGGGATGCGCGACCATAGTCCCGGTCAAAAGGGAGACTTGCCATGAGCGCAGAGAAACTTGCCGCAGAGTTCGGGATCCGTGGTGCCCTCGATTTCGTTCCGGTCGGCGACCTCGTCAAAGCCGTCGTCTCGCTCGACGGCATGCAGGGCGAGCTGTTCCTGCAGGGCGCGACCGTGACCCACTGGCAGCCGAAGGGCGAGCGGCCGGTCATCTTCACCAGCCCGAACGCCATATTCGCGCCGGGGACCGCGGTGCGCGGCGGCATCCCGATCATCTTTCCGTGGTTCGGGCCAAACCGTCGCGAGCCGAAGGCGCCGCAGCACGGGTTTGTCCGCGCCGCGCCGTGGCAGCTGGAACGCGCCGAGACGAGCCGTCCTGGGGAGGTGACGCTGGCGTTGAGCATCGAGGCGAAGGAGCCTATGTCGCCGTTTTGGCCGGAGCCGTTCCGCGCCGTCTACACGGTCACCTTCGGGCCAACACTCTCGGTCACGCTCGCGGTGCAGAACCGCGCCGGCCACGAAATCATGTTCGAGGAGGCCCTCCACACCTATTTCGCGGTCTCCGATATCGCCAAGGTCTCGGTCACCGGGCTCGCCGGCACCACCTACATCGACAAGGTCGACGGCGCACAGCGCAAGACCCAGGATACCGCGCCGATCAAGCTGACCGGCGAGGCCGACCGGGTCTATCTCGGCACGCCGCGGCAGGCCGTGATCGAGGATTCCGAGTGGCGCCGGCGGATCGTCATCGAGAAGGACGGCGCGGCATCGACAATTGTCTGGAACCCGTGGACCGAGAAGGCCGCCGCGATGAAGGACCTTGGCGCGGACGCCTGGACCGGGATGATCTGCGTCGAGACCGGCAACGCGGCCGACAACGAGGTGCGCCTCGCGGCGGGCGGCGAGCACAGGTTGTCGACCCGCGTCGCCGTCGATGCCATCAAGTGAGCCGCTCCCAGGCAAACTGCCCGACGGCGCCGCCATTGTCGTGCTCGGGCCGGGCGGCGCCGCGCTCGGCCGCCGGGTGCGCGATCTTCTGCCGGACGCGCAGCTGCATGGGCCGCTTTCGGCCCCAGGCGATTGGGACGAGGCCTACGACCGCGTAATTCCGCACATTGCCGAATTGTTTGCGGCCGGGCGGCCGATCATCGGACTCTGCGCCAGCGGCATCCTGATCCGCGCCGTCGCGCCGTTGATCGACGACAAGCGCGTCGAGCCGCCGGTCGTGGCATTGGCCGAGGACGGCTCGGTCGCGGTGCCGTTGCTCGGCGGCCATCACGGCGCCAATGCGATTGCCAGAGCGCTCGCCGAAGCCTTTGGCGGGGTCGCGGCGATCACCACCGCCGGCGATCTGCGGCTCGGCATCACCCTCGACGAACCGCCGCCCGGCTGGCAGATCGCCAATCCCGAGCGGGTGAAGCCGGTCGCCGCCGCGCTGCTCGCCGGGAGGTCTGTGGCGCTGATTGAAGAGGCCCCGGGCGGCGGCTGGCTGCGCGCCGGTTCGGCGGAGTGGGCCGAGAGCGCAGAACTCAAAGTCATCGTCACCGATCGCGCGGTGCCCGACGACACGCACGCGCTCGTCTTCCATCCGCCGGTGCTGGCGCTCGGCATCGGCTGCGAGCGCGGTTGTTCGGCCGAGGAGATCGCGGGCCTCGCGCATGACACGCTGGCCGAGGCCGGCCTTGCCGCCGGCGCAGTGGCTGCGATTGTGTCGATCGAGCTGAAGGCCGGCGAGCCGGGCATCCACGCATTGGCCCAATCGCTCGGCGTGCCGGCGCGCTTTTTTTCCGCTGAGCGGCTGCTGGCCGAAACCGATCGTCTAACCGTGCGCTCGGAGGCCGCCTATCGCGCCACCGGCTGCTGGGGCGTCGCCGAGGGCGCGGCGCTGGCAGCGACGGGGCCGGAGGGGACGCTTGTCCTGACCCGACGGCAATCGCGGCGCGCAACCTGTGCCTTGGCGCGCGCGCCGCGGCCGATAGACCCGACCGCGATCGGCCGGCCGCGCGGCAAGCTGGCGGTGATCGGCATCGGCCCAGGCGATCCAGCCTGGCGTACCCCGGAGGCGAACACGCTGATCGCTGCGTCGGAGGATATTGTCGGCTACAGCCTCTATCTCGACCTGCTCGGCCGGGCCACCGCCGGCAAAGGCCGGCACGACAGCGCGATCGGCGCGGAGGCCGACCGGGTGCGCCTCGCGCTGGATCTGGCCGCCTCGGGACGGTCGGTGGCGCTGGTGTCCTCGGGCGATGCCGGGATCTACGGCCTCGCCGCGCTGGCGTTCGAGACGCTCGACCGTGCAGACCGCCGCGACTGGTCGGCGGTCGAGATCGTCGTCGCGCCTGGGATCAGCGCTATGCAGGCCGCCGCCGCCCGGGTCGGCGCGCCGCTCGGCCACGATTTCTGCGCGATCTCGCTGTCGGACCTGCTGACCCCGTGGGAAGCAATCCGCGCCCGGCTCGAAGCCGCCGCCAGCGCCGATTTCGTCATCGCCCTCTACAATCCGCGCTCGGCGCGGCGGACGACCCAACTCGCCGAGGCCGCCGCGATGCTGCTCGCGCAGCGCTCGCCGGAAACTCCGGTCGTCATCGCCCGCAACCTCGCCCGGCCTGGCGAAAGCCACCGCATCGTCCGCCTCGGCGAGCTGGCCGAGGCGGATGTCGATATGCTGAGCCTGGTGCTGGTCGGCAATAGCCAAACGCGTGTGATCCCCGGCGACCCACCGCGCCTCTATACCCCGCGCGGCTATTTCGGCGAGCCACGATGACCGTGCATTTCATCGGCGCCGGACCGGGCGCGCCGGATCTGATCACCGTGCGCGGCCTGCGCCTCATTAAGCGCTGCCCGGTCTGCCTCTACGCCGGCTCGCTGGTGCCGCGGGCGATCGTCGATGCCGCGCCACCCGGAGCGCGGGTCGTCGACACCGCGCCGCTGACCCTCGACGAGATCGTCGCCGAGATGGCCGACGCCAATCGACAGGGGCTGGATGTCGCTCGCGTGCATTCGGGCGATCCCTCGCTCTACGGTGCGACCGCCGAGCAGATGCGCCGGCTCGACGCGCTCGGCATTCCGTATGACGTGACCCCCGGGGTGCCCGCCTTCGCCGCCGCCGCGGCGGCGCTGCGCCGCGAATTGACCCTGCCCGATGTGGCGCAGACCGTGATCCTAACCCGCACCGCGACGCGCGCCTCGGCGATGCCCGACGGCGAGAGTTTGGAGCGGCTGGCCGCGACCGGTGCGACCTTGGCGATCCATCTGTCGATCACCAATCTCGCCCGGGTCGTGCGCGCGCTGCTGCCCAATTACGGCGGCGACTGCCCGGCGGTTGTCGCCTACCGGGTCACCTGGCCGGACGAGCGGATCATCCGCGGCACCCTCGCCGATATCCGCGACAAGGCAAAGGCAGCCGGTTTCACCCGCACCGCGCTGATCCTGGTCGGCCGGGCGCTTTCCGGCGAGGGCAGCGAGAGCCGGCTCTACGCCGCCGACCACGATCACCTGCTGCGGCCGTGACACATCATTCTCATTCCGGGACGCCGCGCAGCGGCGAACCCGGAATCCATATTCCAGAGGCTTGTGTTCATGGATTCCGGGCTCGACCCTTCGGATCGCACCGGAATGACGGAAAGAGACGCTCCTGTGAGAAGTGCTGAGGGAGGCACAGGCCGATGAAAAAGGTCGAGATTGCTGCCTATGGCGCGCCGGAAGCGGTGGCCGAATGCGTCGAGGCGCCGGATGTCGGCGCCCCCCAAGCCGGCGAGATCGTGTTCGACGTGCTCGCGTTTCCGATCAACCCGGCGGACCTCTCCTTCTGCCGCGGCAATTACCGCCTGCATCCGCCCTTGCCGGCGACCCCGGGCGCGGAATGCGTCGGCCGGGTCAGCGCGGTCGGCACCGGAGTGACCGATATCAAGCCCGGCGATCTGATCATCAATCTCGAACGCGAGAACTGGACCCAGCGTCGCCGCGTGCGCGCCCGGGACGCGATCCCGATCCCCTCCGGCCTCGACCTCCGCCAAGCGGCGATGCTGCGGATCAACCCAGCGACGGCGCAGCTCCTGCTCGAAGACCATGTTGCGCTGAACCCCGGCGATTGGGTGATCCAGAACGTCGCCAACTCGGCGGTCGGCCGGCACCCTGATCGTGCTGGCCAAGGCGCGCGGCTGGCGCACCATCAATGTCGTGCGGCGCGAGGAGGTCGCGGCCGAGTTGCGCGCGCTCGGCGCCGATGCCGTCTTGACCGACGGTGCCGATCTCGCCGAGCGTGCTCGTGCCACTGCCGGCAATAAGCCGATCCGGCTCGGCATCGACGCGGTCTCGGGTGAGGCCGCCAAGCGCATCGCCGAAAGCGTCGCCGATGGCGGGGTGGTGGTCAGCTACGGCTCGATGTCGGGCGAGGACCCGGTGATGAGCCGGCCGGCGCTGGGCTTTCGCGGGGTCAGTCTCGTCGGCTTCATGCTCGGCCGCGGCCTCGCCAAGCGCTCACCCGAACAGGTACGCGCGCTCTACGCCGATCTTGCGATAAAGCTGCGCGACGGCGTGCTCCGGGCGCCGATCGAGGCCGCCTACCCGATCGAGGAGATCAAGCAGGCGCTGACGCATGCCCAGCGCGGCGGCCGCGACGGCAAGGTGCTGGTATTGCCGAACGGCGAGTTGTGACGGGCCTATTTGCTGCATCTGCAGCGATCCGGCGGCAAAACGCCGGTCCGATCCTGTCAACTCGTTGGAAACGCTACGGCTTCTTGGGTTAAAGTCCGCCGGTTAACAGCGAATAACAGCGGCCACAACAACGAGAGAACAGCGGCCTATCAGCGGGTAACAGTGGCGAAAACAGCGACATCGAAGCGATTATCAGCGATATTTCCGCAACAGGCAGTGGCCCGAATATGGATCCCCGAGACCTGAGCCCTCGGTCATGGCCGGGCTTTGGCATGTGGCCCCTCCAAGAGATGCCAAACGGTCTTAGCTGTTGCTCGTGGGGTGCCGACCCAAGGCCAGGCATGAACGATGCAAGGACCGCCGATTGGGATTAGCGCCCAGCGGGAGTATCGATCCGGATCCCTCCAGGATGCGCCTCCATAGCAGAATGAATCCGGATTGTCAAGTTAAAAATTGCTATTTTCGAGCGATCGGCGGAATGCACCGCGCTTTTCCGCGCCGATCCCTCGGGCGTTCGCATATATAAACCGATCCTCTGACGGGTATGCCGATGGTCATCGATTTCGCCACCGAGCCGAGCCGCTATCGCCATTGGCGCCTCCAATATGACGGGCCGGTTGCGACATTGATCCTCGATGTCGATCCCTTGGGCGGCCTCTTTCCCGGCACCGAGCTGAAGCTCAATTCCTACGATCTCGGCGTCGACATCGAGCTGGCCGACGCGGTGCAGCGGTTGCGGTTCGAGCACCCGGAGGTGCGCGCCGTCGTGATCCGCTCGGGCAAGGACAATGTGTTCTGCGCCGGTGCCAATATCGGCACGCTGGCCCGCGCCAGCCATCAGCACAAGGTCAATTTCTGCAAATTCACCAACGAGACGCGGCTCGCGATCGAGGATGCCTCGGCATATTCCGGGCAGCGCTATCTGGCGGCGCTCGGCGGCACCGCGGCCGGCGGCGGCTACGAGCTGGCGGCGGCCTGCGACTGGATCATGCTGGTGGACGACCGCCGCTCGGCGGTGTCGCTGCCCGAGGTGCCGTTGCTCGGCGTCTTGCCCGGCACCGGCGGGCTCACGCGCCTCACCGACAAGCGCAAGGTGCGGCGCGACCGCGCCGACCAGTTCTGCGCCACCGAAGAGGGGGCGCGCGGCAGGCGGGCGCTCGACTGGCGGCTGGTCGACGAGGTGGTGCCGCCCTCGGCCTGGGACGAGAAGGTGCGCGAGCGGATTCAGGCGTTAGCCGCAACGTCGGACCGGCCGGGCGACGCAAAGGGTATCGCGCTGCCGCCGCTCGACCGCAAAATCGCCGAGGATTCGATCGAGTACCCGCATCTGCGGGTCACGCTCGACCGCGACCAGCGGCGCGCGGAGCTGACCTTGCGCGGGCCGGATGGCGTGCCGAGCGATCTCACCGGCGTTCATGCCGCGGGGGCGGATTTCTGGCCATTGGCCATGGCGCGCGAGCTGGACGACGCCATCCTGCATTTGCGCGCCAACGAGCCGGGGCTCGGCATCCTGGTATTCCGATCCGAGGGCGATCCGGCCGCGATGCTGGCGATGGATGGCCTGCTCGAAGCCTATGCCAAGGACTGGCTGGTGCGCGAGATCCGGCTTTATTGGAAGCGCGTCTTAAAGCGCATCGATCTGACCTCGCGCAGCCTGTTTGCGCTGGTGGAGCCGGGCAGCTGCTTCGTCGGCTTTCTCGCCGAGCTGGTGTTCGCCGCCGACCGGGCGCTGATGTTCGCCGGCACGCGGAGCGGCGACAACCACGGCCCCGGCACACTGACGTTATCGCCGCTCAATTTTGGCGCCTTGCCGATGAGCAACGGGTTGTCGCGGCTGGAAACCCGATTTCTCGGCGAGCCCGACAGCCTCGCGCATGCCCGCGAGCGGATCGGCGAAAGCCTCGACGCCGAAGCGGCGGAGAAATTGGGACTCGTCACAGTCGCCTATGACGAGGTCGATTGGGACGAGGAGGTGCGCCTGATGCTCGAGGAGCGCGCCGGCTTCTCGCCCGACGCCTTGACCGGGCTCGAGGCCAATCTGCGCTTCGCCGGCCCCGAAACGATGGAAACCAGGATTTTCGGCCGGCTCACCGCCTGGCAAAACTGGATCTTCCAGCGCCCTAACGCGGCCGGCGACCGGGGCGCGCTGAAACGGTACGGTAGCGGCCAGCGGGCGGATTTCGATCCGGAACGGGTGTAATTTCGAACGGGGCTTAGTCGATGAACCGGCCCATTTTTTTCATAACCTTGCTGGCGTCAATGCTCGCCCTTGCGGTGTCCACGCCGGCGCCGGCCGAGGTGGATCCGGCATCGCTGGCGGAGCAAGATTTGGCCGCCGAAAGCCGCGGCGACGTGGCCGCCGCGCTTGCCTTGTACAGCGATGACGCGGTCGTTCAATACGGCGGCCAATGCTCGCCGACTTGCGCCGGCAAGGCCGCGATCCAGAAGGAGCTGGAGCGCCGCGTGGCGGCCAAGAACCGCTGGACCGTCATCGGCAAATACGTGTCCGGCAATGTCGCGGTGGTGAAGACCGAGCTGCGGATTGGCTATATCGAGGGGGCCGGCATCGACCGGGTCATCGTCTGGTGCATCTACGAGACGAAGGGCGACAAGATCGCGGTTGTGACCTTGGCGGGTCAGCGCACGGACCCGCAAACCGCGCGCTTTATCGAATGGGCGCGGTCGCAGGCGCCAGCGAAGTGACGTCGGGATCCCGTGGGCCTTCAGCCCACGGACTTGATCCGTGGGGAAGGCCGGGATCCACTCTTCAGACACACGAGCAGCGGACCGGTAGATCCCGGTCTGCGCCGGGATGACGGCATAAGGTGCGGCAGAAGGCGGGGACTCGAAGCGGAGGGATTTGGGTGTAATATATTAAAGACGGCCGTTTTTAAAATAAGCGCGGAGACAGCACATGGCCGACACGTTGAACATCGATTACGACGGGCTGATCCCCAACAATGTCGGACTGAGCGCCGACCCGCGCCTGCGCCGCGCCCTGGAAAGCTGGTATCCAGGCTGTCTCGACTGGTGGCGTGAGCGCGGCCCCGAGGGCTTCCAGGACAATCTCGTCTATCTGCGCACCGCGATCAGCGTCGACGCCGAGGGCTGGGCCAAGTTCGGCTTTGTCCGCATGCCGGAATACCGCTGGGGCATCCTGTTGGCGCCGGCGGTCGAGGGTCGCGCGGTCCCGTTCGGCGCGCACAAGGGCGAGCCGGCCTGGCAGGAGGTGCCGGGTGAATACCGGGCGATGCTGCGCCGGCTGATCGTCGTGCAGGGCGATACCGAGCCGGCTTCGGTCGAGCAGCAGCGCTATCTCGGCCGCACCGCCCCCTCGCTCTACGATCTGCGCAACCTGTTCCAGGTCAATGTCGAGGAGGCCCGCCACCTCTGGGCGATGGTCTACCTCTTACAGAAATATTTCGGCCGCGACGGCCGCGAGGAGGCCGAGGAATTGCTGCGCCGGCAATCGGGCGACCGCGACAGCCCGCGTCTCCTCGGCGCCTTCAACGAGGCGACGCCGGACTGGCTCTCCTTCTTCATGTTCACCTTCTTCACCGACCGCGACGGCAAGATGCAGCTGCACGCGCTGTCGCAATCCGGGTTCGATCCCTTGTCGCGCACCTGCCGCTTCATGCTGACCGAGGAAGCGCACCACATGTTCGTTGGGCAAAGCGGGGTCGGCCGGATCATCGAGTGCACCGTCGGCGCGATGCGGGCGCACGGCATCGACGACCCGACCGATATCGAGCGGGTGCGCGCGCTCGGGGTCATCGACCTGCCGACCCTGCAGAAGCGGGCGAATCTGCATTTCTCGCTGACCCTCGATTTGTTCGGCAGCGAGATCAGCAGCAACGCGGCGAATGTGTACAACGCCGGGCTGAAGGGCCGCTTCAACGAGGACCAGATCGCCGACGACCACCGGCTGCTGGACAGCGCCTACCCGGTGCTGCGGCTGAAAGATGGGCGAATCGTGCGGGACGAGGTGCCGGCCTTGTCGGCCCTCAACATGCGATTGCGCGACGATTACGTGGCCGACGCGCAGTCCGGGGTCGAGCGCTGGTGGAACCGCATCATCGAGCGCGCCGGGTTCGACTATCGCCTGAAGCTGCCGCATGTCGCGTTCCACCGGCATATCGGCGAGTTCGCCGCGATCCACGCCGACCCCGACGGCAATATCCTGAGCGCGGCGGAATGGCAGCGGCGGCGCGACGAGTTCCTGCCGTCGGACAGCGACAACCGCTATATCCAGAGCCTGATGCGGCCAGTGACCGAGCCCGGCGTGTTCGCCCCCTGGATCGCGCCACCCAAAGCCGGCATCGACAACAAGCCCGGCGACTTCGAATACGTGCAGCTGAGCCGGTAGGTCCGCACAACAACCGTCATCCCCGGGCTTGACCCGGGGATCTTTTCGTAAATGGCCGGGTCAAGCCCGGCCATTGACGTCAAAGGAGGCGATTCGACCACTGTAGGGCGGATAAGCGCAGCGCATTCCGCCGACAATTCCGGCGGTACATTCGGCAGTTGGCGGAATACGCTTCGCTCTTCCGCCCTACGCCGACCGGCCCCACTGCGTCATCCCGGACAAGCAAAGCTCGCGCAGCGAGGCTTTGCGCGATCCGGGATCCATCGTGCCGCGGCACCATGGATTCCGGACAGCAACGCTCTTGAACGGCGTATTGCAAAAAAGATATAATGACCGATGGCTTGGTCGTTCGTCTTTGTGAATGCGGAGGCGAAACGAGAGCTCGATGCGCTGCCGGTCGATCTTCGCGCCAGCTTCGAGCGTATCGTCAGGTTGGTGCAGGCGTTCGGGCTGGAGCGGGTGCATGAGCCGTACATCCGGCACATCGACGGCCGCATCTGGGAGATGCGGCTGCGCGGCCGGGATCGGATCGCTCGCGCGCTCTATCTGACCGCAAGTGGTCGCCGCGTCGTCATCCTGCGGGTGTTCATTAAGAAAACGCAGAAGACGCCGCGGCGTGAGATCGAACTGGCGCGCCGACGCGCGCAGGAGGTCGAATGAGTAAGGCAATCCCCGTCGAGGAATCCTTCGCCGAATGGCGGAAGGACCCGAAATACGTCGAGGCGTATGACGCGCTCGAAGACGAGTTTTCGCTCGCGGCGGCGCTGATCGAGGCCCGCGCGCGCGCCGGGCTGACGCAGCAGCAGCTCGCCGATCGCATGCACACGACCCAGGCGGTCATCGCGCGCCTCGAAAGCGGCCGCGTCAAACCCTCCACCCGCACCCTCGAACGCCTCGCCGCGGCGACCGGAATGCGGCTGCGGATTTCCTTCGAGCCGACGCCGGCGAAGTGAAATCAGAATTCTTCTAGTATTATTCGATGATGCGGTCGGCCTGCAGCAGCAGCGACTGGGGGACCGTCCAGCCGAAGAGCTTGGCGGCCCTTAAATTGATCGTTAGCTGGAAAGCGGTCGGTTGCTCGACAGGCAAATCGGCGGGTTTGGCGCCTTTCAAGATGCGGTCAACGTAGAAGGCGACTCGCCGCATCACCGCGCGAGCATCGGCCCCGTAGGTCAGTAGCGCGCCGGCTTCAGCAAAGTCGGCATACCCCGAAACCACCGGCAGCCCTGCTTGCGTCGCGAGCGGAACAATTTTGTCCTGGTAGCCATTGAAAACGGGCTGAACGATAAGCACCTCGACGCCGTCACGCCTCATCGCTTCGAAAACCGTTCCATCGATGCTCTCGAGGTCGTCAACGAGATGCACCACGAGTTTGAGGCCGACGCTTTCCGCGGCAGACTTGATCACCGGAACAAAGGGGGCGACCGTACCTGCCCTACCAAGGAACCCGATCGATCGAACAGTTGGCCTGACATCCCGCAAATACTGAACCCATTTTTCGGCGATATCGGTTTCCTGACCCGAGATGCCGGTTACGTTTCCTCCGGGGCGCGCAAGACTGTCGATAAGACCGGCTTCGACCGGATTGACGCTGGGCGCCATCACGATCGGAATCATTTGCGTTAGCTCCTTCGCGATTCGTGTCGCATTTCCGGTCTGTGTGACGATAACATCGACGCGCTGCTCGACCATCATCCGGGCGATTTCCCGGGTGCGCCCGAAATCGCCGCCGGTGAAGTAAGCCTCGATCTCGATATTCCCGCCATCAGCGTAGCCGAGTTCTTGGAGCCCCGAACGCAAGTGGTCGAGATGCGCCGACATCGAGGCCGGCCAAAAACTCAGGAACCCGATCTTCGCGACCTTCTCGGTTGCCGCATGCGTGGAGGTAGCAACCAGCAGCACCAGCGTAAGGACCGCGCGTCGCATCGGTAAATCTCCGCTACTCCTCGTTGGTCATGATGATGGTGCCGCTGGCGGCGAACATGCCGCCGACGCCGTGGCAGACGCTGATCCTGGCGCCGGGCACCTGGGCCGGCGCTAACCCGCGCATCTGCCGCACGCTCTCCTGCAGCGCGTACATGCCGTACATGCCGGAATGCATGTAGGAGAGGCCGCCGCCATTGGTGTTGAGCGGCAGTTTCCCACCCGGCGCGGTGTTGCGCTCCCAGATGAACCGGGCCGCCTCGCCCTTGCCGCAGAAGCCTAGGTCTTCGAGCCCGTAGATCGGCAGATGCGCGAAGGCGTCGTAGATCATCAGGTGATCGACATCCTTGTGGGCGATGCCGGCCTCCTGGAACGCGGTCGGGCCGGCGACCCGGAACGCGCGGGACGAGGTGAAATCCTCCATCTGGCTGACCATCGGCGTCTCGACACTCTCGCCGGTGCCGAGCAGATAGACCGGCTTTTGCGGGAAATCCTTCGCGCGCTCGGCCCGGGTCAGGATCAGGGCCCCGCCGCCATCGGTAACGAGACAGCACATCAAGAGGCGGAACGGATAGGCGATCATCCGTGAGGCAAGCACGTCCTCGACCGTGATCGGGTCCTTGAAGGTGGCGCGCGGGTTCCTCGCCGCCCATTCGCGCTGCACCACCGCGACCATCGCCAGCTGCTCTTCGGTGGTGCCGTAGGTCTTCATGTAGCGCAGGACCGGGATCGTGAAGAGGGTCGGCGGCCCCATCGGTCCGTAGGGCAATTCGAACTGGCCGGCGAGGCTCCCCGGCGACACCGCCGGGCGCGAGCGCGCGACCCCGGAGCGGCCGCTTTCGCCGTGCGTGATCAGCACGGTGTTGCAGAGGCCCGATTCGAGCGCGGCGGCGGCGTGGCGGACATGGATCATAAAAGAGCAGCCGCCGACCGCGGTGCCGTCGACCCATTTGGGGGTGATGCCGAGGTAATGCGCGATCGTGACCGGGGTCTCGCCGGCGGTGGCGACGCCGTCGATGTCCTTCGGGCCGAGACCGGCGTCTTTCATGGCGTTAAGCGCGGCGTCGGCGTGAAGGCCGATCTGCGATAGCTCGGGGATGCGGCCCATCTCGGTCGTCTCGGCGGCGCCGACGATGGCGATCGATTTCGGTTTCATGCTTCTCAACCTCTCACGGGCGATACTGAGGCTGTCATTGCGAGCGAAGCGAAGCAATCTCGGTCAGGCGATGACTCATCCCATCCAGATTGCTTCGTCGCCTCCGGCTCCTCGCAATGACAAGTCTGATGAGCCGCTAGCCTTTGGCCGGGCGGAACAGGGGCAAGGTGATCTCGTCGTCGATCTTCTCGAAGGCGATTTCGACCGGCATGTCGAGCTGCAATGCCTCGGGGGTCTGCGGGCAATCGACGATGTTGGTCATCATCCGCGGCCCCTCATCGAGCTCGACGACGGCGATCGCGTAAGGCGGGGTGAAGCCCGGCACCGGCCGGTGGTGGATCACGTAGCTGTAGAGCCGGCCCCTGCCGCTGGCGCGGAACACGCCGACGTCGCGCGAGGCGCAGCCCGGGCAGAACGGGCGCGGCGGGAAATAAACCTTATGGCAGGAATTGCAGCGCTGCAGGCGCAACTCGCCCGACCGCGTGCCGTCCCAGAAATGCTGCGTCTCGGGCGTCGGCTGCGGCCGCGCGCGCTGTCCTTCGGGCATGGGAATCCCCTGTTGATTGTCCGAATCAAGGTTGACCCCTGGCACGGCATCCGGCAAGCGGAACTGACGACGGCAAACTCGCTGTCATTGCGAGCGCAGCGAAGCAATCTCGTGCAGGCACGCACTCCGATCGAGATTGCTTCGTCACCCTTCGGGTTCCTCGCAATGACGCGCTCACCCGATCCGGAGGCATCGATGATCACATCAGCCTATGTACGCACGATGGCCGCCTACAATGCCGAGATGAACAACCGGCTCTACGATGCCGCCGAGCGGCTCGGCGAGGCCGAGCGGCGGCGCGACCGCGGCGCCTTCTGGCACTCGCTGCACGGCACCCTGGTTCACATCCTGTGGGGCGACGCGCAATGGATGAGCCGGTTCGACGGTTGGGAGCGGCCGGCGACGCCGATCAAACAGAGCGACCATATGCTCGAGGACTGGGTCGAGCTGCGTGCGGCGCGCGAGAAGGCCGATGCCGACATCTCGCGCTGGGCGCAGAAGGTCGACGATAAATGGCTCGACGAGGATCTGGTGTGGTTCAGCGGCGCCGCACAGCGCGAGATCCGCGCGCCGAAGCGCCTCCTCGTCACCCATTTCTTCAACCACCAGACCCACCACCGCGGCCAGGCGCACGCACTCATCACCGCCGCCGGCGAGAAGACCGGCGACACCGATCTGTTTCTGGTGGTGCCGCGGATGATCGCGTAGCGGTCATCGCGTGGTGATGGCCGCGCGGCCGGCTTGACCCTCGCCGCGCCGGCCGCCTATATGAGCCCTGCCCCGCCGGCCGGATGGCAGAGTGGCTATGCAACGGACTGCAAAGCCGCAGGAACGCTCGTAACAACAACAGCATAGCCGCCGGACATCTGCAAAACTGCCTACAACGCATCAATAACTTACCGACGATCTGCAAAACTCCAGCGGCGGTGAATTACAGCCATCCGCTCCGGATAGCTGGAATAACAACATGGGGAAGACAGTTGCGGGTACGCGTCGTTCCAAATGGGAAAGCCGCGCTGATTGGCTCGTTGAAAAGGGTCAGCCTGCCCCTACGATGTCAACGTTGCTACTTTCCTGGAACACGAGGCTTTCCCTTGCGCTCAGGTGCTGGGAGATGCTGATTTAGGCACCCGAAGTCGTGGGATACTGCACCTTGACTGCACCATCGGCAGCGGTCTGAACGGACCGAGCGCGGATGCAGCTTAGTTCGCAGCAGCGGCGCGCGCTTGCTTCGCCGCGAAATGCGGGATCACCTGTTCGCCCAGAAGGCGGATCGTGTGCATGACCTCCTGATGCGTCGCCGGGCCGACCGCGCACAGCAGGATCACCTCTTCGATGCCCATTGCCTGATAAATCTCGATAAATCGGATGCATTCCTCGGGGGTGCCGACGCAGAACTTTTTGCCCTCTTCGCGCACCTCGGCGGGCGTCGGCTCGCCCGGATGGGGGCCGGCGGCGAGCCGCTGGTCGCGCGCGTAATAGCCCTGGTAATCGGGCGGCACATTGGTGGGGTCGTAGTCGCGCCAGACGAGCCGCGCCCGTTCGCGCTGCTGCTCGATGTACCAGCCGACCAGTTCGGTGCCGCGCGAAGCCACAACCCGCGGGTCTTCATGGCAGAAGCCCGCGGTCATCAACGCGGCGCGGGGCCGCGCGGTGGCCGGCAAAGCGTCGCGATAGTTCGCCATCAACTGCCGGACACGGTCGGGGCCGCCTTCGCTGCCGAAGAGGCCGCCCATTGCGAGATTGCCGGTCTGCACCGCGGTCTCGTCGCTGCCGCAGGCCGACCACAATGGCGGGTGCGGCTTCTGCAATGGTTTCGGCAGGACTTCCCGGCGCGGAATCTTGAAGTACTCGCCGTCGTAAGTGATCTCCTCCTGCGTCCAGATGCGCGGCAAAACGTCGGCGAACTCCTGCCACATGCCGCGCGTATCGCGCAGGTCGGAGCCGTACGGGGTCAGTTGATAGGGATAACCGGTGCGGCCGAGTCCGACATCGACCCGCCCGCGGCTCAGAATGTCGAGTGTCGCCATGCGCTGCGCGATGTGCAGCGGATGGTGGATCGGCGCCAGCACGACGCCGATGCCGAGGCGGATGCGCTCGGTGCGCTGGCTGACCGCCGCCAATGTC
>DASYOB010000102.1:0-60289 GCA_036008175.1 Allostellaceae bacterium
GTTGTGACGGATACCGGTTGGGTCCGACAAACGGTCAACGCACTGCGGTTCCTGCTAGCGAGCGAAGTGCGGGTGTTCACCAGCTTCGAGGCTGCCGAGGGTCGCGAGTGGATCGCCTCGCCAACCCCTGGCAGTGCTGAACTGACGCTCGCGGAGACTATTCCGCCGTTTCGAGCGCCGCTTCCGCCGCGTTTCGCTTTGCCGTCTCGATCTCGGCGGCCTTTCTCTCGACCAGCTCGACGAGGTGATCGACAATATCGGCGTCCTTCAGCCGGTGGTCGGTGATGCCGCTGATATAGATCTGGTGGGTGTTGTTGCCGCCGCCGGTCAGTCCGATATCGGTCTCGCGCGCCTCGCCCGGCCCATTGACGACGCAGCCGATCACCGAGAGCGTCAGCGGCGTCGTGATGTGGGCGAGCCGCTCCTCCAGCACCTCGACCGTCTTGATGACCTGAAATTGCTGGCGCGCGCAGGACGGACAGGAAATGACCGTGACGCCGCGGCGCCGCAGGCCGAGCGATTTCAGCATGTCATATCCGACCTTGACCTCCTCGACCGGATCGGCCGACAGAGACACCCGGATCGTGTCGCCGATCCCCGCCCATAACAGCATGCCGAGCCCGATCGACGACTTGACGGTCCCGGCGCGCAAGCCGCCCGCCTCGGTGATGCCGAGATGGAGCGGATAGTCGCAGGCTTCGGCCAGCTGCTGATAGGCAGCGACGGCGAGGAACACGTCCGACGCCTTGCAGGAGATCTTGAACTCGAAGAAATCGTTGTCTTCGAGGATTTTGGCGTGAGTGAGGGCGCTTTCGACCATCGCCTCGGGGCAGGGCTCGCCGTATTTCTCCAGCAAGTCGCGTTCGAGCGAGCCGGCATTGACCCCGATCCGCATCGAGCAGCCGTGGTCCTTCGCTGCCTTGATTACCTCGCGCACCCGCTCGGCCGAGCCGATATTGCCGGGGTTGATGCGCAGGCAGGCAGCGCCGCTCTCGGCCGCCTCGATCGCCCGCTTGTAGTGGAAGTGGATGTCGGCGACGATCGGCACGTCGACTTGACGCACGATCTGCTTCAGCGCGAGCGCCGATTCCTGGTCCGGGCAGGAAACGCGGACGATATCGGCGCCGGCCCGCTCCAGCGCCTGCACCTGCTCGACGGTGGCCTTGACGTCGCTGGTCACCGTGTTGGTCATCGACTGAACGGTGATCGGGGCGTCGCCGCCGACCGGCACCTTGCCGACATAGACCTTGCGGCAGGCGCGGCGGTGAATATCGCGATATGGCCGAACGCTCATCATCAACCTCGCGGATAAGGCTCGCTCGCCTTATAGAACGCTTCGGCTACCGAAAAAAGACCGCGGCGCTATCCGTGGACGGCGGTACCGGCGGCCAGCGAGTCCGGATCGAGGGCGACGTTGCGTCGCAACGTGCCGATAGGGCCGATCGGTGGCACCGGTTTGCCGTCCACCTCGACGGCGAGCGCGCCGGCGTTGCCGGTGCGCAGCGCGAGGCCAGTGCGGCCGGGCACGTGATAGACCTCCCCAGCCTTCAGCACTCGCGAAAAGACGATCGATTGATCAGAGGCGCGCACCTGGATCCAACAATCGGCGAGTGCGCGAAGGGCAACCCGGGCATCGCCGCCGACCGCGCCGCCTGGCGTCGAACCGACGGATCCCGACGCGGGTATCGGCGTCGCCGTGGCCGACGCTGTCGAGGCTGCCGGTATCGCGACGGTCGGCTGGGCCGCGGGAGCAGCCGCCGGTGACGCGGGCGACGAGGGCGCAACCATCGGCGTCTGGGCAGGGGTGCTGCCGGGAAAGACAATGGGCTCGGACGGGCTGGCCCCGCCGGGTCGGGTTGCTGGCGGGGGTGCGGCTGGAGCGACTGCCGCCGGGTTCGCTGCAAGGCTAGGCAGGGATGAATCGGGAGCAGGGGTCCTCAGGTCAGGCCCGGGCCCCAGCGGGAGAGTCGGCTTCGGACCGGTCGGCGTATCGGCATCGGGACCCGGCGGCGATGCGGCGGCTTTGAACGCCGGCTGCTGCGCGGGAAGCGCCGGCGCGACGGTTTGTGCATCGGGCGCCCGGAGATCTGCGGGGACCGCGGCGACGCGCTCGGGACGGGCTCGCTCGTCGGTCGACAGGTAGTACCAGGTCCCGTATCCGCATACCGCTAGGATCAAGGCGATCAGCAGGATCGGCCCACCGGGCAGGCTGCGTTCGCCAAGCGGCACCGGGAGCGTCAAATCCGGGCGGGCGTTGATTTCGGCGGTGTCGGCTTTGTAGCGGGCCAACACGCGGTCGCCATCGAGGCCGAGGTGTTCGGCATAGGCGCGCACGAAGCCCATCGCATAGGCCGGACCCGGAAGCTCCTCGATTCGACCTTGCTCGAGCGCCGCAAGATAGGCCGGTTTGATGCGCAGCGCCTCGCCGATGGGGTCAAGCTGCAGATCGAGCTGCTCGCGCCGAGCCCGCAATAGCTCGCCGATCGCCCGCGATCGCGGCGGCGGCTGGTATTCATCCTCTTCCGCCGTTTCGGTGAAAGGCGTCTTTATCCGCTGGAAAAGGCTCACGGGCACACTCTCGATGCGACCTCATTGTAAGGCAGCAGCCCCGCGGCTGTCGAATCGCGCTCGTTTAGAGGTCATCGCGGTAAGAGTGCTTGATCGCGCCAATCGGTCTCAGAGCGCGACCGCATGATCATGCGCGTAAGCGTCGACCCAGCGCCGCAAGGAATGATCTGCCCGCTCGGAGATATCGTCGATATAACGCGCGACGCCCGCCGCATCGAGGCTGCGGAGCATCGTCTTGACCGGCCCGATTGCATTGGCGGCCATGGAGAAGGTGCGGAAGCCAAGCGCAATCAGGACCATCGCCTCGATCGGGTCGCCGGCCATCTCGCCGCACATGCTGAGCGGCGTACCCGCCTCGCGGCATTGCGCGATCACCTGGCGGAACAGGGCCAGCATAGGCGCCGATAACAGGTCGTAGCGATTGGCGATCCGCGGATTGCCGCGGTCGCAGGCGAACAGGAACTGGGCGAGGTCGTTGGTTCCGACCGACAGGAAATCGACGCGCTTGAGCAACGCCGGCAGCTGCCACAACAGAGAAGGGACTTCGAGCATGACGCCGACCTTGATCGAGCGCGGCGGCTCGCGGCCCTCCTGCGCCGTGCGCGTCAGCTCCTTGTCGAGCAGCCGCCGCGCCTCCTCGAACTCGGCGACCTCGGCGATCATCGGGAATTTGACGAAAAGCTCGCGCCCCGCTGCGGCGCGCAGCAAGGCGCGCAACTGCTGCCGCAGCATCGCCGGACGGTCGAGCCCGATGCGAATGGCCCGCCAGCCCATCGCCGGATTGTCTTCGGCGGCGTGAGCCAGGTAGGGGAGCACCTTGTCGCCCCCGATGTCGAGCGTGCGGAAGACAATCGGCCGGCCATTGGCTTGCTCGTAGACCCGCCGGTAGAAGGCGGTCTGGTCGGCGACATCGGGAAAGGCACTGCGCGTCAACAGCGGAATTTCCGTGCGGAACAGCCCGATACCCTCCGCGCCGGTCGCGTGCAATTGCGCAAGATCGAGCAGCAACCCGGCATTGAGCAGCAGCTTGATCTCGACGCCGTCACGGGTGACCGCCGCAGCATCGCGCAAGCTGTCGTAAAAGGCGCGCCGGCGCGTCCGGGCGGCGATCGCCGCCGCAACCGATTGCTGGATGTCGGCGCGCGGCCGGATCAGCACCTGGCCGTGGTCGCCGTCGACGATAAGGATGTCTCCTGCCTCAATCTGACGTGTCGCCTCGGCAACCCGGCCAACCACCGGGATATCGAAGGCGCGGGCGACAATGGCGACATGCGCGGTCGGCGAACCCTCCGCCAGCACGAGCCCTTTGATGCGCCGGTGCGCATAATCGAGCAGCTCGGCCGGCCCCATCGCATGGGCGACGACGATGAACTCGGCGGGCAACTCGGCGGCGCCGATGCCGGGCGACCGCCCCGCCAGGTACTGCAGCAGCCGATTGGCAAGGTCTTCCAGGTCAAACAGCCGTTCGCGGAGATACGGGTCGGTCACCTGCATCATCCGACTACGCGTTTCGCCCTGCACCTTCTGCACCGCGGCCTCGGCGGTGAGGCCGCTGCGCACTGCCTCGCTGATCCGTCCGACCCAACCACGATCGGCGGCAAACATGCGGTAGGTTTCGATAATGTCGCGGTGCTCGCCGGGACCTAGCCCCCGGCTGGCGTCGACCAGCTTGTCGATCGCGTCCTGCATTCTTGCGATCGCCTCGCGCAGGCGCTTCTGCTCGGCCGCGACGTCCTCGGCGATGACCTGACGAATGACTACTCTGGGTTCGTGCAATACCGCTGGCGCGATCGCCAGGCCGGGATTGAGGCGGATGCCGTCGAGCCGCACTGGCAGCGACACGCCGCCGCGGCTCTGCTCCATCTCGAGAGGGTTGACCAGCTCTCCGCTGGCGGCCAGCTCGGCGATGACCATCGCGATCGTCTGGAGGACTTCGACCTCGTCCTCCGTATAGCGGCGCGGGGTACGGTTCTGTACGACCAGCACTCCCAGCACCCGCCCGCCGCGCAGGATCGGTACGCCCATCAGCGAGTGGTAGATCTCCTCACCGGTCTCTGGGCGAAAGGCGAAGTCCGCGTGCGATTGAGCGTCGGCGAGCGCCAACGGGCGGGCGCTCGCCGCGATCACCCCGACGAGGCCTTCGCCGACGCGCAACCGCGTGCGGTGTACGGCCTCCGGTCGCAACCCCTCGGTCGCGAAGAGCTCAAGTACCTCGCCGGCGCGCATGACGTAGGCCGAGCAGACTTCCGCCACCAGCTCGGCGGCAACGTCTCGGACGATGCGGTCGAGCCTTTCCTGCGCGGTGCCCGATCCGGCCATGATTGCGCGCAGGCGGCGCAAGAGCCGGCGGTTCGCGGTGACATGCCGCACGGGCTCCGCCGGGGTGTTCCCCGAGGTGGCCGCCGGGGGGTTCACCACGACCTCGCTCATCCGCTGCTTCCTCGGCCCCCCGCCGAGCCTTCGCGGAAGCGGCGCTCGCGGCCGGCAATGGCGGCGAGCGCCTGGCCCACGAGCTCCTCGAGGATCTCGGCCGTGCTCTGCTCGGCGCTGACCAGACCGACGCTCTGACCGGCCATAAGCGAGCCGGTTTCGACATCGCCGTCGATTACGGCTCGGCGCAACGCACCGGCCCAGAAATGCTCGATTTCGAGCTGCGCGTCTTTTTGCGAGACCTCGCCCCGGTTGAAGCGGTCGACTATCTCGCGCTGCACCTGGCGGAACCGCTCCGTCGCCGGGTTGGCAAGAGCGCGGACCGGGATGATCGGAAAGCGCGCATCGAGCTGCACGGACGGGATCGCGTCGCGTGCCGAGGCCCGGATAAACGCGCGCTTGAAGCTTGGATGCGCGATCGATTCATAGGCGCAGACGAACCGGGTTCCGAGCTGGACGCCGGACGCGCCCATTTCGAGGTAGGAGAGAATCGCCTCGCCGCGACCGATGCCGCCCGCCACGAATACCGGGACCTCTCCGATGTGCGGGAGCACCTCCTGCGCGAGCACGGCGGTCGAAACCGGTCCGATATGGCCGCCGGCCTCGCTTCCCTCGATCACGATTGCGTCCGCCCCGATGCGCACCAGCTTTTTCGCGAGTACCAGCGCCGGAGCGAAGCACAACACGCGAGTACTGCCGTCGCGGATCCGCTGGATCGCCGCCATGCTTGGAATCCCGCCGGCGAGCACGACATGGCCGACGCGCCTCGCGACACAGACATCGATCAGCTCGAACAGCTGCGGGTGCATCGTAATCAGATTGACCCCGAACGGACGCGCCGTCAGCGCTGCGGTAGCGGCGATCTCCCTGTCGAGCAGTTCGGGCAACATCGATCCCGAAGCGATCACGCCAAAGCCGCCCGCATTGGAAATCGCCGCGACGAGGTTGCGCTCCGACACCCAGGTCATTGCCCCGCCCATGATGGCAAGATCGGTGCCCAGGAATTTACGCCCGCGCGCCGACAGCCGGTCGAACTCGGTGCGGCGAGGATCGGGCCCAGCGCCGGCGGCGTTCACCGAGACGGCTTCGGCTTGCGGCTGAATCTCCGCTTTCTTGGCCTCGGCCAGCCCCTCAATCATCCCGGCGCGTCGAGCCCATACGCCGTATGCAGCGCCCGCACCGCGAGTTCGGTGTATTCGGCGGCGATCAGGACGCTGACCTTGATCTCGGAGGTCGAGATCACCTGGATATTGATGCCCTTGTCGGCCAGCGTCTGGAACATTTGCTTGGCAACACCGGCATGGCTGCGCATACCGACCCCGATGACCGAGATTTTCACGACGTTTGAGTCTGGTTGCAGTGACCCGAAACCCACCGTGCCGCGGCATTGTTCAAGAACCGCGACGGTGCGGTCGAGATCGCTGCGCGCCACCGTGAAGGTAAGATCGGTATGACCGTCCGCGGAGATGTTCTGAACGATCATGTCGACATTGATCGCGTTGTCGGCAAGCGGGCCGAATATGGCCGCGGCTATCCCTGGCCGGTCGGCCACCCGCTGCACGGTGATCTTGGCTTCGTCGCGGCTGTAGGCGATGCCGCTGACGATCCGCTTTTCCACGATTTCGTCCTCATCGACCACGAGCGTTCCGGGCGCGTCGGTAAAGCTCGATAAAACCTGCAAGCGCACGCGATGGTTCATCGCCATCTCGACAGAGCGCGTCTGCAGCACCCGCGCGCCCTGAGATGCCATCTCAAGCATCTCCTCATAGGTGATTCTACTCAGCTTGCGCGCCTTGGCAACGATACGCGGATCGGTCGTATAGACGCCATCGACATCCGTGAAGATGTCGCAGCGGTCGGCTTTGAGCGCGGCGGCGAGAGCAACGGCCGAGGTATCCGAGCCACCGCGGCCGAGAGTGGTGACGCGGCCGCGCGGGCCGATACCCTGGAAGCCCGCGACGACGGCGACCTGACCTTCAGCAAATCGGCGCTCGACCTCGGCGGTATGGACCGATTCGATGCTGGCCTTGCTGTGCACCCCATCGGTGCGGAGCGGGATCTGCCACCCGAGCCAGGATCGCGCATTGACGCCGAGGTCCTGCAATGCGAGCGCCATCAGCCCCGCGGTGACCTGCTCGCCGGAGGAGACAATGACGTCATACTCGCGGGCGTCGTGCAGCGGGCTCATCTGGCGCGCCCAGTCGATCAGCTGATTGGTCGTGCCGGCCATGGCGGAGACGACGACAGCGACCTCGTTTCCGGCCTCGACCGCGCGCTTCACCCGGCAGGCGGCATTCCGGATGCGCTCCAAATCCGCCACCGACGTGCCGCCGAATTTCTGAACGATACGCGTCATGTTTCTCTCGTAATGCGCTCCCCGCCCGATCGCAACGCCTGGATCAGCGGTTGAGGTCCTGCTCGGTGCTCCGGTTGCCTCAGTCCGATCAGCCAACCCCGATCAGGTTGTCGCTGCGGCTGCCGCTCCGCATACTCGATTCCGGGACCGGCGTCCCCTTGGTCGCGGAGAGCCGACAGAATGAATGAAGACGGCGACACTGTAGACCGCGAGGATATCGAGCGCTTTGCCGCGCACAGCGCGAGCTGGTGGGACCCATCGGGCAGCTTTCGGCCGCTCCATCGGATAAACCCCGTCCGCATCGAATTCATCCGTCGCCACCTGCTCGCTCATTTCCGCCGCGACCCGCGCTCGCTGCGGCCGTTCGATGGCCTCACCCTCCTCGATATCGGCTGCGGCGGCGGTCTCGTCGCCGAGCCGATGGCGCGCCTCGGCTTCGCCGTGACCGGCATTGACGCCGGCGCCGAGACAATCGCAACCGCCCGCGCCCACGCCGAGGCGAGCGGGGTTGCGGTCGATTACCGGGTCGCCACGGCCGAATCGTTGGCGCGCGCCGGCGAGCAGTTCGATGTCGCGCTCGCGCTCGAAATCGTCGAGCACGTGCCCGATCGCGATGCGTTCCTCGCCGCTCTCGGTCGTCTCGTCCGGTCGGGCGGCGCATTCATCGGCGCGACGTTGAACCGGACCGGCCCGGCATTTGCGCTGGCGATTGTCGGCGCCGAATACCTTCTCGGCTGGTTGCCGCGAGGCACGCATGACTGGAACCGGTTCGTGCGTCCCTCGGAATTTGTGCTGGGTTTGCGTCGCGGCGGCCTCGTGGCGACCGAGCTTGCCGGCCTCGGCTACGATTTGCGGAATGGCAGATGGACCGAAACCACAGATTTGTCGGTCAATTATATGGTTGCGGCGGCGCGGCGATGATTCTGGCGGTAGGGATCAGGCGTCGGTCTGAATCCAGGGGATGCGGCCGAACTCGATCCCCTCGTCCACAAGGGCCGCCGATTCATCGTTTGTCGCTTCGCCGTAAATCCCGTGCGGATCGACTTCGCCGTAATGGATGCGACGCGCTTCCTCGGCAAAGCGCTCGCCGACATAGTCGCAGTTCTGCTCGACCTGCTGGCGCATCGCCACGAGCATAGCGCGCATCTGCGCCGGGGAGATCGGCGGCCCTTTGGCTTCGCGCGAGCGGCCGATATTCGGCGCCATCGGCGCCTTTTCGACCTTGCTGTCGCCGCAATGCGGACAGGCGACCTCGCCGGCCTGCTGCTGCGCCTCGAAAGTGCCGCCGTCGCGGAACCAAGCCTCGAACTGGTGCTCCGACGAGCAGCGCAACGTAAAGAGGATCATCGCACCGACCTCCTGACCCGCCTATGTAATATCAACCGGCACGCTTAGCAATTATCTGTCCAGAGTGCTAATGGACGGTCAACACCCGCCATCCGACTGGGTTCGGCGCTTTTCGCTGCTGGTTCGGCCCGGCGGCCGCGTGCTCGACCTCGCGGCCGGCGCCGGCCGCCACACCAGCCTCCTGCTTGAGATGGGCTTGGCGGTGACGGCGGTGGACCGCCAAGTAGCGGCCTTGCAGCCATTCGTCGGCGGCCGATGCGAGGTGCGTGCGGTCGACCTCGAAACCGGGGAGCCGGAAAGCGCCTTGGGGCCGCTCGGCGGCGGCTATGACGGGATTGTCGTAACCAATTACCTGCACCGCCCGCTGCTGCCCATGCTCACGGGCATGCTGGCACCCGACGGCGCGTTGATCTACGAGACCTTCGCCGCCGGTAACGAACGTCTCGGCCGGCCGAGCAACCCGGATTTTCTGCTGTGTCCGGGCGAATTGCTCGAAGCCTTCACCGCGCTGACGATCGTCGCGTTCGAGCAGGGCGAGGCGACCCGGCCGCGGCCCGCCGTGATCCAGCGGATAGCGGCAGTTGCCGGCCCGCTTGGCCGCTTGCCGGAGTGAGGGGCCTACTCGGCGGCGAGTGGGCGGGTAGCCATCTCCGGCGGCGCAAACGCACGATCGTGCTGCAATGAGGGCACCACTCGGCGTGCCTCGGCAATCCGCGCCGGGTCGATCCGCGCGGTGACGACCCTGGTCTCCTCGCCGCCATCGGCCAGCACCTCGCCCCAGGGATCGACGATCAGCGAGTGGCCATAGCTCTTACGGCCGGCGGCGTGCTCGCCCCATTGCGCCGGCGCGAACACGAAGCAGCCATTCTCGATCGCCCGGGCGCGCAGCAGCACGTGCCAATGCGCCCGCCCGGTCGGCACCGTAAACACCGACGGCACCGTGAGGAAATCGGCGCCGGCCTGGGCCAACGCCCGATAAAGATGCGGAAAGCGGACATCGTAGCAGACGGTCATGCCAAGCCGCCCCCAGGGGGTCTCGGCGACAACGGTCCCCGCGCCCGGACGATAGGCGTTGCTCTCGCGATAACTCTCCCCGCCGGGCAGGTCGATGTCGAACATATGGATCTTGTCGTACCGCGCGACGATCGCGCCCGCCGCGTCGATCAGGAAGGAGCGATTCGCCAGCCGTTCTTCGCTGGCCGCGGCTCCCGGCTCGCCAGCTGGGTCGATCACCAGGGAACCCAGCAGCAGCCAGGCCCCGGTCTCGCGCGCCAGATCGCGCATGCCGGCGAGGAACGGATCGTCGCCCTCGCGCCTTGCCTTGTCTCGCCGGCGGCGGCCGCTCTCGATGAAGTTGCTCGCCTCGGGGGTCATGATCAGAGCGGCGCCGGCGTCGCGCGCCCGGCGAACCAGCGCGGCGACCTCTTGCAGGTTTGGTTCGGGGTCGGGGCCGGCGGTGAACTGGATGCAGGCGGCGGTGAATTCCGCGCTCATCGGCCGAGCCCCAGCATCGGATCGAGCTTGCCGGCGCGATCGAGCGCGACCATGTCGTCGCAGCCGCCGATATGCTCGCCGTCGATGAAAATCTGCGGCACGCTCGTGCGGCCGCTGGCCCGCTGAATCATCTCGTCGCGCCGGCGCGGCTCCTCGATCAGGTCGATTTCGGTGAACGCTACCCCCTTATGCTGCAGGAGCGCGCGGGCGCGGGCGCAATAGGGGCAGAACATCGTGCTGTAGATCTCGACCTTGGCCATCGCCCTGGTATCTCCCGCCGCATGGTGCTTACCGGCCAGATATGGCGCGGCAACCGCAAGTCTGCAAAGCCCGGGCTCCTCTGACAATCGGATCCGCAAAACCCTAATGGCCGGAGCGCACGGCGCGGGCCAAGGTCAGCACGCCGACCCACCCGGCGCCGGCGCGGCGCAGCACCCGCGCGCATTCCTCGACCGTGGCACCCGTTGTCAGGACGTCGTCGACGAGCACAATCCTCATGCCCTTGACGCTGCGCCCGGAGCGCAAGGCGAAGGCGCCGCGCACGTTCTTCGCCCGCGCCGCCGGGCCGAGCCGGCCCTGCGACGGGGTGCGCCGTCGCCGCACCAGCCAGTCGGGCGCGACCCGTGGGCCGCCGGCGGCATGGATTGCGTGCGCCAGCAACCCGGCCTGGTTGTAGCGGCGCGCGAACAGCCGGGTCCAATGCAGCGGCACCGGCGCGATCAGGTCGGCCCCATCGAGAATCTCGGCGCCGGCGCGGCGCATCCAGCGACCGAGCGCCCCGGCCAGATGGGTTCGGTCGCCATGCTTCAGCGAGAGCACCAGCCGGCGGCTGTGCTTGTCGTAGCGCACCGCCGCGAGCGCCCGGTCCCAGCTTGGCCGCTGGCGCGCGCAGGCCGCGCATACCGCGTCCTCGCCCATCGGATGCGGGAAGGGCAGGCCGCAGACGGCGCACCAGGGCGGGGCGAAGAAGGTGATTGCGGACCAGCATTGGGCGCATAGCGCATCCGGTTCGCCGACGGTCGCGCCGCACGCAAGACAGCGCGGCGGCAGGACGCCGTCGAGGACGACGCGGCCGATCCAGCGAAACCGGGCTGGGAGGGTTGCCGAAACCTGCATTGCCCCCCATCATCGAAGCACCGCCGCTTACGTCAACAGCAATGAACGCTTCAGATCAACCGGCAACGGCGCTGTTCGACCGGCGCGCCTGGCGCGCGCATCGCGAACGCGCCGCGCGTGGCGGCGCCGTCGATTTCCTGCACGCCGAAATTGCCGAGCGGCTGCTCGATCGGCTCGACCTCATCGAGCGGGAATTCCCCACCGTGCTCGATCTTGGAGCGCGCGATGGGAAGCTGACGCAAGCGCTGGCGGAGCGCCGAGGCATGCAGCGGATCGTCGCCGCCGAGCCCGCCATCGGGTTTCTCGCCGACATGCCGACCCCGCGCATTGCCGCCGATCCTGAGCTGGTGCCGTTTCGCGACGGCAGCTTCGACCTGATCGCCAGCGTCCTCGCGCTGCACTGGGTCGCCGATCTGCCCGGCGCGCTGGTGCAGCTGCGCCGGGCGCTGAAACCGGACGGGCTGCTGCTGGCGGCGATGCTCGGCGGCCAGACCCTCGTCGAATTGCGCACCGTGCTGTTCGAGACCGAGCTGGCGGAGGAGGGCGGCGTCAGCCCGCGGATATCGCCGGCAATCGAGCTTCGCGACGCGGCGGCGCTGCTGCAGCGGGGGGCTTTTGCCCTGCCTGTCGCCGACAGCGAGACCATTACGGTCACCTATCCGGACATGCTCGCGCTGATGCGCGACCTGCGGGGCATGGGCGAGACGAATGCGCTTGCCGCGCGCCGCCGTGGCGGGTTGCGGCGCGGGACCTTGGCGCGCGCCGCCGCGCTCTACGCCGAGCGGTTCGGCGATACCGAAGGCCGCATTCCGGCCACCTTCGAAATCCTCTTCCTGTGCGGCTGGGCGCCGCATGAAAGCCAACCGCAGCCGCTAAAACGCGGCAGCGCCAAGCACCGCCTGGCGGACGCGCTGAAGCCTGTTCGTTGACACCAATCGGTCGTGGTCTCTATCGTCGGCGCAAGGCTCTCCGGGGGAGGGGACAATCGCGCCGTGCCGAAATCTACGTCCGTCGAAATACGCGCCGGCGGCGGCCTGATCGCCTTGCTGTCAAGACTGTTGCTCGGCTGGTATCTCCGTGAAATCCGGCGCGTTGAGGTCCCCGAAGAGACGGGCGAGGCCATCATTACTTATCCGCTCGCCTGATTTCCGCATGCCACTCCGGCGGCTCCGCTTATCGCTGATTTTCTGGCTGCTCGGTCCGATCGCGCTGGTTCGGCGTTTCCGGCGGCGCCCTGTCGGCTGGATCGAGGCCGGTCGGGAGCGCTGACGTGCCGGTGATGGGCATCTCCTGCTATTACCACGACAGCGCCGTCGCGCTCGTCGACGACGAGCAGATCCGCTTCGCCATTCATGAGGAGCGGCTGAGCCGCCTGAAGCACGACGCCCGGTTTCCGGTACTGGCGATTGGCAGCGCGCTGAAGGCCACCGGTCTGCGCATCAACGATATCGACCGCATCGTCTTTTACGAAGACCCAAAGGTAAAACTGGGTCGCCTGTGGGATCAGGTCATCGATTATTGGCCGCGCTCGCGCCGGATCTTCGATCGCGACATCCCGGGTTTCCTGCAGCACAAGCTGCCGGTCGCCGCGCAGCTGCGCACGCATATGGGGTATCACGGAGCGGTTGAATTCTCCGAACACCACCGCTCGCACGCCGCTTCCGCCTTCTTCACCTCACCGTTCGAGCGCGCAGTGGTGGTGACGCTCGACGGGGTCGGCGAGTACGAGACCGCTACCGTACATCTCGGCGAAGGCAACCGGCTGACCAAGGTGCGGTCGATCCATTTCCCGCACTCGCTGGGCCTGTTCTATTCGGTCTTCACCCAGTATCTCGGTTTCGAGGTCAACGAGGGCGAATACAAGGTCATGGGCCTCGCGCCCTATGGCCGGCCGGTGCATCTCGACAAGCTGATCGGCCCCATACTGAGATTGCGGGAGGACGGCGCGTTCAGCTTGAACGAGCGCTTCTTCGATTTCTGCTCGCGCGAGCGCCATTACGATCGGGCGTTGATCGCGCATCTCGGGATACCGCCCCGCCCGCCCGACCAGCCGGTCGGCGAAGAGCATTGCGATCTGGCGGCTTCGGTGCAGCAGGCGCTGGAGATGGCCATCGCCGGCATCCTGCCGCCGCTGATGCGCGAATACGGCACCCGCGATTTCTGCTTTGCCGGCGGCGTCGCCCTCAATTGCACCGCCAACTCCCGCATGATCCGGGATCTGGGCATCCGCTCGCACATCCATCCCGCCGCCGGCGATGCCGGAGGCGCGCTCGGGGCCGCGCTGCAATCGGTGATGCGCCCGCAAGAGAGCCGGCCGACCCGGCGCTATCACCTCGATGCCTACCTAGGCGCCGAATACGCGAAACCAGTCATCAAAACCACATTGTCGGTGAACGACATTCCCCATCGCGAATGCGCCGATATCGCCGAAGAGCTGGCCGATGCGCTGGTCGCTGGCAAGGTCGTCGCGATCCTGCACGGCCGCGACGAGTGGGGTCCGCGCGCCCTCGGCGCCCGCTCGATCCTGGCCGACCCGCGGCGCGCCGAGATGAAGGATCACCTCAACGCCAAGATCAAATTCCGCGAGGAGTTCCGCCCCTTCGCCCCGGTCGTGAAGCGGGAGGCCTACGGCGACTGGTTCGAGACGCTGGGCATGGAGGAAAGCCCCTTCATGCTCTACACCCACAAGGCCCTGCGCCCGGAACAGACCGGAGCGGTGACGCATGTCGACGGCACCAGCCGCGTGCAGACGGTCTCCGCCGAGCAGAACCCGTATCTTTATCGCATCCTCGACGCGTTCGAGCGCCGCACCGGCGTGCCGGTGCTGATCAACACGTCGTTCAATTTGCGCGGCGAACCGATCGTGTCGAGCCCGTCCGATGCGTTGAAGACGTTTTACGCTTCCGGCATCGACTGCCTCGCTCTCGAAGACGTTTTGATCGACAAGGAAACACCGGGACATGGCAGCGCCCCGGGTTGATCCCGCGACGTTGCGCACCGTGCACGTGATCACGGAAGGCGAATCGTTCAAAGCGCTCTACTACGACCGCGAGAGCGCGGCGCTGCGGCCGAACCTCGTCGTTGTCGAGCCGGACGGCTCGGGCGGCTTCGAAATCAACGAGGTGGGGTTGAAGGGCGACCCGCTCGATCCGCGGCGCAAGCTCGCGGTGGTCTGGGGCGATTCGGTCGTGTTCGGCTCAGGCCGAGGCTGGGTCTGCCTGCTGGACCGGCTCGCGTCCGGCTATCAGTTTCTGAACGGCGGCCTCGACGGCGATCCCTATGCCAACATTCTGCGTCGGGCGAGCGAGTTCAACCGGCGCCATCCGGTGGCGCTGAACCTCTTGATGCTCGGCTGGCATCCCTTCGTGCCATCGGTACTGGCGGCGCCTCCTTCGCGTCGGTCTTGGACGGGCTTCGGCAAGAAGGGAGCTGGACATCCTCGCCGGGGCAACGAAAACATCCGCGCCGATCTGACCGGCTTTCTCGAAGCAGCCCCGAACACCGTCGTGCTGACGATGCCGACGGCGCTCAATCGGCGGATCATTGACTGCGATCTGTCGTCCCGTCTGGTGCAAGGGGACGACGAGACCGGCTTCCGTTTCCTCGGCAACAACCCTTATCGGGTCGAGGCGCAGCGCCAGGGTTTCGAACACATCGTCGAGCGCAATGCCATCGCCCGCGAGGTCTGCGCTCGGCTGGGCGTTTGTCTGGTCGATCTTTTCGCCGCGTTGGATACCGAGCGCCTCCCCGATTTCCGCGAGCATTTCGTCGATCTGCTGCATCTTCGGCCTCGCTCCTATCCATTGGTGGCCGAGCGCATTTACGACGAGATCAAGGACCTGCTCACCTGACCTTGGTACGGCGCGGCATTGAGCATGCCGATGCCCGCCGGTATCCTCGGCGCGAAACGGGAGGGCCCGCCATGGATTTTGCCGATGCGCCCGAGCACGCCGCCTTCCGCCGCGAGTTCCGCGACTGGCTCGACGCCAATCTGACCGAAGACCTGAAAGTCGAGGACGCACAGGATCAGCGCGTCTCCCCCGACCGCGAGACGCTTGAGAAGCGCCGCGTCTGGCAGAAGAAGATGCACGCGGCCGGCTGGGTCGGCCTGTCCTGGCCAAAGGAATATGGTGGCCGCGGCGCCAGCTTTATGCAGCAGGTCGTCTTCGACGAGGAGTATTTCCGCGCCCGCGCGCCGATCCTGCCCGGCACCGTTGGAATGAGCCTGCTCGGCCCGACGCTCATTCATTGGGGTACCGAGGAGCAGAAGAAGCGTTACCTGCCGAAGATCCTCAGCTGCGACGAAATCTGGTGCCAGGGCTATTCCGAGCCGGGCGCCGGCTCCGACCTCGCCAGCTTGCGCACCCGCGCCGTCGACAAGGGCGACCATTTCCTGGTCAACGGCCAGAAGGTGTGGACCTCGGGCGCGCATTTCGCCGATTGGTGCTTTCTATTGGTGCGCACCGATCCCGACGCGCCGAAGCACCACGGCATCTCCTACCTGCTCGTCGACATGGAGACGCCGGGCATCACCGTGCGGCCCCTGGTGCTGCTCAACGGCCACCGGCATTTCAACGAGGTGTTCTTCGAGGACGTTGTGGTGCCGAAGGAGAACCTTCTCGGCCTGCTCAACGAGGGCTGGAAGGTTACGACCACAACCCTGATGTTCGAGCGCGGCGGCGCCGGTGGCCGCGATCACGCCGCGCAGATCGCCCGGCTCGTCGAATTGGCCAAGCAATTCCCCAACCGGCAGGAGCCGGCCTTTCGCGAAAGCCATATCCGCCAGCAATTGGCGCAGCTGGCAATCGACGCCAAGGCGTTGCAGGTGACAAGGCTGCGCGGGCTGAGCCGCCGGCTGCGTGGCGAGCCGCCCGGCCCGGAGGGCTCGATCCTGAAGCTGTTCGGCTCGGAACTGGCGACCCGCATCGCCGATTTTTCCAGCACGCTGCTTGGCCCCTACGCGACCTTGGAGACGTCGACCGAGACCGTGCCGGACGCGCCGCGCTGGTCGCACCGCGTGCTTGGCGCCCGGCAATACACGATCGCCGGCGGCACCAGCGAGATCCAACGCAATATCATCGGCGAGCGCGTCCTCGGCCTGCCGAAGGGCTGAAGAAGGTGCGATCGGTTCGCTCCTCCCTACCAGCCGACTCTCAGTTCGTCATGGCCGGACTTGATCCGGCCGTCCACGTCTTGGATCGGGACGACGACCCCCAAAGCGAGCGCCAAGACGACCCGCAAAGATTGTCGCCAGCGGGCGGCGCCAGGATCGCCGGAATCGATCTGTCGCGGCCGCTGTCATCCGAACTGAAGGACCCGATCTGGCGCGCCTTCCTTGCCCATCACGTCGTCGTATTTCCGGAACAGTCGCTGACGCGTGAGCAGCAGTTCGCCTTCGCGGCCAATTTCGGCGAGGTCGAGGTCCATGGCGAGCATCGGCCGGAGAGCAAGCGCCACGGCGTCGCGCATGTGATGTCCAACCTCGACGCCGATGGCAACCCGACGGTCCGATTCTCCCGGGCCGCGAATTACCACTGGCACACCGACAAGCCTTACAATCAGAAGCCGCCGATGTTGACGACGCTCTACGCGGTCGAAATACCGGCACGTGGCGGCGATACGGAATTCGCCAACACCGCGCTGGCGTACGCGGCGCTGCCCCCGGAAACAAAGAAACGTATTGCTGGATTGCGGGTGGCCTTCAGCCCGGCCTTCGACCCGAGCCGCGGTTCGGTCGACCAGCCGCTGGTGCGCACCCATCCCGACACCGGCCGCAAGGCGCTCTACCTCGGCAATCATTCGACGCACATTCGCGATATGCCCGAAGCGGACGGCGTAGCGCTGCTCGGTGACCTGGTCGAACACGCGACGCAGCGGCAATTCGTCTATGCCCATCGATGGCGTGTCGGCGACCTGGTCATGTGGGACAACCGCTGCCTGCTGCATCGTGCCGTGCTCGACGCCGACAGTGGCAAATATCGCCGGGTCATGCATCGCAGCATTGTCAGAGGTACCGTGCCGTTCTGAGCTCTTGGTGGAACAATGGATATCGGCTTCAGCGAAGAACAGGAGTTGCTGCGCGACACCGCGCGCAAATTCCTAGAGGGCGAGTGTACGACAAAGTTCGTGCGCGAGATGATGGCGACCGAGCAGGCGGTCACCGACACGTTCTGGCAGCAGCTCGCCGAGAACGGCTGGCTCGGCATTATTTATCCGGAGAACGATGGCGGCAGCGGGCTCGGCCTCGTCGATCTTGTCGTGCTGATGGAGGAAATGGGGCACGCCGTCATGCCGGGGCCGTTCCCGGCGACGGTGTTACTCGGCGGCGCGGCGATCGCCGAGGCGGGCTCAGCGGCGCAGCGCCAGGAATGGCTGCCGCGCATCGCCGCCGGCGCGGCCAAGGCGACGCTGGCGATAACCGAGCCGAACGCGCGTTGGGACGCCGCCGGCATCACCGCGAGCGCGCGCGAGGCGCGCGGCGGCTTCGCGGTGTGTGGCAGCAAGATGTTCGTCCCCGACGCGCATCTCGCCGATGTGCTGGTCGTCGCCGCGCGCAGCCGCGACGGCAGCACGATGGAGGATGGGGTCAGCCTGCTCCTGGTGGCGAAGGACGCCGCCGGCCTCGACATTCGCCTGCTGCCCTCGGTCGACGAAACGCGCAAGCTGTGTGAAGTGCGACTCGACAATGTCACGGTGCCAGCTGCAGCTTTGCTCGGCGAATTGCACCAGGGCTGGCCGCCGCTGCAACGGGTCATCGACCGCGCCGCGGTGGCGCTCTCGGCCGAGATCTGCGGCGCGGCGCAGCGCGTCCTCGATATGACCGTCGAATACGCCAAGCTCCGCGTCGCCTTCGGCAAGCCGATCGGCAGCTATCAGGGCGTCAAGCACAAATGCACCGACATGCTGGTCGAGATCGAGAACGCCAAATCGCTGACCTATTATGCCGCCTGGGCAGTCGATCACGGCGATCTCGAGGCGGCAATGGCGGTGTCGATGGCCAAGGCCGCGGCATCCGATGCCGGCCGCAAGGTCTGCGCCGCGGGCATCCAGCTGCATGGCGGCATTGGCATGACCTGGGAGCACGATCTGCATCTGTACCTGAAGCGCGCCAAGGCCGACGAGGTCGCCTTCGGCGACGCCACCTGGCATCGCGAGCGCATCGCCCGGATGATGGGGGCGTAGTGCCGGAGGCGGCATCGCCGCTGCGCCTTGTCCCGCCGAGCCTCGAGCGCCTGCCCGGCTATGTCGCGGCGCTTGCAGCCTGTTGGTCGCCCGACACCACGCAGGATGTCAGCGCGTCGCAGCTGGCCGAGATCCGCCGCGACCCGGCCGCGTTCCTCGCCGAACTGACCCGCCAGGACGGGACGCTAAGGCAGGCCTCGGGCCGCGAAGTGCCGCGTCTGCCGTCGCGGATCTTCTGGCTCGACGATGGCGAATTTTGCGGCGTCATCAATCTGCGCTTCGTATCGGGCAGCGACGTCTTACCCGACTATGTCTCCGGCCATATCGGCTACGCCGTGGTGCCGTGGAAGCGGCGCTGCGGCTATGCCACCCGCGCGCTCGCGCTGATGCTGCCGGTGGCGCGCGACGTTGGCCTCTCCGGTATCGAGATCACCTGCGACGAGGACAACGAGCCGTCGCGCCGGGTCATCCTCAGGAATGGCGGAGTTTTCGCCGGCACCCGGCCGATCCGGACGGCAAAGCGAAGCTTGTCTTCCATATCCACCTTGCACCGCCCGCTTGACGCTGTCGGCCGCGAGCGGAAGGATGCCGCGATGTCGGGTCAGCCCTACGACGCACCCTATCTTGCCCGCAATGCCGCGAATTTCGCGTCGCTGAGCCCGCTCGGCTTCCTGGCGCGCTCGGCCGCGATCTACCCGGACAAGCTTGCGGTGATCGATGGCGAACGCCGCTTCACTTACCAAGAATTCTATGTCCGCTGCCGCCGCTTTGGCGATGCGCTGCGCCGGCGCGGCATCGGCCCCGGCGACACCGTCGCGGTGATGGCGCCGAATGTGCCGGCGCTGCTCGAAGCGCATTACGGCGTGCCGATGGCCGGCGCGGTGCTGAACGCGCTGAACTACCGGCTCGATGCTCGCTCGATCGCCTTTATCCTGGGGCACGGCGAGGCCAAATTGCTGATCGCCGACCGCGAATTTGCCTCGATCGTCAAGCCGGCGCTGGCCGAGCTTGGCACGGACTTGCCGCTGGTCGAGATCGCCGACGGCGAAAATGGCGAGGCTCTCAGCGGCATCGAATACGAGGACTTCCTCGGCGAGGGCGATCCGGCTGCGCCGTGGTCGCCCCCCTCCGATGAATGGTCCGCCATCGCGCTCAACTACACCTCCGGCACGACCGGCAATCCGAAGGGCGTCGTCTATCACCATCGCGGCGCCTATCTGAACGCGCTCGGCAATGCGATCACCTTCGGTCTCGACCGGCATGCGGTCTATCTCTGGACCCTGCCGATGTTCCACTGCAACGGCTGGACCTTCACTTGGGCCGTCACCGCCATTTCCGGCACGCATGTCTGCCTGCGCCGGGTCGATCCGGCGCCGATCTTCGCGCTGATCGACGAGCACAAGGTCACGCATCTCTGCGGCGCGCCGGTCGTGCTGAACATGCTGGTGCACGCGCCCGATAGCGTGAAGCGCCGTTTCGACCATGTCGTCGAGGTGGCCACCGGCGGTTCGGCTCCTCCCTCGCCGGTGATCGAGGCGATGGAGCGGATGGGCTTCCGGGTGACCCACCTCTACGGGCTTACCGAGTGCTACGGGCCGTCGACCTCATGCGCCTGGCAGGAGGAATGGGGCGAGCTGCCGCTCGCTGAGCGCGTTGGCAAGATGGCGCGGCAGGGTGTGCAGTACCTGACGCTCGACGGCCAGCGGGTCGTCGATCCCGAGACGATGCAAGACGTCCCGGCGGACGCTGCCACGATCGGCGAATTGATGCTGCGCAGCAACACGATGATGAAGGGGTATCTGAAGAACCCCGCCGCGACGACCGAAGCATTCGCCGGCGGCTGGTTCCATACCGGCGACCTCGCGGTCATGCACCCCGACGGCTATGCCGAGATCAAGGACCGCTCAAAGGACATCATCATCTCCGGCGGCGAGAACATTTCTTCGATCGAGGTCGAGGAGGTGCTGTACCGGCACCCGCAGGTGATGGAAGCCGCGGTTGTCGCCAAGCCGGACGAGAAATGGGGCGAGATCCCGTGCGCCTTCGTGACCCTGAAGCCCGATGCGGGCGCGGTCTCGGCGGTCGATATCATCGCTTTTTGTCGCGCCAATCTCGCCCATTACAAGGTGCCGAAAGCCGTCGTGTTCGGGCAGCTGCCGAAGACCTCGACCGGTAAGATTCAGAAATACGCGCTGCGCGACCGCGCCAAGGAGGCGCAGTCGTGAGCGAGGCGGCTGGCCGCTATTTCCATCGAGATTGCTTCATCGCTGCGCTCCTCGTAATGACGACCCTTTCTGCTGTCATTGCAAGCGAAGCGAAGCAATCTCGCGAGAGGGGCGCATAGATGGTCGGCCTACCCAGCTTCGATATCACCGGGCAGGTGGTGCTGGTGACCGGCGCGTCGAGCGGCATCGGCCGTCATTTTGCCGACGTGCTGGCGGCGGCCGGGGCAAAGGTCGCGCTGGCGGCGCGCCGCACCGACCGTCTCGCCGACCTCGCGAGCGAGATTGAGGGGCGGGGCGGGACGTGCCTGCCGGTTGCCTGCGACGTCACCGAACAGAGGAGCATCGTCAGCGCGATCGCCACCGCCGAAGAGCGGCTCGGGCGGTTGTCGATCCTGGTGAACAATGCCGGGGTTGTGGTGTCGAAGCCACTGTTCGAGCACACCGAGGCGGATTGGGACTATGTGGTCGACACCAACCTCAAGGGCGCCTGGCTGGCGGCGCGCGAATTCGCCCATCACCTGGTTGAGCGCAAACGTCCCGGCCGCATCATCAACATCGCCTCGGTGCTCGGCTTTCGCACGATCGGGCGGGTGCCGGCCTATTGCGCCGCCAAGGCCGGGCTCCTTCATCTGACCAGCGTGCTGGCGATGGAGCTGGCGCGTCACCGGATACTCGTCAACGCGCTGGCGCCGGGCTATGTCGAGACCGACTTCAATCGCGAGTTCTTCCAGACCGAGGCCGGCAAGAACCTGATCAACCGCATTCCGTTGAAGCGCATTGCGCAGCCCGAGGATCTCGACGGGGCGCTCCTGTTCCTGGTCTCGCCGGCGAGCGCCTATGTGACCGGCGCGGTCATCTCGGTCGATGGCGGCCACGGCGTCGCCGCCATCTGAGGCCGCGCTCGCCCGCTTTCTGGCCGAGGCGAGCGGCGCCGATCGGGTCGAGATGGCCGGTCTTGAACTCCTCGCCGGCGGCGCGATCCAAGAGAATTGGGGGTTCGGAGCCGAATTGGTCGGCGGGCGGCTCGCCGGGACGCACCGGCTTGTATTGCGCACCGATGCCGCCACCGGCGTTCCGTCGAGCCTCGGTCGGGTTGAGGAATTTGCGATTCTGAGAGCGGCGCACGCGGCCGGGGTCGCGGTGCCAGAGCCGCTTTTCGCCTGTGCCAATCCGGATGTGATCGGAAAACCATTCTTCGTGATGCGGCGGCTTCCCGGCAACGCGCTCGGCCGGGCGATCACGATCGATCCGGCGCTGGAACCAGCGCTGCCGCGCATAGCCGCCCGGCTCGGCGCGGAGTTGGCGCGCATTCAGACGATCCGGCCGCCGCGCGCCGATCTCGGCTTTCTGCCGAGCTCCGAAGAGAGCGAGCCCGAGACGCAGATCGCCGGCTTTCGCGCCTATCTGGGCCGGCATCCGCGGTCGCGTCCGGTGCTCGAATGGGCGATCCGCTGGCTCGAAACCCACATTCCCGCGCGGTTGCCACCGGTGCTGTGTCACCGCGATTTCCGCACCGGGAACTACATGCTCGACGGTGTGGAGCTGACCGGCATCCTCGATTGGGAATTCGCTGGCTGGGGCGATCCGGACGAGGATATCGGCTGGTTCTGCTGCAAGGGCTGGCGCTTTGCCCGGCTCGACCGCGAGGCGGGCGGCATTGCCGACCGTGCGCCGTTCTATCAGGGCTACGAAAGCGCCTCGGGTCGCCGCCTCGACCCCGAGCGGGTGCGGTTCTGGGAGATTTTCGCCAATGTGCGCTGGGCGGTGATCGCGCTGCAGCAGAGCGACCGCTATCTGACCGGCGGCGCACGCGACCTCTCGACCGCGATCATCGGGCGCCGCGCCGCCGAATGCGAACTGGAATTGCTGATGCTGCTCGACCACGCGGGACCGCCGGCATCCTGCCGGCAGGCCGGCTCTCGGCGAAGCGGAGCTTCGCCTGACGCCGACAGCGCAAGCGCAGCTTGCGCGAGAGGCGAGACGCCGGCGGTCCGTGATCTGATGCGCGACCTGCCGAGTGGCTTCGATCTGGTCGAGCTCGGGCGCGACCTGCTGCTCGACGAGTTACTGCCGCTCGTCCCGGAGCCGCGGCGGCGCGAGCTGCACCTCGTCGCCACCGCAATCGCGATCGCCAGGCGCGAGGCCTTGGCCGGCGACGAACCGATACGCGAAATTTTGGGCTGGCTGACCGAGTTTTACGGATGCCTTCCCGAGGACGCCCTGCTTTGCCGCTTCGCGGCCGATTTGCGCAATGGTGCCTTCGCAACATCGCAACCGCGCGAACAGGCCGCCCGTGCCATATTATGGCGCATGACGATCGCCAGGCTGCGCGAAGGAAACCCGCAATTCCTCGCCGCCAACGGTTTTGCCTGAGCTTGGCCTGGGGCGCGGGTGAGGAGAGAGAACGTGTCGCAATCTAGCGTCCGCGAAGCCATCGACGCCTTCGCCCGCGGCGAGATCGTCGTCGTCACCGACGATGACGATCGCGAGAACGAAGGCGATCTGATCGTCGCCGCGGCGCATGCCACGTCGGAAAAGATGGCCTTTATCATCCGTCACACATGCGGCATCGTCTGCGCGCCGATCACCAGCGAGACCGCTCGCCGACTGCATCTGGCGCCGATGGTCGCCGACAGCGACGCGATCCACGGCACCGCCTTCACGATCTCGGTCGATTACAAGCACGGTACGACGACGGGCATCTCGGCCGATGACCGTACCGCGACGATCCGGGCGCTCGCCAACGGCAATTGCGGGCGGGCCGATTTTGTTCGCCCCGGACACATATTTCCGCTGATCGCCAAGGATGGCGGCGTCCTGATCCGCTCGGGCCATACCGAGGCGGCCGTCGATCTGTGCCGATTGGCGCAAACAGAGCCCGTGGCGGCGATCTGCGAGTTGGTCAACGATGACGGCACGGTGATGCGCGGCTTGCAGGTCACCGCGTTTGCCAAGCGTCACAGCCTCAAGCGGATCTCCGTCGCCGACCTGATCGCCTACCGTCAGGCGCGCGAGAAGCTCGTCAACCGGGTCGCGGAGTTCAAGATCGACACCGAGGATGGCGAGTTCACCGGCTATGCCTATGTCACGCCGTTCGACAAGGTGCACCATTACGCCTTTGTCTATGGCGAGATCGGCGACGGGCGCGGCGTGCCGACCCGGCTGCACCGCGCCAACGTCGTCGAGGACGTGTTCGGCGGCGCCAAGACCATCCATGCCGCGTTGAGCCGGTTCAAGCATGCCGGGCGCGGGGTGCTGGTCTATCTGCGCGACGGCACCTCGGGGGTGCCGACGACGGCGCTGTCAGAGGAGAGCACCGCCTCCGAGCTGGAGCGCAGCCGGCAATGGAAAGATATCGGCCTCGGCGCCCAGATCCTGCGCGATTTGCGGATCAGCTCGATCCGCCTCTTCGCCACGCGCTCGCGCACCTATGTCGGGCTGGCCGGCTTCGGCATCGAGATCGACGCGACCGAGCCGCTCGAAGAGCCGTCGACACTGCGCCTGATCGTCAAGGAAATGCGGCCGCCGCGCCGCGCCGCCAACAGCTGACGATGCCGGCAAGGTGGGACCGGGTATGAGCGTCGCGCAACTTAGGCTGACCGCGAGTCGTGTGCACTACGCCTGGATCGTCGCCGGCGTGACCTTTGTCGTGGTGCTGCTGACCGCCGGGGTACGCGCCGCCCCCGGTATATTGATCGTGCCGCTCGAAGAGGAATTTCACTGGTCGCGGGCAACGATCTCCTTCGCCGTCGGGGTCAACCTCCTGCTCTATGGCGTGGTGGGGCCATTCGCGGCGGCGCTGATGGACCGCTTTGGCGTGCGCCGGACGATGACCCTGGCCCTGGCTGTCGCGGCTGGCGGCGTGGCACTGAGCCCGGCGATGCGCGAACCATGGCAGCTCGTCTTGCTGTGGGGTGTCGTCGTTGGCTGCAGTTGCGGCTGCATCGGCGCCTTTATCGGCCCCTTTATCGCCGCGCGGTGGTTCAAGCAGCGGCAAGGGCTCGTCGTCGGGCTGCTCACCGCTGCAAACGCCGCGGGCCAACTGGTCTTTCTGCCGAGCATGGCGACGATCGCCACCCATGCCGGGTGGCGGGTGATGTCGCTGATACTGGCTGGTTGCGTAATGGTCTTTGTGCCGGTGCTGGCGTTGTTGATGCGCGACCGCCCCGAACAGCTTGGCCTTTCCGCTTACGGCGACATCGCCGGACCGCGCAGGGGAACGGCGCCGGCCGGCAATCCGATTTCGGCCGCCTTTCGCGCCCTCGCCGACGGCGCGAAAATGCGGGATTTCTGGCTGATCGCCGGCAGCTATTTCATCTGCGGCGCCTCGACCAACGGCCTGATCGGCACGCATCTGATACCAGCTTGCGTCGATCATGGATTGGCCGAGGTCGTCGGTGCCGGCCTGCTCGCCGCCACCGGCGTCTTCGCGTTCATCGGCGGGACGGCCTCCGGCTGGCTCAGCGATCGCATCGACAATCGCTATCTGTTGTTCTGGTATTACGGGCTGCGCGGCCTGTCGCTGATGTACCTGCCCTTCGCGCTCGACATGTCGTTCTACGGCATGACCCTGTTCAGCGCGTTTTACGGGCTCGACTGGATTGCCGGCGTGCCGCCGAGCGTGCGCCTGTTGAGCCGCGCCGTCGGGGCCGAGCGGATCGGCATCATGGTCGCCTGGATCACCGTCATTCACCAGGTGGGCGGCGCCTCCGCCGCCTATCTCGGCGGCGTGCTGCGCATCACCTTCGGGACCTATCTCGAAGCCTTTATGCTGTCGGGGCTGTTGTGCATCGGTGCCGCGCTGATGGTGCTGTTCATCGGGGCCGGGCGCGGGGGCCGGGAGGAAACAGCCGGCGTATCCGCCGCGGCCTGACACATCTCCCTGCGACGACCCCATAAAAAAGCCCGAGCGGGCAACCCCGCTCGGGCCAGGGTCGGCCAACCCGAAGATTACCAGGGGTAGTAGTACGGCGCCGGTCCGTAATACGGCGCGTAATACGGTGGCGCGTAGTAGTACGGCGCCGGAGCCGCGATCCCGATACCGAAACCGCCCGGACCAAAGCCGAAGTACAACTGCGCGTCAGCCGAGGACATCGGCACGGTGAGCGCACCCAAGCCTATCGCGGCAACGGCGGCCGCGAGCAGAGGACGAAACCGGCGATTGTGTTTCTAAACGGACATACTTACCTCCGTTTGAAATTCAACACGTTTTACTGAAGGAACGATTCCACGACAGCGCGAGTTCCGCTGAGAACTCGCGGTCAAGCGCGCATCGAGGGGCCGAAGTTGCTGATTTTTGTAGAACGGGCGCGTCGCAGCGTCTGACCCGCTCCGGTTCTATTTTCGGATCAGTGCGCCAGGATCTGGCTCAGGAACACCCGGGTGCGCTCGCTCTTCGGGTCGGCGAAGAACTCCTTGGGCGGCCCGCGTTCGACGATTTCGCCGCGGTCCATGAACACCATCGTGTCGGCGACCGTGCGCGCAAAGCCCATCTCGTGGGTCACGCACACCATCGTCATGCCTTCCTGCGCGAGCTCGACCATGACGTCGAGCACTTCCTTGATCATCTCCGGGTCGAGCGCCGAGGTCGGCTCGTCGAACAGCATGATCTCCGGCTTCATGCATAAGGAGCGGGCAATCGCGACGCGCTGCTGCTGGCCGCCCGAGAGCTGGCCCGGATATTTATCGGCCTGCTCCGGGATGCGGACCCGCTCGAGATAATAGTGCGCGGTCTCCTCCGCCTCCTTTTTAGGCAGCTTACGGACCCAGATCGGCGCCAGGGTCAAATTGTCCAGCACCGTCAAATGCGGGAACAGGTTGAACTGCTGGAACACCATGCCGACCTCGCGGCGGATCGCCTCGATGTTCTTCAGGTCCGAGGTCAGCTCGATGCCGGCGACGATGATCCGGCCCTGCTGGTGTTCTTCCAGCCGGTTGATGCAGCGGATCATCGTCGATTTGCCTGAGCCCGAGGGGCCGCAGACGACGACCTTCTCGCCTTTCTTCACTTCGAGGTTGATGTCGGTCAGCACATGGAAATCGCCATACCATTTGTGCACCTGGTGCATCGCGATCATCGCATCCGCCGGCATTCGCGCCTCGCTGTCGGCCATCGCGGCGGCGCCGTTCAGCGCCGGTGGCCACGGTTGAACTCGCGCTCCAGCATCTGGCTGTAGCGCGACATGAAAAAGCAGAAGCAGAAATAGATCGCCGCGATGAAGACATAGGTTTCTGTCGCGAAACCCTGCCAGTTCGAGTCGGTCAGCGCGGTATTGGCGGTGTTGAGCAGGTCGAACAGCCCGATAATCAGCACGAGCGAGGTGTTCTTGAACGCGCCGATGAAATTGTTGACGAGAGGCGGGATCACCATCGCCAGCGCCTGCGGCAGCACGATCAGCCGGATGCGCCGCCAATAGCCAAGGCCCAGCGCGTCGGCCGCTTCGATCTGGCCCTTCGGGATCGACTGCAGGCCGCCGCGGATCACCTCGGCGAGATAGGCGGCCGCGAACAGGATGAAGGCGACCTGCGCGCGCAATAATTTGTCGATCGTGAAGCCGCTCGGCAGGAACAGCGGCAGCATCACCGACGCCATGAACAATACGGTGATCAGCGGCACGCCGCGGACGAGTTCGATATAAGCCACAGAGACGACCCGCACCGCCGGCAATCGCGAACGCCGCCCGAGCGCCAACAGGATCGCGAGCGGAAAGGCGAAAACCATCCCGATGACGGCGAGGATCAAGGTCAGCGGCAAGCCGCTCCACAACTCGGTGTCGACATAGGTGAGGCCGAATACGCCGCCCCACATCAGGATGCCGACGAGCACCACGCCTGTCGGCCACAACAGCATCAACCGCTTGCCCCACAAACGGCGGTCGCAGCTCGCCAGGATCAGCCCAATAATGATCATCACGACGAGCAGCGGCCGCCATTGCTCCGCGTACGGAAACCGGCCGAACAGGATGAAACGAAGCTTCTCGCCGATGAATGCCCAGCACGCGCCAGCACCCCGGCAAGCCTGGCCGTTGGGTGCACTCCAGACGGCGTCGATAAAGGCCCAGCGGATCAGCGGCGGGACGGTGACAGCTAGAAAATAGGCCGCGAGGATGGTCAGGATCGTGTTGAAGACGCTGTTGAACAGATTGGCCTTGAGCCAGCCGATGATGCCGCTCGAAGCAGCCGGCGGCCGCTGGGCGGCTATCGGGATTTCTTGGGCGATGTCGATGTCGGCCACAGCTATCGCTCCACTAGCGCGACCGCGCGGTTGTAGAGGTTCATGCACAGCGAAATTAAGAGGCTGATCGCCAGATAGACCGCCATGATCATGGCGATGCCCTCGACCGCCTGGCCGGTCTGGTTCATCGTCGTGTTCGCGATCGAGACCAGGTCCGGATAACCGATGATCACGGCGAGGGAGCTGTTCTTGGTGAGGCTCAGATATTCGCTGGTCATCGGCGGTATTATGACCCGGAGCGCCTGTGGCAGGACGACAAGGCGCATCCGCTGTCCCGGCCGCAGCCCCAGCGCCATCGCCGCCTCGCTCTGCCCCCAGCTGACGGCCAGAATGCCGGCGCGCACGATCTCGGCGATAAACGTGCCGGTGTAGACGACAAGGCCGATCAGCAGGGCGCCGAATTCTGGCGAGAAAGCAGTGCCGCCGGCAAAGTTGAAGCCGCGCAGCACTGGCCAATCCAGCTCAAGCGGCGCGCCATATGCGAGAAAAACCGCGAGCGGCAGCCCCAATGCGAGGCCAAGCCCGGCCCAGCCGGCCGGAAACTGCCAGCCGGTTTCCGCCTGCCGCTGTCGGGCCCAGCGGTGCACGACATATGCCAGGGCAAGTCCGATTACGAAGGCGACCGCCATCCATAGGTGGGCCGGCTGGCCGAGCGGCACCGGAAACAGAATGCCGCGATTGCTGACGAAAACGCCGGGCAAAGGCTCCCAGGCTTCGCGCGGCCCCGGCGCGACCTGGCGCAACAATGCCCACCAGAACAGCAATTGCAGCGCCAGTGGAATATTACGGAAGGTCTCGACGTAGACGCCGGCAAGCTTGGCGACGAGCCAGTTCCGCGACAGCCGCGCCAACCCCATCAGGGTGCCGAGAATCGTCGCTAGCACGATACCGATTGCCGACACGTAGAGCGTGTTGGTGAGGCCGACCAGGAAGGCGCGGGCATAGGTGTCCGCCGGCGAATAGGGGATCAGGCTCTCGCCGATGCCGAACGCCGCCTCGCGCTCGAGAAAGCCGAACCCGGTGGCGATGTTTTGCCGGCGGAGATTGACGGTGGTGTTGTAGGCGAGAAAGCCGATGATCGCGGCGATTACCGCCACGAAGATGATCTGCAGCGCAATCCCCCGCAGGCGCGTGTCGCGCCACGGCGCCGGTCGATGTGCCCGGACAACTATCGCTGCGGTCTCGCTCGCCATCGCTGCGCTCCCGCTCAGCGGATCGGCATCGCGTAAATCAACCCGCCCTTGGTCCACAAATTGTTGTAGCCGCGTTCGATCTTGAGCGGCGTGTTGAGCCCAAGGTGCCGATCGAAGATCTCGCCGTAATTGCCGACCGCCTTGATCGTGTTGTAGGCCCATTTCTCGTCGAGCCCCAGCGCCTTGCCCATGCCGGGAGTGACGCCGAGCATCCGCTTGATGTCGGGCGAGTCGCTCTTCGCCATCTCGTCGACATTCTGCTGGGTGATGCCCTTCTCCTCGGCCTCCATCGTCGCATAGACGACCCAGTCGACGATGTCGTGCCATTCGTCGTCGCCGTGCCGAACGACCGGCGCCAACGGCTCCTTCGAGATCCGCTCGGCCAGGACGACGTAATCATCGGGGTTGCTTGCTCGCCCCACCCGCTGTGCCCCGAGCGCCGTGGCGTCGCCGGTCATCACGTCGCAGCGGCCGGAGAAGAACGCCGCGTAGATTTCGTCGATCTTCTCGATGACGACCGGCTTGAACTCCATCTTGTTGGCGCGGAAATAGTCGGCGAGGTTCAGCTCGGTGGTGGTGCCGGGTTGGACGCAGATCGTGGCGCCGTTGAGGTCCTTGCCAGTTTTGACGCCGAGCTTCTTCGGCACCATGAAGCCCTGGCCGTCATAGAACACCACCGGACCGAAATTGAGGCCGAGCTGGGTGTCGCGCTGCAAGGTCCAGGTCGTGTTGTTCGACAGAATGTCGACCTCGCCCGATTGCAGCGCGGTAAAGCGCTGCTGCGCGGTCAGCGGCACGTATTTGACCTTGTCTGGCTCGCCGAAAATCGCCGCAGAGATCGCGCGGCAGAAATCGACATCGAAGCCGGCGTACTTGCCCTGACTGTCGGGTTGGGCGAACCCGGGAATGCCGGTCGGCACGCCGCAACTGAGGCTACCCGCCTGCTTTATCTTGTCGAGCGTCGGCCCGGCCGTCGCCGGGACCGGAAAGCCGAGCCCCATCGAGAGCCCGAGCGCCAGGGCCAGCAGCCCCCCTGCGCGCGTGGATATTCCGATCATTCCCTAAGCCCCCTGTTCGCCGCAGGCGGTAACCGAACCGCGGCCTCGCCATGATTACCCGAACGCTAGCATAGGCGGGCGGCAGCCAGCAACGCGGCGTCCGTTGCAAATGGCGGGCCGCCCCTATCCCGGGCGGCGAATTTCGGCGGTATGGCGCTCGACCGCGCGCCGCAGATCTTGCCCTGCCGGGCCGGCCCCCGCGATGCCTCGGGAGATCGATGGAATGACGCGGGAATAGTGCCGCCTGAAATGGGTCCGCACATCGGCTATCGTCGCGCCCTGGGCGCCGATGCCCGGCACCAGCAACAGCGCGTTCGGCAAGCGATCGGCAAGTCGCGCGACTTCCTGGCCCTTTGTCGCGCCGACGACCGCACCGATAAAACCGAGCCCGCTCGGCTCGTCGGCGGCGTTCCGGGCCGCGATCTGGTCGGCGATGTGCTCGGCCACCGACCGGCCATCCGGGATTTTCGCCTGCTGCAGCTCGCTTCCTTCCGGATTGGACGATCTGACCACGACGAAGACGCCAGCGGCCTCGCGGCGGGCGATCTCGAGGACCGGCGCGAGTGACCCGAAGCCGAGATAGGCGCTCGCGGTGATCGCGTCGCCGCCATACGGGCTGCACGGTCCAAGAAAAGCTTCGCCGTAGGCCGCCGCGGTGGAGGAAATGTCGCCGCGCTTCACATCGATGATGACGAGAGCGCCGTGGCTCTTCGCCTGCTCGACAGTGCGGCGCAGCACCTCCATTCCGGCTGGTCCGTGCCGCTCGAAAAATGCGGCCTGCGGCTTGATCGTCGCAACGAGCGGGGCGCAGCTATCCACCATGCGCTCGCAGAATGCGCTGAGCCCCGGCAAATCGTCCGGCAGCCCCCAGCCCTGCAGGCTTTTAGCCGACGGATCGATACCGACGCAGAGTGGCGACCGCTCCGCCGCAAGCTCCACAAATCGCGTTTGAAACGGCACCATCATCGCGCCCGTCGTATAACAGCCGCGGATTGGGGAGGATAGGGATGCCGAAGCAGCAGATCCGTTCCGACAAGCTGCGCCAGCCGAGCGGCGTGTTTTCGCACGCCACCGCGATCGAGGCGAAGGGGCGGCTTGTCTTCATCTCCGGCATGACCGCGCGCCGAGCCGACGGCTCGCTCGCCGGGGTGGGCGACATCGAGGCCCAGACGCGACAGGTCTGCGAGAACATCAAGGCCGCGGTCGAGGCGGCCGGCGGCGGCATGGACGACATCTGTCGGGTCGATGTCTATATCCGCAACATGGAGCAGTTCGAGGCGATCCACAAAGTACGCCGCGAATACTTCCGAGAGCCGCTGCCGGCCTCGACCATGGTCGAGGTGGTCAAGATGACCCACCCGGACTACCTGATTGAGATCAGCGCCATCGCCGTGATCCCGGACTGAGCGTTACGATGCCCTCGCTTTTCGTGGCCGGCCGCCGAGCCGCCCATTGGCCCGGGCGGCCGCCGCTTTGGCCGGACTCGTTGCGCTTCCGCCGCGGGCACCCAGGCGGGCGGCCATCCAGGCGCGCGAGCCGAGAAGCCCTTCCAGAAGCGCCGGTAAGTAGAGGTCCGCATCCAGCTTGGGAAAATGGATACCGAGGCCGGAAGGGCTGATCTCGATCTGGTCCAATTGATCCGGCGTAGCATTCTCCAAACCCTGAGCGTCATGCGCCGAGAAACCTATGTCCAGGCCCGAACTAAGGCGAACGACGATCCGTTTGCTGCGCCGGTCATAGTGCGCGTCTGACGCGGTTGGCCCAGTATCGCGACGTTTCTCGCCGCGCCTTACCGCACGCGCGAATTCATCGGGTGTAACCATGAATGCGCTCCCATTCACTGCACAACGTCACTAGCTCGTCATCCAACACCGCCGCGATCCTGGCGATTTCGCGGCGCGGGAAGCCGTAGTTCTCGCGCAGCTCCACCGGCCCGCCAGGGCAGTTAAGCCGAAACACCCCCTCCTGGTCGCGGCCGATTACGTGTACGTGCGCGGGGCGATGGTCATTTGGATAGACCACGACCCGCAATCCGCCAGATCGCAAGACGGTCGGCATCAATTAAGCTAGCGCATTCCCAAGCGGTTGGCTATCCATCGCTGAACCGGTCGATGCCGCCCAGCAGCTGTCGCGGTTGCAATCGCCGCGGCGGCGGCCCAACTGTTTGCGCGACCACGAGCCCGAGGACCAGCCGAATGGAAATGCATGGCGAACGTCGCATCCCCGCCCCGCGCGACGAGGTGTGGGCGCGGCTCAACGACGCCGAGACCCTGAAGAATTCCATTCCCGGCTGTCAGGAGATCGAAAAGACCTCGGATACCGAGTTCACCGCCAAGGTCGTCGCCAAGGTCGGGCCGGTCCGCGCGACCTTCACCGGCAAGGTCACGCTCACCGATCTCGATCCGCCGAACGGCTACACGATCTCCGGCGAGGGGCAGGGCGGAGTTGCCGGCTTCGCCAAGGGCAGCGCCAGGGTCGACCTCGAGACTACCGATGGCGAGACAGTGCTGCGCTACGGCGTACAGGCCCAGGTCGGCGGCAAGCTGGCGCAGATCGGCTCCCGCTTGATCGACGCCACCGCGCGCAAGATGGCCGACGACTTCTTCACCCGCTTTGTCGAGGCGGTGAGTCCCAGCCAGGCGGCTCAAGGCTGATCCGCCCGACCTCCGACCCACTCTCTTTTTTGGCGCCTTGACCCGGCGCGGGCGGCGCACGAAACTCCGGCAAAGCCGCGGCTCCGCCGCAGCCAAGGGTTTGCGCGACGAGGGAGGTTGCAATGCAGAAAACGGTGAGCCTGACCGTCAATGGCAAGCCGGCGACGGCGACGGTCGAGGGCCGCACCCTGCTGGTGCAGCTGCTGCGCGAGCATCTGGGCCTTACCGGCACGCATGTCGGCTGCGACACCAGCCAATGCGGCGCCTGCGTCGTGCACGTCAACGGCGAGGCGATCAAGTCGTGCACCTTGCTCGCGGTCCAGGCCGAGGGCGCCAACGTGCTGACGATCGAGGGCGTCGCCAATGGCGACGAGCTACACCCGATGCAGGAGGCTTTCCGCAACAATCACGCCTTGCAGTGCGGGTTCTGCACCCCGGGCATGGTGATGAGCGCGCTCGACCTGGTGAAGAACAACCCGAAGCCGACCGAACGCGAGATCCGCGAATATCTCGAAGGCAATCTCTGCCGCTGCACCGGCTATCACAACATCGTGCTCGCGATCGCGGAGGGGGCGGCCGTAATGCGCGGCGAGACGCCGGCGCCAGCTCACGGAGTGGCCGCGGAGTAGCGGCGATGACTACGATCGGAACGCCGATCCGGCGGCGCGAGGACTACCGGTTCCTGACCGGACAGGGAACCTACACCGACGACATCGACCGCCCGGGCCAGCTCTACGCCTATATTCTCAGGAGTCCGCACGCCAACGCCCGGATCAATCGGCTCGACACCGGCGCCGCCGCAAAGGCGCCGGGCGTCGTCGCGGTATTCACCGGCAAGGACATGGCGGCCGACGAGATCGGCGGCCTGCCCTGCGGCTGGCTGATCAATTCCAAGGACGGCTCGCCGATGAAAGAGCCGCCGCACCCGGTGCTGGCGGTTGAACGTGTCCGCCATGTCGGCGACCCGGTCGCGGTGGTGATCGCCGATAGCCTCGGGCAGGCGCGCGACGCGGCCGAGAACATCGTCGTCGACTACGTGGTCGAGCCGGCGGTGGTCGATCCCGCCGCGGCATTGAAACCCGGCGCGCCGCAGGTTTGGCCGGAAGCGCCCGGCAATGTCTGCTACGACTGGCATCTGGGCGACGCCGCCGCGGTCGATGCCGCGATGGGCAAGGCGGCCAGGATCGTCAAGCTCGACCTCACCAACAACCGCCTCGTCCCTAATGCGATGGAGCCGCGCGCGGCGATCGGCGAGTTCGACCGCGCCACCGGCGAGCATACCCTCTACACGACCAGCCAAAACCCGCATGTGATCCGGCTGTTGATGGGCGCCTTCGTGCTGCACCTTCCGGAGTCGAGATTGCGGGTCGTCGCCCCCGATGTCGGCGGCGGGTTCGGCTCCAAGATCTACCACTACGCCGAGGAGGCAATCGTTACCTGGGCGGCCGGCAAGCTGAAGCGGCCGGTCAAGTGGACGGCCGACCGCTCGGAAAGCTTCATGTCCGATGCGCATGGCCGCGATCATGTCACCCATGTCGAGCTCGGCCTCGACAAGGACGCGAAGTTCACCGCCCTCAAGGTCTCGACGATCGCCAATATGGGCGCCTATCTGTCGACCTTCGCCACCTGCATCCCGACCTATCTCTACGGAACGTTGCTCGCCGGCACCTACACGACCCCCGCGATCTACGTCGAGACCAAGGCGGTGTTCACCCACACCGTGCCGGTCGATGCCTATCGCGGCGCGGGGCGGCCGGAGGCGACCTATCTGTTGGAGCGGATCGTCGATCTCGCGGCCGACGAACTCGGCATGGACCCGGCCGAATTGCGCCGGCGCAACTTCATCCCGGCGAACGCCTTTCCGTACCAGACGCCGGTGGCGCTGCAATACGACAGTGGCGATTACCAGACGACGCTCGAACTGGCGACAAAAGCCGCCGGCTACGAGGGCTTCGAGGCGCGCCGCCAGGAGGCCGCCCGGCGCGGCAAGCTGCGCGGCATCGGTCTGGCCACCTATATCGAGGCCTGCGGCATCGCGCCATCTGCGGTCGTCGGCTCATTGGGCGCGCGCGCCGGGTTGTTCGAGGCGGCGGCGGTGCGCATGCATCCGACCGGCAGCGTCACCGTGCTGACCGGCTCGCATTCGCACGGTCAGGGACACGAGACGACGTTTGCCCAGCTCGTCTCGGACCGGCTTGGCATCCCGATCGAGCAGATCCAGATCGTCCACGGCGACACCGCCAAGATCCCCTACGGCATGGGCACCTACGGCTCGCGCTCCTTGGCGGTCGGCGGCAGCGCGATCGTCAAGGCGATGGACAAGATCGTCGCCAAGGGCAAGAAGATCGCCGCCCATCTGCTGGAAGCCTCCGAGGCCGACATCGAATTCAAGGACGGCACGTTCAGCGTCGCCGGCACCGACCGCGCGAAGACCTTGGCCGAGGTCGCGCTGACCGCCTATGTGCCGCACAACTTCCCGCATGACGAGCTGGAGCCGGGGCTCGACGAGACCGCGTTCTACGACCCGAAGAACTTCACCTTCCCGTCGGGCGCGCATATCGCCGAGGTCGAAATCGATCCCGACACCGGCAGGCTGGAGATCGTCAACTTCACCGCCTCGGATGATTTCGGCCGCATCATCAACCCGATGATCGTCGCCGGCCAGGTGCATGGTGGGCTGGCGCAGGGGATCGGCCAAGCGGTGCTCGAAGGCTGCGTTTTCGACAAGGAGACCGGGCAGCTGTTGACCGGCTCCTACAACGATTACGCGATGCCGCGCGCCGACGACCTGCCGGAGTTCCATCTGTCGACGCATGTGACGCTGTGCACGCACAACCCGCTCGGGGTCAAAGGCTGCGGCGAGGCTGGTGCGATCGGCGCGCCGGCGGCGATCGCCAATGCCGTCGTCGATGCGCTGAAGCCGCTCGGCATCCGCCATGTCGAGATGCCGCTGACGCCGGAGCGGCTATGGCGCACGATCCAGCAGCACCAGCCGCGGGCGGCCGCGGAGTAGTATTTTTTTCGTCATGGCCGGGCTTAACCCGGCCATCCACGCCTGCGGCTCGTGGACTGCGTGTCGTGGATGCCCGGAACAAGTCCGGGCATGACGTGGTGAGGGGATAGGAAGGGAGAGGCCCGATGTACGAATTCGATTATGTCAGAGCCGCGAGCCTCGACGACGCCGCGAAGCGGCTCGGCAGCGAGGAGGCGAAGCTCGTCGCCGGCGGGATGACGCTGATCCCGACCTTGAAGCTGCGTCTCGCCAAGCCCTCGGAGTTGATCGACCTCGCCGCGATCTCGTCCCTTAAGGGGATCAGCGAGGACGGCAACGCCGTCGTGATCGGCGCGATGACCCGCCACGCCGAGGTCAACCGCTCGCCAGTCGTGCAGAAGGTGATCCCGGCGCTGGCGGCGATGGCTGGCATGATCGGCGATCCGGCGGTGCGCAACCGCGGCACGATCGGTGGCTCGGTCGCCAATAACGACCCGGCCGCCGATTACCCGGCGGCGGTCGTCGCGCTCAACGCCACGGTGCGCACCAACAAGCGCGAGATCGCCGCCGACAATTTCTTCACCGGCATGTTCGAGACGGCGCTCGCGCCCGACGAAATCCTGACCGCGGTGCGCTTTCCGAAGGTCGACGCGGCGAACTACCAGAAATTCCGCAACCCGGCCTCGCGCTACGCGATTGTCGGCGTGTTCGTCGCCCGCGCCGGATCGGGCGTGCGGGTCGCGGTGACCGGCGCCGGTCCTTGCGTCTTCCGCGTGCCGGAGATGGAAGCGGCGCTCGCGAAATCCTTCACGCCGGATGCGATCAAGGACATCGCGATCAAGGATGACGGACTTAACTCCGACATCCACGCCAGCGCCGAATACCGCGCCCATCTGGTCAACGTGATGGCCCGCCGCGCGGTCGCCGCCTGCGGATAGCGTGCGATGCTGCCGCGCCGTCTCGTGAAACGGCGCGAACTGATTATGTCCGTCGGCGGTACGGCGGTCTTATGGCCGTTCTCGGTACGCGCCGACGTTTCGCGGCCCCGACCGTTGATAACCTGGTGCTCGGGGCTCTCGCAAGAGAGCGCCGCCCCCGTAGTTGGCGCCTTCAAGGACGGATTGCGGGAACTGGGTTATAACGAAGGGGTGAATATCGGGGTCGTCTATCGCTTCGGTGACGGGCGCGAGGACCGAATACCCGCCCTTGCTGAGGAACTGGTTGGGCTGAAGCCGGCGGTGATCGTCGCGGTTGGGACGAACATTGCCGTCGCGGTCAAGAAGCTGACGTCGACAATCCCGATCGTCTCGGGCTTTCTCGCCGATGCAGTGAATCTCGGGCTTATAGAAAGCTACCCTCATCCAGGAGGCAATGTCACTGGGGTGGCGCCCTATATGGAGGGCCTGCCCGCCAAACAAATGGAGCTTGCGCGGGAAGTCGTACCAGGCGCCATCAGAGTGGGCATTCTCGGCAACTTGAATGACCCGAAGGGGCCTCCCCAGCGACGCGAGCTCGACGACGCTGCTCAGTCGCTGGGAGTCAGCGTGGTCGCGCCGGAGATTCGCGCCCCTGACGACATCGAGGGTGCGATGCAAACTCTGGCAAAGGAACGGGTTGATGTGGTCATCGTGTTGCAGACCACGATGCTTCTCAGCGAACGTCACCAAATTGCGGTGGCGGCAGCAGCGAGTCGATTGCCGACTGTCTACGGATACCGGGAACATGTGGTCGAGGGTGGTCTGATCAGTTACGGCGTTGATACGCGCTGGTGCAGCCGCAGCACCGCCGCATACGTCGACAAGATCCTGAAAGGTGCTGCGCCAGGAGATTTGCCGGTTGAGTTCCCGGCGCGACTACAACTGGTCATCAATCTCAAAACCGCGAAGGCGCTCGGCATCACCATTTCGCCATTGCTGCTCTCCCGCGCCGACGAAGTGATCGAGTAGCAGTCGGCAACGGGCGAGCGCCCGTCAATGTGATGGCCCGCCGCGCGGTCGCCGCCTGCGCGTAAGCCGACGCCTCAGCCAGAAAGAAGGCGGACGCGGCCGGCCAGTTCCGGCCGGGTTGCGACGGCGGCAAAACGTCGATCGGCCGTGACAACATGCGTGCCCTGTTGCAGCGCGAGCGCGAGGTAAAGGCAGTCATAGACCGGGTGCCCGATCTCCATCGCAAGCTTTAGCGCATGATCGAGATGCGGCTCAATTGCAAGCGAAGCAACGGGAGCGTTCCGCAGTTCGTCTAAACGTACAGTCGCTTGACCCGCTGTGATTTCGCCGATGCATGCTCTGCGCCAAAGCACGTTTGCCGCTTCGGCAAGCCACAACACAGGCGCGATCAATTCGATATCATCAAGGAGTGCATCCGCGGCGTCGCTATCCGGCTCGCGAACGACCCATTTCACCGCGACGGAAGCGTCTATGACAATCGTCACCGCTCGTCCCGGTCCTGCCGGATAAGCACCTCCGACGGGATCGAGATTCGACCGCGAGTCTCCTCACGCAATGCGGCGGCGCGTTCGCGAAAGGCGGCGCGCCCTGCGCGCAAAGTTTCCTCCAAGATGACGCGGTGCTCGGCCTCGGCGCTTCGGCCGTGTTCGGCGGCTCGTCGCTTCAGTGCCTCGACCACCTCCTGTGGAACGTCACGGACCAATAGCTGCGGCATTGGGCTCTCCGTTTTGCTATCAGACGATAGCATATAAGTCAGCGAGCTTCAGCGGCCAAGGCCGGGGTGGCGCTGCCGCCGCCAAGACATTAGATATCGGAAGCGAGGCGCATGTCCCAACTCATGCGAGGGTCGGCGGCTCGTTAGCCCTCTCCCGTCGGGAGAGGGATTTTGTTGCGACCGGGATCATTGTTGATGGCTCGTGGCAATTCCGGCTCGGTTCCGGCCAATGTCGACGACACGCTGGCTTTGCTCGCCAGCGCCGATTACGTCGCCGACCGCTCTCTGGCGACGGCGGTTCACCTGTCGCTGCATCTGAAGCGGCCCCTGTTTCTCGAAGGCGAGGCCGGGGTCGGCAAGACCGAGATCGCCAAGGTTCTGGCGAGCGCGCTGAAGCGCCGGCTGATCCGGTTGCAATGCTATGAGGGCCTCGACGTCTCCTCGGCGGTGTACGAATGGGACTACGCCCGGCAAATGATCGAGATTCGCCTTGCCGAGGCGGCCGAGGAAGACCGCGGCGAGATCGAGAGCACGATCTTTTCCGACCGCTTCCTGATCAAGCGGCCGTTGCTCCAGGCGTTGGAGCCCGAAATCGGCGGTGCGCCGGTATTGCTGATCGATGAGCTCGACCGCACCGACGAGCCGTTCGAGGCCTATCTCTTGGAGCTGCTGTCCGATTTCCAGGTGACGATCCCCGAGATCGGCACGATCCGCGCGCAGCAGCCGCCGATCGTGGTCATCACCTCGAACCGCACCCGCGAGATCCATGACGCGCTGAAGCGCCGCTGCTTCTACTACTGGATCGATTACCCGAATGCCGAGCGCGAAATGGAGATCCTCCGGCGCAAGGCGCCGCATGCCAGCGAGGCGTTGTCACGCCAGGTCGTCGAGTTCGTGCAGAAGCTGCGCAAGATGGATCTGTTCAAATTGCCCGGCATCGCCGAGACGATCGACTGGACCGAGGCCTTGATGCAGCTCGACGTATTGGAACTGGCGCCACAGGCGATCAACGACACCTTGGGCGTGCTGCTCAAATACCAGGACGACATCGCCCGCATTCAGGGCAGCGAGGCCGCCCGGCTGCTCGACCAGGTCAAGGCCGAGATCGCCTCCGCCCCTAGAGAGGCATAATTGGCGCGAGATTGCTTCGCTTCGCTCGCAATGACAGCAATGGGTGTCATTGCGAGGAGCGTGGCGACGAAGCAATCCAGTCGGGGCTGAGAGTTGGCAGTCACAGCCTCGACATCACCTGCACCCGACGGGCGGCTGGTGGCCAATCTGATGCATTTCGCGCGCACCTTGCGCACCGCCGGCCTGCCGCTTGGTCCCGGCAAGGTGCTGGACGCCGTCGCCGCGGTCGAGGCGGTCGGCATCACCGACCGGCGCGATTTCTATTGGGCGCTGCATTCGGTGTTCGTCAACCGGCCGGATCAGCGGGTGCTGTTCGACCAGGCCTTCCACGTCTTCTGGCGCAATCCCGAGCTCCTGAAGAAGATGATGAGCCTCGTCCTGCCGCAGATGAATGTGGATGCGCCGCCGGAGGAAGGCGCCGAGATGCTGCGCCGCTTGGCCGAGGCGCTGCACCCGCACCAGGAGGCGCGCGACAGCGAGGAGACCGAGCTCGAATTCGACGCGGCGATGACCTTCTCCGACCGCGAGCAGCTGCGGCAGATGGATTTCGAGAAGATGTCACTGGACGAGCTGGCCCGGGCCAAGGCGGCGATCGCGCGGCTGCGCCTGCCGATCCACGATCTCCCGACCCGGCGCTATGCCCGAGACCCGCGGGGCGCCCGCACCGATATGCGCGCGACCCTGCGCGCGGCGCTGCGGTCGGGCGGGCTTATCGAGCTGAAGCGCAAGAGCCGGCGTCTGCGTCCGCCGCCGCTCGTCGTACTGTGCGACATTTCCGGGTCGATGAGCCGGTATAGCCGCGTCTTTCTGCATTTCATGCATTCGATCACCAACGACCGCGACCGCGTCTATACTTTCGTGTTTGGCACCCGGCTGACCAACATCACCCGCTATCTGCGCTTCCGCGATGTCGATGTGGCGCTCGACCGGGTCGCCGAGGCGGTCGCCGACTGGTCGGGCGGTACTCGCATCGGCCAGTGCCTGCGGGAGTTCAACCGGTTCTGGTCGCGCCGGGTGCTGGGTCAGGGAGCGGTTGTACTGCTGATTACCGACGGGCTCGACCGCGACGCCGGCACCGGTCTCGCGCATGAGATGGACCGGCTGCACCGTTCCTGCCGCCAGCTGATTTGGCTCAACCCTCTGTTGCGCTACGAGGGCTTCGAACCAAGATCTCTGGGGATGAAGGCGATGCTCCCCTATGTCGACGAGTTCCGGCCGGTGCACAATCTGGAGAGCCTCGAAGCGCTGATCGAGGTGATCAGCGGCGCGGCGCACCGGCACAGCGCGGTGGCGATGGCGGGCGAGCGATATGGAATGAGGGAAGAGGCATGAGCGATACCGCGGAGATCCTTGAACACGCGGCGCGCTGGCGCGCCGACGGGCACGGCGTGGCGCTGGCGACCGTGGTCAAGACCTGGGGTTCCTCGCCGCGCCAGCCTGGCGCCAAATTGGCCGTGGCGGACAACGGCGCCTTCGTCGGTTCGGTGTCCGGCGGCTGCGTCGAGGGTGCCGTCGTCGGCGAGGCGCAGGAGGTGATTCGCGACGGCAAGCCCCGCCTTCTCGATTTCGGCATCAGCGACGACCAGGCCTGGGAAGTCGGCCTTGCCTGTGGCGGCAAGGTCGCGATCTTTGTCGAGCGCGTCGAATGAAGGGCAAATATCTCGGCGCGATCCTAGCCGCCAACGCCGAGCGCCGCTCGGTCGCGCTCGCGACCGAATTGAAAAGCGGCCGCCAGGTTTTGCTCGATCGCGACCGGTTAGAGGGCGATCTCGACCTTTCCGATCCAAATCGCGCGGCAATGCGGGACGCTCTGCGCGCCGACCGCAACGTGACGCTGGAAACAGATGACGGCAGCGTCTTCGTCCAGGTGTTCAGCCCGCCGGGACGGTGCTTTGTGATTGGCGCCGTTCATATCGCCCAGCCGCTGACGCAGATGCTGCCGCTAATCGATTACAAGCCGATCGTGATCGATCCGCGCGAAAGCTTCTGCACCGAGGCGCGGTTCCCCGGGATCGAGCTGTCGACGGAATGGCCCGATGAAGCCTTGCAGCGTCTCAAGCCGGACCATCGCTCGGCGGTGGTGACCCTGACGCACGACCCGAAGATCGACGATCCGGCGCTCGAAGTGGCGCTGAAATCAGACGCTTTCTACATCGGCGCGCTGGGCTCGCGGCGCACCCATGCCGGCCGGCTCGGCCGATTGAAGGAGCGCGGCTTCAGCGACGCCGCGCTGTCGCGCATCCACGCGCCGGTCGGGCTGGCGGTTGGCGCAGTGTCGCAGGCCGAGGTCGCGATCTCTATCCTCGCCCAGATGACCGAGGTGCTGCGCCAGCCCGAAGCCAAACGGCGAACCGCCGAGGCGGCATGAAGTTCGGCGAAGTTCCGGTTCGGGAGGCGGCGGGCGCGATCCTCGCGCACAGCCTGAGGCGCGGTGCGACGGCGCTGAAAAAAGGCCGTGTGCTGTCGCCGGCCGATCTCGAGGTGATCGATGCCGCCGGGCTGTCGCACATCGTCGTGGCTCAACTCGACCCCGGCGATATCCGCGAGGACGCCGCGGCGCACCGCATCGCCGCCGCTGCCGCGGGCGAGAACATCGCGACCGCAACCGCCTTCACCGGCCGCGCCAATCTGTTCGCCGAGACCCGCGGGCTCCTCGTCTTCGACCGCGACCGGCTCGACCGGCTCAATCTGGTCGACGAATCGGTGACGCTCGGCACCTTGCCGCCTTACGCCGTGGTCGAGCCGCGCCAGATGGTCGCGACGGTCAAGATCATCCCATTCGCGGTGCCCGAGTCGGCCGCTGCGGCGAGCGCTGCCATCGCCGCCGAGGGCGAGCCGTTGCTGCGGGTCGCGGCGTTCCGGGCTCTCGCCGTATCGCTGATCCAGACGCGGCTGCCGGGCCTCAAGGAAAGCATTCTCGACAAGACCCGCCAGGTCACCGAGCAGCGATTGGGCGCGCTCGGCTGCCGCCTCGCCTCCGAGGAGCGTAGCGATCATGCAGCCGCCGATCTGGCGCCACGTATCGCCGCCGCGGTGGGCGAGGGGGCCGACATGGTGCTGGTGCACGGCGCCTCGGCGATTGTCGACCGCCGTGACGTGATCCCGGCGGCGATCGTCGCCGCCGGCGGCGAGATCGAGCATTTCGGCATGCCGGTCGATCCCGGCAATCTGCTGCTGCTCGGCCGGGTGGCCGGAAAGCCGGTGCTTGGCCTTCCCGGCTGCGCCCGTTCGCCCAAGGTCAACGGCTTCGATTGGGTGTTGGAGCGGCTTGTCGCCGGCGTGCCGGTCGGCCCGCGCGACATCATGCGCATGGGCGCGGGCGGCCTGCTGGCCGAGATCCCGTCGCGGCCGTTGCCGCGGGCCGAAGCAAGCCCGGCGCCGGACACGAAAGTGGCGGAAAAGCGGCCCGCGCCCGGCCCGCGCATCGGCGCGCTGCTGCTTGCGGCCGGCCAGTCGCGGCGGATGGGGTCGAACAAGCTGCTGGAAGACATCGACGGCCGGCCAATGGTCGTCCGCACGGCGCAGCGGCTTCTGTCCTCGCGCGCTCGCCCGATCGTCGCCGTGCTCGGCAACCAGGCCGAGGCGGTCGATGCCGCGCTCGGCAGGCTCCCGGTCGAGCGCGTGGGCAACCCGGCCTACGCCGAGGGCCTGTCTACTTCGCTGAAGCGCGGCCTCGCGGCATTGCCGCCTGACATCGATGGCGTCATCGTCTGCCTCGGCGACATGCCGCTCGTCGCCGGCCGCGACCTCGACCGCCTGATCGCCGCGTTCAACCCGCTCGAGGGTCGCGCGATCATCGTGCCGACCCGGCGTGGCAAGCGTGGCAACCCGGTGCTGTGGGCGAGGCGTTTCTTCCCGGAAATGACCGAGCTCGCCGGCGATGTCGGCGCCAAACACCTGATCGGCGAGCATGCCGAGCTGGTGGCCGAGGTCGAGATGGACAGCGACAATGTGCTGGTCGATATCGACACGCCCGACGCGCTGGCCGAGTTGCGCGCCAGGGTAAAGCCGAGCGCTGCGTAACGGGCCCGTTACCGTCGGGCGTTGTGCATCAGATAGGCGGCGAAATCGGCCGGCTTCAGCTTCAGGTCGATCCTGTCGCTATCGCCGGCGAGGGCTCGCGACACGAGGATGTGGTTTTCAACCGACGTCGCCGGCAGCCGAAACACCCCCGCGGCTCCCTTGAGCTTCGGGTAGATGTTCGGGTCGATCATCTTTTCCTTGCGGCCAAGCCGCTCAATCGCGTCTGCCTCGCTCAGTCCCTCAACCTCTTCTCGGCCGACGATCTTCCAATCGGTTTCGCCGGCCCAGCCCGCCTCGGCGAGCGCCTTCGTATCGCCGTCGCTGAGGCCGACTTTGTAGATATGCTTGCCGAGGCCGACATCCGAAGCCCAGCGGCAGAGTTGGGTGCTGCGCGCGACATATAGGACCGCCATTGGCACCTCCCTGCTGATGATTCGCCGGCGCGCGGAATAGAGCGCCGGGGTCAGCCGTTACAACCCCGCTTCTCCGCCGCTGTCAATTCGGATCGCCCCCATGCCCCTCCTGATCGGATCCGCGACTGTTGTATCGATGTTGCTCAGCCTTTCTCTCGGCCAGGTCACGATGGGAATGGAGGCGGTCGGCGTATTGCTTGCCGCGATCGTGGTGATGAGCCTACAACGCGAATAATCGGCAAGAAAATCGCGTAAACGATCTGCGCCAGTTGGTCGCACATCCCAAGACTCCGCAAACTCTAGAGTTTGAGCCATCTTGCGGCGGTCAAAACGTTGATCTCGATCAACGTTACGAAGTGACACAAACCGACATCTTTTGTTAAGCTCCGCGCGGTACCCAATGCCGAAAGCAAGGGGGGTTGCGTGCGGATGAAGGTGCTGCTGGCAAAGAACCTCTTCGGTTTGGCTTTCGCGGTCGGGCTTTTGGCGGCTGTCCCGGCCTTCGCTCTCGGGCTCGATTCGGCTTTTCCCGGGCCGGCACTCGGTCCCGGCAAGGCAAAGGGCGTCGTGATCTGGAGCCACGGCCGCTCGATCAACGCTGAGGATTCGCAATCGCCGACCCCGGCCTATCTCAGCGTGCTGCGCGAGGATGGCTGGGACGTGATGCGCTTCGACCGGCTGAGCCGCGGCGATACGCTGACCGAAAGCACCAAGAAGCTCGTCGAGTACAGCGCCAAGCTGAAGCACAGCGGCTACAAGCAGGTTGTGCTTGCCGGCCAGTCCTTTGGGGCCTTCCTGTCGCTGATGGCAGCCGACGCCTCGCCTGAGGTCGACGCGGTGGTTGCCACCGCGCCCGCGGCCTACGGCAGCTTCGACGATTTCTACGACAGCTGGCGGCTCAACGCGACCAAGCTCTATCCACTCCTGGAGGGGGTCAAGCGGGCTCGCGTGATGGTGTTTTATTTTCACGGCGACGATTTCGATCCGGGCGGACGCGGCGAGCGGTCGCGGTCGATTCTGTCGTCGCGCGGGGTCGGATATTCGGTCGTCGATCAGCCCGCTTTCCTAACCGGACACTGGGCCTCGTCGAGCGGGTTGTTCCTGCGTCGCTTCGGCAGCTGCATCCGGGATTTCGCCGACAACCCGAAATTGTCGGGCGAACTGGCCTGCGCACCGCGCTGGGGCTCGACGCCGAGCGCCGAATTGAAGCTGCCGCCGGAAATGACCGACCCGCATACCGTGCGCGCCACCGCGGCGGCGCCGGCGACCCAGAACGGCTCAGGGGTCGGTGGCGACACCAGTAAGCCGCCGCAGGGTTTTCGCGACACCTGGTACGGCTTTTATCCGAACGGCCGAGAAGTGCTGTTCGGCGTCGAGACCGTGCATGGCGATGACCTGACCGCCGTCTACGCGATCGGGCCGAGCATCGATAACGAGCACCCGGCAGCCTGGACCCTCCGCAAGGGCCATATCGATGATGACACCTTCACCTTCGAGGAGCCGGGCAAGAGCACCATCCGATTGCGACCGCGTCAGGATGGCGGCCTCGCCGTGACCTGGATCTCGACCGACGGCAAGACCTCGATGACGGCGCATTTGAAGCCGATCGACCCGCACAGCCTGATACGGCATGCGGCGAATGCGTCGGCCCCAGAGAATGCGTCAGCGCCGGAGAATGCATCAGCCCCAGAGGATGCGTCGGCCCCGGAAGATACGTCAGCCCCAGTAACGACCGCTGCTACCCACAGCGACGGTGACCAGTCCGAGCAGTAGATTGATCGTTACGATCATCCGGATCTGACCGAGCTGGCGCCCCGCCGCCGCATGATCCTGCCCGGCGAGCGCCGCCCGGAAGCGGCGCCACGGGGCGAAATAAAGATGGAAAAACAATAGCATCATGATAATGCCGAGGCCCTGCATGATGTGTACGTGCAGGCCGATGCCGCGGAACCCGGCATAGACGCCGAACACCATGCCATAGCCGCTCGCCAGCAACAGCACGATCGCGGCGATCACCCAGGCAAAAAACCGGCCCAGCACGCGTGACCACAGCTCCAGCCGGTGCGCCGGCTCGAGCTGCAGTGTGGCGGCGCGCAGCATGACCAGCGCGAAAAACATGCCGCCGACCCAGACCACCGCCGACAGCGCGTGCAGGATCAGCGCGACCGTGGCGGTCGCCGCCGTGCCGCTCACGGTCAGGCGCCATAAGCCGGGGCGCGGCGGGCGAAGCCGTCGAACAGGTCGAGCATGCGGCCGCGCCAGGCGGCGACCGGGTCGTCCGCCGCCAGCACCTCGAAATCGCTGATCGCGCGCGCCCACTGAAAAGCGCCGAAGGCAACGTAATCGGCATACGCCGGGGACTTGCCGGATATGAAGTCCTGCCGCTCCACGGTCCGCCGCAGCGGGTCGAGACTGGCGCGAAAGCTGGACAGGCGGGCGGCTCGGTCGCCGACAAAATCTTCGAGCGTCATGCCGAAGCGCTTTTCGCGGTCCTGCCGGAAATAGGCTTGGTCCCCCGGGCCGAGATGCCGGTAAATGTCCAAGAGAACGAGCCGGATAAGTCCGATATGCAGGACGGTCTCGGTCCAGTTCTGGACGAACCGCGTAAGGCCACGCGCCGCCTCGCCGCCAAACAGCGCCGGCCGATCCGGATAGGTTTCGTCGAGGTAATCGGCGATCGCCGTCGAATCGTGGATGATCCGGTCGCGGTCGCAGATCACCGGCACCCGCCCCTGGTTGGGTGATGGCAGTTTGTCCTTCTCGGTAAAACGCCAGGGAACGGCCTCGACATCGAGCCCTTTATGCGCGAGCGCCATTTTTGTGCGCCAGCAGAACGGGCTGAAGCGGCGGTCGGCCTCGGCCCCGGCGAGATCGTACAAGGTGATCGTCATTTCAGGCCTCTCGACTGTCGGTGTGCCGACTGCACTATGACGCCGGTGGCCCGCCGAGGACAACGCCTGGGCGGGCCGTGTATGCTCGACCGTGATCTTGTCCCGCGGAGGCGAGCATGCCCGGAATCGTCGAAGAGAAGGTGGCGCTGGTGACCGGTGGCGGCGGCGGCATCGGTCGCGCCACCGCGCTCGTGCTGGTTCGCGAGGGCGCGCGCGTCGCCGTCGCCGATTTCGCCGCCGACACCGCGCGGGACACCGTGGCGCTGATCAACGCTGCCGGCGGTCAGGCGATCACGCTAACCGGCGACGTGACGCGCGGCAAGGACGTGCGCGCCATGATCGAGGACACGCTCAGCGCCTTTGGCCGGCTCGATTGCGCCTTCAACAACGCCGGTATAGCGCCGTATCAGGTCGATGCCGTCGGCCAGAAGACCGCGGACTGGTCCGAGCAATCCTTTGATCGCATGATCGCGGTCAATCTGAAGGGCGTGTGGCTCTGCATGAAGGAGGAAATCCGCTACATGCAGGCGCACGGCGGCGGCGCGATAGTCAACACCGCCTCGATCGCCGGCCTGATCGGCCTTGTGACCTCGTCGGCCTATGTCGCGGCCAAGCATGGCGTCATTGGTCTGACCAAGACCGCGGCGCTCGAATATGCCGACGCGCAGATCAGAATCAACGCGGTGTGCCCGGGCTTCATTCAAACCCAAATGACCGAAACCACCATGCAACGCCGCGGCGAGCAGATCCTTGCCGGGATCCCGGTTCATCGCCTCGGCAAGCCCGAGGAGATTGCCGAGATGGTGGTATGGCTCATGTCCGAGCGCGCCAGCTATGTCACCGGCGCCGCCTACAATGTCGATGGCGGCTGGATGGCGGTGTAGTACGTGAAGTCATAACGCCGACGGGCGTGCGGTCTCGACCAAAGCTGGAGCCTTCATGCGCTACAAGCCGACAACGCTAGCCGCCTTCTTGGTTGTTGGGTCGTTGTTACCGACCCCGGCGTGGGCTGCTGAAATACAACTCGGAGAAAGTGGCGGGATCTACACAGTGCCGGTACAGATCAATCGATCGGTAACATTGCAATTCTTGGTAGACCCCGGATCGGCGGTGGTCGTCATACCGCGATCTGTGCTGAACAGCCTCGTTCTCAATGGAACCCTGACGCAAGACGACGTCGTAGGAACAGGTATCGCCGAGCTTGCGGACAGGTCGCTTTATCGGGCGATCCGGCTGAGGCTGCGTGAGCTGAGGGTCGGTGATCAGGTAGTCCGCGATGTGATTGCAGCGGTTGCGCCGGCGCTAAGCCAACCGCTGCTCGGACAGAGTTTTTTGGGGAGGTTCTCCTCTGTGACATTCGATAATCAGCGCCATCTTTTGATCCTGCCTGGTCCGGGTTCGGCCCCGGTGCCGCAATATCCGGCAACGCCCCTGCCAAACCCGTACTATCCGCAGGTCCCAGCAGCCCCACCCGGCTTCTATGGCCAACCAAGTTACTGGCAGCCCCCACGGTAACGTGCGTTTTGTGCGCAAGCTTGCGCGTTATGAGTTTGCCACCGAGCCGGTTGCGCCGATCGCCGTCCTGCGACAGGCTGGCGGGCGCATTCACGGGAAGGGAAGCACATGGCGAAACGCTCGGAAGGACGCGTCGCGCTGGTGACCGGCGGCGCTCGCGGGATCGGCGAGGCGACGGCCGAACGTCTGGCGGAGGACGGCGCGGCGATCGCGATCGGCGATCTCGACGGCGCCGGGGCCGATGCGGCGGCGTCGCGGATCGCGGCGCGGCATGGCGTCAGGGCGATCGGCCTCAAGGTCAACGTGGCGGTTGCCGCGGAGGTCGAGCAGACGGTCCGTGAGATCGCCGAGCGTCTCGGCTCGCTCGATATCCTGGTCAACAATGCCGGGAACACCCGCGACAACCTGATCCATAAGATGACCGATGAGGATTGGGATTCGGTCGCGGCGGTGCATCTGAAGGGCGCGTTCCTATCCTCGCGCGCGGCACAACGTGAGATGGTCAAGCGCGGCTGGGGCCGCATCGTTAACCTGTCCTCGGTTTCGGCGCTCGGCAATCGCGGGCAGACCAACTATTCGACAGTAAAGGCTGGGTTGCAGGGCATGGCGCGCACGCTGGCGATCGAGCTCGGCCGCTACGGCGTCACAGCCAATGCCGTCGCGCCGGGCTTCATCGATACCGAGATGACACGGGCGACGGCGATCCGGCTCGGCCGCGACCCCGAGGAATGGAAGGAGGAACGCGCCCGCGAGATCCCGGTGCGCCGCGCCGGGGTGCCGCGCGACATCGCCAATCTGATCGCCTTTCTGTGCAGCGACGAGGCGTCGTTCATCTCCGGCCAGGTAATCTACGTGGCCGGTGGCCCGCGCGGGTGACCGCGCCGCGATGAGCAGCGAAACCACCGCCATCCCGACCTACGACTTTCTGACCCTCGGCGAGACCTTGCTGCGGCTGTCGCCGCCGGGAATGCAGCGGTTCGATCAGGCGCGCCTGTTCGAGGTTGGGATCGGCGGCAGCGAACTCAATGTCGCCTGCCTTCTCGCTCGCCTCGGCCGCCGTACCGCCTGGGTGTCGCGGCTTCCTGAGGGGCCGCTCGGCCGCATCGTCGCCGGCGAGGCGCGCCGCCACGGTGTCGACACGCGGTTTGTTCGCTGGATCCCCGATGCGAGGCTCGGCCTGATGTTTTTCGAGGCCGGGCCGGCGCCGCGCAATGCACGTGTCATCTATGACCGGAAGCATTCTGCCGCCTCCGAGCTCGCCTTCGAGGATGCACCGTGGGAGGCGCTGATCGCGGCAAGCGCCCGCGTGCACCTCTCAGGAATTACGCCGGCGCTGGGCCCGAGCTGCCGAGCGCTTGTCCCGCATGTCGCCGCGCTCGCCGCCACGGCCGGGAAACCGGTATCGTACGATTTGAACTATCGCGCGACCTTGATGACAGCCGACGAGGCGCAGGCGATGCTCGCCGCGGTGGCGCCGCATCTCGAGCTCTTTGTGGTCGCCGAACGTGACGCGCGTGCCGTGCTCGGCTTCGTCGAGGAGGCCGATCGCCTCGCCGAGGCGATCGCGGCCCGTTACGGCATGCCGCTCGTCGGCCTCACGCGGCCGCCCGGCTCGGAGCCGGGCGATTTGCTGCTGTCCCGCGGCACGGTGCGCTACGCGCCGCGCTACCCGGTGGAAATCGTCGACCGCATCGGCGCCGGCGATTCCTTTGTTGCCGGGCTGATCCACGGCTTGCTGGACGGTGATCTCGATCTCGCGATCCGGCTCGCCGCTTATGCTGCCGCGGTCGGGTTGGCGACGCCGGGCGACATCAACTATTTCGGCCCGGAGGACCTCGCCGCGTTTCACGCCGATGTGACGGCGGCGCTCGTGCGATAGCAACCGCGGGCCCGGCTCAGCACTTTACGTTTGCGTTGACGCAGGTGAGCAGGCCGGTCTCCACCGGACCGACGATCTGCGACAACACCAGGAAGAATTTGTAAACCGCCTGACTCTCGGCGTCGGCGACAAAGATGATGTCCTTGTCATGCACCGGGAATTGGCGGGCGAGCAGATAAGATTTTGCCTCGCGCAGGTCGAGGCGGTACGCGATCGGCGATAACCCCGGCGGCGCGCCGGTCGCGACCGGCTGGCCGAGAGCCCGGACGACATCGACCGGCTCGTAGCGGAACAGGAAAACCGCGCTCGGGTCGGCGCGGTCGTCGAGCAACCCGCCTGCCTTCCCCAGAGCCTCGCTGAGCGACAGCTTCTCGCTGTTGAAGGTGATCGCGGTGTTCTTGCCGGTGGCGCCGAAGACGCTGAAGGTCTGCGGTCGACGCACCAGCGTCAAGACATCGCCCGGTTCGGCAAAAATATCCTGCGCCGGATCGGCGACGAGGGTAGCGAGCGGCACTGTCGCCGTGACGCCGCCGCGCGAAAGCCGGACAAAGGTCTCGTGCACCGGCGCTCGCGCGCCACCGGCCGCCGCGATCAGCTGAAGCAGCCGTTCGCCGCCGGGTGAGAGCGCCAGCCGTTTCCCGCCGACGATCTCGCCTTCGACCGAGACGGAATTGGCGAAATTGCGGCTAATCACAACCAGCGCTTGCGGCTCGATCGCCTTGCTCGCGAGGCGCTGTTCGATCGTGCGCTGTACCTCCTCCGGTGTGTGGCCGGCGGCGACGATTCGGCCCGCGTAGGGGATGCTGATCGCGCCGTCGAGCCCGACCTGTTGGTCGGGGATGCGGGTACCCGGCCGCCCGCTCTGCACCGCCGCCTCCAGCAGCGCTTCGAGATTCCCATTGGACGCGCTTTCCGCCACGGCGCGTTGCGCCGGCTGGAGGGCGGATAAGGCGCTGGTCGGCAGCGATCCGTTGGAAAGCCCCTGTTGCGCGAGCGTGCCGCCGGCGACAAGCGGGGCTAACAGCGCCGCGGCCCCGGCCGGCGCCTGTCCGGCCGCGCCCGCTGCGGCGGCGCCGGCTGGCAATTGACCAGCGGCGCCGGTCGATACTTGACCGGTTGCTCCGCCAAAAATCGCGCCCGACAAATCAAGTGACGGGGCGGTGCTCTGCGCCGCATTGCCACCGAGCAGCAGAGATAGATCCAGCGCGGGCGCCAGCTCCTGCAGCGCCGCCGCGGCGCTGCCGAGCGGAGGAGTCGCGGGGCTCAGCAGCCGGCGCGTCACCGCTCCGGGGGGCAATGACACTTCGGTCAGCGACTCGCCAAAAAGACCGTCTCCCGAAGCCTCCCAGATGACCACGGAAACGATGTCGCCGATGCCGATCTTCAGTGCCGGCGGCGGGGTATATTGCTTGAAGCGCTCGGGGAAGGAAGGTTGGCCCTGCGCCAGCGAGGTCGCGAGCACGGCGTCGTCGATCTTGACTACGTCGAAGGCGATTTGCCCGTCCGGCTTCGCCTGCGCGATGACGTCTCGGCCCTCTGGCGCGATCGAGCACGCGGCGAGCAACAGCGCCGCTAAGCAGGCAAAGATCACAGTACGAAACATCGGCAAAGCGACTTCCCCCAGCCCCGCTTTGTTTTAGCATTGCTTTTGGTCGAAACCCAAGCACCCCGGGCCCCATGGCCGAACGACGATGCCGCAGCCGGTAAGGCTGTGTCCACGTCGCCCATTGTGTTATTCTGCGGGTATGGGCAAACGTTTCGAGATAGGTCCGCGCGAGGCCGCCTTGGTGCTTTGTGCCGTCGTGCTCGCCGTGCTCGTCTATACCCAGGGTTGGATCTGGCCGTTGAAGGCGGCGGCGGTGATGATCCCGGTGTCGCTGTTGTTCAGCTGAGCGGAAACCGGCCGCCTCAACCGGTGCGGTCGAGGGCGTAGCCGACTGAGCGGACCGTGCGCAGCAAATCCCGGCCGCCGTTTTGATTGAGCGCCTTGCGCAGGCGGCGGATGTGCACGTCGACAGTGCGCATCTCGATCTCGGACTCGTGACCCCAGACCCGGTCGAGCAGCTGTTCGCGCGAGAACACCCGGCCGGGCTGCCCGAGGAAATGGCGCAGCAAACGGAATTCCGTCGGCCCGAGATGGACCGGCCTGCCGGCGCGGGATACGCGATGGGCGACAAGGTCCATCGTGATATCGGCGTAGCGCAGCACCTCCTCGCCCGCGCTGGGCTGCGCCCGCCGGATCACCGCCCGCAGCCGCGCCACCAATTCGCTCGGGCTGAACGGCTTGACGACGTAGTCATCGGCGCCGCTGTCGAGACCGCGTACGCGGTCGGCTTCCTCGACCCGCGCCGTCAGCATGATTACCGGCAGGGAACGTGTGGCCGGCGAGCGACGGATCTGCCGGCACACTTCCAGGCCCGAGACAAGCGGCAGCATCCAATCGAGCAGCACCGCATCGGGCTTGCGCTCGGAGATCCGCAACAGCGCCTCCTCGCCGTCGCTGGCCGCGTCCACCGCAAATCCTTCGCGTTCGAGGTTGTAGCGCAGCATCGTGACGAGCGGCGCCTCGTCCTCGACGATCAGGACCAGCGGCTTCATCGCTTGCCGGGATGATCGGGCGCGACGATCTGCATGCTCGAAGTGTCGCCTTTCGGCCGCGCCTGCGTCAGCGGCGTGCCATGCACAAGGTAATACAAGTTCTCGGCGATGTTGGTGGCGTGATCGCCGATCCGCTCGATGTTTTTGGCCATGAAGAGGAGATGCGTGCAGGTGCCGATATTGCGCGGGTCCTCCATCATATAGGTCAGGAACTCGCGGAAGAGGCTCGCATACATCTCGTCGAGCTCCTCGTCGCGATTCCAGACGTCGAGGGCCTTGTCGGCATCGTGCTCGACATAAGCGTCGATAACGTCCTTCACCAACAGCAGCGCGAAGTGCGCCATGCGAGGCAATGCGTGGGCGGGCTGGATCGGCGGCGCCTGCGCCAGCGCGATCGACCGCTTGGCTACATTGGCGCAATAATCGCAGATGCGTTCGAGATCGCTGGCGATCTTCAACGCGACGAAGATCTCGCGCAGGTCGCGCGCCATCGGCTGGCGAAGGGCCAAGAGGCGTATCGCGAGGTTGTCGAGCTCGCGTTCAAGCTGGTCGACCTTGGCATCGTCCTCGATGACCCGCGCGGCAAGCTCGCTGTCGCGCTCCTGCACCGCTTCGATCGCGGCGGCGAGCTGGCTTTCGGCGAGCCCGCCCATTTCCACGACCATCTTGTTGAGCCGCTGCAGCTCCTCATCGTAGCTCTTGACGATGTGCTCGGCAGGCATGTCGGTCCTCGCCCTCAGCCAAATCGGCCGGTGATGTAATCCTCGGTTCGCCGCACCTTCGGATGCGTGAACATCCCCTCGGTTTCATCGAATTCAATCAGCTCGCCCATATATAGAAAGGCGGTGTAGTCGGAGCTGCGCGCCGCCTGCTGCATGTTGTGGGTGACGATGGCGATGCAGTAATCGGCCTTCAGCTCTTCGATGAGTTCCTCGATGCGCTGGGTCGAGAGCGGGTCCAGCGCAGAGGCCGGCTCGTCGAGCAGCAAGACTTCCGGCTCGACGGCAACTGCGCGGGCGATGCACAGCCGCTGCTGCTGACCGCCCGACAAGCTGAGCCCGCTCTGTCGGAGCTTATCCTTGACTTCCTCCCACAGGGCGGCTCGGCGCAGGGCGGATTCGACGCGATCGTCGAGCTCGGATCTCGGCAGCTTGTCGTATAGGCGAACGCCGAAAGCAATGTTGTCGTAGATCGACATCGGGAACGGCGTCGGCTTCTGGAAGACCATGCCGATCTTGGCCCGCAGCCGGTTCAGATCGAGCCCGGGGGCGAGAATGTCGGTGCCGTCGAGCAGAACCTCGCCGGTCGCGACCTGGCCCGGGTACAGCTCGAAAATCCGGTTCAGCACCCGCAACAGCGTGGATTTACCGCAGCCCGATGGGCCGATGAAGGCGGTAACCCGGCGATCGTAGAGCGGCAGGCTGATGTCCCGCAGCGCTTGGAACTTGCCGTAGAAGAAATTGACATTGCGGATATCGACTTTAACTTTCGGGGCCACTGCGGGCTGGGTCGTGTCGTCCGGCGTCGGGCTCCGTCGCACGGCCGCAATGGGGGGCGCCGTGATCGGGCGGGTTGGCGGCCTGGGCCTGAGGTCCGCACCCAGCGGGTCAGACGAATCAGGCTCCGAGGGCAGCGGCCGAGCGGCGGGGGAAGTCATTGTTTGAAGCTGCTCCAAGCTAGGACGCGGGCAGTAATATTCAAAACCAGAATCGCGGCGGTGATCAGCAGGGCGCCGCCCCAGGCAAGCGTCTGCCAATCGGCATAGGGGCTCATCGCGAATTGGAAGATGACAACTGGCAAGTTGGCCATCGGCGCGTTGAGATCGGCGCTCCAGAACTGGTTGTTGAGCGCGGTGAACAACAACGGCGCGGTTTCGCCCGAGATCCGCGCCACCGCCAGAAGCACCCCCGTCAGCATGCCCTGCACCGCGGCGCGATAGGCCACGGTCACGATCACCTTCCATTTCGGCGCACCGAGCGCCGCGGCCGCCTCACGCAACGAGTCCGGCACGAGCCGCAGCATATCCTCGGTGGTGCGGACCACCACCGGGATCATGATGATCGCCAGCGCCATCGCCCCGGCCCAGGCCGAGAAATGGCCCATATGCACGACCATTACCTCGTAGACGAACAGGCCGATGATGATCGATGGGGCGCTCAGCAGGATGTCGTTGATGAACCGCACCACTTCGCCCAGGCGACTGTCATGCGCGTATTCGGCAAGGAAGGTGCCGGCGAGAATGCCGGTGGGCGTCCCGACCAGCGTCGCGATCAAGGTCATGATCAGGCTGCCGGCAATCGCGTTCAGCAGGCCGCCGCTGCTGCCGGGAGGCGGCGTCATCTGCGCAAACAGCGACGGGGTGATGGCGCTGATGCCGTTAACGAGCAGCGTCCCTAAAACCATCACCAGCCAGAGCAGGCCGAACGCCGTCGCCAGCATCGACAGGCCGATGACAACCCAGTTGCTCATGCGGCGGCGTGTGTAGAGCTGCATTACCTCACCGCCCGCCTTGCCGCTCGAGCCTGATCAGCAGCAGCTTGGCGATCGCCAGCACGATGAAGGTGATCAGAAACAGTATCAGCCCGAGAGCGATCAGTGAGGAGAGGTAGAGATCGCCGACGGCTTCGGTGAATTCATTGGCGAGAGCGGCCGAGATGGTGGTTCCAGGCTGCAGGATCGAGGCGTGGATACGATGCGAGTTGCCGATCACGAAAGTGACCGCCATCGTTTCGCCGAGCGCCCGGCCAAGGCCCAGCAGAATGCCACCGACGACGCCGATCCGGGTGTAAGGCAGCACGACCTGCCACACCACTTCGGTCGTGGTCGCCCCTAGCCCATACACGCTCTCCTTCAGCATCGGCGGCACGGTTTCGAATACGTCGCGCATGATCGAGGAAATAAACGGCAGCACCATGATGGCCAGAATGAAGCCGGCGGTCAGCACGCCGATGCCCAGCGGCGGGCCCTCGAATAGGAGGCCGATCCCGGGGATCGCACCGAGCGTGTCGATCAGTGCCGGTTCGATATGCTCCTGGACAAAGGGCGCGAGGACAAACAGACCCCAGATCCCATAGATGATGCTGGGGATCGCGGCGAGCAACTCGATCATTGTCGACAGCGGCCGCTTCAGCCAGTTTGGGCAGAGCTCGGTAATGAACAGCGCCACGCCGAACGCCACCGGGATGCCCACCAGCATTGCGATCGCCGACGTGACGAGCGTGCCGTAGACCGGCGCCAGAGCGCCGAATTTCTCCGTGACCGGGTTCCATGCTTCGGCGACCAAAAAGCCGAACCCGAACGTCCACAGAGCCGGTAGTGACCCGGCAACCAGCGAGACGATGACGCCGCTCAGGATCAGCAGGACCAGGGCCGCGAAGAACAGCGTCAGCCCGCGGAACACGACATCACCGACGGCGGTACGGCGGCCGTTTCCAGCTTGCGCTCTGTCGATGGCTATCTCAGCCGCCACGAACCTGCCCCCGCCGAATTCCTGCTTGGACAGGACGCACCCTAGGGTGCGTCCTCACCCGCGGTTATGATGCCGGACCCTTCCACGCCGGCTTGCCGTCCGGTCCGACGATCTGCTTCCAGCTTTGCTCGACGAGACCGACCACATTGGCGGGCATCGGCACGTAATCGAGCGCCTCGGCCATCTGGCCGCCGTTGTGATAGGCCCAGTCAAAGAAATCCAGGACCGCCTTGGCCTTTTCCGAGTCCGTCTGCTGCTTGTGCATCAGGATGAAGGTGGCCCCGGTGATCGGCCAGCTTTCCTTGCCGGGCTGGTCGGTCAGCAGCAGATAGAAGCCCTCCGTTTTCGACCAGTCCGCATTGGCGGCGGCCGCTTGGAAGGTCTTGCTGTCCGGCGAGGCGAAGGCCCCGTCATGGTTGCGCAATTGCGTGTAATTCATCTTGTTCTGTAGGGCGTAAGCGTATTCGACATAGCCGATCGCGCCATCGGTGCGACTTGCCAGCGCGGCAACCCCCTCATTGCCCTTGCCGCCGAGTCCGCTCGGGAATTCGACCGAGGTGTTCTCGCCGATCTTGTCCTTGAACTCGGCATCGACGCTCGAAAGATAGTGCGTGAAGATGAAGTTCGTGCCCGACCCGTCGGAGCGGTGAATCGTCGCGATCGCCTTGTCCGGCAATTTCACCCCCGGGTTCAGCTGGGCGATCGCCGCGTCGTTCCATTTCGTGATGTTGCCGAGATACATCCCGGCGACGGTCTTGCCGTCGAGCTTCAGCTGGCCTGGCTGAATGCCCTGCAGGTTGATCACGAGAACGACGCCGCCCATCACCTGCGGCCACTGCACGAGAGCATCCTTGTCGAGATCGGCCGGCTTCAGCGGCATGTCGGAGGCGCCGAAATCGACCGTCTTGGCGGTGATCTGCTTGATACCACCACCCGAGCCGATCGACTGGTAGTTCATGCTCGTTCCGGTCTTGGCCTTGTACGCCTCGGCCCATTTGGCATAGATCGGGTAGGGGAAGGTCGCGCCGGCGCCGGAAATCTCGGCGGCGCCAGCGGGCCCGGTAACGCCAAATGAGGCGCCGGATGCGGCAATGACTGCCGCCAGCAGCGCGGTTCGGAAAATCGCCACGGTTTACTCCGTTTTTTGGAAAATCCTCGGCCGTCTTCCTCTGGCCGCACCTGGTTTCTATCCCGGTGGTGATACGCCTGTGCGGCAGTTTTGTTACCGTTCGATGACAGCTTGGACTGCCTCCGCGGAGGAGAGGGTAGAGGGGCTTCGGGGGCTTGTGGCTGCCGGCAGCCACACCGTAAAGATCGACCCGACGCCGAGCGTGCTGGCGATGTCGAGATGGCCGCGATGGCGATTGAGCACATGCTTGACGATGGCAAGCCCGAGCCCGGTCCCGCCCATCTCGCGCGATCGACCGGTATCCACTCGGTAAAAACGCTCGGTCAGCCGGGGCAGATGGTCGTGCGGAATACCCTCGCCCCGGTCGGCGACAGCTACCCATGCCTGGGCCGGCGCGACCTCGGCGCTCAATCCGCCGGTCACCGCGATCTCGGTTTGCGGCCGGCCATATTTGATCGCGTTGTCGAGCAGATTTTGGAACAGCTGCGCCAGCTCGTCGCGTTCGCCCTGCACCTCGGGCAGATCTGCGGCGAGGTCGAGCCTGATCCGCATCCCCCGCTCGGCCGCGCGCAGCTCAAGCGCCGCCGCGACATGTTCGATCAAGGGCGCGAGGGCAACGGTACCGGTTGGTGTAACATGCTCGCTCTGCTCGATCCGGCTTAGCGACCGCAGATCCTCGACGAGCCGGGCCATGCGATGGGCTTCCTCGCGCATGATCGCGAGAAACCGCTCGCGCGCTTCGGCATCGTCCCGCGCCGGCCCGAGCAACGTTTCGATGAAGCCGATCAGCGTCGCCAGCGGCGTCTTCAGCTCGTGCCCGGCATTGGCGATGAAATCCGCCCGCATCTGCTCGGCGCGCCGGAGGCCGGTGACGTCGTGCAGGGTCAGGATCGCCGCTGCGCCGTCGAGACCAGGACCGCCGGATCGCGGGATCCTGGCAAACCGCGCTTCGAGCTGGCGGATCACCGACCCCGACAGGGCGAACTCCACGTTCTGCGCGGCGGTGCCGCGCAACACCGCGTCGGCGGCGGCGAGCAGCGCCGGGTTGCGCAGCGCCGCGGCCAGGTCGCGCGGTTCTGCAACGGAGCCGACGAATTCTGCGGCGGGGGGATTGGCGCGCACGATCCGCCGCTCGCGATCGATCAGGATCAGGGGGTTCGGCATCGCCGTGATAACCGCCTCGGCGGCGGCCAGCCGTGCCTCGCCGCGCGCGGCGTGCTCTCGCCAGGCGCGCTGGAGGCGCAGCACCGGCGGCCACAACGCCTGCGCCATCGGACTGAACCGCCGCAACGACCGGGCCAAGCGATGCTCGGCCGGGGAGGCTGCTTCGGGGCCAAGCGCCTCGATTTCGGCTTCGGTCGCGCCGAGGGCGAACCCGAGCGGTAGCGCCGCCAGCAGGCTCAAGACCAGGACCGCGGCTGCGGCGCCGAATGCGGGTTCTCCGGCAAGAAAGCCGAACCCGAATAGCGCAACGATGACCGCCGATCCCGGCATCGCAAAGCCGAGCACGAACGCTAGTGCTCGCTTGAAACCGGCCCACATTATCGCGAAGACCGGCGCGACGGCCCGGCGTCTTGTTTCGATGCCGGCGCAAGGTTGGAGATCGTTGACACGCGAGAGCGCCCCACTATAGTGCGCCGCTCGCGGACGGGTGGCCCCGTCCGCGCTGTATTTGCGCCGCGCGGGGCCTTGCCGCAGACGGCGCGCCAACCGATATCGGTTTTTATCATGTTCGCAATCATCCGCACTGGCGGCAAGCAATACAAGGTCGCGAAGGACGATGTGATCGCCGTCGAAAAACTCGCCGGCGATCCTGGCGCCACGATCGAGCTCGCCGAGGTGCTGATGGTCGGCGACGGCGCCACCGTGGCGACGGGCGTGCCGCTCCTCGATGGCGCCTCGGTCAGCGCCACCTTGGTTGAGCACCGCCGCGCCGACAAGATCATCGTGTTCAAGAAAAAGCGGCGGCATAATTACCGCCGCAAGAACGGGCATCGCCAGCATCAGACCGTGCTGCGGATCACCGAGATCAACTCCGGTCGCTGAGCGGGGCAAGGAGTTAGAGATGGCACACAAGAAGGCGGGCGGCTCGTCCCGCAACGGGCGCGACAGCCGGGGGCGACGCCTGGGGGTCAAGAAATTCGGCGGCGAGATCGTCGTCGCCGGCAACATCATCGTGCGCCAGCGCGGCACCAAGTTCCATCCCGGCGACCATGTCGGCATGGGTCGCGACCACACGCTGTTCGCGGTCGTCGACGGCGCGGTGAAATTTCGCAAGGGGCTCGGCGGGCGTACCTATATCTCGGTGGTGCCGGAAGGCGACCGCCAGCCAGCGGCGGCCGCCGAATAGCCGTTCCCCAGGAGATCGCGACAGGGGAGCGGCTCGCCGCTCCTTTTTTGTTGCGAGGACGCTAGATGAAATTCCTCGACCAGTGCAAGATCTACGTGAAGAGCGGCGACGGCGGAAGCGGCTCGTTGAGCTTCCGGCGCGAGAAGTTCATCGAGTTCGGCGGCCCGGACGGCGGCGACGGTGGCAAGGGCGGCGATATCATCTTTGTCGCGCAGGACAACCTCAACACGCTGATCGACTTCCGCTACCAGCAGCATTTCCGCGCGCCGAAGGGGCGCGGCGGGGCCGGCCGCAACCGCACCGGCGCGGGCGGCGACGATCTCGTGCTGCGCGTGCCGGTCGGCACGCAGATCCTCGGCGAGGACGGCGAAACGCTGGTCG
>DASYOB010000103.1:0-3906 GCA_036008175.1 Allostellaceae bacterium
GTCTTTCAATCCGCGCCTATGCAAAGGTCCGCGGCGTGAGCCACGTCGCCGTCCTCAAAGCCATCAAGGCGGGGCGCATCCCGATCGAGCCGGACGGTGCCATCGACCCGGGGAAGGCCGATGCCGCCTGGGAGCGCTCGACCGATCCCGGCCGCACGAAATCCAGGACGAAGGCGAAGCCCGCTCCCGAGACTCTGAAGCCTGTCGCGGATGCGGCGGTGGGCTCTGTCCGCGAGACGCTGAAGGAACAGGGGCTGATGAGATCGCCAAGGCGCATCTCGCCCGGCTTCGCCTCCAACGCATGAAGGGCGAACTGGTCGACCGAGCCCGCGCGGCGGCGCTGGTGTTCCGGCTTGCCCGCGAGGAGCGCGACACCTGGAGCAACTGGCCGGCCCGGGTTGCGGCCCTGATGGCGGCGGAGCTCGGCATCGCCGCTCACCCGATGCAGAAGGCACTCGAAACGCATGTCCGCGCCCATCTCGCCGAGCTTGCCGGGGTCGTCCCAGATCTCCGGTGATCGCAAAGACGAGCTCTTCGCCTTCGATGGCGTGGATGCGCTCTGGCAGTCCTGGCGGGACGGCCTCACCCCAGACGCATCCTTGCAGGTGTCGGAATGGGCGGACCGGCATCGGGTGCTGAGCCCGCGGGCCTCTGCCGAGCCGGGCCGCTATGCGACCTCCCGCACGCCCTACATGCGGGCGATCATGGACGCGCTGTCGCCGTCCAACCCGTGCCGGCGCGTCGTGTTCATGAAGGCGGCTCAGGTCGGCGCTCCTCTGGCGCTCGACACACCGGTTCCGACCGCGACCGGCTGGAAGCGCATGGGGACTTTGGTTCCCGGCGATGCGCTCTTCGATGAACGGGGCCGGGTGTGCCATATCCTCGGCGTCTCGCCAGTGATGATCGGCCGGCCGTGCTACGAGATTGCCTTTGATGATGGGGAGAAGCTCGTTTGCGACGGAAGCCATCGCTGGCCGGTTCGGGACTTCACAGATACCGAGTGCCCGCGAGCGAGGGTACTGCGGACCGACGAGATGGTGCAGCGAGTCCGGATCGGCTCGGGCAAACGCTATCGCTATGCGATCGACTGCTGTCAGCCGCTGGACCTCCCCGAGCAGGACCTGATCGTCCATCCCTATGTGCTGGGTCTTTGGCTCGGCGATGGCTCCTCAATTATGAACCACGTGAGCGTCCACGAGGACGACGCGGAGATTGTCGAGCACCTCCGTGCTTGCGGTGTCGACGCCGAATTCCGCCTTCCGCACTGGCGGAAGGGGAGATGCGCCAATTTAGTGATCGACCCAACCTTCCGAACGGTCGGCGACGCCGGAATGCCGGCGAGCGTTCAACATCGTTCCCCTTTCACGACGCGCCTGCGCCAACTCGACGTTCTGGAGAACAAGCACATCCCGGCGCGGTACCTGCGTGCGAGCCACATCCAGCGCCTGGAACTTGTGCGCGGTCTCATGGACTCCGATGGCACGATCTCGCCGGACGGAAAGCGCTGCGAGTTCTCCAACACCGACAGCCGGCTCGTTGAGGGTCTCGCCGAACTGTTGCACGGCCTCGGGTACAAGTCGAGTGTCTACTGGGCGAGATCGCGTCGCCGCGTGATCGGAGGACAAGATCGCGACTGCCTGGGCTATTGGCGTGTGTCATGGACGGCCTATGCCGAGGAACCGATGTTCCGGCTCTCACGGAAGATCGCGCGCATGCGCTCGATCGAGAACGGGCGACCGTGGAAGAGCCGGCGCCGGCGGATCGTAAATATCCAGCCGGTGGCAAGCGTGCCCGTGCGCTGCATCTCGGTCGATTCTCTCAACCACCTCTATCTCTGCGGAAAGGGATTCATTCCGTCTCACAACACCGAGGCGGGCAACAATTGGATCGGCTATGTCATCCACTATGCCCCGGGGCCGATGCTCGCGGTGCAGCCGACCGTCGAACTCGCCAAGCGGTTCTCGCGCCAGCGCATCGATCCGCTGATCGCCGAGAGTCCGGCGCTCCGCGACCGGGTCAAGCCGCAGCGCGCGCGCGACGCCGGCAACACCATGCTGTCGAAGGAATTTCCGGCAGGGCTCCTGGTCATCACCGGCGCCAACAGCGCGGTCGGCCTGCGCTCCATGCCGGCGCGCTATCTGTTTCTCGACGAGGTCGATGCCTATCCGCCGTCCGCCGGCGAGGAAGGCGATCCCGTCGCCCTCGCCGAGGCGCGCACCCGCACCTTCGCGTGGCGGTCGAAAATCTTTCTCACCTCGACCCCGACGATCCATGGCGTCTCGCGCATCGAACGCGAATACGAGGTGTCCGACCAGCGCTGCTACTTCGTGCCGTGCCCACATTGCGGTCATGAACAGGCGCTCCGGTTCGAGCGGCTGCGCTGGGAGAAGTCCAGACCCGAGACCGCGCACTATGCCTGCGAAGCCTGTGAGAGATCAATCGAGGAGCGCCACAAGACCGCGATGATGGCCGCGGGCCGCTGGCGGGCGGCCGCCGCGCCGGCCGATCCCGGCACCATCGGGTTTCATCTGTCCGCCCTCTATTCGCCAGTGGGCTGGCTGTCCTGGACCGGAATCGCCCGGATGTGGGAGGCCGCGCAGGCAACGGACGAGGCCAAGCGCAGCTTCCAAAATGGGGTCCTCGGCGAGACCTGGATCGAGACCGGGGAAGCGCCCGATTGGCAGCGGCTCTACGAGCGGCGCGAAGCCTGGCGGATCGGCACGGTGCCGGGCGGCGGCTTGTTCCTGACCGCCGGCGCGGACGTCCAGAAGGACCGGATCGAGGTCTCGATCTGGGCTTGGGGTCGCGGCCTGACCAGCTGGCTCGTCGACCATATTGTGATCGATGGCGGTCCGGAGCGCCAAGCGAGCTGGGGCGAACTGACGAGCCTGCTCGGGCGGACCTGGCCGCATGCCCATGGCGCACGGCTTGGCATCGCCAAGCTCGCCGTCGACACCGGCTATCAGGCTCCCGCCGTCTATGCGTGGGCGCGCGGTGCCGGGTTTGCCCAGGTCGCACCGGTCAAGGGCGTCGAGGGGTTCAACCGGGCCGCGCCGGTCGCCGGCCCGAGCTTTGTCGATGCGACGGAACGCGGCCGCAAGATCCGCCGTGGCGCGCGGCTTTGGACGGTCGCCGTCGCGACCTTCAAGTCCGAGACCTATCGCTATCTCAGGCTCGCCGTTCCCACGGATGAAGACATCGCCGCGGGCGCTACCGACCCGCCGGGCTTCATCCATCTCCCGCGGGGCGCGGAAGCCGAATGGATCAAGCAACTGGTCGCCGAACAGCTGGTGACCGTGACGACGCGGCGCGGGTTCCAGAAACTCGAGTGGCAGAAGCTGCGGGAACGCAACGAGGTGCTGGACTGCCGGGTCTACGCGCGCGCCGCCGCCTGGATTGCCGGAGCGGATCGTTGGACCGGCGCGAAATGGCGCGATCTCGAGGACCAGCTCGGGCCTGCGCCCGGCCAAACCGATGGCCATCGCGCCGGGGATGAACCGGCTCCCATGACGGCGGGCATGCTGGCGCGCGCGCCGCGCGCGACTGGCACGCGCCGCTCCACCTGGCTCGCCGTGGACAAAGGATGGTTGAAGTGACCTGGGCCGGGAGCCGGATTGCCACGCATTCGCGGCCGTCATGACTGTCGGTCGGATGCAGGCCGGCGGCGAAGGGACTCTTTCCGAGTATGAGACTCGCGACCTGTTGGTGATCTTATGTGTCAATCGGGTTTAAAATCCTAATTCCAAGTGCTGATCAATAACGTTGCCGCCGTCCGCGCCGTTTTGGAATCGGCGCGCATCGAATTCACAAATGGAGACGAGCCAGGCGTAAGGTTGCGGTAGACCCCAACGGGCGATGCGGGCGCGTCTCGTCGAATGACGATTAGGCGGCGACATGCCGAGGCTC
>DASYOB010000104.1:0-1588 GCA_036008175.1 Allostellaceae bacterium
CACGACGATCACGCCCGCGGCTTTGTCATTCAGACGGGAAAACAACGTGCCGTCGAACCATTCATTGACGCCTCGGCGCTGGGTTTCCGAAATCGCTTCGTCGGGTTTCAGCGGATCGTCGATGATGATGAGATCGGCGCCACGGCCGGTCAGCACGCCGCCGACCGAAGTCGCGAGCCGAAAGCCGCCAGCCGTAGTGGTGAGCTCGTGCAGGCTTGCCCGGGGGTTGGTCAGACGAGTCGGGAACAGCGCCTGCAGCCAGGGCGAGCTCATCACATCGCGGCAGTCGCGGGCGAACTTTTCCGAAAGGCTCTGGCCATAGGTAACGTTGATGATCGCGGCGTTGGGACGGTGGCCGAGCCAGAACGCTGGCAAGGCGATCGAGGAGAGCAGCGATTTGAGATTGCGCGGCGGGAGATTGATGATCAGGCGTTTGACGCCGCCGTCGAGACAATCCTGCAGCGCGGCGGCGATGACCTCGAGATGCCAGTTGGGATGAAACGCCGAGCCACCGTGCAAGTGCGTGAAGCAACGCGCCGCGAAGGTGTGGAAATCTTGCCGGCAGATCGCGCGATATTCGCGGAGGGAGAGCTCGTTCACGAGGAAGTCTCGCTCATACGGCGCAGCACGTCGCGAATGACCTCTCGATCTGCCTCGGAGGGTTGCTGGGGATCGGACGGCGCCGGCCGCGCCTCGATGGTTTGCATCAGGCCGAGAAGCAGCTGCAGCGAGCGCGCGTCGCCGCCGGCGGCGCGGTTCACGAGCTGCTTGACCGCCGCGTCTAGCTTGGTGATCCGCTTGCGGCGTCCATTCTCCGTGATTGAAATCCGCTCGCCGAGGGTCGCCGCGACGACGGTGGCGAAGTTGCGCGCGCCCTTGGGCCGGCCGCGCGGGTTGCCCGAGACCCCCTGGCGGAATTGCGTCGCAACCGGAGGGCGGCCATAGCCGACGCGCCGCTCCTCGCGCTCGTCCTCTCGGCTGTCTTCGAAGTTGCGTTCCGACCGGGCCGGTCGTGAGTTCCGATCCCGCCCACTCATCGCACGGTCTCCTCGACGCCCGAAGTCCGCGAGCCCCGGACCTCCTCGAACGTCTGGCCCGTATCGCAATGACGAGCCTTGTCGCCGGTATGGGCCTGCCACCGCCGGATGATCACGTCGACGTAGAGCGGATCGAGTTCCAGCCCGAAGCCGCGCCGCCCGGTCCGCTCGCAGGCCATCACAGTCGCGCCGCTGCCGAGGAACGGATCGAGCACGATGTCGCCGCGACGGGTCACGTCGAGGATCGCGTCGGCGACCATCGCCACCGGCTTGACCGTCGGATGCAACGCCGCGAGCCGGCCCTCCTCGCCCGCACGACCGAACCCGGGGCCGTTGGCGTAGCTCCAGACGTTGGTCCGATTGCGGCCGTGCTGACCGAGCTGGACGTTGTTGCGATGACGACCGGCGCCCAGTTTGAACACGAAGACCAACTCGTGTTGCGATCGGTAGAGGGCGCCCATCCCCGCGTTCGGCTTGGCCCAAACACAGAGATTCAGCAGTTCCAGCGACGCCGACCGCGCGGCGGCGAGCAGTTCGGACATGTGCCGCCA
>DASYOB010000105.1:0-2313 GCA_036008175.1 Allostellaceae bacterium
GACCGGGTGGTCGCCGGTGTCAAGCCGCCGCACCAGCTCGATCGGGAGATAGTCGGTGCGGGCCGAGAGTTTGCCGAGTGCTGCCTCGCGCGCTTCCGCGGCGGCAATTGCGGCGAGGTCTTCGGCCTCCTCGGCGCGTTCGATCAGCGCCTCGTACTCGGCGCGGGTCAACGTTACGGTCTCGACATTATTGCTCATCGATAGGCCTCCCGGCGGTGCGCCACCGCCTCCAGGACGACGATGCCGTCGGCGCGGTCGATCCGGCAGATGGCGCGCCAATCGCCATGCCGCAACCGGACCGCGTCCGAACGCCCAGGCAGCCGTGTCGCTGCCGGGTGTCGCCCGAACGGGGCCGCAGCGAACTCCTTCACCCGGTCGAGCAGCGCTGCGCGGTCTCGCCTCGGCATCGTTGCGAGCGCCTTCTATGCGGCGGGCTGACGATCAGCTTTATTCGGGCATCCTTGCTGCGCCGATTCGTGCGGTCAATAATCCCTGCGGCAAACGCGGGCGCAAGGGAAGACATGGCGAACGCACTTTATTACGGCGACAATCTCGACGTGCTGCGCCGCGAGATCGCCCCAGACATGGTCGATCTCGTCTATCTCGACCCGCCGTTCAACAGCCAGGCCAATTACAACCTCTTGTTCAAGGGTCCGTCGGGCAAGGGCGCCGACGCCCAGATCGAAGCCTTCGAGGACACCTGGCATTGGGGCGAAGAGGCCGAGCGCGCCTATGCCGAGGTGCTGGCCTCGCCGGCGACCCAGGCCGCCGAGTTGCTGCGCGTGATGCGCTCGTTCCTCGGCGAGAACGATTTGATGGCCTATCTGGCGATGATGGCGGTGCGGCTCATCGAACTGCATCGGGTGCTGAAGCCGACCGGCTCGCTCTACCTGCACTGCGACCCGACCGCTGGACATTATTTAAAAATACTGCTGGATGCAATTTTTGGAATTGGCAATTTTAGGACCGAGATTATTTGGAAGCGTAGCAGCGCGCACAGCGATGGGAAACAAGGAAGGCGCCAGCACGGCAGAATCCATGACACCATCTTATTTTATACTAAAACCGACATCTGGAGGTGGAACTCCACATACCTTCCTTACGACAGAGAATACGCGGACGCGTTTTACAGGCACATAGAGGTTAGCACCGGGCGTCGGTATCGGCTCGGCGACCTGACGGGGCCGGGTGGAGCCGCTAAGGGAAATCCGATGTACGAGGTGATGGGGGTGACGCGGTATTGGCGATACTCCGAAGAGCGGATGAAGAAATTAATCGACCAAGGCCGTGTAATCCAGACCAGTGAGGGATCGGTCCCTCAGTACAAACGGTATCTCGATGAGATGTCAGGCGTTCCGCTGCAAGACATATGGACGGACCTGCGGCCGATTGGTGCGCAGGCCCAAGAGCGCCTCGGTTATCCAACGCAAAAGCCAGTTGTGCTTTTGGAACGGATCATTTCCGCGTCTTCGAACCCTGGCGACCTCGTCCTCGACCCGTTTTGCGGCTGCGGTACGACCATTCACGCGGCGCAGAAGCTCGGCCGCGCCTGGCTCGGCATCGACGTGACCCACCTGGCGATTTCGCTGATCGAGCGGCGCTTGCAGGATGCGTTTCCCGGCATCGCGTTCGAGGTGCACGGCACGCCGAAGGATCTGGCGAGCGCGATCGACCTCGCGCGGCGCGACAAGTACCAGTTCCAGTGGTGGGCGGTGTCCTTGGTCGAAGCCCGGCCCTATGGCGGCAAGAAAAAGGGCGCCGATGGCGGCATCGACGGCATCCTGTTTTTCCGCAGCGACAGGGACCAGACCGAAAAGGCGCTGATCTCGGTCAAGGGCGGCGACAATGTCGGGGTCGGCATGGTGCGGGACCTGATAGCGGTCGTCGAGCGCGAGAAGGCGGCGGTCGGCGTCCTGATCTCGCTGGCGTTGCCGACCCGCGCCATGGAGCGCGAGGCGATTGCCGCCGGCTTCTTCGAGGGGCCGTTCGAGCAGGTGCCGAAGCTCCAGATCATCACCCTCGCCGAACTGTTCCAGGGCAAGCGCCCGCGCATTCCGCGGATCGACGCCGCCGCCACCTTCCGCACCGCCGCCCGCGAGAAATCCGACGCCCAGGCCCGGCTGCTCTGACCTCCGTGGATCGACAAGGTGAACCCGGCGGTGGCGATTTCGCCGGCGTCAGCGGCGGCCGATGCGTCGCCACTCGCGGCAATGAACCCAGCGCGATGCTGCATTGCGTCAGGGATGCGGCGGGGGCCGCGCGCCTAACACCACGGTGCGCCGCGCTGGCGCGGCCTGGTTCGGATCGGGGATG
>DASYOB010000106.1:0-77219 GCA_036008175.1 Allostellaceae bacterium
CACCTAAGTGAGCGCGGGTACATGCTCCTTACCGATCGACTTAAGCACGAGTTCAATAGCTTGCCCGCAATGAAATGAGATCCTCATCCGGTCACTGCGATCTCTGAAAGGTGCCGGTCAGACGCCCGGTTCGGCTCATGAAAATCGCATCAAGCTCGCCGGGTCCGCCGGTGCGGAATCTGAAGGTGCTCCCCTGATCGTCCTGGAAGGAAAGCACGCCGTCACTCAACAGACCGACCCGATGCTGCTGTTTCCACGAGAGGCCAGTTCCGGGTCGGTTCGGGCCATACACGTAAATGACATCTGCGGTTCCGTGAGCGTCCATACCTTGCACAATCAGGGCACCGCATAACCCGCCAGCGTTGTTCCAGTTGCCGGTCCAGACGCCGACCAAGCTGCTGCCAGATTGATTGATGCCATACTCAACCGATTTTCCACAGACTACGGCGGTTCGGGCCGAGGGAGCTTCGTTTCGCGGCAAGGTAGGCGCGGACAGGGACGCCATCGGACCATTGCTACTGGCCGATGAAGCGACCTCGTTGGCCGTGTCAGAGCTTTTTCCGACGAGCTTCAGGAGATGTCGTTTATTATCGAGTGTCCAGGAGTCAAAATGCGATAAGAAGCTCTGCCCGAGCAACAACGAGCCGGTAGGTGAACCAACACTGCCGGGGACATTGTGCAGGATGTAGTGGCCGATTTTAAGCTCACGGATTAGAAATTTGGGGGCCTTCTTCTCTGAACCGTCCGCCAGGGTGTATGTTTGTTCACCTATAATATCACCGTCTTGAATCGTATTGGCACGAGCAAGCGTGCTGAATACGTCGAACGGTATTTGAACGTCCGAGGCACCACTATCGATGATGAAGTTTAGAGTAATAGCTCCATTTATCCGCGTCGGGATTTCAAACAGGCTTCCCGCTTGGACCAGAGCTACTTCATCAACATCGGCCGCGTTTGCCTGCGTCGGTAGTGACGACGGCTGTGCAGCAGGAATACTCGGCGGGGTACCTGTGAGGCCGTAGGCGCGTAGATAGTCCGCGCGTGCCTGCGCGGAATGTTTGAAACATTCGATGACCGAGGGCGGCACAGGACTTGGCGGCGAACTATCGGGCGGTACGCCGCACGTCGTCGCATAAGAGCGAACCCACGCCTTCTGATCCTCCCAAAGCGCACTTTGCTGCTCGGGCGTGAGCCGCGATCGGGTCTCGTTGTAGATTTGCTGGCGCTCGTCCGCGAGCGTTATCAGGTCCGGGTCGCTGCAAATGACGATGCTCGACGGCATGCTGATGCCCGAGCAGTTGAACGCCATCGCGGCCGCGCAGCCGGTCAGCATCGCAAGGAGGAATACGGGGAGGGTCAGCAGCCACATTTCAAAGTTCTCCGCAGTGAGCGGATACCAGGATCACGACGCGTTGAGGCCAGCGACTTTTGGATCTGGGCGTCCGGCCAGTGTAGCTCGAATCAGTTAAGACTTTCGCTCACTTTGCGACAGGCTGGGCGCGGACGCGCAGGGTGCTCCGGGGAGGGCGGATATACCGGGCTGTTCCTGTTTTCGAAGCCGTCTAGCATTGTCCCCTCATTTGCTCGGTCCCGCCGGCCAGCCGATGCCTCACACCCGCAAATCCCCCGAATTGAGCCATGCGTGCCGTTAACAAGCCGTTGTGATGGTCAAAACTGGCCCACGGGCAATCTCGGTCCGGTTTTCGGTGCCCGCTTCGCGCAGCGCAGCAGGAACCTGGCGACTGAACACACCGACTACCCGATCGCCGCGATTCGGTTATCGCAAGGTCCGTAATGGAGGTCGCAGCGGTGCCCGTCCACTTCCCTGCTAAACTTGGCTAGACTATCCCAAACACGGCACCGTTGATGCTCACCAAACCGTTCGACCAGATCACCGCCGCCGACGTTCAGGATCTTTGCGCCCGCGGCGCATACGAGGGTCAGCTTCTCGAATTCAAACAGCAGTTGCCTGCCGAGCGAGGTCGGCCCGACCCCTGGATGGCGGGCGGCGCGTTCACAGCATACGCCCGAGACCAATTGTTTCGGGAGGTTGTAGCATTCGCCAACGCGCAGGGCGGAACGCTGGTCGTCGGCATCGGGGAAACCAAGGATAAACCGCCACGCGCCGCCACAATCGTGCCGCTCCCCCGAATTCACGATCTCGCATCGCGCATGGAGGATGCTGCTCGGGCGTGCATTGATCCGCTGCTACCCGGTCATCAGATCCGAGGCATCGAGACAGATAGCGGCGGTGGCGGGGTGCTGATTATTGGGGTGCCGGCGTCTCCATTCGGTCCACATCGAGTTGCAAGCGATGGACATGCATTTATACGGAGAGGCGCAAGTTCGGTTCAGATGACCATGCGTGAGATTCAGGACTTGACCATCGATCTTGCCCGCGGAGCCGAACGTGTAGATGCAATTTTCCGAGAACGGGCGGCTCGCTTCGCTGAGTGGCTACAACGAGCAACTGGTGAGAACGGTACTTGCCGGATCACGGCTGTGCCCTTGGGAAATTTTCCGGGGTTGCCGCGGTTCTCAGGCGACCCGACCGCATTCCCAATCCCACCAGGATTTCGCGCCCACTACGGCGGTGCTGATGTTGAGCTTCATAGGTTTCGGGTTATGGGCGGTCGACCGATCGTGCGGGGAGTGCGCAAGTACGAAAATGATGATTCAGTGCGCATGGAGATCTTCGAGTTCGGCCTCATCGATCTTTGGTATCGTCACCAGCCCACGGAACGTGGAAATCACTTCTTTATTGGCTGGTTATTGGGCGCGTATCTGGCGGTTTTACACGTGATCGATATAGCCCGGTCGATGGCAAGCGTGCCGGATTGGGAATTCGCGATCGAGTTTGCCCTAGATGGGCTGACTGGCGCGCCACGTCATGGCGGCGGGCGGGTTCCGCTCAGCGCATTATCTGTCGCTGGATTCAACGGCTTTCACACGATGCGGATAGAGGAGTTGCCAGTTCGCTTCCCGCGAATTCCTTATCGAAGCCGGGGGGAACGGGAGAGCATCATCAACACCGTGCTGGATGATCTCGGCGACGCTGCGGGTGAGTCACCGGGACCGCGGCTCGGGCTGCTCGCAGATGAGTCAGGATGATGGGAACATCGCTCAACGCCCGGCGTCTCATTGCGTGCTGTGACGGCACCTGGAACACGCCCGACCGGCTCGGACACACAACCAATGTTGTCCGGCTCGTCCGGTCGATCCGGTCGCGCACCCAGGATGGGATCAGCCAGATCGTGTTCTATCACCCCGGTGTGGGCACCGGGAACGTGCTCGACAAGTGGATGGGCGGCGGAACCGGCATCGGGCTATCGGAGAACGTCCGAAGCGCATACGCGTGGTTCGTCGACAATTACCAGGACGGGGACGAGATCTTCCTTTTCGGGTTCTCACGCGGTGCTTACACGGCCCGCAGCGTGGCCGGGCTAATCGCGCACGTCGGGATATTGCGGAAGCATCACATGGAGAACTTTGAGGAAGTTTGGGACTATTACCGGCAGCCTGAGCCGATCCGCGAGCGCGAGGAAGCTATGTTTCTCGCCAATTTTCCCGACCGGGTAACCCGGGATCAGGTCGATATAAAATGCATCGCCGTGTGGGATACGGTCGGCTCGCTCGGTATCCCGCACAGCCGCTTCTGCCAACGCGAATATGAGTTTCACGACACCACCCTTGCACCAGGCGTCGAGAACGCCTTTCAGGCGCTCGCCATCGACGAGCAACGCACCCCCTTCCAGCCCTCGATATGGAAATCGAACCCCAAGCCACGAGTCACGCAGACGGTCGAGCAGGTATGGTTTCCGGGCGTGCACTCGAACATCGGCGGGGGCTACCCGGAGCACGTTCTATCGGACGCTGCCTTGTTCTGGATGGTATCTCGTGTGGCACCGCTGCTCGAACTCGATCGCGGATATCTATGTGCCCAAGCTGATCGGCGGCGTCCCTACGCGATGGGTAAGCTCGAAAACTCGCTGACGCGGTTCTACCGGGTGACAACTGGCCGGTACCTGCGGCCGATCTGCGAGACAGATCCCCCGACCGAACGAATCCACGAGAGTGCATTTATGCGGCTCGACGAGACGAAAGGTCGCCCCGATCCCGCACCATATGGGGACACCGACCACCGCAACCGGCTTGAGGCGAAACGGGACCGAATGGTGCCACTGTCTGATTTGGAGAAGGATCTACTGGCCGAGATCCCTGATACCGTGCCTGAGAAGATCATCCAGCGGGCGCACCGGCGGCTGACCTTCTGCGACAGGATCGTGATGATTCTAGGAGGATATAGGTCATAAAGGAAGCGGCGCACTACCGAGAAGGATTGACTTGAACGTAGGTGGATAAAACATAAAAAGATCGACCAATTCTATCACTCTCCACCGCGCAGCGTTACTTCTCTTCCTCTCAGCAATTTTAATTGCCGGTGTCACCGGCTGACCACCCTGTGCTCTATCTGATGTCGAACCGCCGGATCGGCCAGAACCCAGGTCACCCCTGACTTGCCTCCGAGCGGAGGCGGCTGCGATTATCACCACCAATTTCGGCGAAGGCTGACCCAATCAGCGAGGAATCCATGAAGCTTCCACAAACCGGCGGGTGTCAGTGCGGGGCGGTCCGCTACGAGATCACCGAAGAACCGCAGTTGGTTTACACGTGCCATTGTGTGGATTGCCAACGTTTGACGAGCAGTGCGTTCTCGATGGGGATCGTCGTCCCTGAGACAGCTTTCCGCCTCATGGGGGTTGAGCCGCGTCAGCTACAGCGCACCGCGGATAGCGGGCGGATGAATATCCGATTGGTGTGCCCGGAATGCGGCACCTGGATTTGCGGCATGCCCAGAGATGGAGTGCACCGGGTCCGGGCGGGCACGCTCGACGACACGTCCTGGCTGCGGCCGTCACGGCACATCTGGACCCGCAGAAAGCAGCCCTGGATCACGTTCCCCGAGGGCGATGAGGTCTTTGAGAAGCAGCCTCCCGCATAAAACGGTCGGGAGGGCTGCTGAAACCGAGGAAGGTATGGGCAAACTTGACGGGAAGATGGCGATCGTCACGGGTGCAGCACGTGGCCTCGGCCGAGCGTATGCGAAACGGCTGGCCGGATTGGGGGCCAAGGTAGTGGTCGCCGACCTCAATCTGCACTCGTACGAGGAATTCGAGGCCGAGGCAAAGGACATGACCGCCGACAGCACGGTCGCCGAAATCCAGGCATCCGGCGGAACCGCTCTCGGGATCGAGGTCGATGTCACCGACCATGAGGCGGTCAACGCCATGGTCGCCCAGGTCGTCCGCGCGTGGGGCCGGGTCGATGTCCTCGTTGCCAATGCCGGCGGCGGTCGAGGCCGTCCCATAGATACCAAAGCGAGCACCCTCGATCCGGCGCTGTTGCAGCTTGTCGTCGGCATGAACCTCTTTGGAACGGTCTACACGGTGAACGCGGCCGCCCCGACCATGAAGGCGCAGCGATCCGGCAAGATCATCACGGTGAGTTCGGTAGCTGGAACAGGACCGTCCGTGGACGGTGGTTACGCTCACTATGGGGCCGCGAAGGCCGCTATCGCTCACTACACCCGGTATCTGGCCCAGGATCTCGGGCCATTCGGGATCACCGCTAACTGCATCGCGCCTGGGGTGATCGCTACGGGTCGGATCATGGCAACGGTGATTCCGGGCAGCATCCAAGGAAACCAGGATCGTACCGAGTTGATCGCCTTGCGGCGGCTCGGGACGATCGAGGATTGCGCCAAGGTGGTAGAGTTCCTGGCGACCGACCTGTCCGACTATGTGACCGGTGCGGTGATCCCGATCGATGGCGGACTGGTTAGGGGGTAACGGCATTTTGCGAGCCGCCGAGCGCTAGACCGAGGCCTTTTTCGACGCTGTACAGAAAATATACAAAACTTCTATACAAACTGAGATTCGAGGCCAGCCATAAGTAATTGAAATTTATCAATATGCTGGGCGGTGGCGTCCCCGACAGGACGCGAACCGCTTCTTCTAGCAGCACGCGATCAGGATCGGCCCCATCGTCGGTGGATTCCTCGGGTGTGTGCGTTCAGAGGGTGTTGTCTCGACGAGGTTTCCCCCAAGGATGTCTCTATTTCCCCAACTGGTAGACGGACGATACGGCCCGCGGCGGCATCGCGACCAAACGCATTGGTCGATGGAAATGCGATGCATGAGGGAACGCCAGTTCGATTCCCGCTCCCCGCCTAGCTATGTCAAAAGGGTGTGTCAAAACACGACGGCTGCTGTTCCATAACTAATTGATTTCGCGTTATTTTATGATCTGGCTACAGAATCAAATACTCAAGCCCACCGGCTTGGTGACCCCAGAATAGATTCAAGGTGCCAGCTTAGACGATAGCTTGGCAAGCCACACCGTCAGGATCGCCGCAGCAGATGCAGCGGCCCGGGGCAACGGCGCGTTCCGGCAAGGCGGAAATAGCTGAAGCCGGCCTTGCGCTCTGCCGGCCGTCTGCTCCCGGTCCTATCGCCTTGCCGCGAAGATCGCGGCGGCGTTGTACGGCGCGGCCGTCGATAGGCTCTGGATCGTGAAGTTCCCGCCTGTTTCGGCCGCCATCGGTCCGTAGAACGCGCCATTCAAGGTGCCGGTGAGGCCGCTGGCGGTGCCGCCGAAATTCGCGAAATAAAACGGGCCGGCGAGCGGCACTTTCTTCGTCCCGCTGCTGAAATTCAGGCCGTCGAAGTTGGTGATCGAAAAGCTGGCGTTCTGCGTGGCAAAATTGTAGGTCCCGGTGAACCCGCCGGCAGCGACGTAGGTCGAGCCGTTGTTGTACACCGAGCCGATCGCGTGCCCGTTATAGGTGCCGGTGAAGCCCTGGCCCGCGAGAGTGTTGAGGTCGGTCTGCGGCGTCAAGGGGCCGGCCTCCCAGAAGTTCACGTGCGCGTGATCGATTCGAGAAATATTGCTGTCCGTCGAATCGCCGGTCAGCAGATCGCCGCCCCAATAGCCCCATTGCAGGAACTGGCATTGGCAATAGGAAGCCCCGGCTGGCAATAGCGAGGTCGGCGGGGGCGCTGTTCCGGCATTGACGAAATAGAGTTTGGCCGCCTGCGAGGAATCGCCGTTCACGACCAGCGTCTGGCCGTTGATCTGCTGAAAGCTGCCCTCGACGGCGCCGAAATGGCTGTCGTCGATAAACGCGCTTCGCGTAGCATTCTGCGGGTCGCCGGACGTCATGCCGATGCTGCTAACGCCGCCCGTCGCCGCCGGGGTGAGGTTTGTGCCGAAAGCCGCGAAAACCGTGTTCTGCGTCGCGTCGGTTTGGACCGCCATCACCCCGACGATCGGATAGGTCCCGTTGTTGGGCGTCGTCGCGGTCGTAAACATCTGCCCGCCGAAAAAGCCCGAAAGGGTCTGAGTCGTGCGGCTGGCTCCGATACCGGCCGGGACAGGCATCGCGACTGCGGGCTGGGCGAAGCCGTAGGTCTCCGGAAATGGGGTGGTGGACACCCCTTCGGTCTCGGTCGCCGACGACGGGGAAAAGGTCGTCACGACGCAACAAGTGCTGGTTGGGCTTGGATTAGTGATACGGGTCTGGTCAAGCGCGAACCCGGAAATCGTGGACTTGCCGTAGAGGCTGTTGCCGTTGGCGTCGACGAGCGAACTCGCATGTGAGTAGATCGTCTCGGACCCGCTTGGCACGCCGGGGATTTCCGTCTCGACCCCGCGAATGAGCCCACCGATGATCGGTGCGCCGCCGCTTTGCAGTTGGCCGATTGCGCCGGTCTGCACGACGACGGTGGAGGATTGGCCGCTCCCGTTGCTGTTGAAGGCAATGCTCGCCCGCAAAGTTCGCGCCGTTGGGCCTGTCGCAGCACCGATCGCGTTCGAGGCCGGCGCAACGATGAAATAAGGCGATACCGTCGGGTTGGTGCAGGTGGTGTCGTCGTTGAGCGAAAACGGAATGTTCGAGCCTGGTGGCGAGGGTGCCTGCGATACGTTGAAGGCAAAGACCTGCGCAGTGCCGGTCGGCGCCAGCGTGCTCGCCGGCACCGGCTGGCCGCTGGAGACGAACAACGAGTTTCCGTTGCTGTCTGATAGGTTGGCGTAAAGGTAGGTGCCGTTGGCGGTCAGAAAGCTGGTGCCGCTGACCGGCCCGTTCGGGCTCGTTCCGGTTGATGAGAACGTATTCATGCTGCGGGCTGTGACCGGGAACGAGATCGAGCCGGCGCTGCCGAGGCCGGCGCTGAAGGTGCCGTTCGTCACGTTGCCGCCGGCGAACGGAATATTGTCGGGCGAGGTCTGGTCGGGAATTGGAAACGCGCCGCTCTTCAAGACACCGCTAAAGGCGCCGACTTGGAGGGGCGGCGTGACGGGCTGGGTCGGGGTCGTCGTGACGGTCTGGGGCGGGCGGGTCCCTTGCGTAACGCAATCGACCGCCAGGGTGCTCGTGCTTTGCGGCGTGACGTTGGTCTGTGCCGAGGCGACGTTGAACGCCAGCGGCTGGCCCGCTGCCTGGGTTTGCGCCTGAGCCTGCTGCACGCTGGCGGCGATGTTGCCCGAGATGGTCTGGGCAACGCCGCTGGCGGCGACCGCCTGCTCGGTCGGGACGATGCGGGCGCCGCCGCTCGCGCCGCGGCGGCCGTCGAGCTGGTTCAGCAGCTCCGCCAGCTGCCCGGGCGGCAACCGGAACGGCGCCGAGGGCGAAGCTCCCGGACCGACGATCGAGACAGCAAAACCCGGGCGCTGCAGCGTTGGGAAACGCCGGTGGTGCCGGTAACGGTCAAGCCCCGGCCGTAGATGAACACTGCCTCGAGCGAGCCACCCGGCGCCTGATTGAGCAGGAACGCGCCGCCAAGGTCGCGGTGGTGGTGCGCATCGTCACCGCGTCTTCCTGCTTGCTGAGTTTGCCGCCGACAAAGCGCAACAGCCCGCGCGTCGTCGTCATCGCCAGCTTGCCGGTGCCGGTACGCGGATCGTAGACGAATTGGTCGATCGTCAGATCGGAGTTGGGGCCGATCGACATAGAGGATTGATCAAGGAAGAGAAGCTGCGTCTGCCCGACATCGGTCATGGCGATGCGCTCGTTAAACACCACCTCCTGGCCTATTACCAGCGGCCGCGCGCTGCGCCCCGGCGGTGTGCCGGTGGCCTGCTCATTGACGGCGCTGCTGACGCCGACGCGCTCCTGAGCCAAAGCGGACCCGCCGCCAAGCAGCAGCGCGACAGAACCCACTGGAAGGAGCGAAAACGATGCAAGCTTCGACATCGCGCGCCTTCTAGAAGCGGATTTGCGGGCCCACCAATACGGTGTTGCTGGTATAGGCGTAAAGCGACAGGTTGGATGAAACGATGTCGCGTTGTAGCTGCACGATCAGGGCGAGGTTGTCTCGGATCTGAAAGCTTTGCGTCGCGCCGAAGCGCCAGCGCTTGTCATGCCGGTCGCTGAAATCGGGTCCTCCCGATATCGTGGTGCCGGTAACGCAGCAAGGGTCGGGAGCGTCGTAATCGGAATAGCTCCGGCTGAGGAACAGAGTGGTTTCCCAAGGCAGATGGAAAACATCGATCGGATCGTCGTATCTGATGCGGTAGGCGGCCGAGGCGGCGTACGACTCGTTCGAATAAAACCTCAGGCGCGTTCCCTGGCCGAGAAAGTCGAATTCCAACGTCAGGTTCGAATTCTCGGTGATCGGCTTGTCGACCAGCACTGAAAACAGCTTGTCGGCGCCGTTGAGGCCGCGCGACAGTGGGCGGTCGGGGGCGTTGGCGAAGTTCTTCTGGCGGAACTCGAAAACAGGCTTGATCCGGAAGTCGTTCACCGCGGTGGCGGTGCCTTCCAGCCCGAATCCGTAGGTATTGAAGTACTGATTGCCGCCCAGTCCCACCTCGTTGAGGATCAGATAGGGTTTGAGCGATGCCGCCGTGACCCCAGTCACCGGCTCGGTAAAATTGAAGCGCGGCCCGGCGGTCGCCTCGGCTAGCCCCAGATCGAGCCGGCCGATATGGAAGTAATGGTTGGCGAATCCCGTGCCTGTAGCTTCGAAGGTATCGCGCGACTGGGTGCCGAGATCGTAGCTGTAAAGCGCAGATCCGGTCAGGAAAGCGTTGCCGTCGGCCTGCTTGACGAACTGGCTGTTGAGCAGCACGTCGCCGATCGGCGAATGAACCAGCGGCGAGCCCGGCGCGATATTGGCGTCGGACTGGTATTGCGCCCCGAAGAACAGGAAGCCGGTAAACAGCTGGGGCGCGGACTGCTGGGAAATTTGCGCTAAATAACGGTCGATCCGGGCCTTCACCTCGGGCGGCGGGTTGGCGGCCGCAGCTTTCTCAAAATAGGTGCGGGCTATCTCGAACGAGCCCATCCGGAAATAGAGCGCTCCAAGTTCGAGCTGAACCCGAGCCAGATCCGGGTTGAACAGCAGCATACGCTCCAGCGCGGATACCGCCGCCTCGTTATCGCCGAGCTTGGCCGACACGTCGGCGTAAGCGAAGGTCGTGTCGAGATTCCCCGGATTGCGCAGCATCTGCTGGAACAGCTCTTCCTTCTGAGCTTCCAGGCGCGCACGTTCATCCGGCGAGAGTTCTTGTCCCCACACCACCCCGGCGCCCAGCACAACGACAAGCGTCAGCGCTGCCAGCAACGCCGTGGGAGCGCGCAGCTTGGCAAGCAGGTCGCCAACACCTATCCAAAAGCCAGACACCCGATCCCCCACCCCGGCGGTTGCTGGATTCCCTAGGCTAACTAACCTTGGGTTGTTTCACAACCCGAGGTCTGCGCCTTTCGTAATTGGTTGAGGCGGCCCAGTGGGACGACCTGCGCAAAGCCGGACCGCGCGCCCTTGCTGGGCTGCGTCGCGCGTAGCAATCTCTCGGCCTGCGCACGCGCGGAGCGCGAATCGGACAGAGGGAGGCTGCGGCGTGGACGGGGCATTTTACGACGCGCTGGAAAGGCGCGAGCCGGCGGAGCGCGAGGCGGCATTAATGACGGCCTTGCCTCGGGTCATCGCCGCGGCGAAACAGCACACGACCGCCCATAGCGAGCGCCTTGCCAAGGTTCGCCCCGAGGATATCACCGACCGCAGAGCGCTCGCCGATCTGCCGATTACGCGAAAATCCGAGCTGATCGAGCTGCAACGGCAGAATCCGCCTTTCGGCGGTTTCAATGCCGTACCGGTCGGCGAGGTCGCGCGCATCTTCGCCTCGCCCGGACCAATCTATGAGTTCGAGGCTAGGCGCCCCGATTTCTTCCGCATGGCGCGGGCGCTGTTCGCCGCCGGTCTTCGCGCCGGCGACCTTGTGCACAACACATTCGCCTATCACCTGACCCCGGCCGGGGCAATGGTCGAAAGCGCGGCGCTGGCGTTGGGCTGTACCGTAATCGCGGCCGGCACCGGCCAAACCGAGCAGCAGCTGCGCACGATCGCCGATCTGAAGCCGGTTGCCTATGTCGGCACGCCGTCGTTTTTGAAAATTCTGCTCGACCGCGCCACCGACGAGAAGAGCAACATCGCCTCGCTGAAGAAGGCTCTGGTCGGTGCGGAAGCCTTTCCCTCTGTCTTGCGCGCCGAGTTCCGTGAACGCGGGATTGAAGCGCTGCAATGTTACGGCACCGCTGATCTCGGCCTGATCGCCTATGAGACGACGGCGCCCAGCGGCGAGGTCTGCGACGGCATGGTGCTCGACGAGGGAGTGATCCTTGAGATCGTGCACCCGGGCACCGGCGAGCCGGTCGCGCCGGGTGAGGTCGGCGAGGTTGTCGTTACCACGCTGACCCCGGAATATCCGCTCATTCGCTTCGCCACCGGCGATCTTTCGGCGCAGCTGCCGGGTCCGAGCCCGTGTGGGCGGACCAACCACCGGATCAGGGGATGGCTCGGCCGCGCCGACCAGAGCGCCAAGGTGCGCGGCATGTTCGTGCATCCGACCGAGGTGGCCGAGATCGTGCGTCGCCACAAATCGATCATTCGCGCGCGGCTTGTCATAGAACGCCCGGTAAGCGCCGATCAAATGACGCTGCTGGTCGAGCTCGGCGAGCCAGCCGAATCGGCCGCCGCGATCGCCGAAACGCTGCAAGCGGTCACCAAGCTGCGCGGCGACGTTACGCGGGTGCCCGAGGGCAGCCTGCCCAACGACGGCAAGGTAATCGAGGACAAGCGGCCGATCGGTTAAGATTCACCATCGAATCGCCTCAATTTACGCAAACCGAAGTCGGAATCGGGTCCGATATTTGGGTCTGTAAGGTCAACCCCTTACAGGTTTGTCCCCCAAACCTCGTATCCGGTCGATGCATTCGGCTGGACGGCGCGCGGCTCCGGAATTCCCCCTCCGGAGCCGCTTTTTTGCGTGCCCGGTAGCCGAGCCGGTATGCTCGTCCGGAGTTCGATCCGCACGCCGGGGTTCGCGCAGCCTTGTTCAGCACCTTCTCCCAAACGGCCGAGCTCGTCGGCGAAAATCTCGCCTGCCGGCGCGGCGAGCGGCTGGTGTTTTCTGGGCTCGATTGCCGGCTCGCGGCCGGCGGCGCATTGGTCCTGACCGGGGCGAACGGCAGCGGCAAATCGAGCCTGTTGCGGCTCCTCGCCACCCTTGTGGCGCCGGTCGCCGGTCGCCTCTCATGGGGCGGCGAGCCGGTTGCGAGGGATCCGGCGCGGTATCGGGCGGCGCTTCATTATGTTGGTCATCTCGATGCGGCGAAACCGGCGCTGACGACGCGCGAGATGCTGGGTTTCTGGGCGGCGATGCGAGGGACTGTGAGCCCCGCGCTCGACGAAGGACTAGATGCCTTTGGCCTTGCCGCGCTCGCCGATTGGCCGTGTCGCTGGCTGTCCGCCGGCCAGCGTCGCCGGCTGGCGCTGGCCCGGCTGATCGCGGCGCCGGCGCCAATCTGGCTGCTCGATGAGCCGAGCGCCGCGCTCGACCGGGACGGGGAAGCTCGGCTGGAGGCGGCGATCGCCGCGCATCGCATGGCCGGCGGTCGGGTGGCCGTCGCCACGCATCAGCCGCTTGCGATCCCCGATGCCGCGGTCATTGTCCTCGACGATTTCGCTGCGTCCCCTGGCGATTTTCTCGCTGGCTGGTGGTGATGGGGGCGTTTTTCGGCCTGATTCGCCGTGATCTGCGCCTCTCCCTGCGCCAGGGCGGCGAGATGGGCCTTGTCCTCGGCTTCTTCGTGCTCGCGGTGTTGCTGTTTCCGTTCGGCGTCGGACCGGAGCCGGAATTGCTGGGCCGGATTGCGGCCGGGATCATCTGGGTCGCGGCGCTGCTCGCCGCCGTCATCAGCCTGGAGCGGCTGTTCGCCACCGATTACGCTGATGGCAGCCTCGATTTGATTGCCTTGTCGCCGTTGCCGCTGGAAGCCGCGGTCGGCGCCAAGGCTATCGCGCATTGGCTGACCACCGGTCTGCCGCTTACCGTGTTGAGCCCGCTCCTCGCTGTTTTTCTAAATCTGGATCCCTCGGCGATACCGGTTCTGACATTGGGGCTGCTGCTCGGCAGTCCGGTGCTGAGCCTGTTCGGCACTATCGCCGCAGCGCTGACGATCGGCGCGCGGCGGCCAGGCGTGTTGGTCTCGCTGTTGGTGCTGCCGCTTTATTTACCGCCGCTGATCTTCGGTGCCGGCGCGGTTGAGGCCAGCCTCACGGCCGAATCGGGACATGCAGATCTGCTGCTGCTTGGCGCTCTGACCTTGGCGGCGTTGCCGCTGGCGCCGCTCGCCGCGGCGGCCGCGCTGCGGCAGGCGCTCGAGTAACGAACGACAACCGGTGTGCGACCCCGGCCGCCGCTGACGCGACGCTGGGAATGCGCTAAAAGCTTCCTTTACACCGGAAAGGTACGATCGCGAATGATGACCCGCCTCGCCAACCCGGCGCGCTTCATGCGTGTCAGCGGCACGATGCTGCCCTGGCTCGGCGGTCTGACCGTTGTCGTGCTCGCGCTCGGGCTCGTGTGGGCATTGCTGCTGGCGCCACCGGACTACCAGCAGGGCGAGAGCGTGCGGATCATGTTCATCCATGTCCCGGCCGCGATCATGGCCGAGGGCGTCTATTATTTCATTGCGCTAGCGAGCTTTGTCGCGCTGATCTGGCGCCATCCGCTAGCCGATGTCGCGGCCCAGGCGGCAGCGCCGATCGGCGCCGCCTTTACCTTCGTCTGCCTGACGACCGGCTCGCTTTGGGGGCGCCCCATGTGGGGCACCTGGTGGGTGTGGGACGCGCGGCTGACCTCGGTATTGGTGCTGTTTTTTCTCTATCTCGGCTATGTCGCGCTGGTGAATGCCTTCGACGATGCGAGCCGCGGCGCGCGCGCCGGCTCGATCTTGGCGCTGGTCGGGGTGGTCGATCTGCCGATCATCAAATTCTCGGTCAATTGGTGGAACACGCTGCACCAGCCGGCGAGCATCCTGCGTGCCGGCGGGCCGATGATCGATGTCTCGATGCTGATCCCGCTGCTGGTAATGGCACTGGGGTTCGGTCTCCTATTCGGGACGCTGCTGCTGCTGCGCATGCGCACTGCGCTCAACGAGCGCAAGACGCGTGCGCTGCGGCTTTATGCCGTGGAGCAGCCGCGCGCTCAGGGCGCTGCGGCGGGGTTGCCCGCCGCCCGCGCGGCGTCGCGGTGAGACTGGCATGAACGCCCTTTCGACCTGGCTCGATATGGGCGGATACGCTGCCTTCGTGTGGTCGGCCTACGGCATCGCGGCTTTGGTGCTCGGCGGCATCGCGGTCAACTCGTGGCACCGGTACCGCTCCAGCAGTGAGACGCTCGCGCGCTTGCAGAAGCAGACCGGGGTTCGCGAATGAGCCGCAAGCGGCGCAGGCTTATCGTGGTCCTGGTCGGGCTCGCGATGCTCGGCGGCGCGACGGCGCTGGTGCTCGCCGCCTTCAACGACAATCTCGTGTTCTTCTACAGCCCGAGCGATCTCGCCGAGAAGGCGGTCGGGCCGGAGCGGCGGATTCGCATCGGCGGGCTCGTTGAAGACCAGAGCGTGGTGCATGAGGCGAACGGCCGTGAGGTTTCGTTCCAGGTGACCGACGGCAAGAAGGACCTCAAAGTGGTGTTTGACGGCCTGCTGCCGGACCTGTTCCGGGAAGGCCAGGGCGTCGTCGCCGAGGGCAAGCTGCGCAGCGATGGCGTCTTCGTCGCCAGCAGCGTGCTGGCCAAGCACGACGAGAAGTACATGCCGCCAGAGGTCGCCGACGCGCTGAAACGCAGCGGCCATTGGCAGGAGACCGGGCCTCCTGGAACGCCCGCCGCGATACCGGCGCGCGCGCCTTGAGAAGCGCCGCCTAGGGCTCGGGTTGCCCGTCTACCCGGGCGGTGGTTTCGAGAAAGCGCGGCAGGTCGCGCCAGCCGTAGCCGGTGGCGTCGGTTCGCTTGCCGCCGACGACGAACAGTTTGCGCTGCACTTCCTTGCCGCCGAGGCGCTGATAGAAAAACCGCCCCGGATTGTCGCGCAACACCCAAATGATCGCCGAGCGGCAGCCTTGATCCACCAGGCGGGTAAACAGCGCCAGCAGCAGCCTGCGGCCGATTCCCCGGTCCTGCCAGTCCGGAGCGACGTAAAGAGTGAAAACCTCGCCGGCGAATTCCGGCTCGCCGCGGCAGCGGCCGCAGCTGCCGAAGCCGACCACTCGGCCCTCCGCATCTACTGCGACCCGCACGTCGCGCGGCTCGCGATCGATCACTGCGGCCCAGCCGACCTCGCGCCGCTGGGTCGACAAACCGACGAGGAACGGTGCCGACAGAATTCCGGCATAGGTCACCCGCCAGGTCTCGACATCGAGCTTGGCGATGCTGCGCGCGTCGCCCAGGCGGGCAGGGCGAATCGTGATCTCGTCCATCATCGACATTGTGCCCGCTTTCGAGGGCGGTGGGGAGTGGTTTGCCGCGGCCTTCCGGCGAGGGAGTTGCAGCAATGGTCTGCACCGGTATGTTGGCGTCCATGACGAAAATTCGGTTCAGGCTCGTCGCCGTACTCGCGCTGTTGGCGGTGGTGTTAGCGGCCGCATCTCCAGCACAGGCGGCCGAGGAGAAGAAGCAAGCTGCCAAGCACGGCACGAAGCATGCGGCGAAGAAAAAGGCAAAGCCGGCCGCGGCCGAACCGAGCGCACCGCCGACCCCGACGGCGCAGCGGCTCGGCGAATCGGGTGCGTGGAGCGCGTACATGGCGGGCGATTCGGCCGGCCGCGTTTGCTACCTCGTCGGCAGGCCGGAAAAGTCGGAACCCGCCGGCGCCGGACGCAAACCGCCGATGGCGATGGTTACGCATCGCCCGTCGGAAAACGTCGACAATGTGGTCAGCTTTGTCGAAGGCTACCCGCTGAAAGACGACAGCGACGTCGCCCTCGCCGTCGGCAACAAGAAGTTCGAGCTGTTCACCAAGGAGGACAGCGCCTGGGCGCGCACCGCCGATCTCGACAAGAGCATCGTCGCGGCGCTCGCCAAGGGACGGCGGGCGGTCGTCAAGGGCCAGCCGCAGAAAGGCTCGGCCACCATCGACGTGTACCCGCTCGCCGGCTTCCCGAAAGCGCTGGCGCTGATCGACAAGGCGTGCGGGATCAAGCGCTAGCGCCTATATCTCTGCGATGTCCGCGGAAATGCGCGCGCCCGCGCCGCGCCGAAATTTGGTCGGCCGCAATCTGGTTGGTATGAGCCGCGCCGAATTGGCCGAGGAGATGGCTGCGTTCGGCGCCGAGCCGTTCCGCGCGCGTCAGCTCTGGCATTGGATCTATCACCGAGGCGTTACCGATTTCGCGGCGATGACCAATCTCGCGAAGGGCTTCCGCGAGCGGCTCGCACAGGAATACGTGCTGGAGCGGCCGGCGGTCAGCCGCGCGCTCGTCTCCAGTGACGGCACGCGGAAATGGCTGCTGCGCTTCGCCGACGGGCAGGAGGTCGAGACCGTCCACATCCCGGAGAGCGACCGTGGCGCCTTGTGCGTGTCCTCGCAGGTCGGTTGCACGCTGACCTGCACCTTCTGTCATACCGGGACGCAGCGACTCGTGCGCAATCTGACCGCGGCGGAGATTGTCGCGCAGGTGATGATCGCCCGCGACGCGCTCGGCGAATGGCCGTCGCCACAGGAAGACCGGCAGCTCACCAACATCGTGCTGATGGGCATGGGCGAGCCGCTCTACAACTACGACAACGTCGCCGCCGCGCTGAAGATCGTGATGGACCCGGAGGGCCTGGCGATCTCGCGGCGAAAGATCACGCTGTCGACCTCGGGTGTGGTGCCTGCCATCGCGCGCTGCGGCGCCGAACTCGGGGTCAATCTCGCGGTGTCGCTGCATGCAGTTACAGACGAGCTGCGCGAGCGGCTGGTGCCGCTTAACAAGAAATACCCGATCGCCGAGCTGCTCGAGGCCTGCCGCAACTATCCGGGATCGAGCAACGCCCGTCGCATCACCTTCGAATACGTGATGCTGCGGGGGGTCAACGACAGCCCGAGCGAGGCGCGGGAGCTGGTGCGGCTATTGAGGGGCATCCCCGCCAAGGTCAACTTGATCCCGTTCAATCCGTGGCCCGGCGCCCCATTCGAATGCTCGACGGACGCCGCGATAGCGGCGTTTTCCGACATCGTCTTCGCCGCCGGCTACTCGGCGCCGGTACGCACCCCGCGCGGCCGCGACATTCTCGCCGCCTGCGGCCAGCTCAAATCGGACAGCGTGCGATCTCGCCGGACGGTCTCCGCCCCGGTGCCGCAGCCGATAGCCTGATCGGCCGAATCCTGGTCTCGCGCCTCCTGCTCGGCGGCCTCGCCGCTGTCCTCTTGGGCTACGCCCTGTTGGTAACCGCGCTCTATTTCGGGCAGCGCTCGCTGCTCTATCTGCCCGACCGGACGCGGCCCAGGCTCGGGCCGCTCGCCGAGTTCGGTTTCCGCGAGATCACGCTGACGACGGCCGATGGGCTGTCGCTATTATCTTGGTATCGGCCGCCGCACGAGGGCGCCCCGGTCGTGGCGTATTTCCACGGCAATGGCGGCAATCTCGGCAACCGAACCAATCGGATGATGGGCTTTGCCCAAGAAGGGCTGGGCGTGCTGTTGCTGGAGTATCGCGGTTACGGCGGCAATCCGGGAGCGCCGACCGAAGCGGGTCTCTACGCCGACGCCGACGCCGCCCTCGACTTCCTCTCTCAGGATGGCATCCCGGCGAGCCGGCTTGTCATCTACGGTGAATCGTTGGGCTCGGGCGTCGCGGTGCATATGGCGGCGGAACGAGAGCTCGCCGCGCTGATCCTCGAGGCGCCGTTCACCCGGCTCGCCGATGCCGCCTCATATCATTACTCGTTCGTGCCGGTGTCGGTGTTGCTGCGCGACCGGTTCGACTCGCTGTCGGCGATCGGCAAGATCAGGGCCCCGATCCTCATACTTCATGGTGAGCGCGATCGAGTGATCCCGGTCCGCTTCGGCCGTGCGCTGCTCGCCGCCGCGCCCGAGCCCAAGGAGGGCTGGTTTTCGCCCGATGCCGGCCACGAGGATCTCGCCCGTTTCGGCGCGCTGGACGCCGTGTTCGATTTCATCGCCAGGCGGGTCGGTTTTCAGCCCGACAGTGCCCGGTGACGGCAACGCCTTAGTACCGATCTATCGGATCCATTCGGCGACGCGCTGCACGACCTGTGGCTCGATCCCGAGAAAGCCGTGCGGCGACATGGCCTCGCAGGGCGGCGATCGGATGTCGCTGCTTTGCACCAGGATCAAATCCTTGCGCGGCGATCGGGTCAAATAGCCGGCGAGGACAGCCGCATCGGTGGGCGGGCTCGCCGCACAGGTGTCGCCTTGGTTCGCGAGGATCAGCGCCGGAACCGCGATCGCGCCGGGATTGGCATCGAACACCGTTTCTCCCGACTGGCTCTGCCGGGTTACCGACGAGGTCAGGATCACCCCGGCCACCTTTCCGCCGAGGCGGGCGGCGCCGTTCGCGGCCGCGGTCGAGCCTTGGCTGGTGCCGACCAGCCACACCGGTGCATTGGCGCGGGTCCGAGCAAAGTCGATCGCCCGGTCGATTGCCGCGGCGTAAGCGGGTGTATGCCGCTGCCCGAGCAGCGATGCGTTCTGCGGCGAGCCCAAAATCTCGACCGCGAAACCCTGGCCGAGCCATAGCTGTTGGGTTCGGATCAGAAAGTTGTTCGCGAGCCTTCCCCCGGCCGCGGTATTGCCGATCTCGACGATGCCGTCCCCGCCGGGCAGCATGATCAGGATCGCGCGCGGATTGCTCGGGCCGGCGAACAGGACCCGCTCGCTGCCGCTTTCCAGCGGAACATCGGCAGCAACGGCCTGCGCTGAAGCCGGTCGAACGCAGCCGATTATCGCCACTGTTGCCAGGACCAGCAGGCTTGCGCAGAAGCCTCGAAATCGCGAATCCCGTCGCACCGGCATTTTTCCCTCTCTCTGCGCGATGGGCGGTGATACGGCGGCTCAGCGCGCTCGCTTTTGCCAGGTCATCTGGTAGGCGCAGGCGCCGGTGAGCCGGCCTGTGACTCTGCCCTCACCGTCGATCTGACCGTCGAAGCGTTGGCCAAATTGCGTCCGCATGACCAGTGTGCCTTGCGCGCCGACCGATCCCAATAGAGGATCGCCGCTCATCCAGGGAGTGCGCGCGACTCCGTTGGCGATCGTCAGCGGCGCGGCCGCGCCGCTCGGGGCGCAGCCCCTGGTGCGGCGTGTCGCCATTCCGCCCTCTTCCAGCACGCGGGACACGCCGGTATAGGTGCCGTCAAACGCGGCCGTCGCCTCCTGCGCCGCGACCGTGGCCGGCAACGCCATTACCGATACGATGCAGAGCGCCGTCCTCAGGTTGCTCATGCCTCCTCCCGCGGAGTGTGTTAGATCCCCTTCGATCGGGTGAATCTCCAGGCAGCTCTCGGCTACGCATTCTACGGGAATCAGGGATGTCCGCTGACATAAAAAAAGTGGTGCTCGCCTATTCGGGCGGGCTTGACACCTCGGTGATCCTGCGCTGGCTACAGGAGACCTACCGCTGCGAAGTCGTCACTTTCACCGCCGATCTCGGGCAGGGCGAGGAGCTGGAGCCGGCGCGCAAGAAGGCCGAGCTGCTCGGCGTGCGCGAGATCTTCATCGACGATCTGCGCGAGGAGTTCGTCCGCGATTTCGTGTTCCCGATGTTCCGCGCCAATGCGCTCTACGAGGGGCAGTATCTGCTGGGCACCTCGATCGCGCGGCCGCTAATCGCCAAGCGCCAGATCGAGATCGCCCGCCAGGTCGGCGCCGATGCGGTCGCCCATGGCGCCACCGGCAAGGGCAACGACCAGGTCCGCTTCGAGCTCAGCTATTACGCGCTCGCCCCCGACATCAAGGTCATCGCGCCATGGCGCGAATGGGACCTGACTTCGCGCACGCGCCTCGTCGAATACGCCGAGCGTCATCAGATTCCGATCGCCAAGGACAAGCGCGGCGAGGCGCCGTTCTCGGTCGATGCCAATTTGTTGCACATCTCGGCCGAGGGGAAGGTGCTGGAAGACCCTTGGATCGAGCCCGAGGAATACGTCTACAGCCGCACCGTCGCGCCGGAAAACGCGCCGGACCGGCCGCAATATGTCGAGGTCGATTTCAAGGCCGGCGACCCGGTCGCGGTGGATGGCGAAACCCTGTCGCCGGCGGCGCTGTTGACGCGGCTCAACGAGCTTGGCGGCAAGCATGGCGTTGGCCGCCTCGACCTCGTCGAGAACCGCTTCGTCGGCATGAAATCGCGCGGCGTCTACGAGACACCGGGCGGCACGATCCTCCAGGCGGCGCATCGCGGCATCGAGAGCCTGTGCCTCGACCGTGGCGCGATGCATCTGAAGGACGAGCTGATGCCGCGCTACGCCGAATTGATCTACAACGGCTTCTGGTTTTCGCCGGAGCGCGAGATGCTGCAGGCCCTCATTGACAAGAGCCAGGAGCGGGTCGAGGGCCGGGTCAGGCTCAAGCTGTACAAGGGCTCGGCGCGGGTGGTCGGCCGGCAATCGCCGAACAGCCTCTATAGTCTGGCTCACGTCACCTTCGAGGAAGACCAGGTCTACGACCAGCGCGACGCCGAGGGCTTCATCAAGCTCAACGCACTGCGCCTGCGCCTCGCTGCAAGACGGGACCGGAAATAACCGTTCCTAAGGCCCCTCACCCCAATCCTCTCCCCGTGCGCGGCGTGCGCGGGGAGAGGGAGCGCGGCGCCGCCATTGAAGCCACTCGCCCCGCTTGCGGGGAGCGGGAGGGACCCATCGCGTAGCAATGGGAGGGTGAGGGGTGATCAGTTCAGCCTCTTCTGCGCCTCCAGCCAGCCGAGCATGATGCGGTTGAAGGCGTCGGGCGCCTCGACATTCGGGAAGTGCCGCATGCCGGCGATCTCCTCGTAGCGCGCGCCAGGCACCAGTCCGGCGAGCTTCTTGTTTTCCGGGGCCGGCGTGCCGGGGTCGTCGGAGCCGCAGACGACGAGGGTCGGCACCTTGACCGACGGCAGCCGCCCGGTGAAATCGAAATCGAGGATGCCCGACGAGCAGCCGAGATAGCCGGCCGGGGTCGTCGCCGCGATCGTGTCGCGGATCTGCTTCCAGCGCCGCGGGTTCTTGCCCTTGAAGGCGTCGGTGAACCACCGCTCCATTGTCGCGTCGGCGATCGGCTCCAGCGAGTTGGCCTTGCGCACGATGCCCATGCGCTCGCCCCAGGCGGCCTTCGCGCCGCTGGGGCTCGCCGGCAACGTGTCGCACCACATTGCCGATATCAGCTTGTGCTGATGGTCGAGGGCAAAAGCCTGGCCGAGCATGCCGCCGATCGACAGTCCGATATAGTGGATCCGTGAAATCGACAGCGCGTCGAGCACCGTCGCGACGTCAGCCGCAAGGTCCTTCATCGCGTAATGGTCGCCGGGGGCGGGGTCACTGCCGCCGTGGCCGCGCATGTCTAGGCGCAGCACGCGGAACCCGGCCTGCAATAGCGCCGGAACCTGCTCGGCCCAGCTGCCGCCGTCAGAGGCAAGCGAATGGGTGATGCAGACGGTTGGCGCGGTCTCTGGCCCGACGAGGTCGTAGGCGATACGGCGTCCCTGAAGTGGCAACAGCATGGCACTTCCTCCGGCTTTGGGGCTGACGGCTGCGGCGCAGCTTACGGGAACGCGCGCGGCGCTGTCACCTGGCGGGCGAGGCGGCGAGCAGCGGGGCGATCCGCTTCAGCAACGCGTTGGGATCGCCGGCTATGCGCACGGTCTTGTCGCGGCTCTTGAGGCCGGCGACGATCGCAAGATCACGCTTCGGCACACTCCACTCCTTTGCCAGCAGCTCGATCAGGGCGTCGTTGGCGCGACTGTCGGCCGGCGGCGCCGTGACCGACACCTTCAGGGCCGGGCGGCGCTCGGCCGAGTAGACGATACCCTCGATGCGATCGGCGCGCCCGCGCGGCGTCAGCCGCACCGCAACCCGCACTCCGTCTGCCGCCGCGGTCAGCGGCGCGTCACTACAGGAGCGCAGGGGCAACGTCTTCGACGATCAGGTCGCTGATGAAATAGAGGATCAGGATCAAGATGATCGGCGAGATGTCGATGCCGCCGAAATTCGGCAGAAAAGAGCGGATTGGCCGCAACGCCGGCTCGGTGATCCGGTACAGAAAATCGCCGATCACCGCGACCCCGCGGTTGTAGCGGTTGATGACGCCGAAGGCGAGCAGCCAGCTCAAGATCGCCTGCGCGATCAACAGCCAGATGTAGATCCGGATCACCAGCAGGATAAGGTGCAGGACGGCATGCATTCGGGCGGCCCATCGCCAGACAAGGAGCGCGGGACGGTAGCCGCAGCCTGCCGCGACCGCAAGCGGCGCGGGGAGCCGCGATTGGGGTGGGGCCCGCTTGACAGCCGTTGGGCCGATCCCCATAGATGGGGGCCCACGACGCGCCATTCTTTACGAAAACGGGGCCGTAGCTCAGCTGGGAGAGCGTCGCGTTCGCAATGCGAAGGTCAGGGGTTCGATCCCCCTCGGCTCCACCAATCTTCAGTACCAATAAGCCAACAACACCAATGACGCGCTCGGAAGCCCGCCGTTCGCCAGCGGGCACGTGAGAAGCGGCGCGGCGGGCCGTCCCGGCGATGATCGCTAAGGGCTGGAAGAGCTCCCTGAAAGCGACGACCGCGGCGGTGCCAAGGTAAGCGCCTTGTTGTTTAGCGCGGTTATCAGCCCGGGCACACCTTGGGTGCGCAGAGTGGACGAAAAATCAGCGCGCCTCGCAGCCAGCTCGCTGATGGTGCCGCTGAGATACACATCGCCGATCTGTGACCCGCCGCTGCCGTTTACCATCAAATAGTTGAGGTCGACCGGCTCGCCGCTGGATTTGATGATCTGCGTCCTGACGATGGTCCCGTAGGTCGTGGGCTGTTCGCCAACGACTTCCAACCGCTCGCCGGCGTACTTATCGAACCGCTCGGCATAGACCGCCGTGACGTAACGCTCGAACGCCTGCATGACTTGCTGGCGCTCCGAGTCTGGCAGCGTCGCCCATGCCGTCCCGATCGACAGCTGCGTCATATACGGGATGTCGAAAACGCGCGGCACAACCGGCGCAAGCCGAGCCACACGGCCCTGCTGACCAAGGCTCGGCCCATTCTGCATATTGTACAGCAGAGTTTGGTAGAAGCCACGCACGGTATCCGATGCGGTTGCAGCCGCGGCGATGTTGGGCTGGATCATGACGCCGACCGCGAATACCCAACCCAACACGGCAAGCCGGCTTACTGCTTTCATATCACCCCTCGCAGGCTCGATTTACGCCTATCCAAGAACGCCCGCGAATGGGATTCAATCCAAGGACGCCGAAGGCCGCCGGTTTGGGTCAATTATGGAGTATCGCCGGCGGGCGCATCGTGTTTCGCGCCGTTTCGGCTGACGAGGGTCTATCCCTCGGCTCCCCAAAGCCCCCTCGTCTGACCGCGTAAATCAATCGATTGCAGCGATGTGCGCCAAGCTGGCGCGGCCTCAGATTCCTCCATCATCCTGCACCCGCTCAGCATCGAAAACCGACCAGGGGTTTCATGCCGCATACCGGCGCGATATAGAGAATGACGGGCGCGCCGGGCCGACCAAACACCGACAAAATTTTTGCTTCTGGTGTGAGCCCCGTCACACTCGCCGCAGGGCATTCGGGCGTACGGTATGGCTCATGCGGCCATAACCCCAGGCCGCCAACGAGACAAACAGCTGCGTCGGGCCGAGGCAATCCCCCAACCCCGCCTCTGCATCGGTGAATTTGACGGCCGCTCCGCATTGGCGCGGCCGTTTTGCTGTCCCCGCTTGGTCTCGCGCCTCACCGTTGCTGCTGATGGCGGGCGGCGGGAGGTCAATTACCCGACGCGGAATAGGGCGCAGGACCATAGACGCCGCCGTAAGATGATGGCCGGGTGGCGTACAAAACGCCCCCGCTCCGTAGCTCTCGTCGGTTCAACCGATTTGCCATGTGATCAGCCGACGAGCGCCAGCCGTGGTGATAGCGCCGCATTTGCTCTGTATGCCGTCGATGACGGCGCATGCCTCCGAGCCCTGCGGCTCGCTCTGACCCTGGGGCCGGCTCAACCCGGCCCTGGGGGCCACTCGTCGCCGCATCCGGCGACGCGGATATACCCTGCGCCGAGGCCGGCGCTGCGGCAGCAATAGCAGCGGCGATCGCGATCGCGTTGAAAAAACCTCTCATGTCCCGATCCAGTCGATAAGCCAACAAAGAACGGCTGTCCTGCGGAGCAGCCGTGAGTTCTACGATTGGGAGCGCCCTGAGGGGCCGATCGCAGCGGAGTCGACGCCGCGATCCCGGCCACGCTATCGCGTACGCAAACGAGCCCACAATGGGCGACCGAAAATTCTCACAACCCGTTGTCGAGCAAAGCAGGTTCAAGGACGCGTCCAAATTCACCCTTGGCGGGAGAGGTATATGGTCCAACGCGGCGCATCGATCATGCTGGCGGTCGCCTCGCTAGCGATTGCCGGCTGTGGCGTATCGCCGGGATGTCGAGCGGTCAGCACCGGGATGCTGGGAGCCGGAACCGGCGCTGCCATCGCCGCGATTGCGGGCGGACCGGTGGGACTCGGCGCCGCGATTGGCGGTGCGACAGGGGTGATCGGTGGTGCGGTGACCCCGCCACAGGCGGCCTATTACGGCCCCTCGCCGTTTTGCTACTGAGCCGAGGCGGTGCGCGCGTGGCGGGTATGGGTTAGGGCATCGCCGGCTGCACCGCCAGCGTCGGGGCGGGTTGGCTGTGCACCGGATAGACATAGGCCCCGAGGCGATTCACCAAGATCACCGCGATCACCAGCGCGAACCCGGCGCCGATCAGCGCCGGATTGTAGGAGCCGGCGAGGTCGTAAACATATCCGCCGAGGAATCGCCCGAAGGCGGAGCCGAGGCCGAACAGCATAAAGCAATAGCCGTAGATCTGGCCGAAGGCGCGCTGCCCCAGGTAGCGCGACACCAGAAACGCGATCAGATCGATCTCGGTGCCGAGCCCGAGGCCCAGGAGGATGACGCCAATTGTAGGCCATGACCCCGCCGCGCTCGCCAACAAGGCGAAACCGGCGATCGGCGCGAGGAACAGAACAGTCGCGACATGGGAGGCGAAAAACCGGTCGACCAGATAGCCGGCCAGCAGCCGCCCGGTCATTGTCGCCAGGCCGAAAACGCCCATCGTCGCCGCCGCCGCGGCCGGGGAGATGCCGGCATCGGTCAACAGCGGCACGACATGCGCGGCGGCGCCGTTGACGGTGATCGCAACCAGGAAAAACACCGTCAGCAATATCCAGAAATGCGACGACGCAAGCGCCTGACGAGCGCTGAGGCCGGAAAGGCTCGTCGCCGCGCCGGCCGCGCCGCGATCTTCGCCCTCACCCGGCCGCGGCTCGCGGACCCAAATCGCGACCGCCGGAAACGCGATGACCAGCGTCAACAGGCCGAGGCTCGCATAAGCGCCGCGCCAACCGCCGCGCTGGATCAACGCGTCGGCCAGCTGCGGCATCACGAACCCGCCGAGCCCAATCCCCGACATCGCGATGCCGAGCGCCAATCCGCGCCGGCGGTCGAACCATGCCGCGATTGCCTTGGCATAGCCGATCGGTGTCTGGATTGCGCTCGCCCCCTCGGCCAGCGCAAACAGGATCGTGAACCACAACAGCGAATGCGGGCTGAGGCCCAGCAGACCCATTAGTGCCGCGTAGACGACGAGACCCGGTAGGGCCACCCGACGGATGCTCCACCGGTCCATCATCCAGCCGAGAACCGGGACCAGGAGCGAGCTGGCGACGCCGCCCAACGCCATCGCGAACGAGGCGGTGCCGCGCTGCCATCCCATATCGGCCATGATCGGTTTCAGGAACACGCCAAAGGTGAAGGTCAGGACAGGGCCGTTGCAGACGAACAGCCCGATGACGGCGCCGACGACCACCCACCAGGGGTTGCGGAGCCCGATCGCCACGGCGTCCTCCCGTTCCTGTCCCGGCGCGTACGCCCGATTTGACGCGATGTTAGCGCGTCGTACGCGACCGTGCGACGGTAGATCCATGCCCTCCAACGAAAAACCGCGGCCGAGAGGCCGCGGTTCGGAACGTCGCGTCGGGGAGGGCCGGTCAGTAGCCCTCGCGCTCCATCCGCTTGCGCAGAAGCTTGCGATAGCGGCGCACGGCCTCGGCCTTCTCGCGGGCGCGCCGCTCGGAGGGTTTTTCGTAGTTGCGCCTCAGCTTCATTTCCCGGAATACCCCTTCGCGCTGCATTTTCTTTTTCAAGGCTCTGAGAGCCTGATCGACGTTGTTGTCGCGAACGAGGACTTGCACGGGCGCTGCTCTCCTTCGACTGAGCGCATAACAGATCGGGCCGCCGCGGCAGCCGCCTTTCAATACCTAACACCTCCGAGCGCTTCTGTGAAGCCAGCCCTGCGGCTGCCCTGGTGGTAGGTGGGTCAGGTGCGGGTGACGTCAGCGATGGCGGCAGGCGTGACTGACATGCCGTGGTCGTTGACGGACATGGTCCGGATTATCGAGGATTGGGAAGCTCCCCGTTTTGCGAAACGGCGACCGGCTGGTTGGGCAAATATCTTGGATGGACTAACGGCCTTCGGGCTGTTCGCCGTAACCGCGATGCTGGTCTGCTATGCGCTGGAAAATCGGAGCCACTTGTTCATTCTGGCATTCGCCGGCGCGTGTGCGATGGGCTCGGTCTACGGCTTCCTTCAAGGCGCATGGCCTTTTGGTGTCGTCGAGACAATCTGGACTATCGTCGCGCTTTGTCGTTGGAGGCGCGCGAGGCGGTTACAATCAAGCTGACCCACTACCCCGCCGCTTTACCGCCGCTCGGCGGTGCCACATATAGACGGCATGGCTTTGTTGAAGATCGCCCGCATGGGGCATCCGGTGTTGCGCGCTCGGGCCGGTACGGTCGAGGACCCAACCGCGCCCTGGGTCCGCCGCCTCGTCGCGGACATGATCGAGACGATGGAGGACGCCGGCGGCACCGGCATCGCCGCGCCGCAGGTGCACATGCCGTATCGCATCGTCGTGTTCCGCGTCGACGCCGAACGACTGACCGATCTGCCCGGCGACACGGAGCAGGATTTGACCGTGCTGATCAATCCGGTCATCGAGCCGATCGGCTCCGAGCGCGCGTTCGGCTGGGAAGGCTGCCTGTCGGTACCGGGGATGCGGGGCGTCGTCCCGCGCGACCTGCGCATCCGGTACAGGGGGCTTGATCTCGCCGGCCGCCCGATCGAGCGCGAGGCGGCGGGGTTTCATGCCCGGGTCGTGCAGCACGAATGCGACCACCTGGACGGGATTCTCTACCCGCAGCGGATAACCGATTTGCGCCTCTTGTGCTTTGTCGAGGAGCTGCAGCGCAACCCAGTCGATCTCGCGGCGTTTATCGCGGGCGAGGAGGCACCATGAGAAGCCCGTTTGCAGATCGCGAGCGCGACCGGCTGATCGAAGCGATGCTGCCCGATGTCGCGTTCGACGGCTGGTCGCGCCACGCCCTGCGGGCGGCGGCGCGGCGCACCGGTATCCCGGCCGGTGAGGCCGAGGGGCTGTTCCCGCGCGGCGCGCCAGACATGATCGCCGCCTTCAGCCGCTGGGCGGATCGGCAGATGATCGAGCGGCTGGAGGCCGCAACGGTGGAGCCCGTCAGCCTGTCGCGCCGGGTGGCGCTCGCGCTCAAACTGCGCTTCGAGGTGCTGCTGCCCTGGCGCGAGGCGGTGCGGCGCGCGCTTTCGGTGCTGTCGATGCCGCAGAATGCGCTATTGGGGCTCCGTCTTCTCCACGACACGGTTGACCGGATCTGGTGGGGGGTTGGAGACAGCTCGACCGATTTCAGCTTCTACACAAAGCGCGCGACCCTCGCCGGCATCCAGGCCGCGGCGACGCTCTACTGGCTCGACGACCGCTCACCCGATTGCATCGAGACGCAGAATTTCATCGACCGCCGGCTCGCCGATCTGCACCGCCTGACCGGCCTGCGCGAGCGCATCGAGGCCGCTATCGAGCGACTGCCCAACCCGCTGCGCGTGCTGCGCTCCACGCGCTAGCTATTCGCGGCTCAATGGGAGCAGGCGGGTGATGTGGCCCATCTTGCGGCCAGGGCGGACCTTGCTCTTTCCGTAAAGGTGCAATTTGGCGTGCGGGTCGTCGAGCGCCTCGCGCCACCCCGCGACATCCTTGCCGATCAAATTGGTCATGACGGCATCGGCGTGTCGCTCGGTCGAGCCAAGCGGCAGGCCGCAGATGGCGCGCACCAGCTGCTCGAACTGGCTGGTGACACAGGCGTCGATCGTCCAGTGGCCTGAATTATGCGGGCGCGGCGCCAGCTCGTTGACGAGCAGCGCGCCCGATTTGGTCACGAACATCTCCACTGCGAGAACACCGACAAGGTCGAGCCGCTCGGCGATGTGCCGGGCGATCCGTTCTGCCTCCGCCGTGGTCTCGGGTGGCAGGCGCGCCGGCGCGATCGTGGTGTCGAGGATGTGGTTGACGTGCCGGTTCTCGACCGCCGGGTAGGCCGCCCAGTTGCCGTCGCCGGCGCGGGCGACGATGACCGAGATCTCGCAGCGGAAATCGACAAAGCCCTCGAGGATGCCGACAGTGCCCCCCATTCGGTGCCAGGCCTCTTCCGGGCTGGTCTCCGGGGCAAGCAGAACCTGCCCCTTGCCGTCGTAGCCGAGGCGCACGGTCTTCAGCACGGCCGGGCAGCCGAGCTCTCGCATGGCGGCGGCGAGAGCAACCGGGTCGCCAATCGCGCGGTATTCGGTCGTGCCGATGCCGATTGAGCGCAGAAAATCCTTCTCGCGCAGCCGGTCCTGGGTGATCTCCAGTATCTCCGGGCGCGGCAGCACCGGCCGCTTGGCCGCGACCCGGCGTACGAGCCCGACCGGGATGTTCTCGAACTCGAAGGTCGCGACATCGACCGCGGCGACAAAGCGCGCGACCGCCGCAGCGTCGCCGTAGGGTGCGATCGTCGCGGCGGCAGAGACCTGCGCCGCCGGGGCATCCGGCTCGCTGGCAAAGACATGCGTGCGGTAGCCGAGCCGGGATGCGGCCATCGCGGTCATGCGGCCGAGCTGGCCGCCCCCGAGAATACCGATCGTGCCGCCCGGCGGCAGAATCATCGGCTGTCCGGACGCTCCGCGACGGCGTCGGTCTGCCCCCGCCGCCAGGTCTCGAGCGCGGCGGCCGCGGCGCTGTCGCCGAGCCCGAGGATAGCCGCGGCGAACAGCGCGGCGTTGGTGGCGCCGGCCTGGCCGATGGCGAAGGTCGCGACCGGCACGCCGGCCGGCATCTGCACGATCGACAGGAGGCTGTCGACGCCGCGCAGGGTACGGCTTTCCACTGGCACGCCGAGCACCGGAAGTGGCGTCAGCGCCGCGGTCATGCCAGGCAGGTGCGCAGCGCCGCCGGCGCCGGCGATGATGATTTTGAGGCCGCGCGCCTGGGCAGTGCGGGCGTATTCGTAAAGCCGGTCGGGAGTGCGGTGCGCCGAGACGATGCGCTTCTCATAGGCGATGCCGAGCCGGTCGAGCGCATGCGCGGCATGCTGCATCGTCTCCCAGTCGGACTGACTGCCCATGATAATGCCGACGGCGCAGGCGGCCTCGGTCATGTCGCTCCTTTCACGGCGGGAAGCCGGTTCCGATCGCGGCAATTTACGCGATGATATCCGGCAACAGCTCGCTCTCGATCTTCGAAATCTGGTCTTTCAGCATCAGCTTGCGTTTTTTGAGCCGTTGCAGCTGCAGCTGATCGAAGGGGCCGCGCTCGACGACACGCGCGATCACGTCATCGAGGTCGCGGTGTTCGGTTTTCAGAGCGGCGAGCTTGGCCTTCAAGGCTTCGATGTCGAGGTCCATCGCGAGGGCGCGCTTCTCGGCGCATACTAGCGGGGTTTGCGGCGTCGAAATGCGCGCCGCGATGCCTGAATGTAGCACAATTTCGCGGCGACTTCACCGAATGGCGAAAATGCGGCAGTCGAAGCGCGGCGGGCGAATGGCCGACACCGGCGAGGCGTTCTGGCGTTTCTCGCTGGCGCTTTACGCGCGGCCCGGGGCGGCCCCGGCACTGCTCGCATTGCAGGACCGAAGCGGCCGCGATGTCAATCTGATGCTGTTCGCGCTGTGGGTCGGCGCGGTGCGGGGCTTTCGTCTTGCAGCGGCCGATTTGGCGGCGGCCGAGGCGGCGAGCATCGATTTGCGCCGCCCAATCGTCGAGCCGCTGCGCGGGTTGCGCCGACAGCTCAAGGACGATCGCGATCCGGATCTGCAGGAGATGCGCCGGCGGGTGCTGATGCTTGAACTCGCCGCCGAGCGGCGGGTGCAGCAGCGCCTCGCGGCATCGCTGCGTGTGGATGCCGGCCCGGTTCAGCCCGATGCCCAGCTCGTGGCGGCGGAAGCCAATCTGGCGCTCTATCTCGGCGACGAGGACCGATCAGCCGAAGCGGCGCTGTTACGGGATGCGCTCGCCTCGCTCACGCGCTGCAATTGAAGCTTCAGCCGCCGCGCGGCTTGGCGGGCACCCTCGGCAAGTTCTGTTCCGCCGATTCGCCCCAACGCCGCACCGTGCCGGTTTCCAGCCCGAACAGGTCGAGGGCACGGCCGAGGGTGTGGTCGATCATTTCTTCGAGGCTCTGCGGCTTGGCGTAAAAGGCCGGCACCGGCGGGGCGATCACCGCCCCCATCTCGGACAGCGCCGTCATGGTCCGCAGATGCCCGGTATGGAGCGGCGTCTCCCGGACCAACAGCACCAGGCGGCGGCGCTCCTTCAGCACGACGTCGGCGGCGCGGGTCAACAGCGTCGTCGTCGCCCCGGTAGCGATCTCGGCCATGCTGCGGATCGAGCACGGCGCGATGATCATGCCGATGGTCGGGAACGAGCCCGAGGAGATCGATGCGGCGAGGTCGCCGATCGCGTGCACGACATCGGCGCGGGCGCGCAGATCGGCCGGCTTCAGCTCGGTTTCGAGGGCGAGCGTCATCTCCGCCGACCGGCTCATCACGAGATGGGTCTCGACCGGCAGCGGGCGCAACAGTTCCAGCAGCCGGGCGCCATAGATCACCCCCGAGGCGCCGCTGATTCCGACGATCAGACGGGGGCGCGCAGGGCCCTGTCGCATTGCCGCCGCTCCCCATGCGTTACGGTCACGTTACAAAACCCCTGTAAAATCCGGCCGCCCATCCTATCTCGATTGTAAGGAATAGACCCCTTGGCCGGCCGGCCGATCCGGCGTTACCATCGGCCTCCGTTACCGTCTAGCAGGAGGGACGCTTATGCCGCTGCAGGATCGTATCGAGGCGCTCAAAGAAAAGCACGCCATGCTCGAACGCGCCCTCGATGAAGAAACCCATCGTCCCCTTCCGAACCAGGAGACGATCTACGATCTGAAGCGTCAGAAACTCCGTATAAAAGATGAAATTTTTTCGCTAGAGAGGCACTGAGGCCGCGCAGGCCGTGACCTAAAAAAGCCGGCGAGGCTCCATCCTCCCGGCTTTTTTGATGTCGCAATCGATGCGCAATCGGCGGCGTGACTTTTGCACCGCCGAATCGCTATGGTTCGTGCTGATTGAGGCGCATCCGTAAGTAAGACCTGTAACCCCGGGCCGTGCGCCGATTGCGGAGCCGCTCATGCCGATCGTTCCCGAGATCGTCGATGACCTCGACGAGCTGACCGAGGTTCGCCGCGACATCCACGCGCATCCCGAGCTGGGTTTCACCGAAGAGCGTACCAGCGAGCTCGTCGCTCAAAAGCTCGCCGAGTACGGCTGCGAGGTGCATCGCGGCATGGCCACGACCGGGGTCGTCGGCACCATCCGGCGCGGCAACTCGCTGCGCGCGATCGGCTTGCGCGCGGATATGGACTGCCTGCCGATGCAGGAGCTGAACACGTTTCCGCATCGCTCGCAGCATGACGGCCAGATGCACGCCTGCGGCCATGACGGGCATACGACGATGCTGCTCGGCGCCGCGCGCTATCTCGCCAGGACGCGCAATTTCGAGGGCACCGTGCATTTCATCTTCCAGCCTGGCGAGGAAGGCTATGGCGGCGGACGGGTCATGGTGCAGGAGGGGCTGTTCGAAAAATTCCCGTGCGACGCCGTGTTCGCGATGCACAACAAGCCGGGCATCCCGATCGGCAATATGGCGACCCGCGTGGGCTCGCTGCTCGCCGCCTCCGACCGCTTCGACATTCGCATCAAGGCGCGGGGCGGCCATGCCGCGCACCCGCATCTCGGCACCGACCCGTTTGTGATCGGGGCGCAGATCGTTATGGCCTTGCAGACGATCCCGTCGCGCAATGTCGATCCGGTCGAGTCGTCGGTGATCAGCATCGGCTTTATGCGCGGCGGCTCGGCCTACAATGTGATTCCGGACGAATTGCAGATCGGCGGCACCGTGCGCAGCTTCCGTCCGGAGGTGCGCGAGCTCCTGGAGCGCCGCATGGGCGAGGTCGCGCGCGGCACCGCGGCGCTTTTCGGCGCCTCGGCCGAGTGCGAATACCGGCGCGGCTATCCGCCGACCGTCAATCACGCCGACGAGGCCGCGTTTGCCGCCGATGTCGCGGCCGAGATCTGCGGCGAGGACCGGGTCGACCGCAATGTCGCGCCCTCGCTCGGCGGCGAGGATTTCTCCTACATGCTGCAGGCGGTGCCGGGCGCCATGGTGTGGATCGGCAACGGCCCGGGCGAGGGCGGCTGCACGCTGCACAACGCCCGCTACGACTTCAACGACGACGCGCTGCCGATCGGGGTCAGCTTCTTCGCCCGGCTCGCCGAGCGCTTCCTCGCGCCCCAGTGAGCCGCGCCCTAGCTGTTCCGCCTGCATCTGCAGGGAAAATGCAGGCCGGTCGAGCTTCGCCCGAATCGATCCGGATTGCCTATCGTTCCTGTTTTGTACCACATCGATCCGGATGGCGACGTTACACTTGACAACCCCAATGGCTAGGGGTAGTGTTTGGGACATAAGGAGTTTCGAGCCATGTCCCAATCCATTCTTTCCGCTCCCCACTTCCACAACGAGGACGCGGCATTTGCTTATGTAGAGGCGGAGCTTTGGCCGAACGGCCCGGTTTGCCCGCATTGCGGTAACGTGGACGCGGACAGGATCGGCAGGCTTCAAGGCAAGTCGAGCCGTGCCGGCCTTCGCAAGTGCTACGCCTGCCGCAAGACCTTTACCGTGCGTGTCGGCTCGATTTTTGAGGACAGCCATTTCCCGCTGCATCTTTGGTTGCAGGCGATCCAACTGATCTCCGCGAGCAAGAAGGGAATGAGCACCCGGCAGATCCAGCGCGCCTTCAATTGCAGCATGAAAACCGCGTGGTTCCTGACCCATCGCATCCGGGAAATCATGAAGCGTGACGATGACCTGTTCCAACCGCCGATGGGCGGCGCGGGCATGACCCTTGAAGCCGATTGGACTTACGTAGGCCGGAAACCCGGAACTAAGGTCCGCCCTGGCGCGGGGCACATGAACCCGGTTTTTGCCTTGGTCGAGCGCGATGGCAGCGCCCGGTCCTTCCACATGCCGAACGTCGAAGCCGACAAGCTGCGATCTGTCCTCGCCGTGCATGCGGATCGCAAGAGCCATTTCATGACCGATGAAGCTCGCGCCTTTACCGGGATCGGCTGGAATTTCGCCTCGCACGGCACCGTTAAGCACAGCGCCGACGAATACGTGCGGGGCGACGTACACACTAACACCATCGAAGGCTTCTTTTCGATCCTCAAGCGCGGCGTGTATGGCACCTATCAGCACATTTCCGAGGCCCATCTGCATCGGTATCTGGCGGAGTTCGATTTCCGCTACAGCAACCGAGAGAACCAAGGCGTTGACGATGTGCAACGCGCGGCGCTCGCCGTCAAAGGCGCAAAAGGTCGGCGGCTCACTTACGAAACGACTAGTCGCGCAAGGTGAAAAGGTTCGCGGGCGAGCTGAGCGGCATCGTAAGCGCCACTGGCGCGGTCCCGAGCTGCCGGGCGATCCGCGCCAGCTAAAGCTGCCATTCGACAGGGGCGGGCAATGACGCCCGCCCCCGCCTTCGCTATCCTGATAGGTGCCAACCAACTCAGGAGCGAATTTCATGGCTCAACCGACTTGTTCGTGCGGGAGTACGCGTTTCGAGCTTCACGAGGAGGATATTGAGGGCGCGACGCATACTCTGGCGGTGATTCGATGCGCGAGTTGCGGACTGCCGATCGGAGCTCTCGAATCGGAAAACGTAGGAGATCTAGCAGCAGACCTATCGCGCAAGATAGACGCGCAAGGCCGCCAAATTGCTGCGATGGCGGCGGAGGTTTCCGAGCTAAAAACGAAATTAGTCTCCATCTCACATTTAATGGGTCTGATCGAAGGCAAGATGAAATAGAGTTCTTGCGCGAACGCCAGTCCGGCATACCTAGTGCGACGTACTCAGGAGTGTATCTAGCCATGCCGCGAAAACCCTATCCGCCTCCGGACGACCCCGAGCAATCAAAGCGGTTCATCGAACTCGCCCGCGAAGTCGGAGCTGATGGTTCCAAGGCAGAGTTTGACCGCGCGTTCAAGAAGGTAACCCTTGCTGGAAAGGCTCCCAAACGTGGGGCTTCATCGGCTCGTAAAAGCGGTGCCAGCGATCATCGCTAGGGTTCATGGCGATCCTCTTTCCGATGTAAGTCCAGAAATCCGCTAGCTGCAAAACGCTAGACGGCCTTTTTGGTTGAAACAGTGGGTCTTCCTTGATTTTCTTAAGCGGAAAATATCTTGATTGTTCATCATCATGGAGAGGGCTTTGCAGATAGTTCTGCGCAAATCGCAAATGAGAGCGCATACGGTGATTATCTTCAACAATCATCATACAAATCTCAGTAGGAGCATTCTGACGCATCCAAAGATCAACCTTCATAGCGCATGCACTAAATGTTACAGCATGCGCGGCAATTATTTCTCCTTCTTTAGTCAAGTTCGCGCGAATAGCCGGATCTGAGGGAAATTTTGCGCGCTCGCAAATTCCGATTGCGAGGCAAAGCCCATATCTGTGCGAAATTGCAGCTATTTCGTCCGCGATCTCTAGCCTACGCGATAGCGGCCAGTCGGGATTGTTTTTGGTGAAGACGGCCCCACCCCAATTGAACAAGTGCGTGGCATGAAAAACAAAAGTGGGCCAATGCACCTCAGGAATGTGTCTCTTAACTAGCTTGTCTAAGGCTCGCTCTACAGCAACGAGTTGCTTGTCGGCATGAACGATTACAGCCCCGACCGTCAGAATCGGTTCTTCCTTCGGATTCCCGATACCCGCTTCATCGACATAGACAAGACGCACCAGAACATCTCCCTCTAGGGAATGTCCGGAAAGGCTCCGGGGCGCGCTCATTGCACACCTCGGGCATCATAACCTATAGTGGGTGGGGTTGCGAAGTGTAACGTCGCCATCCGGATTTGTCAAACGGATTTTGCTGCGGCGGAATACGGATCCGCTGCACCTAGGGAGACCCGTTGAATGAGAGTGCATGTCGTCAATGTGATGCGCCCGGCGCCGGGGGAGACCGGGCGCACGCTCGACCGCTTCGCCGGTTTCGCGCGGGGGGTCGAGGAGCGCGGCTTCGCCGGCCTCTGGGTCACCGACTCGTTCGGCCGCGGCCGCCCGACCTTGGACCCGATCGTATTGATGAGCGTCACCGCCGCGGTGACGCACAAGATCGAGATCGGCACCTGCGTGTTGCAGGTGCCGGTGCGGCACCCGGTCGAGCTGGCGCACCGCATCCAGGCATTGCACGCCTTGACCGGCGACCGGCTGATGCTCGGAATCGGCTGCGGCTCGACGCAGGCGGATTTCGACCTGGTCGGCGCCGATTACGAAGCGCGGTTCAAGACGCTGATGCCGGCGCTCGACACGATGCGCCGGGCCTGGCGCGGCGAGAAGCTGGACGGCGGGAAGCTGACCCCGTGGCCCGGCACCGAGGGCGGCCCGGCGGTATTGCTCGGCGCCTGGCGCAACAAGCGCTGGATCGTCTATTCGGCCGAGCAGTGCGCCGGCTGGATCGCCTCGGGGCTTTATCCGAAGCCGGAAGAGCTGGAAGCCGGCATCAAGTTCTACCGCGGCGCCGGCGGGAAGCGGGCCATCCTGTCCAATGTCATCGTCGACCTGAAGGGCAACGCCGAGGACATGCCGCTCGGCGGCAAGGCATCGGTGATGCTAACCGGCGACGAGGCGGCGGCGCGGAAGACATTGCAGTGGATCCGCGATGTCGGCTTCGACGACGTCTTGTGCATGACCCGGATCGACGATCTCGACGATCTCGCCCGGGTTCGCGACGCGGCGGGGTGATTCTCTTGCGCGTCATTGCGAGCAAAGCGAAGCAATCTCGTGCCGATTTACCCCCTTTCCACCGAGATTGCTTTGTCGCTACGCTCCTCGCAATGACGACACAGCCGGAACATTGACGGCCGAAGCGCCGCCGCTTACCTAGCCCGTCATGGCACTCCTACCGATCATTACCGCGCCCGATCCGCGGCTCAAAATCAAGGCGAAGCCGGTCGCCGAGGTCGACGCCAAGGTGCGCCGGCTGATGGACGACATGGTCGAGACGATGTACCACGCGATCGGCATCGGCCTCGCCGCGCCGCAGGTCGGGGTGGCTGAGCGCGTTCTCGTTATCGATGTCGCGCGCGAGGGCGAGAAGCCGCAGCCGCTGCGCATCGCCAACCCCGAGATCCTGTGGCGCTCCGAAGAGATGATGACGGCGAACGAGGGCTGCCTGTCCTTGCCCGAGCACTACGCCGATGTCGAGCGACCGGCGGCGATCCGGCTGCGCTATCTCGACCATGAGAACGAGATCCGCGAGATCGAGGCCAAGGGCCTGCTCGCGACCTGCCTGCAGCACGAGATCGACCATCTCGACGGCGTGTTGTTTGTCGATCACATCTCGACGCTGAAGCGCGGCATGATCTTGAGGAAGCTCGCCAAGAGCAAACGCAGCCGCGCGCTCCAGCCGGCTTAACCCGTCGAGATTGCTTCGTCGCGCCCGGCGCTCCTCGCAATGACAAGACAGGTGCCGTCATTGCGAGCGAAGCGAAGCAATCTCGCCCAGGACTGGGTATGACCGCGCCGCTGTCGCTGGTTTTCATGGGGACGCCGGAATTTGCCGCGACGACCCTCGCCGCGCTGATCGCGGCCGGGCATCGCATCGCCGCCGTTTATACCCAGCCGCCGCGTCCGGCCGGGCGCGGGCACCGGCTGCAGCCGTCGCCGGTGCAGGCGCTCGCGGAATCGCACGGACTGCCGGTGCGCTGCCCGGCGAGCCTGCGCAATGCCGAGGCGCAGGCCGCGTTCGCCGCGCTCGGCGCCGATGCCGCAATCGTTGCGGCTTATGGCCTAATCCTGCCAAAGCCGATCCTCGACGCGCCGCGGCTCGGCTGCCTCAATGTCCACGCGTCGCTGCTGCCGCGCTGGCGCGGCGCGGCGCCGATCCAGCGGGCGATCCTCGCCGGCGATCGCGAGACCGGCATCACGATCATGCAGATGGACGAGGGGCTCGACACCGGGCCGATCCTGCTGCAGGAGGCGATCCCGATCGGCCCGAAGACGACCGCCGGCGAACTGACCGAACAGCTCGCCGGACTCGGCGGAAGGCTGGTGATCGAAGGCCTCGACGGGGTCGCCGCCGGCCGGCTCACCGCTCGCCCGCAACCGACGGAAGGCGTCACCTACGCCAGCAAGCTGCGGCGCGAGGAGGCAGAGCTCGATTGGCGCCAGCCGGCCGCACAGCTCGAACGCCAGGTGCGCGCCTTCGACCCGTGGCCAGGCGCGTTCTTTTTCGCGCGCGAGGAACGCATCCGCGTGCTGTGGGCCGAAGCCGAGGCGCAAACTACCGATGCCCCACCGGGCGCCGTGCTCGACGGGCGGCTGTCGATTGCCTGCGGCGAGGGGTTGCTGCGCCCGCTACGGTTGCAGCGCCCCGGCCGCGCCGCGCTCGACGTTGCCGACTTTCTGCGCGGCTTTGCGCTGCCACCCGGGACCGTATTGCCGTGCCCCGCTACAAGCTGACGATCGAATACGACGGCACCGGCTTTGTCGGCTGGCAGCGGCAGGCGAACGGGCTGTCGATTCAGGAGGCGCTGGAAACCGCGTTGCAGCGGTTTTGCGGCGAGGCGCTGACCGTGTTCGGCGCCGGGCGCACCGATGCCGGGGTGCATGCGCTGGCGCAGGTCGCGCATGTCGATCTCGCGCGCGAGGCGGATCCCGAAACCATCCGCGGCGCCGTCAATCATCACCTGCGCCCGCATGCGATCAGCGTTCTGTCGGCCGAACCGGCGCCGCCCGGCTTCGACGCGCGGCTGTCGGCGAGGATGCGCCATTACCGCTACCGCATCCTCAACCGGCGGGCGCCGTCGGCATTGGAGCGCGGCCTGGTCTGGCATGTCGCGCCGCCGCTCGATGCCGCGGCGATGGCGGAAGGCGCACGTCATCTCATTGGCCATCACGATTTCACGACCTTTCGGGATTCGCTGTGCCAAGCGAAATCGCCGGTGAAGACGCTCGACGCGCTGGAGGTGAGCCGGTCCGGCGAGGAGATCCAGATCGAGGCGCGGGCGCGCTCGTTCCTGCACCACCAGGTCCGCAACATGGCCGGCACCTTGAAGCTGGTCGGTCTCGGGCATTGGCGGCCCGAGGATGTCGCCCGCGCGCTCCTCGCCCGCGACCGTCGCGCCGGCGGCCCGACCGCGCCGGCGCAAGGGCTCACCCTCGTCGCGGTCGGCTACGAACGGCCGAGCCTATATTAATAGAGACTCTCGGCGACCCGGCTCAGCGCGGTGCCGAGCACCAGATCGATCAGCACGACGAGGATTGCCTGCACCCCCGGGATCGCCAGCGCCACTCGGGCGATGTACCACTCGTAGACCATGACGGCGATCGCGGCGGCGAGCCCGGCAATGTCCGCCGCCGTTCCCGACAGGATGCCGGTTGCGATGTCGAGCCCGACGATCAAGAACAGCACCGTTTGCGGTATCTGGCACCAATTGTAGGCGACCATTAACGCGAAGAAGCGGTTCTCGCGGCCAAGGCCGCGGCAGAGCGGCAGTACTAAGAGCGGAAAGGCGGTCCACGAGATCACATAGGCGATGGTCTCGACCGCGACGATGGTGCCGATCCCCGAGGCGGCCCATTGCGGCTCGGTCACACGAAAGGCCAGGAGGATCAGGTATAGCGGATAGCAGATCAGCGCGGCGCGGAACGAGCGCCAGAAGCCGTCGAGCGAGGCGTCGAAAAAACCGAGCCCGCGGGCGTCGCCGCGCGCCAGCTTCAAGGCGCCGCCGATCGCCAGCTGGGTTTCGGTCCAGGCCGAAACGGTCATTCTACCGCTCTGGAAGGGGTGTCATTGCGAGGAGCGAACGCGACGAAGCAATCTCGCTGAGGTGAGGATAAGTTGGCGCGAGATTGCTTCGCTTCGCTCGCAATGACACCACTACTGAGCACTGCCGGCGAAAAAGCGGTCGAGAAAGGCTTCGTAGATCGCGGTCAGGTTGGTGATGTCGTCGATCTCGACCCGCTCGTCGATCTTGTGCATGGTCTGCCCGACGAGGCCGAATTCGGCGACCGGGCAATGCGCGTGGATGAAGCGCGCGTCGGAAGTGCCGCCGGTGGTGCTGAGCTCTGGGGCGCGACCGGTGACCGCGCCGATCGCAGCGCTGAGGCATTCGCTGACCACCCCGGGCGGCACCAGGAAGCTTTCGCCGCTGACTTCCCAATCTAGCCGATACTTGCCGTCAACTCCGGTCAGCCGCTCGGTGACCCAGGCCTTCAGCTTGTCGCTGGTCCACCGGTCGTTGAAGCGGATGTTGAAGGTGGCGCGGGCGCTGCCAGGGATCACGTTCGTCGCCGGGTTGCCGATGTCGATGGTTGTGACCTGAAGTCCCGAGGCCTGGAAATGCTCGGTGCCGCCGTCGAGCGGCTCGGCGGTCAATGCCCCGAGCAGCTGGACGAGCCGGTGCGCGGCGTTGTCGGCGAGGTGCGGGTAGGCGACATGACCCTGCACCCCCTCGACGGTGAGCCGCCCGGTCATGCTGCCGCGCCGGCCGATCTTGATCATGTCGCCGAGCACTTGCGCCGAGGTCGGCTCGCCGACGACGCAGGCGTCGAGCGTTTCGCCGCGCTGGCGCAGCCATTCCAGCACCTTTTTGGTGCCGTTGACCGCCACGCCCTCTTCGTCGCCGGTAATCAACAGGCTGATCGAGCCGGTAAAGCCGGCTCCGCGCGTGGCGAGAAACCGCTCGGCGGCGGCGATGAAGGCGGCAATCGCGCCCTTCATGTCGACCGCGCCGCGCCCGCACAGCGCGCCGTCTTTTATGGTGGCGGCGAACGGCTCGAACGACCAGGCATCGGCGGCACCGGTCGGAACCACATCGGTATGGCCGGCAAAACACAAATTCGGCCGTCCCTTGCCCCAACGCGCGTACAGGTTCGCGATCGGCTCGGTCTTCTCACCGTTAGGACCTTCCTCGGCGAAGGTCAGCGGATGGCAGGCGAACCCAAGCTGCTCGAGTCGTGCCGCGACGATGCTGAGCGCGCCCTCGTCCTTTGGCGTGACGCTCGGCCGACGGATCAGCTCGGCGGCGAGCGCGATCGGGTCGATCGGGGCGGCATTCGGCGCCAGCTCGCTCATTCGCGCAGCAGCTCGTTGATCGAGGTCTTGGCGCGGGTCTGGGCGTCGACCTGCTTGACGATGACCGCGCAATAAAGGCTGGGCCCGGGGCCGCCGTCGGGCAATGGCTTGCCGGGAAGCGAGCCCGGTACGACCACCGAATAGGCCGGCACCCGCCCCAGATGGATCTCGCCGGTGGCGCGGTTGACGATCTTCGTCGTCGAGCTGATGAAGGTGCCCATCGCCAGGACGCAGCCCTTCTCGACGATGACCCCTTCGACGACTTCGCTGCGCGCGCCGATAAAGCAATCGTCCTCGACGATGACCGGCTCCGCCTGCAGCGGTTCGAGCACGCCGCCGATGCCGACCCCGCCCGACAAATGGCAGTTCTTGCCGATCTGGGCGCAGGAGCCGACCGTCGCCCAGGTATCGACCATCGTGCCGCCGCCGACATAGGCGCCGACATTGACAAAGCTCGGCATCAACACGACTTTCGGCGCGATGTAGGCCGAGCGCCGCACGATCGCGCCGGGCACGGCGCGGAAGCCGGCGTCGCGAAAGCGGTTCGACGACCAGCCGGCGAATTTTGAGGGCACCTTGTCCCACCATTTGGCGGCGCCGCGCTCGGGATCGACCGGGCCGCCCGGGATCTCGACCATGTCATTGAGGCGGAAGGACAGCAGCACCGCCTTCTTCAGCCATTGATGCACCTGCCAGCCGCGATCGCTCGGTTCGGCGACGCGCAGCTTGCCCTCGTCGAGTCCGTCGAGCGCGGCGTCGACCGCCTCGCGCCAGGCGCCCTTGGTCGCCGGCGAGATCGTCTCGCGGGCTTCCCAGGCGGCATCGATTGTCGCGGCAAGATCGGAGTCGGTCATTCGGTTCAGCCCCGAAGCTGTCCGGATAGCGGGCCGGCACCATCGGCGAACCGGGCCCGAAGTGTCAACCGAACCCGTGTCCAGCACACAGCAATGACAGCGTGCGGGCACCCCGCCGCCTGCTGTTGCTCTCAGGCCCTCTCCCGCGCTGCGGGAGGGACCTTAACCGTTAGCCCAGCCGAATGCCGGTCGCTTCCGGCCCCTTGTGGCCCTCGGCGATATCGACGATGACGCGCTGGCCCTCGGCGAGGTCGGCCAGCCCGGCCCGCTGCAGCGCCGAGGCATGCACGAACACGTCCTTGCCGCCGCCATCCCGGACGATGAAGCCGAAGCCCTTGGTCGCGTTGTACCATTTGACCGTGCCGGTCTCCTGGCTGGTCGGCTCCAAGGGCCCGCGTTCCTGTCGGAACGCCGGTCGCGGCGGTCGCGCCGCCTGCCCGGTGCTGGTATCGACGCTGATGACCTCGGTGATTTGCGGCCCGCGCTGCCCGGGCGCGACCCGCACCTCAAGCGTATCGCCTGGGTTGACGGATGTCGCGCCCATTCGCCCGAGCACGGTCGCATGCAAAAAGGCGTCGCCCGTCCCGTCAGCCAGCTCGACGAAGCCGAAGCCTTTCTCCGATTTGAACCATTTAACGGTTGCCTGAACCGGCGGTCCCGAGGGTTCCTCGAAGCGTGGCCTGCTGAAGCGGGGGGCGGTGCCGAAATCGCGGGGCGGCGGCTCGAAATCATGATCGTCGAAGCCGCGCCGGCGCCGTTGGCGAAAATTCCTGTCCTTGTCCAAGAGAAGGGTATCCTGATCTCGCACGCGTGATGCCACCATCATGGCACATTTTTGCCATGATGGTGAACGCTGATCGCCTTGCATCCCGTGAGCTGCGGGGTTGCGCCAGCCGCACGGGTTCGAGAGCCGCTAAGGGCTTGTGTTTCCGCGCGCTCCGCGCAACGTTATAGGCCAGTCAGCCGTCATTGGAATTTGAGGGAGAGCAGCCGTGAACGATGTCGTTGGGCGGTTCAAATGGGTTGGAACACGGCCGATCCGTCCGGATGGGGTGCCGAAGGTCACCGGACGGGCGATGTACGGCGCGGATCTGGCGATGCCCGGCATGCTGGTCGGCAAGATCCTGCGCTCGCCGCATGCCCATGCGCGCATCCGCTCGATCGATACCTCGAAGGCGGCAGCGCTGCCCGGGGTCAAGGCGGTTCTGACCGCAAAAGACTTTCCCGAGCAGAAGTTCGAATATGTCGGGCCCGAGCGGGTCGCGGTGAATTTCTGGCACGTGACCCGTAACGTGATGGCGCGCGAGAAGGCGCTCTACGAGGGCCATGCCGTCGCCGCGGTCGCCGCGATCGATGCCGCGACCGCCGAGGAAGCGATTGCGCTGATCCACGTCGATTACGAGGTGCTGCCGCACGTGATCGATGTCGACGAGGCGATGCAGCCCGACGCGCCGCTGGTCTTCGAGGACATGATTACGCGCGGCGTCGAGCCGGCGCCGACCAAGCCGTCCAACATCTCGAAGCGGGTCGAATTCAAGATCGGCGACATGGACGCGGGCTGGGCTGAGGCCGACGTCATCATTGAGAAGGAATTCAAGACGGCGCCGGTGCATCAGGCCTATATCGAGCCGCATGCCACCATCGCCCGGGTCGATGCGGACGGGCAGGGCGAGATCTGGGCCTCCAGCCAGGGGCATTTCGTCGTTCGCTCGCTGACCGCGCAGATCTGCGGGATGCGGGTCGGCGACCTGCGCGTGACCCCGGCCGAGATCGGCGGCGGGTTCGGCGGCAAGACCGTCGTTTATCTCGAGCCGGTCGCGACGATGTTGTCGAAGATGACCGGCCGTCCGGTCAAGGTCGTGATGAACCGCGACGAAGTGTTCAAGGCCACCGGGCCGACCTCGGGCGGCTCGATGCGGGTCAAGATGGGCGTTACCAAGGACGGCAAGATCACCGCCGCCGAAGGCGTCTTCAAGCTTCAGGCCGGCGCCTTTCCCGGCTCGCCCGTCATGAATTGCTGCATGTGCTCGTTCGCGCCCTACGACATCGCGAACGTGCACTCGGTCGGCTACGATGTTGTCTGCAACCGGCCGAAATCCGCCGCGTACCGCGCGCCGGGATCGCCGATCTCCGCCTTCGGGGTCGAGAGCCTCATCGACATGCTGGCCAAGAAGATCGGCATGGACCCGGCCGAGCTGCGGTTGAAGAACGCGGCTCGGATCGGCACCCAGACCGTGTACGGGCCGAAGCACGCCCACGCCGGGTATGTCGAGACCCTCGAGGCGATCATCAACCATCCCGACTACAAGAAGCCGCTGGGCCCGAACCAGGGTCGCGGCGTCGCGTCCGGCTACTGGTTCAATGGCGGCGGCGAGTCGAGCGCAACCGTGCAGATCAATGCCGACGGCACGGTCCTAGTCGCGACCGGGAGCCCGGATATCGGCGGCTCGCGTGCCTCGATGGCGCTGATGGCGGCCGAGACGTTTGGCGTCGATTACAGCCAGGTGCGCGCGATCGTCGCCGACACGGCCTCGGTCGGCTACACCCATGTGACCGGCGGCTCGCGCGTCACCTTCGCGACCGGCATGGCGGTGGTCAACGCCTGCAAGGGGGGGATCGAGGATCTGCGCCGCCGCGCCGCGATGATCTGGGATGTCGATCCCGAGGGCGTCGTCTGGGAGGACGGCCAAGCCAAGCCCGCGAGCAGCAACGTCGGCGACTTCAAGCCGATGACCTTGCGCGAGATCGCCGCGAAGGCGGCGCTGACCGGCGGCCCGCTGACCTATGCCGCCTCGGTCAATGCCGGCGGCATGGCCCCCGGCTTCTCGACCCAGTTCTGCGATGTCGAGGTCGATCCCGAGACCGGCAAGGTGACGATCCTGCGCTTTGTCGCGGCGCAGGATGTCGGCACCGCGATTCATCCCTCCTATGTCGAGGGACAGATCCAGGGCGGCGTCGTGCAGGGGATCGGCTGGGCGCTCAACGAGGAGTACATCTACGACGCGAAGGGGCGCCTCGATAATGCAGGCTTCCTCGATTACCGCTGCCCGGTGGCCTCGGACCTGCCGATGATCGAGCCGATCCTCGTTGAGGTGCCGAACCCGGCGCATCCCTACGGCGCCAAGGGCGTGGGCGAGGTCAACATCTGCCCGCCGATGGCGGCGATCGCCAACGCGATCGACAGCGCGATCCACCGGCGGCTGACCGAGTTGCCGATGTCGCCGCCGAAGGTGCGCGCCGCGCTCGACGCGGGGGCAGCCGCCGACTGAGCGGGAGCCGCTGATGACCGCGCGGGTCACCTTCACCGCCGGGTTCAGCCGCCGCTATACCGGCGGCCGGCGCGAGTTCGAGATCGAAGCCAAGAACCTGCGCGGCGTCATCAAGGCGATGGATCAGCTCTTTCCAGGGCTCGGCGAGCATCTGGAGGAGGAAACCACCGTCGCGATCGACGGCGAGATTCACGAGGTCGGCTATTTCCAGCCGATCCCCGAAGGCAGCGAAATCTTCTTCATCCCGAAGCTCGAAGGCGGCTGACTCGCTCGGCCGCCCCTTGCGCGGAGCACGGGGACGAAGCAATCGCGATGACAGGGGCCGCCGATCGATTAGGATCGTCGGCACGGGCGATGCATAGCGCGGGCCCGCGGTCGATCGGGGGGAGGGCCGGATGTATAAGCGGTTGCTGCTCGGCTTTTGGCTGGCGTGCCTGGCGGTGCCGGCGCTGGCCCAAGAATCGCTGCTCGACACCGTCCTGAAGCGCGACAAGCTGATCGTCGCGACCTACAGCACCTCGCCGCCGCTGGCTTATGTCGACGACGCCGGCAAGCTGGTCGGCTTTGAGATCGACATGGCGCACGAGATCGCCAAGGATCTGCTCGGCGACCCGGACAAGGTCGAGTTCGTCGTCGTGCAGTCGGACGGCCGCTTCCCGGCGGCGCTCTCGGGCAAGGTCGATTTCGGACTGTGCTCGACGACGATTTTCCCCGATCGGGCGGTGCGCATCGCCTTCACCCGCCCCTACCTCGACACCGGCGGCAGCATCATCGCGCGCAAGGACGCCGGCATAAAGACGGTGCAGGAGCTGAACGACCCGAAATTCACCTATGCGATCCTCAACGTTCCGCCGGCGATCGCTCGCGCGAAAGCGGTGCTGCCCAATGTCACGCAGCTGCTGCTCGACTCGCCCTCGGCGCTGTTTCTGGCGGTCAAGACCGGGCGCGCCCAGGCGTTTGCGATCGACAAGCCGATCGCCGATTACTACGAGGCCGAGAACCAGGATCTGATGCGGCTCGACACGAGCGGCACGCCGTTCGCCTATGTGTCGCAGGACTCGATCTTTCTGAAGCCTGGCGATTTCAAATGGTGGCTGTTTCTCGATACCTGGGTCGGCGAGCTCCGCTCCGGCTCGCGGTACGAGAAATATGTCGAGTGGTACCGGAAGTGGCTGAAGAAGGACCCGCCGCCACAGCGCTTCTACGACTACAATAAGTTTTGAGGTGCCGTTCGACCTGAACTTTATCGCGCGGCTGATCCCGGCGCTGCTCGAAGGCGCCAAAATCACCGTCGAGCTCGCCGTGCTGACGATGGCGATCTGCCTCGTCTGGGGTCTCCTTGTCGCGCTCGCACAGGGGACGCGCGGGCCGCTCGGCTGGATCTCCGGCGGCTACATCCAGATCGTCCGTAACACGCCGCTGCTGATCCAGCTGTATCTGGTCTATTTCGGTCTCTCGATGGCCGGTATCCCGCTGTCCGGTTTCGCGTCCGGTCTCGTCGCCCTGTGCGCGCAAAAAGGCGGCTACGTCGCCGAGATCTACCGCGGCGGACTGCAATCGGTCAGCACCCGCCAGTTTGAGGCCGGGCGCGCCCTCGGAATGGGCCGCTGGACGCTCTACACCACCGTGATCCTGCCGCAGGTCGTCGCCCGCATCATTCCGCCGCTGACCAATCAGAGCATCAGCATCATCAAGGATACCTCGCAGGTCGCGGCGATCGCGGTGATGGAGGTCATGAAGATCAGCGAGATCTGGGTCGAGACCTCGGCCAACACTTACGACGTATTCCTCGGCGCGGCGCTGATTTATCTCGCGCTGACCTCGGTCACCAGCTGCTTTGGACGGATGACCGAGCGCTGGCTGGCGTTCGCCCAATGAGCAGCTTCAACCCGCTCTACCACAGCTTCTGGTACCTGTTGCGCGGCGCCGGGATGACCTTGTTGATGGCCGGCGTCGCCGTCGTTCCGGCGACGGTTTTCGGTCTCGTGCTGGCGCTGGCGCAGGTGTTCGGCAGGCGCCTGATGCGTGCTGCCGTCGTCGGTTATTTGTTCCTGGTGCGCGGAATCCCGCTGCTGGTGCTGCTGACCTTTGCCTACTACCTGCTGCCGTTGACCGGTATCGACCTGCCGCCGTTCTGGGCGGTGGTGCTGGTCATCGCGCTCTATTACGCCGCATTCATGAGCGAGGTGTTTCGCGCCGGCATCCTGTCATTGCCAGCAGCGCAGTGGGATGCGGCGCGCAGTCTCGGCATGACGCGCAGCCTGATGCTGCAGGTCGTTGTCCTGCCGCAGGCGCTACGTCTCGCCGCGCCGCCTTTTGTCAGCCTCTGCATCAGCCTGGTTAAGGCGACCTCGCTGGTCTCGATCGTCGGCCTGTGGGAGCTGACGATGGCGAGCCGCGAGGTCGTCGAACGCACGCTCGCGCCGTTCCAGATCTTCATCGGCGCCGCGGCGATCTATTTCTGCATCTGCTATGCTCTGGCCCTCTATGGAAGACACCTTGAGCGACGCGCAATCCTTGGCCATTGAGGCGCCGGAGACCCGCCTCCGCCCGATGCTGGAGATCGCCGGCGTCACCAAGCGGTTCGGCGAGCACACGGTGTTGCGCAAAGTGTCGCTGTCGGTGCAGCCGGGCGAAGTCGTCGTCGTCATCGGCCCGAGCGGCTCGGGCAAGACGACGCTCCTGCGCTGCATCAACCTGCTCGAGGAATACGAGCGCGGCATCGTTACCGTCGACGGCGAGCCGATCGGCTACCGGCTCGATGCCGGCGGTCAGCGCATCCGGATGCTCGAGCGCGACATCGTGGCCGCGCGCGCCAAAATCGGCATCGTGTTTCAGAGCTACAATCTGTTCCCGCATATGAGCGTGCTGCACAACATCACCGCCGCACCCATTCGGGTGAAAGGGATCGCGCGGGCGCAGGCCGAGGCGAGAGCGCGCGAGCTCCTCGCGATGATCGGCCTCTCGGATAAGGAGGCGGAATATCCGGTGCGGCTGTCCGGCGGTCAGCAGCAGCGGGTCGCGATCGCCCGCGCGCTGGCGATGGACCCCAAGATCATGCTGTTCGACGAGGTGACATCGGCCCTGGACCCCGAACTGGTCGGCGAAGTGCTCGCCGCGATGCAGCAGCTTGCCCGGGCGGGCATGACGATGGTTGTCGTGACCCATGAGATGAGTTTTGCCCGCGATATTGCCGACCGCATCGTGTTCATGGACGGGGGCGTCATCGCTGAAGAAGGCAAGCCCGAGCAGATCCTGTTCTCGCCGCGCACCGAACGGGTTCGCGCCTTTCTGAAGCGCTACAACGAGCGCTATCGGATCTGATGGTCTGCGGTGCAGTCACCACCGGATGATGAAGCCGCCTATCGGCCGGCTTCCGCTGAGAGCCGGCGCTCGGCTTCCCAGGTGACGCTTAGATCGGCGTATTCCGTGACATTGAGCGGCGCGCGCAGATAGCCGAGCTGATGCTGCAGGTCGAGATTGGCCTGCAACGCTTCGAGGTTCGGCAACGCTTTCGGGTCGCGGTAGTAATCGTCCTTGGTAAAGGCCCAGTCGCGATAGAACTCGGGCGGCCGCTTTGTTGCCTGCGCCAGCAGCGCGACCGCCTCCTCGTGATGCGCCGGATCACGGAGGTAGCGGAGCGCCCGCAAGTAATCCTCCATGAAATCGAGCATCACCTCCCGGTGCTTGTCCAGAAAGCCGGCGCGCGCGACCCGCATGACCATCTGGGTACAGCCGACCGCCTCCTTCTGGGTGAACAGCGTGCGGGCGAAGCGACGCAGCTCGGGATCGAAGCCGAACGGCACCACTGCCGGGATCAGGTCAACCTTGCCGGCCTCCAGCATCGCCTTCTGGTCGGCGAAACGGACCTCAATGATGGTGACGTCGCGCTTGTCCTGAAGATTATGCTTTGCCAGCATCGCGCGCAGCGCGATGTCGGCGGCGCTACCCGTCTGGTTTGTGGCGAGCACCTTGCCCCTCAAATCCTCGACGCTGTGGATCGGGCTGTCGTTGCGGACCATGAAGGGGTTGGTATGGTAGCCGGGAACGCCGTCCTGGAATTCGTCGGCGATGATCCGGAGATCGCTCATCCCGGCATTCTCGATGCCGAGGGCAAAGGTCGAATAGGCAAGAGAGGCGGTGTCGAGATCGCCGGTGGCGACCGCGGTCATCATTGTCGAGGTGCCCTCGAAATGCACCAGTTCGGGGATGTAGCTCGTGCCGGCGTGCACAGCGAGGCCCGGCTTTATGAACATCAGGGTTCCCAGATCGGCCGGCACCACCCAGCCGATGCGCAGATGGTACGGTTCCGCGGCGCGTGCCGATGGGCTCGCTATCGGCGCGAGCGCCAACAGCGCCGCTACCCTAAGAAACCGCATCCCGTCGTTCCCCGTCTTTGTTCGATTGCTTCGCGAGATAGCATCCCACCGATCCGAGGCCAAGGATACCGGCCCTCGTTGATGCCCCGATGCGCCCACAAGTATATGCTCGGACCATGAAGGAAATGCGGCTCAACGCCTTCGAGATGAACTGCGTCGGGCATCAGTCGCCTGGCCTCTGGGCGCACCCGCGCGACCGCTCGACCAGCTACACCGATCTCGACTACTGGGCCGGCCTGGCCAAGACGCTTGAGCGCGGCAAGTTCGACGGCATCTTCCTCGCCGACGTGCTCGGCATCTACGATGTCTATGGCGGCTCGCCCGATGCGTCGTTGCGGCACGCGGTGCAGGTGCCGGTCAACGACCCGGTGCTGCTGATCCCGGCGATGGCGCAAGTGACGCAGCACCTCGGTTTCGGCGTCACCAGCACCTTGTCGTACGAGCCGCCCTATCCGTTTGCCCGTCGCATGTCGACCCTGGACCATCTGACCAAGGGGCGGGCCGGCTGGAACATCGTCACCGGATATCTCGACAGCGCCGCCGCCGGCATGGGCCTCGCTGCCCAGCCGCGGCATGAAGAGCGCTACGAGATCGCCGAGGAATACATGGAGATCGTCTACCGGCTGTGGGAAGGCAGCTGGGAAGACGGGTCTGCGCGGCGCGACCGCGCCGCCCGTGTCTTCGCCGATCCTGCGAAGATCCACCGAATCCGCCACGAGGGGCGGTTCTACCGGATCGACGCTATCCATCTCTGCGAGCCGTCGCCGCAGCGCACCCCGGTGCTGTACCAGGCCGGGGCATCGAGCAGCGGGCGCGAGTTCGCTGCGAAACATGCCGAATGCGTCTTCATCAACGGGCCGAGCCAAAAGGTCGTCGCGCCGCAGGTCGCCGATCTGCGGCGCCGCGCCGCAAAGCACGGCCGGGACCCGGATGACCTGCTGATCTTCACGCTGATGACCGTCATTACCGCCCGCACCGAGGCGGAAGCGCGCGCCAAGCACGAAGAATACCGCCGCTACGCCGATTACGACGCGGCGCTTGCGCTGTTCTCGGGCTGGACCGGGGTCGATTTCGCCAAATACCGCCCGGAGGACGAGCTGCGCTACATCGAGACCGAGGCGATGCGTTCCGCGCTCGCTTCGTTCACCTCGGACGACCCGAACCGGGTCTGGACGCTGCGGGAACTGGCCGAGCATGTCGCGATCGGCGGCCGCGGACCGTTGCTGGTCGGCGCGCCCGGACAGATCGCCGACGCCCTGGTGCAGTGGGTGGAGGCAATTGGCGTCGACGGCTTCAACCTCGCCTATGCGGTGACGCCGGAGAGCTTCGAGGATTTCGTCGAGCTTATCGTGCCGGAACTGCAGCGCCGCGGCGTCTACAAGACCGACTACCGCGCCGGCACCTTGCGCGAGAAGCTGTTCGGGCCTGGTCGCGCCCGGCTCGCCACGCCGCACCCGGCCGCCCGGTACAAAGTATCCGCGAGGGCAGCGAGGTAATCCTGGCGCCGCGGTGCACGCCGCGGCTGTGGGATTGCCGGTCTGCTTAGCCGGAGAGAAGATCCGACGATTAGTCGAGAGGAGAGGTGCAAATGCCCGAAGCAACGAAGCGGAGCTACCTGAAGCGCGAGGGAGCGCAGGCGCGCGGCTATTCGCAGGCGGTCACCACCGAAGGCGGCCGCGTCGTTTGGCTCGCCGGACAGGTGGCGGCGGAGGATGCGGCGGGCCGCTCGCTCGCCGCCGATTTCGACGGCCAGGTGCGCGAGGTGTTCGCCCGGCTCGGCCGCACGCTGGAAGAGGCGGGCGGCAAGCTCGCCGACATGGTGACGATGACGGTGTTCATCACCGATCCGCGGCTCGGCGACCGATTCACCCAGCTGCGCTGCGAGACCTTCGGCGACAATTTCCCGGCCAGCGCGCTGATCACGGTCGCTGGCCTGGCTCGGCCAGAGATGCTCGTGGAAGTGCAAGGCATCGCTGTTCTCGGTTGAGTCGGCCCTCGGCGCTCGGATGCGCCGTGCCCGCGTTGGCTTTTCAAAATCGCCTGGCGGGGGCTTGTCCCGGGCGTCCGCGTCTCGACAGATGAAATCGCCTTCCGCGCGTGTACGGCCTTCGCTTTGGAGCTTCGGCAGGAAGCGGCCGGTAACCCAACTCGAATATCCAGCGTCCGAGGCCGAACAAGAGCCCGTAGCCGATAATTCCACCAGCAATTAGCCACTCCATGACCCGTCACTCGCCGTTGTCCGCCCCGATCCGGGCCAGACAATCCTAGTCCGAGCGATCTCAGCTACGTGTGACGGGGCTCACAACATGGTTAATTTTTTGTCGGAAAAGCGAAGTGTGGTGGCGCGACAGGCGGTCAGGGCTGGCTGGCGGGTCGGCACCAGCGGAAGCATTTTAACGCTTTCCGGAACCTGCAGCTTAACCGCCGCGTTTCGATCCTGCGGGGCCAGGGTAGTCGCGCGTTTTGGAGCGTCGCGAAATGTTTGGTCCCGACACCGTGATGAGCGATCGGCGCTCGCTGGAAAAGAGTATGGCGCGGCTCCGCGCGCGATGCGAGAAACGGCCGAGCGCCCGGCTGGCCCAAATGATCGATCAGCTTGAAACCGAAATTGCGAGCCGGGAGGAGCGACGGAGCGGCGAGGCGCCGGTAGATCCCGGCTAACGGTCCAGCCGGTCCGCCTTCCGGTGTGTGGAGTAGGGCTGGGGAAAGTTCGCCACGTGTCCGCGGAGGGTCGATGGCCTCTACCCGTGGCCGAACAGCAAATACACGATCAGCACGATCAGCAGGATGCCGCCGATCCCAATCCCGCCACCGTAGCCATAACGCCGATATCCAAAACCGCCGCCGAACAAGAGCACGATGATCAGGATGATCAGGATCAGGTCCATTCGGCGCTCCCCGCTTCAGTTTGGCTGTGCGCTGATTTCGTATAGCGGCACGGTGGCACCGCGGGCGCGGCCGAGCAATACCGGCAATACGAAAAGAGAGGGCCGACCCCCCACCCGGAAGGCTGACTTAACGGCCTGCTAGCTCAGCGAGAGGTGCGCGGTCGACGACCGCCGTCAAGGGCGTAGTCGACCGAATTCGGGGCTCGCCGCTGCGCGGGTGCGCAAGGTTACTTGGCGGCAGGAGCGCTGGCCGTGCCGAAACGCGGGTATTGCGTGTCGTCGACGAAGGCTTCCTCGCCTTCGGTCGGCAGGTTCTCGGCGAAATCGAGCGCGCCCTGGATGTTGTCGCCCCAGACCTCGCGCGGCAGTTCGTACAGCACTTCGACCCCATAGCCGTTCGGGTCGCTGATATAGAGGCTGTGGGTCATGCCGTGATTGACCCGGCGGTGGAACTTGATGCCCTTGTGGCGCAGCCAGGCAAGTTGCGTCAGCCAGGCCTCCCGGTTCGGCATCGTGATCGCGATGTGGTTGATCGCGACCGGCATGTCGAACATCTGCCAGTCATCGGGCGGCTTCGGCAGGTTCGGGTTTTCGACGAGGGCGATGTCGTGGTGGTTCACGCTGCCGCTGTGGTCGCCGCTGTAGAAGCGCATCTCGCGGCGGCTCGACCGGCCGACCTCCTTGAAGCCGAGCACCTCGGTCCAGAATTTGTGCGACTCCTCGATGTCGCGGACATTGATCACCAGATGGTTGATGCCGGCCGGCGTCAAGGCTTTCGCCGGGGCCGGTGGCGCGATCTTTGACGTTCCGTCCGCCATCGTAGTTCTCCGCGATGATCTCAGCGCTTTGGGCGATGGAAAATTATATGGCCCGGCGGCGCGTTTGCCAATGAGCTAGGCCGTATCAGCGGTTGAGCCAGCGCCGGGCGAAACCCAGGAGTCCTTGCGGCATGAAGATCACCATGGCGATGAAGATGATGCCGACCGGGATCAGGTAGAACTCAGTCAAAAAGCGCGACAGGCCCTCGCGCAACAGCAGATAAAAGGCGGCGCCGACGATCGGCCCGACCAGCGTGCCGATGCCGCCGATCACATTGAAGATGACGACCTCGCCCGAGACCAGGAAGAAGACGAAATCGGGTGCGGCGAAGCGGTTCTGGATGGCGTAGAGCACACCGGCGAGGCCGGCGAACAGCCCCGACAGCATCACTGCGACGATCTTGTAGCGCTCGGTCGGATAGCCGATCGCCCGGGTGCGCGCCTCGTTCTCGCGGATCGACTGCAGCACCATGCCGAAGGGCGACTGGGTAACGCGGCGCAGGATCAGGTAGGAAATGACGACGACGGCGAGCACGAACCAATGCAGGGTCGTGGTCGTGAACGGCACCGAGAACAGGCCGGGGATCGCGAGCGGCGGCCGGCTGAAGGTCAGCCCATTCTCGCCGCCGGTAAGCTCCGTCCAGGTGAAGATCACGACATAGAAGATCTGCGAGAAAATCAGCGTCGTGATCGCGAAATAGATGTCGCGCAGCCGGGTCGAGAAATAGGCGACAAAGGCGGCGACGGCGGCCGCGGCGACGAGCCCATAGGGCAGCGCCAGCCACAAGCTCGGCGGCCTGAACGAGATGAGGGCCGCGGCGGCGCCGTACATGCCGAGCCCGAAGAAGGCGGAATGGCCGAACGAGACGAGTCCGGTGTAGCCGATCAGGATGTCCGACGACATCGCCAAGAGGCCCCAGATCAGGATCTCGGTCAGAAACCGGCGCCAGAATTCCGGCAATACCAGCGGGGCGATCGCCAGCAGCACGACAATGACCGCGAACCCGGTCCAGTAGACGACCGCATGGCGGTTCCTCATTTCGGGGTCGGCACAAAGAGACCGGTCGGCCGGAACAGCAGGGTCAGGATCAGCACCACGAACGAGACGATGACTGCCTGCGCCGGGCTGACCCAGAGCGAGGCATAGGCTTCCAAGAGGCTGATGAAGATCGCGGCGAGGATCGAGCCGCCGAGATTGCCCATGCCGCCGACCACGACGACGATGAACGCCTTCAACACCCAGTCGACCCCCATCGCGTGGTTGACCCCGACGAGCGGGCCGAACAAGACGCCGCTGGCCGCGGCCATGCCGGAGCCGATCGCGAACACCGCCGTCAGCACCCAGGGCACCGGAATGCCCATCGCCTGCGCCATGACCCGGTCCTGCGTCGTGGCGCGGATCCAGATCCCGTAAGTGCCGAATTTCAGGAACAGCCACAGCGCGGTGATGATGCCGGCCGAAAGCAGCGCGATCAGCAGCCGGTACCAGGGGTATTCGATATAGAACAGGTTGAAGTGGCCGGTGAACGGCTCGGCGATCTTGCGCGCGACCGGCCCGAACTGCCACAGCGCGTAGTTCTGCAAGACGAGGGAGATCCCGAAGGTCGCCAGGATCGTCGTCAGCGGGTCGCGGCCGAGGAGCGGCCGCAGCGTCGTCAGGTGAAGCACCGCGCCGAGCAATGCGATCAGCAATGTGGCCGCGACGAGTGCGAGCCAGAAGCTGCCGGTCGCGGTCAGCGTCACGACCCCGACATAGGCGCCCAGCATGAACAATTCGCCATGCGCGAAATTGACGACGTCCATGATGCCGAAGATCAGGGTCAGGCCCGAGGCCACCAGCGCCAGGATCATGCCGGTGACGATGCCGTTGATCGTCTGGATCAAGAGCTCGTCGAACGGGATCGCGTGCAGCAGCTCCATCGCCGCGTTCACCCTCTCTTCGTCATTCCCGCGTAAGCGGGAATCCAGGGCCCGAGAACCCGTCGCTTGCCCGGGACCCCCGCTTTCGCGGGGGTGACGATAATGCTTTGACCCTGTGCAGCAGCTCCATCGCGACGCTCACACTCCCATATACTCGTGGATCGGCGCATGGTCGGCGCGCAACTCGGCCGAGGGGGCATGGTAGCGGACCATGCCCTTCTCGATGATGTAGATGCGTTGCCCCGCCTCAAGCGTCAGCGGCACGTTCTGTTCGACCAGCAGCACCGCCACGCCTTCCCGTTGCAGCGCGAGGATGATCTCGCGGATCTGCCCGACCATGCGCGGCATCAACCCCTCGGTCGGCTCGTCCAACAGAATGATCTTTGGCTCGAGCATCATCGCCCGCGCGATCGCCAGCATCTGCTGCTCGCCGCCGGACAGCGTGCCGCCATGCTGGCTGCGCCGCTCGGCCAGGACCGGGAAATAGGCGAAGGCCTTGTCGAGCAGCGCCTGCCGGCGCGCCGTGCCGACGCCGTGACGGTCGAGCCCGGTGCGCAGGTTCTCCGCGACGGTCAGCAGCGGAAAGATCCGCCGCTCCTCGGGCACATAGCCGATCCCGAGCCGCGCCAGCCGGTGCGAGGCGAGGCCGGCGACCGGCCTGCCCTCGAACAGGATCTGGCCCTGGCTCGGACGGACCAGCCCGGCGATCGCCTTCAACGTGGTGCTCTTGCCGACGCCGTTGCGGCCCAGGAGCCCGACGACCTCGGCATGCCCGACCTCGAGCGAGACGCCGTGCAGAATGTGGCTCTTGCCGTAATAGGTGTGGATGTCCTCGATCTTGAGCAGCGGTGAACGCGCGGCGCCATTTGAGGTTGTCGATTGAGTGGTCATTCCGGGACGGCCCAACGGGCCGGGCCCGGAATCCATGAACACACGATTTTTCCTACTTTGGCGGGTCTGTGTTCCTGGATTCCGGGTTCGCCGCTGCGCGGCGTCCCGGAATGACAGCTTAATGTTGGGCCGTGCAAGCTCATGTCTTGAGGTAGACCTCCAGGACACGCGGATTCTGCTGGATTTCCGCCGGCGTGCCCTCGGCCAGGATGGCGCCGTAATGCAGCACGGTGATGCGCTGCGCCAGCTCCATGACGACCTCCATGTCGTGCTCGACAATCAGGATCGTCAGGCCCTCGGCGATGCGGCGCACCAGGGCGATCGTGTCGCGGGTCTCGGTTGCGCTCATGCCGGCGGTCGGCTCGTCGAGGCAGAGCAGCTGCGGCTCGGTGGCGAGCGCGATGCCGATCTCCAGATTGCGCTGCTCGCCGTGCGACAGGTTGGCCGCGAGCTCCTCGGCCTTGCCGCGCAAGCCGACCTGGTCAAGCACCGCCAGCGCTTTGTCGATGATGTCGCGAAGGGCCCGATGGTGCGAGACGAGGTTCCAGCTGTGCCGGCGCGACTGCGCGGCGATGCGGACGTTTTCGAGTACGCTCGCGTTCGGCAGGATGTTGGTGATCTGGTACGAGCGGGCGATGCCCTTTTGCGAGATGCGGTTGGGCGGCAGCCCGGTGATGTCCTCGCCGTTGAGCAGGATGTGTCCGGCGGTGGGGTGGCGCACGCCGGTCAGGCAATTGAAAAAGGTGCTCTTGCCGGCGCCGTTCGGGCCGATCACGGCGCGGATCTCGCCTCGTGCCACGGCGAAATCGACGTGGTCGAGCGCGGTCAGCCCGCCGAAACGGACGGTCAGCCCCTCGGTGCGCAGAATCGGAGCCGCCACAGGGTCACGCGGCGCGGCGACGCCCGGGGCGGTATCGGCCAAAGGTTCTGCGATCACCTACGCGCGCCCAATCAGGCAGTCTCGTTCAACCTATTTGCCCAGGAGATGCTGCCTCAGGCGAATTTGCAGGCGGGCGGAACGATAGTCTTTTCCTCCGGAATCATATCCAAGATGTGTGGCTTTCCGTCCTTGATGTCGAAGATGAACTCGCGCACGAATGCCTGATGGTCTTCCTTGCGCAGGACCTTGTCGCCCTGCGGGAAGTCGTCGCCTTCCTTCATCTCCAGCCCTTCCAGGGCCTCGATCAGCTTCGGTGTATCAGCGCGGCCCTGGAAGCCTGACTTCTGCATGGCGAGCTTCACCGCGTTCATCGCCTCGAAATTGGACTGGAGGTAACGGTCGGGCAGTGGTCCCGAGGGATCGATCTGCTTCAAGCGGACGACGGCATCGTCGAAGAATTTCTTGTGTGCCTCGGTATTGAGCGGTGGATCGAACACCGGCAGGTAGCGATTGATGCCGACAAACCCTTCGATCTTCTCGCCGAGCGCGGGGAGGTTTGTCGATTCGGCGAGGGCGCCATCGCCGGCCCATTTGTATTTCTTGGTCAGGCCCAGATCGTAGGCCTGGTTGCCGACGGTGATCCCGTCCTTGCCGAACATGATGCCGAAGAGGCCGTCGAAATCGCCCGATATCTTCGACAGGAACGCGGTCATATCGGCGGTATTTAGCGGGATGCCGGTGGTGCCGACCACCTCGCCGCCCGCTTTCTTGATCTCGTCGGCATAGGCGTCGCGGGTCGACTGTCCCCAGGCATAGTCGGCATAGATCAGGTGCCATTTCTTGCCGAGCTTGTTGACCAGATAGGGCGCGAAGGCGACCGCCTGCGCCGGCGCGTAGTCGAACGACCGGAAGGTGTAGCGGCTGCACTTGCTGGTGGTCAGCGTCGTGTCGAGGCAGACGCCGATCATGTTGACGATCTTGCTCTCCTCGAACACCGGCGTGCAGGCGAGGCAGATGTTCGACAGGAAGCCGCCGACATGAACGTCGATATTGTCCTCCTCGACCATCTTCTCGATCTTGCGGCGGCCGACATCCGGCTTCGATTCGTCGTCGGCGACTATCAACTCGACCGGCCGGCCGTTGATGCCGCCGGATTTGTTGATGCGGTCGACCGCCATCTGGATGCCGATGAGCGCCGTCTTACCGCCCGAGGCGGCATTGCCCGACAGCGGCTGCAGGGTGCCGATGCGGAACGCCTTCGCCTGCGCGAAGGCGTGGCGCCACGGCATCGGCGACAGGACGGCCGCGCCGAGCGCGGCTGCGCCCGCTTCGAGCACGCGCCGGCGGGTCGCGCCGCCGGTCGAGACAGGTTCCGCCTTGCCGTTCCGTCCGTTCTCGCGCTCGGTCATCCCGGATACCTCCCTACTCCATTTGCCGATGATTGCGCGCCGATTGTCGAGAATAGAGCGGCGTCGCGCTGCAAAGCCCGATCCAATCTACCGCCGATGGCGTGTGGCCGAAAACCGCACCCGCTTCAGTCCGGCAGGTCGAAAAACTTGCACCAACCCTGCGGATTGATATCGCCCGCCACCGCCTCGCAGGCCTGCGGCGGCCGAAACAGCGAGCAGACCGCACAACTCAACCCGTTCTTTGGGCCGGGCTGGTAATCGGCCTCCTGCTTCGTCGCCTTCACCTGCGCCGATGCCGGCTCGGTGCCGCGCACCATCGCCGCGCCTATTCCATAAATTCCGAACCGTAAGACCCTGCGCCGCGACGGCGCCCTGCCATTCTCCTCCGCCTCAGGCAGGCTTCGCCACATATCCATAGCGTAGGTTGCTGCGCCCCGGGCCGTTCTTCTCGTAATCGGCCTTCAGCGCGGCAAACCGATCCTGATGGTAAAGCTCGGCGTGCCGCTCCAGCCCATAGAGCCGCGCCGAATTGCCGCTGAACACCGCGGTCTTCGGCGTGCCGTCCGCCGGACCCAGCGGCTTGAACCCGTATTTCTTCTGCATGTCCTCGGGGATTTCGAGCCGGCGCAGCCCTTCGATCTGCCATTGCGGCGCGCCGGTCCATACCGCGTCCGTGCCCCACAGAACGCGCTCGGGGCCGAGCCCCTTGACCAGGGTGCCCATCAGCGCCGCGGCAAGCCGCGGCTCGGCGACAGCGGTCCAGGCGAACAGCTGGCCGAGATCGCCATAGACATTGTTGACCCCGTATTTCTCCGGGATGTCCGCGAGGTCGCTGGTCCACGAGCTGCGGCCGGTCTGGTCGAACTCGGCCATGCCGTCCGACGGGTTGCCGCCGACCCAGCGGTAGCCCGAGTGGTAGACCAGGAAATTGAGCTGCGGCCAGTCCTTGGCGGCCTTGCCGATATCGCTGACATCGGCGTAGGGGCGCAAATTGGGGAATTGCTTTTCGACGCCGGGGGCGAACAGGCCCTTGTGGATGCACACGTTCTTGATGCCCGTCTTGGCGATCTTCTCGTAGAACGGGTACATCAGCTTTTCGTCGTCGGCGTGCCACGGATGGTTCGCCTTGTCCTTATGGGTGTTGTCGCCGACCGTGTAGCCCTTCCACGAATCCGGCTTGAAGCGCTCGACCGCCTCGTCGACCTTGTCGAGCCAGCCCGGCCAGCCCGGGGTGAAGGTGAAATGCGCGAGCATGCGCCGGCTGCCCGCTTCTTTGTTGACCCGCTCGCGGGTCTGGAACACCTGCTCCTGCGGGATGAACCAGTCTTCCGGCACCTCGGAGGGCGAATTGGACAGCAGCGCCACCTTGGTGTCGCTGTCCATGTAGACCTCTTTGACGTAATTGCCGTATTTGAGGTTGTCGATGGTCTGCTCGCCCTCCTCGCTCAGCTGCTTGTTCCAGCCGGTCTTGCCGACCGCGTTGCGCATCGCGACAAAGCCGTTGAGCCGAGTGTCGTCGCGCAGAAAGTGGGTATGCCCGTCGATGACGTACTGGCCGGAGAGCCCGGCGGCGCGCTCGTTGGCGAGATCCGGGGTTGCCGCCTCGGCGACGCTGGCATCGAAGAGATGCCCGAACACCTGGTTCATCGCCACGAAGGAGGCGGCCATGCCGGCCGCGGTCTGAAAGAAGCGGCGGCGCGACAGGCCCTGGCGTCTCGCCAATTCGTCGCTCATCGCTTTCAGCCGTGCCTCGACCTCGCGCTGCGGTTTGGTCTGCGGCACCGGCAGATATTCCTCGCTCGACACGATCTGCGTCGGCACCGGCGACGGAAACGATGCCGTTTCGGCCGGCAGCAGCTTGGTCAGATCTTCATCAGTCAGGAATTTCATTGGGCCCTCCCGCGGAGTCATCTGGTTGGATAGCGGCGCGTCGCGGCGCCCATTCTCTCTATACGATTGTAGCGGCAGTCGCGTCGCCGCGTGAAGGGCGACTGATCCGGCACCGTGGCGCGGCCGAGGCTGAACGTCGTTCAGATAACTCGCGCGACTGACGGATTTCGGTTTATGATTGTACGACTGACCGGCACTCGCCGGCCGAAACTTTAGGGAGGTCAGCGATGGCAGAGTGGAAGCTGATTTCGGCGGACTCCCATATCGTCGAGCCGCCGGACATGTACACCGATCGCATCGAGCCGCGGTTCCGCAATCGGGCGCCCAAAATGGAGCGGCGCAAGACCCCGGCCGGTCGCGAATACGACGCCTGGATGCTGGACGGTCAGCAGGTCGGCACGCTGGGCGCGGTGATGCAAGCCGGCCAGCGCTTCGAGGACCCGTCGCAGATCGACTTCCTCGGCCTGTGGGAGGATGTCCGCAAGGGCGCCTACAATGCCGATGCGATGCTGGTCGAGAACGAGGAGGACGGCATCTGGGGCTCGGTGTTGCAGCCGAGCCAGGGCCTCTTCTGGTACCGCATCCCGGACAGCGATCTTCTGACCGAGATCTGCCGCGTCTACAACGACTGGATCGCCGATTTCTGCAAGCCGCACCCCGATCGGCTGAAGGGCATCGCGATGCTCAATGTCGACGATCCCGACGCGGCCGCCAAGGAGCTGGAGCGCTGCGTCAAGATGGGCCTCGTCGGCTCGTTCATCCCGGTCGCGCCGCAGCCGGGCAAGCCCTATTCGAGCCCGGTCTACGACAAGCTCTGGGCGACGGCGCAGGAATTGAAGCATCCGCTGTTGATGCATATCGCCACCCCGCGCTACGGCGTTCCGGGCAACGAGTTCACGATGGACGTGACCGAGATGACCGGAGCCGGCCGCTCGACCACCGATTTTTGGGTGCGCTATGCCTTGGGATCGATGCTGTTCGCCGGCGTCTTCGACAAGTTCCCGGGTCTGAAGCTCGGCTCGGTTGAGCACGAGGCATCGTGGATCCCGCACTGGCTGAAGCAGATGGACTTCACCTATGTCGAGCGGCCGGTCTTCACCAAAGGCTGGAAATCGGCCGAAGGGCTGATGCCGAGCGATTACTGGAAGCGCAATATGTTCGTCGAATTCATGGAGGATGATATCGGCGTGCAACTGCGCGATTATATCGGCGTCGAAAACATGCTGTGGGGTAGCGACTACCCGCATGCCGAGGCGACGTTCCCGCGCTCGCAGCAATTCATCCAGCGCATGTTCAAGGGTGTGCCCGAGGGTGATCTGCAAAAGATCACCTCGAGCAACGCCGCCAAGATGTTCGGCTTCGCACTGAACTGAAAACCGGCCCGTCGAGATTGCTTCGCTCCGCTCGCAATGACGACACAGTAGTTGTCATTGCGAGGAGCAGAGCGACTACGCAATCTCGACGACCTGCCTCATGAGTAATCTCCCGAACGGCTTTGTTGCCGTCGCTCAAGTGGGCGATCTTGCATCGGGCGAGATGAAATTTGTCGCCATCGATCGTGAGCGCATCGTGCTGGCCAATGTCGACGGCCAGTTCTACGCGCTGCGCGACATGTGCGGACACCGGAACGCGCCGCTGTCGCGCGGCCGGCTGGACGGCCACATCGTCGAGTGCCCGCTGCATTTCGCCCAGTTCGATGTCCGCACCGGCAAGCTCCTCGACGGCCCGGTCTCAGCCGATGTGCCGGTCTACGAGGTGCGGGTCGAGGGCGACACGGTATTCGTCAAACGCTGACCGCCGAGGGGGCCGAGCGCACCGGCGATGTGGATTTGACGAGCCGTTTGGTCGCGCCTGCCGGTATTGCCTTTCCGCGTTGCCCGGCAGATAGTTAGCCCGGCTTGAGCGACCACGACATCCGTGTCGGGTCGGTAACAAAACGCAAATTGGATGCCGCCCGCTTTGGGCTGGCGCCGGGTAGGGAAGGAAATGCCGATGGCCGGGCAAAGCTCCGACGATCTTCTGGCGATGTTCGACGGCGCGCCGCTCAACCGGCGCTACTGGGTCAGCTTTGGTCTGCTGTCGGCGATCACGGTGCTCGACTTTTTCGATTTCTTTCTGATCGCCTTCATCCTCTCGAAGATCGGGCCGGAATGGCAGCTGACCTATGGCCAGTCGGGGCTGATCCTCTATGGCGGCGGCATCGGCGCGATTCTCGGCGCCCTGATCTGGGGCAGCCTTTCCGACGTCTTGGGGCGCAAGCTGCAGATCGTCACCGGCACGCTTATATGCGCGATCAGCGCCGCCCTGATCGGCGTACTCCCGACCGGCGCCTGGGTGCTTCTGGCATCGCTGCGGATCCTGGTCGGGTTCGGCCTCGCCGCCGCCGTCACGCCCTGTCTGACGATCGTCGTCGAGCTGACGCCGACCCGCTGGCGCACCGGCATGACGAGCTTCTACATCGTCTTCGCCAGCGCCGGGACCTTGCTCGCCTCGATCACCTCGGCGACGCTGTTCGCGATGCTGGGCTGGCGAGGCCTCGCGATGCTCGGCATCGCGCCGGCGATCTTCGGGCTTTTGGTGTGGGCCTTCGTGCCCGAATCGGTGCGATGGCTGACCGCCAAGGGGCGCTTTGCCGAAGCGCGGGCCGAAGTGGCGAAGCATCTCGGCGTGCCATTGCAATCGGTGCCACTCCCGACGGCGCCGCCGGCCTCGCCGCCGGGCGCGAGCCTCAAGGAGCTTTATGCCAACCGCCGGCTGTTCTGGCAGACCGTGATCATCTGGTGCGGCTCCTCGACCGCCGCTTACGGCTATTACCTGTGGGGCCCGACGATCGTCGCCCTGGTGCTCAACGTGCCGGTCGGCCAGGCCGCCGGCTATTTCATCTACGTCGCCAGCTGCGGCGTGATCGGCAAGATCCTGTTGTCGATCATCGCGCCGATGACCGGGCGGCGCCATCTGGGCACGGTCTTCGGCTTGCTGGCGGCGGTCTGCCTGCTGCTGGCGGGCCTCTACAACAGCATCCTGATCGGTGGCTTCCCGCTGATGATCGTGCTGGTCGCCGCTTCCGCCTTCTTTGTCGAGGGTGGTTTCTCAAATCTCGCGCCCTACACCGTCGAGCAATATGGTGTAAGGCTCGGCGCACGCTCCTCCGGTCTCGGCCAGGCGGCGAACGGCGTCGGCAAGGTCTTGGGCCCGCTGGCGCTGGCGCTGATCGCCGGCAGCGACAACATCGTCTCGCCGAAGGCGACGTCCGAGGCGGTGTTGCCGGCCTTCATTTTCCTCGCCATCGGCATGGTTTTTGTGGCGGGGGCTTTTGCCTTCCTCGGGGTCGAAACCCACGGCCGCGCGATCGAGGATCTGGGCGAAGAGGATCAGACCGAGAAGCCGCCGCGCCTCGCTCTCGGCACGGATTAGACTGAAGTTAGGGACCGCGGGCGAGAGGGCCGCGGTCCCAGCTCGGCGGCGCTTGGCAAAGGGCGCTTGATCGGGACGCCGCCTTCCTTACATCTGCCGCAGATGGCGCGTTCCCCCGACAATGCCGCCTGGCACGGCACGACGATCCTTTCGCTGCGCAAGGGCGGCGAGGTTATCGTCGTCGGCGACGGTCAGGTGTCGATGGGCCAGACCATCGTCAAATCCAATGCCAAGAAAGTCCGCAAGCTCGGCGACGGCAGCGTCATCGCCGGTTTTGCCGGCGCGACTGCCGACGCGATCACGCTGTTCGAGCGGCTCGAAGCCAAGCTCGAGCAGTATTCGGGGCAGTTGACCCGCGCCTGCGTCGAATTGGCCAAGGACTGGCGGACCGACCGCTACCTTCGGCGGCTCGAGGCGATGATGGCGGTCGCCGACAAGCATGTGTCGCTGATCCTCTCCGGCACCGGCGACGTGCTCGAACCCGAGGACGACATCATCGGGATCGGCTCGGGCGGTGGCTACGCGCTCGCCGCGGCCCGGGCGTTGATCGGTATCGACGGGCTCGACGCCGAGACGGTAGCCCGGCGGGCGATGGCGATCGCCGCGCAGATCTGCGTTTATACGAACGACAAGATCACGCTGGAAAAGCTGTCCCTGTAACAAATGAGTCCGGCCATCGCCCACTCTGCCGCCATGCCCGGCCACCGGGTCAAGCCCGGCCATGACAATAGGTATGCGGCATGACCTCGTTCAGCCCGCGCGAGATCGTCTCCGAGCTAGACCGCTACATCGTCGGTCAGGACGACGCCAAGCGCGCCGTCGCGATCGCATTGCGCAACCGCTGGCGCCGCCAGCAGCTGCCGGCGGAGCTGCGCGAAGAGGTGCTGCCGAAGAACATCCTGATGATCGGTCCGACCGGCTGCGGCAAGACCGAGATCGCGCGCCGCCTCGCTCGGCTCGCCCAAGCGCCGTTTCTGAAGGTCGAGGCGACCAAGTTTACCGAGGTCGGCTATGTCGGCCGCGATGTCGAGCAGATCGCCCGCGACCTTGTCGAGGTCGCGATCTCGATGACGCGCGAGCGGCTGCGCAAGGAGGTCGTGGCCAAGGCCGAGCTGGCGGCCGAGGACCGCGTGCTCGATGCCCTGGTCGGCACCAACGCCAGCCCCGACACCAGGCAGAAATTCCGCAAGATGCTGCGCGAGAGCGCGCTCGACGACCGCGAGATCGAGATCACCGTCCAGGAGAGCGCGGCGGCGAGCCTGCCGACCTTTGAGATCCCGGGCATGCCGGGTGCGCAGATGGGCATGCTCAATCTGGGCGACATTTTCGGCAAGGCGTTCGGCACGCACGCCAAGCCGAGACGGATGACCGTCGCGGACAGCTATCGGGTGCTGCTGAGCGAAGAGAGCGACAAGCTGCTCGACCAGGAGACGATCGTGCGCGAGGCGATCGCCGCGGTCGAGCAGAACGGCATCGTCTTCCTCGACGAGATCGATAAGATCTGCGGGCGCAGCGAGCGCGCCGGCGGCGGTATCGGCGCCGATGTCAGCCGCGAGGGGGTGCAGCGCGATCTGTTGCCGCTGATCGAGGGCACCACGGTCGCGACCAAGCATGGCGCGGTCAAGACCGACCACATCCTGTTCATCGCCTCAGGCGCCTTCCATCTGGCAAAACCGTCCGATCTCCTGCCCGAATTGCAGGGTCGGCTGCCGATCCGGGTCGAGCTGAAGGCGCTCGACCGCGACGATCTCCGGCGCATCCTGACCGAACCTGAGGCCAGCCTGATCAAGCAGTATCGTGCGCTGCTGGCGACCGAAGGCTTGGAGCTCGATTTCCGCCCCGATGCGATCGACGAGATCGCGCTCTTGGCCGAGCAGATCAACGCCACGGTCGAGAACATCGGCGCCCGCCGCTTGCACACGATCCTCGAACGGCTGCTGGAGGAGGTCAGCTTTACCGCCTCGGACCAGCCGGCCGGTGCCAGCATCGTCATCGATGCCGAGTATGTCCGCGAGCGGGTGGGCGAGCTCGCCAAGAACGCCGATCTGTCCAGGTTTATCCTGTAAACCGCTCGCCGGACCGCGGCGCGCTCGCCGCGCTGCGGCGATTACGATAGTGTCGCAATAATCCACGGGCGCCGAGGCCGATGACTGTAAAGAACGTTCCCATCAGGCCGTTCCCGGATCAACGCCCGGGTACCTCGGGGCTGCGCAAGAAGGTCTCGATTTTCCGTCAGCCGGGATATGTCGAGGCCTTCGTCCAATCCATCTTCGATGTGCTGCCAGATGTGCCCCTTGGGGCCGTCGGCATCGACGCCGATCCCGATCGGCACGGCGTCGCCGGCGATGTCGCGCTCGCGCCGCTGGCTGCCGCGGCGGCGGCGGCCGATATTGAGGGAATGCTTGGGCGCTCGCGGCCCAGCGTCGTGGCCTGATCCGGCAACGAAGAGTTCATTCGAGGAGGAGCCATGCTTTCGTCGGCGCGTATCCAGGAACGCCTCGCGCGACGTGCGATCGCGTTGGTCCTCGCCGGCGGCCGCGGTAGCCGGCTGAAGCAGTTGACCGACCGCCGGGCCAAGCCCGCCGTGTTTTTTGGCGGCAAGTTCCGCATCATCGATTTCGCGCTGTCGAACTGCCTCAATTCGAACATCCGGCGGATCGCCGTCCTGACGCAGTACAAGGCGCATAGCCTGTTGCGCCATTTGCAGATGGGCTGGTCGTTTCTGCGCCCGGAAATGAATGAGTTTCTCGATCTCCTGCCGGCGCAGCAGCGGCTCGACGAGGCGACCTGGTACCGCGGCACCGCCGACGCGGTGTTTCAGAATTTCGACATTCTGCGCGGGGCGCGGCCGGAGTTCTTCGTCGTGCTGGCCGGCGATCACATCTACAAGATGGATTACTCGAACATGCTGGCCGACATGCGGGCGAAGCGCGCCGAGTGCATGGTCGCCTGCGTCGAGGTGCCGATCGAGCAGGCGTCCGAGTTCGGCATCATGGCGGTCGACGAGTCGATGAAGATCGTCGATTTTCTGGAGAAGCCAAGCTCACCGCCGGCCCTCGCCGGGAAACCCGACCGCGCGCTGGCGAGCATGGGCATCTATGCCTTCTCCGCCGACTTTCTCTATTCCGAGCTGCAGCGCGATCACGAAGATCCGACATCGAGCCATGATTTCGGCAAGGATGTGATCCCGCACATCGTCAGCCGGGGGCTGGCCGCGGCGCACCGCTTTGAGGACAGTTGCGTCAAGACGACGCCGGAGGCCGAGCCCTATTGGCGCGATGTCGGCACCATCGACGCCTATTGGGCGGCCAACCTCGATCTCGTCATGCCGGTGCCCTCGCTCGACATCTACGATCCGAATTGGCCGATCTGGACCTATCAGCAGCAACTGCCGCCGGCCAAGTTCGTGTTTGACGATCCCGACCGGCGCGGCGTCGCGGTCGACTCGATGGTCTCGGGCGGATGCATCATTTCCGGCGCGCATGTCGGGCGGTCGCTGTTATTTTCGAGCGTGCGCGTCAATTCCTATGCACAGACCCGGGAGGCGGTGGTGTTGCCGGAGGTGCAGGTCGGCCGCTATGCACGGCTCACCAAGGTTGTCATCGACCGCGGCTGCTGGATCCCGGACGGTCTCGTCATCGGCGAAGACCCGGAACTTGACGGCCGCCGGTTCTACCGCAGCGAGGGTGGGGTGGCGTTGATCAGCGCGGATATGCTCGCCGCGCTGTGACCGCACCGACTTGCGGCCGCGAAGGAGCGTGCCCTAGGAAAATCAGAAGATGCGGGCGGGCGTGGTGCTGTCGCGCAACCAGACCTGGGCCTCGTGGCCGCATTGCAGCGCGTCGCGCGCCGCTTCTACGGCATCGAGCAGGGCCTGCTCCCTATCGAGATACGCGCCATAAACGGCGTTGCCGAGCCGGACCACCCAGCGCGATTCGCGCCCCTGCCGGCAAACCTGGAACTCCAATGTATCCATTCCCCTGACTCCCGGGCGACGAGGTCGCCCACAGCCAAAGTGCCTCTCACCTAACGCAGCGACCCGAGAACGAGTGGGCCGCCCCGCTTCTTCCCCCGCATTATTATGCTAAATCGCTGACGAATAATGAAGCGGATGCAATCTGATTTGCATCAAAATGTCACAGAGGGCGGAAAACGGCTGATTTTCCGGGTGGATAGACGCGAGTGCGTGCAGCCTTGGATTGCCTATTTTTCGTGCGCTACGTAGACGCCGTCCCAATCCTCGGGGAGCGATTCGATCTGCAGCTGCGCGATGCGCTCGCGGAACAGCTCGTAGAACGGCGCCATATCGGGCTCGCCGGCGAGCACATCGTCTTCGAGGAGCGCCAGCGCCCCTTCCCAGTCGCGCTTGCGGTAGGCCGCTAGCAGCGCCTGGTGGCGGGCGAGGTACTGTTCGGTTTCGACCGGGTGCGGCGGCAGCGTGAAGATCCGCACCGCTCGCGACTTGCCCTTGACCGCGACGAGGTCGAGCTCGATCAGGTTGGGTTCATCGAGCAGCTCGGCGGAGTCTTCGCCGATGATGAAATCGACATGATACTGCTTGGTAAGGCTCTCCAGGCGCGAGGACAGGTTCACCGGGTCGCCAAGCAGCGAATAGTCGAAGCGCTGCTCCGAGCCGAAATTGCCGACGCAGCACTCGCCGGTATTGATGCCGATGCCGATATGGATTTCGCGCTTGCCTTGCGCTCTCCAGCCGTCGTTGAGTTCGATCAGCCTCTTTCGCATATCCAGTGCCGCGGCGACCGCGTTCTTGGCATGATCGGGATCATCGAGCGGCGCGTTCCAGAACGCCATGATGCAATCGCCGATATACTTATCGATGGTCCCCTTGTGGGCCATGATGATCTCGGTCATCGGCGTCAAGAAGTTGTTGATCAGCTGCGCCAGTTCCGCCGCGCTCAAGCCCTCGGACAGCGTGGTGAAGCCGCGAATGTCGCAGAACATTATCGTGATCGGCTTGATCTCGCCGCCGAGCACCAGCTTTTCCGGGTGCTTCGCCAATGTCTCAACCATGTGGGGCGACATGTAGCGCGAGAACGCCTGGCGGATCTCGCGCTGGCGCTGCTCGGTGCTACGATAGCTGAGAATTGTTCCCAGCAGGTAGATGACCCCGATCACCGCGATCGGGTAAACCGGATCGATCAGCAAATGAGCATCACGGAAGGCGAACCAAGACGCCGCAACTGCGCCGATTACCGCGACCCCGCCAACCGCGGCGCTCAGCAAGGCGCCGACGCGCGGTATCGCCAGGATCAGCACAACGCCGATCAACAGCGCGAACATGATCTCGGCGCCGATCACCCAATCCGGCCGGGCGAGAAAATCCCCTTGCAGGACCTGCTCGATCAGCTGCGCCTGGATCTCGACCCCGGGCATGTCGCTGGAGACCGGGGTGGCGTGCAAGTCGTTGAGGCCGGCGTAAGACGCGCCGATCAGCACGATATTGTCGGCGATTTTGGCGGAATCGAAGTTGCCGGAAAGGATATCGGCGGCCGAGATGTAAAGGTTCGGGTCGGAACGCGCGAAATGCATCCAGACGGTGCCGGCCCCGTCGGTTGGGACGACCAGTGGACCGATCTTGACCGAATTGAGCCCGGTATTCTCGCCAAAGCTTTCCTGCCCGTTGGCCCCGGCGCCCTTCGCGATATAGCCGTGTGCCCCGGTGCCGAGCCGCAACGCCTCGGCCGCGAGCGAGGGTACCGGCTTGCCGTCCAAACGCAGCAACAGCGGCACGTGACGCACGACATTGTCCCAGTTGTCCGGGAGCTCGTTGTCGAAGCCGTTCCCGGCCGCCGGCTTCTGGAACACCGGCAAAGCCGCGACCGAATCGGGGAAACTCCTGACATTCACCAGCGGGTTTGATCCGGCCGCGGCGGCCGTAGAGAAACCGGCCTTGGCAACCGGGTTTCCGGTTCCGGTGCCGGCGACGAGGGCAAAGCCGACCACGACCGGAAGCTTCGAGATCGCCTCGGCGAGACGCTCGTCCGGATCGGTCATCTTCGTCAGCAGCTGCTTTGCCTCGCCGCCATCCACGCCCATATCGGTCAGCAGCGGCAGCAACAGCTTTGGCGAGGTGCGGTCGGGTTCGGCAAAAATCACGTCGAACACGACGACGGATGCGCCCGCCTCGCGCAACTTGTCGAGGAGCTCAGCGATGACGCTGCGCGACCACGGCCATTGGCCGATCTTTTTCAGGCTGCGGTCGTCGATGTCGACAATCCGGATCGGCAGATCGGTGGCAGCCGGGCGAGGCGCCGCGCGCTGATAGCTGTCAAACGCCAGCAACGACAGCCGCTCGAAAACATTTGGGATCGCCAAATGGGCGAGGACCACGGCGAACAACACCGCCAACGGCACCCAATAAACGGTGCTGCGATTCAGGAATGAGAAAATTCGCTTCACGGCCGAAAGTGCAACGGTTATCGAGATGCAACCCGGCCGGTATCTGCCTCGTCCGGCACCGGCCAGCGCTGCATCATTGCCAAAAACCGAAGATTTTTCCAGCGGCGAATCGCCCGCTTCCGAACAGCGCCAGGCGAATTAGGCAGCAAAACGGCTTGCTCCGCCGCCTCGCCGGGCAGACTCTCCGCGCGGCCGAACGGATGGCGAGGCATCGGGACGGGGGCCATGGCGAGTGCAGTCGAGGTGACCAAGACGGAGTGCGTCCGCGCGGCCGAGGAGTTGGCGGAGACCGTTTCTAACATTGCCGAGCGCGATCTGCTGCGCCGGTTCGTCGCCGAACTTTACGAGCATGTGCCGCCTGCCGATGTTGCGGCGCGCAGCCGGGCCGATCTGTTCGGCGCGGCGCTGGCGCTGTGGCGCTTCGCCGAGCGCCGCCCGAACGCGACCGCGAAGGTGCGGGTCTACAACCCCGATCGTGATACCGACGGCTGGTCGTCGCCGCACACGATCGTCGAGATCGTCAACGACGACATGCCGTTTCTGGTCGATTCCGTGACCGCGGCAATCAACGATGGCGGGCGCGAGGTGCGCTTGGTGATTCACCCGATCCTCGCTGTCGCGCGCGACAGCGACGGCAGGGTCGTTGCGCTCGCCCCGGATGCGGCGGGGTTGCGCGAATCCTGGATGCAGATCGAAATCACGCGCGAGCCCCACCCGGCCGAGCTGGCTGGATTGGCGGCAAGACTTGAAGCCGTGCTCGCCGATGCCCGCGCTGCGGTCGGTGACTGGCAGCCGATGCGCGAGACGCTGCGGGCGATCGCCGGCGAATTGAGCGAGGACCCGCCGCCGCTGCGCCCGGCCGAGCTTGCCGAGGGCATCGATTTCCTGCGCTGGCTCGACGACGACAACTTCACCTATCTCGGTTTTCGCGAGTACGTCTTCGCCGGGGGCGGCGAGTTCGAGCCGCCGACGCCGCCGCTCGGCATTCTGCGCGAGGCGAGCCACCGGCTGTTTGGCGGCTTGCGGGATTTCGGCTCGTTGCCGCGCGACGTCCAGGATTTTCTGCTGCGGCGCGAGCTGCTTTTCATCGCCAAGACCGACCGGCGCGCCACCGTCCACCGCAACGCGCTGATGGACGCGATCGGCATCCGCCGCTTCGGGCCGGACGGCGAGGTTGTCGGCATCCGGCTCTTCGCCGGGCTGTTCACCTCGGTGGCCTACAGCCGCAACCCGCGCTCGATCCCGCTGCTGCGGCAAAAGGTGCAGCGCACGATAGCCCGCGCGGGCCTGTCGCCCGACAGCCATGACGGCAAGGCGCTCTTACACATTCTCGACACCTTCCCGCGCGACCTCTTGTTCCAGATCGGCGAGGACGCGCTGTTCGACACGGCGATCAGCATCCTCAATCTGCAGGAGCGGCAGCGCATCGCGCTGTTCGTGCATCGCGACCCGCTGGAGCGCTTCGTCACCTGTCTCGTCTATGTGCCACGCGACCGCTACGACAGCCGGCTGCGGCAAAGCTTTGCCGTGATCCTGGAGGAGGCCTTCGCCGGCACCCTCGCCGACGCCTCCACCCATCTCGACGAGTCGGTGCTGGCCCGGATCGAGTTTCTGATCGCGACGACACGCGGCGCGGTGCCGGCGGTCGATGTGGGCGCTATCGAGCAACGGCTCGCGGAGGCCGGCCGCACCTGGTTTGACCAGGTCGCGGAAGCCGCGTCCGCGATATCCGGCGAGATCGAGGGACGCGCTCGACTGCGCCGCTTCCAGGCGTTCCCGGTCGGCTACCAGGAGCGTACCACGCCGGCCCAGGCGCTCGCCGATCTCGACCGGGTTGAGGCGGTGCTGGCCGGTTCGGCGATGGAAGCCTCGCTGCATCCCACCGAGGACGGCCAGGGCGTCGGCTTGCGGCTCTATCGGCCGGACCAGCCGGTGGTGCTGTCCGACATCCTGCCGATCCTCGAAAATCTCGGGCTGCGGATCATCGCCGAAGAGCCGTTTCGCCTCGACAGCGTCGACGGCAGAGCCGTTTGGGTGCACGAATTCACGATCGCGCCAGGCGCCGTGCCGTCGGCGCTGTCCGCCGTGCAGCGCCGCCGCTTTGAGGAGGCGCTGCTCGCCGTGTCGGATGGGACGGTCGAAAATGACGGCTTCAACCGCCTTGTCGTCGCCGCCGGGTTGTCGGCGCGGCAGATCGTAGTGCTCCGGCTTTTCGGCAAGGTGTTGCGCCAGGCCGGGGTGAATTTCAGCCAGGGCTATATGGAGGAAACGCTAGCGCGCCACGCACCGATCGCGCGCCGGCTGGTCCAGCTGTTCGAAAGCCGCTTCGATCCCGAGCGCGCGGGCGGCGGCTCGCTCGACGCGATCGCCGAGGTGCAGGCCATCGATCACGCGCTCGACGGCGTCGAGAGCCTCGACGAAGACCGGATCCTTCGCGCCTACCTGACGCTGATCCTGAAGACCGTCCGCACCAATTATTTCCAGCCCCTGCCGGATGGAGGGCCGAAGCCGGCGCTCGCGGTGAAGCTCGCCTCCAGCCAGATCGATCTGTTGCCATTGCCGCGCCCGCTGTTCGAAATCTACGTCTACAGCCCGCAAATCGAAGGCGTGCACATGCGCGCGGGCAAGGTCGCCCGCGGCGGCATTCGCTGGTCCGATCGACGGGAGGATTTCCGCACCGAGATCCTCGGGCTGATGAAGGCGCAGACGGTCAAGAACGCGGTCATTGTTCCGGTCGGCTCCAAGGGTGGCTTTGTGTTGAAGCGCCCGCCCGCGCCGGGGTCGCCGAATTACCGCGAAGCCCTCCAGGCCGAGGGAGTCGAGTGTTACAAGATCCTGATCCGCGGCATCCTCGACCTCACCGACAACATCGTCGCGCAGAGCCCCGAGCGGCATACCGTGGCGCCGCCCCCCGCGGTTGTGCGGCATGACGAGGACGATCCCTACCTCGTGGTCGCCGCCGACAAGGGTACCGCGACCTTCTCCGATATCGCCAACGGCATCGCCGAGGAATACGGCTTCTGGCTTGGCGACGCCTTCGCCTCGGGCGGCTCGAAAGGGTATGACCACAAGGAGATGGGCATCACCTCGCGCGGCGCCTGGGAGCTGATCAAGCGCCATTTCCGCGAGTTCGGCCGCGACATCCAGACAAACGATTTCACCGTCATCGGTGTTGGCGACATGTCGGGCGACGTGTTCGGCAACGGCATGCTGCAGTCGCGCCACATCCGCCTCCTCGGCGCCTTCAATCATCTGCACATCTTCGTCGATCCCGACCCAGATGCGGCGCGCAGCTTTGCCGAGCGCGAGCGGCTGTCCCGGCTGGAGCGGTCGAGCTGGGCGGATTACGACCGCGCCTTGATCTCGCCCGGGGGCGGCGTTTTCGACCGATCGGCCAAATCGGTGCCGATCAGCCCGGAGATGAAGCGGGCCTTCGCCATCGCCGAAGACCATCTGACCCCAGCCGAACTGATCCGGCACCTGCTGACGGCCGAAGTAGATCTATTGTTCTTCGGCGGCATTGGCACCTACGTCAAAGCCCATGCCGAAAGCCACCTCGACGCCGGCGACCGCGCCAATGACGCCGTGCGCGTCGACGCCGAGGCGTTGCGCGCGAAGGTGGTCGGCGAGGGCGCCAATCTCGGCGTTACCCAGCGCGGCCGCGTTGCCTACGCGCTGAAGGGTGGGCGGATCGACACCGACGCGATCGACAATTCCGCCGGCGTCGACATGTCGGACCACGAGGTCAACATCAAGGTGCTGCTCGGCGGCGCGATCGCGGCCGGAGTGCTCGGTCGCCAGGAACGCGATCCGCTGCTGGCCGAGATGGGCGAGGACGTCGCGGCGCTGGTTCTGCGCGACAATTATCTGCAGGGCGAGGCGTTGTCGGTCGCGGAGGCGCGCGGCGCCGCCGTGCTTGACCGCCAGACGAGGCTGATCCGCGATCTCGAACGCGCGGATCGGCTCGACCGCACACTGGAATTCCTGCCGGACGACGAGACGCTGGCGGCCCGGGCGGCCGCGCGTCAAGGCCTCGTCCGCCCCGAGCTGGCTATCCTGCTCGCCTACGCGAAAATGTCGCTCTACGACGAGCTCCTTGCCTCCAATTTTCCCGAGACTTCCGAGCTCGCCATCGAGCTGCGGGGCTATTTCCCGCCGGCAGTGCGCGAGCGCTTCGCCGCGCAGATCGCGGCGCACCCGCTGCGGCGCGAGATCACCGCGACCGTGGTCACCAACGATCTGGTCAACCGCGCCGGCATCACCTTCATCCACGACATGCGTGCCCGCACCGGCCGCAGCACGGCCGACGTGGCGCGCGGCTATCGGATCGTGCGCGATGTGTTCGACTTGCCGGCGCTCTGGGCTGGGGTCGAGGAACTGGACAACCGGGTCCCTGCACGCACGCAGCTCGAAATGCTGTTCGACATCGCCGGCCTCGTCGAACATGCCGCGGCGTGGCTGCTGCGCAGGAGCCGGCTTGATCTCGGCTCTGAGATAGCCCGGCTGGGGCCGAGCGCGCGGGCGCTTGCCGAAGCGCTGCTGGACTTGCTGCCGCCGCGCGACCGTACTGCCTTAGACGAGCGCACACAGCGGCTTGCCGCCGCGGGCGTGCCGCAAGCACTGGCGCAGCGCATCGGCGGTATCGCCTTTCTCTATCCGGCGCTCGAAATCGCCGACCTGTCGGAGCGCGCGAGCCGGCCGCTCGACCGCACCGCACGCGTCTATTACGGAGTCGGTGCTCGTTTCGCGCTCGATCAGATGCGTGACGCGGCGCAGCGGCTGCCGGCCGAGACGGCATGGCAGAAGCAGGCGATCGAGACCGTAATCGACGATCTCTTCGGCTTGCAGGGCGAGTTTTCCGAGCGCGTGCTGCAGGACGGCGTCGACGAGCCCGACCCGGTTGCCGCCTGGGCCAAGGTGCGGAGCGCCGCACTCGAGCCGGCAGAAGCGAGCGTCGCCGAGTTGCGCGCAGCCACCAACCCGGATCTGGCGATGCTCGTCGTCGCCGGGCGACAATTGCGCCAGGCGCTGGGCAGAGGACTCCCTCTGTAGGGTTGTTCCCGTTGTGTTCTCTGTTGCAAACTGTTGGGAATTATGCACTTGACGTACCGCGCCAATCTGCGGTAGAAAATGGGGCAAGAAAGGTGTCCCATGACCGTCTCCCTCACAAACCCGATCTTCCACGACAAAGAAACCGCTCGGCGCCATTTCGAGGCGCTACGCTGGCCCGAAGGCCCGTTCTGCCCGCATTGCGGTTCGGTTGACAACGCGACCGAGCTGAAGGGCCGGAGCACCCGTCCCGGCGTCTATAAGTGCAAGGATTGCCGGAAGCCTTTCACCGCGACGGTCGGCACCCTTTACGAGCGGTCGCATATCCCGCTGCATAAGTGGATGCTGGCGACGCACCTGATTTGCTCGTCAAAGAAGGGCATGAGCGCCCATCAACTCTGGCGCATGCTCGGCTTCGGTTCCTACCGGACGGCATGGTTCATGGCGCACCGGATTAGGGAAGGTATGCGCGAGGCCCGCATCCTCGGCAGCATGGGCGGCGCCGGTAAGGTAGTCGAGGCCGACGAAACCTATGTTGGCGGCTCGGAAGCGAACAAGCAGAAATCGAAGCGGCGCGAGGGTATTCACGGCGGTAAGGGCAAAGAAGCGGTGCTGTCGCTGGTCGAGCGCGGCGGTCACGCTTCCTCGTATCATCTCGCCACGGTCACGGTCGCGACGGTGCGCCCGCTGGTCCTAGAGGCGGTTTCGCGAAACTCGCGGCTGCATACCGACGAGGCGCGGATCTATGCCAATTTCGGTTGGCGCTTTGCTCAGCATGAGACGGTCGAGCATACTGCCGACGAATACGTGCGGGAAGACGTGCACACCAACTCAGCCGAAGGCTTCTTTGCGATCCTGAAGAGAGGGATTTACGGGGTTTACCACCACGTTTCCGAAGCGCACCTGAAGCGGTATCTGTACGAGTTCGATTTCCGGTACAACTACCGCATCAAACTCGGCTTCGACGATACCGATCGCGCCGCCCGCGCTGTGCGAGGCATCGCTGGCAAGCGGTTGACTTATCGAATGCCTCACCAGCGAGGCGAAGGCGAGCCGGCAGCAAGCGCCTGAGCCACTGCGGGCGGCAGACGAAGAACGCGGCGAGCCGGTCCAGCTGGTATTTTCCTTCCTGGATTAGCCTTTACAAAAGACTCCTCTATCCTTATAAATCCGGAGGAGTAACCTTTATAATCCGGCGGTCCGATGCCGCAGCAATCTCGCCAGAATCCGTCCGTTCGGGACTTCATCCTGCGGAACGTTCGCGCTCACCCGGTAGATATAGCCGCATTCTCGGCGCGTGAGTGCGGTTTGTCGCGGGTCGCTATATCGGGTTATCTGCGACGGCTTACGCAAGAGGGCCTGCTAAGTGCTAAGGGAAACACGAAAGCCCGCCGCTATGGCGAGGTTCCCTTAGCGCATGTCGTATTCAAAAACCAGCTCTTCCAAGGAATTCTAGAAGATGCCGTTTGGCGGTTTCGTGTCTTACCGAAGATAAACGGACTTACACAGAACATTGTTGACATATGCCAATATGGGTTTACCGAAATATACAATAATGCCATTGATCATTCTGCAAGTCCTATCGCTACCGTTAGCTTTAATCAAACTTATAGCTTTGTGACATTGCTGATCATGGATCAGGGAGTGGGCATTTTTCATAAGATCCAAAACGATTTTCGCTTAGATGATCCTCGGCAAGCTCTGCTAGAACTATCGAAGGGCCGCCTTACTTCAGACCAGAAGAACCATTCCGGGCAGGGAATATTTTTCACCTCGCGCATGTTTGAAGAGTTTTCCATACGATCTGGCGAACTCTTTTACCGAAGAGTAAGAAAGACCGATAACGATTGGCTAATTGAATCGGAGGCTTTAAAGACCAGTCAACAAGGGACGTGGGTGAGTATGACTATATCAACTAATGCACCTTGGACTACACGGGAAATATTCGATAGATATCAGGTAGACCCTGTAGGTTTTACCAAAACTCACGTTCCGATCGCATTGGGCAAATACCCAGGAGAGCAGCTGGTGT
>DASYOB010000107.1:0-16347 GCA_036008175.1 Allostellaceae bacterium
GACCATTTCGACCGTGCTGGCCGGCAGCGCGCCGCCGGTCGGCAGCGGTCAGTTCGGCTTTGACAGCACCGAGGTTCTCTCCGGCGGCGGCACCGCCACCGGCACGATCGTATCGAGTGGCGGCCAGCTAATCGTCAGCTCGGGAGGGGTCGCGTCGAACACCAGCGCGGTCAGCGGCGGCCAGATCGCGGTGTCCTCCGGTGGGTCGACCATCTCGACCGTGCTGGCCGGCAGCGCGCCGCCGGTCGGCAGCGGTCAGTTCGGCTTTGACAGCACCGAGGTTCTCTCCGGCGGCGGTACCGCCACCGGCACCATCGTATCGAGCGGCGGTCAACTTATTGTCAGCTCCGGCGGCGTCGCGAGCAATACCACCTTGGCTGGGGGGCAGCAGGTCGTCTACGGCTCCGCCGTCAGCACGACGATAAATGGTGCCGTCGAATATGTTTATTCCGGCGGCGCCGACAGCGGTACGACCATAAATGCATTTGGCACCGAATACGTCTCGTCCGGCGGCCGCGATACCGGTACGACGATAAATCAAGGTACCGAGTACGATGACGGCACAGCGACGAATACTGTCGTTGGCAGCGAAGGAACTCTTTATGTCGGCTTCTATAGCGCGGACGCGATCGCGGTCGGGACCAGCGTCGGCGGGGGCGGTACCGAGTACGATGACGGCACAGCGACGAATACTGTCGTTGGCAACGAAGGAATTCTGTATGTCGGCCTCGATAGCGCGACCGCGGCTGCGGTCGGAACCAGCGTCGGTACTGGCGGCACTCAATACGTCGATTCCGGTTCAGCGACCGACACGGTCGTCAGCAATGGCGGATTCGACGAGGTCTTTGGCGGGGTCGATGTCGGGGCGACAATCAGCAGCGGCGGCGAGCAGGACGTTTACAGCGGCGGCGTGACCAGCGCGGCGGTGCTCGGCTCCGGGTTGCAGGATGTCTTCAATGGCGGCAGCGCCCTCGGGACCACGATTAGCAGCGGCGGCTTAGAGACGGTTTTCTCCGGCGGCACCGCCAGCGGCGTATCGATCAGTGGCGGCACGCTCGACGTTCAGGCGGGCGGCATCGTCAGCGGTTCGATCACTTTCGAAAGCACCGGCGGCACTTACGAAATCGATAGCACCACCATCCCGACGAATACGGTCTCCGGTTTCGTTTCGGGCAATACCATCGATCTACCAGTATCGGCTACGACAGCGCCGGCCACGCCACCCTGACCAGCGGCAATGTGCTGCAGATCGTCGAGAGCGGCGCCACCTACGACATCAATCTCGGCCGATCGCAGAGTTTCGCCGGCGACTATTTTCATCTGTCGCCGGACGAAGGTGCCGGTACCTTTGTCACCGAGGACCAGACCCCTTGCTTCTGCCGCGGTGTGATGATCCTGACGCCGGCGGGTGAGGCGCCGGTCGAGCGTTTGCGGGTCGGAGACCGTGTTGTCACCATGGCCGGTGAGGAAAAGCCGATTACCTGGATCGGTCAGGGCCGGCGCCGGATCACCCGGCCCGACAGCAACGCCCGGCCGGTGATCGTCCGTCGCGACGCGCTGGCTGACGGCTCGCCAAAGCGCGATCTGCGTCTAACGCGCGGCCATTCGCTCTATCTCGACGGGATGCTGATCCCGGTCGAATTCCTGATCAACGGCCACTCGATCCGGTGGGACGATGTGGCGCGCGCGGTCGAGTTCTACCATGTCGAACTGGCCGAGCACGACGTGCTGATCGCCGATGGCGCGCCGACGGAGAGCTACCGCGAGGACGGCAATCGCGAGCTGTTCGAAAATCCCGAGTCGCCGCGCTTCACCACGGCGGATACGCTGTGGTTCGCGCCGGTGACAACCGGGGGTCCTAGGCTCGACCGGATCTGGCGCCGGTTGCTTGACCGCTCCGGGTTCGTCGAGTCGGCAACGACCGACGATCCCGACCTGCATCTCGTTGCGGACGGGCGACGGGTCGATTCGTTTGCGGTCGAGCACCGTACGCACGGCTTCCAAGGGCTTTACCGTTTTCGCCTGCGGCAGCCACCCGAGGCGCTTTGCCTCGCATCGCGCAGCATGGTGCCGCAGCTGATGGGGATCAATCACGACCCGCGCCGGGTCGGCGTTGCGGTGCGCTCGATCACGGTCGCCGGTCAAGGCTGCACGATTTACATCGATTATGACTCGCCGCGGTTCGCCGACGGGTTTAACGCGCCGGAGCCTGATGCCGAGCACCGTTGGACCACGGGCGAGGCGATCGTGCCGGCTGGCACCTTCGGGCTGTTCGAGGGCGGCTTCGAGCTGGCGATCGATATCGTCTGCACGGCGAAATATCCATTGATGGCGACCGCCTCGCCGCCGGAGGTTAGCATCGCGGCGCTATCGACGGAGATATGCCATGCCGCTGCTATACGAGAAACACGGCCACGTCGCGATGCTGACCCTGTCCCGGCCGCAGGCGCGCAACGCCTGGGGCGAGGATTACAACGCGGCGCTGAAGGAGCTGCTGCCGCAGCTCGAGGATGATCGCGACATCCGCTGCGTGATCCTGACCGGCGATGAGGCCGGCGGCGCGTTCAGCGCCGGCGCCGATCTGAAGAACCCGAAGACCCACACCAGCGACTCGATCGCCGAGGCGATCGAGAATTTGCCAAAGCGGCGGCGCTATCAGGCAATGAACCTGTTCTCCGACTTCGCTAAGCCGCTTATCGCCGCGGTCAACGGTTACGCCGTCGGCATCGGCTGCATTGTGACTTATTGCTGCGACCTGATCGTCGCCTCGGAGCGTGCCGAATGGCGGCTGCCGCAGGTAGGGCTCGGTATTCTGCCGGCGCAGGGCGGCACCGTACGTCTCGCCCGCTGGATCGGCCGCGGTCAGGCAATGCGGCTGGCGATGGGCTTCCCGATGAAGGCGGAGGAGGCCTACCGCACCGGCCTCGCGCAATGGTTGGTGCCGCACGAAGAGCTGATGGCGAAAGCCTTCGAGGTGGCCGAGCACGTCGCCGCACTGCCGCCGCTCGCGGCCCGGCTCGCCAAGGAGGCGGTGACATTCGGCATGGACGGATCGCTGCGCGAGGCTGCCAACGCCGACCTCTACCGCTTCATGGCGCTCGAGCTGACCGAGGACAAGAAGGAGGCGCACCAAGCCTGGCGCGAGCGCCGCAAGCCGATGCTGAAGGGTCGGTAGGCTTCGGCCCTGCCCGAAGCATCGGTGCCGCGCCTGCGGTAGAGAATGGCCGGCAATCGCCTCTTCTCGGAGGACACTATGTCGAGCATCGCCGCTTTTGCCGAAACCGCCGCGCTTCTCGGCGATCCGGCTCGCGCCAACATGCTGATGGCGCTGATGGACGGCCGCGCGCTGACCGCGAGCGAGCTGGCCCGCGCCGCCGGGGTGACGCCGCAGACCGCGAGCGGCCATCTCGGGCGTCTCGTCACCGCCGGGCTGCTCGCCGTGCATCGCCAGGGCCGGCACCACTATCACCGGCTCGCCTCGGCGGGGGTCGCCAATATGGTGGAGGGCATCATGGATGTGTCGATCGCCAACGGCGCCGCCGCCGGTCGCCGGGCGGTCGTGACCGGGCCGCGCGACGCGGCGATGCGCGCGGCCCGCACCTGCTACGATCATTTGGCCGGACAGCTCGGGGTCCGGCTCGCCGACGCCCTTTCCGAGCGCGGCCATGTCGAGCTGTCCTCGGAAGGCGGCGCGGTGACTGAAAGGGGCAAGCGGTTCTTCAACGAATTCGGCGCCGATGTCGGCGCCGGAAAGCGCGGCGCGGTGTTCTGCCGGCCCTGTCTCGACTGGAGCGAGCGGCGGCTGCATATCGGCGGCACGGTCGGCGCGGCGCTCGCCGGGCGCTGCTTTGCGCTGCGCTGGATCGAGCGCAAATCCGATTCGCGGGCCGTCGGCGTGACCCGCGCCGGCGAGCGCGGCTTCCGCGAAACCTTTGGCTTTTGAGCTTACGCCTGAGGAGCTGAAGGCCCTTTACGAGAGGCCATACCTGTTATTCGCCGCGTCCAGCATCGACCAGCTTCGGGCGGTCGCCGGGCCCGTCTCGATCGCCCTTTTCACGTAGCCATTTGACCGCTTCTGGCAGCGACGCGAACGTGCCTTTAGCGGCGTAGCCATTGCTCGGATCGCCGACCTCGGCGCCGTAAACGCCATCGTAGAGCCACGAGATTTCGCCGTTGATTTCGCTGTCGTGCAGCTCCTCGATAAAGCTCGCCAGCTCGCCCCGAAAGCACATGCCCGATTAAACCCGATTTCATCTTCCGGCGAAGCATACAACGGCGCGATTTCCCTAATATTGCCGCACAACGACACTTGAGCAGGGGACGCGCGTAATGGTCATTGTCTCACCACTCCGCGCGGTGTTCACCCTAGTTATATTGCTAATGGCCACTTCCACAGCTCTGGCGGACCCTCTGGGAAACCTGCTCGCCGCTCCCCAGCAAGCGGCGCCGCGGCAAGCCGCGCCAGAAACCGCGAGCACGGCGCCGTGTTGCAACCCCCCGGAGCCAGGACGCGGCTTTCTCTCCTCCGCCCCCCGCTCGTATTGGAGACAGTTTCGTCGGCCATCGGATCGACGCTGAGGCACATATAGGGGGAGCAGGATCACCGTTGGCGCCTCGTGGCATCCGAGGCGGCTCAGTTTCGCCCTCGGACATTGCGGCTTCGTGAGCCAGCTTGGCGGGGCGCCGGGAGACGATGGCGCCAACCTCACGCAGCTTGCTTGAAATCCAGAACGGCCGCCTGAACGTACGGATTCTCCGCTGGCGGTCTACTTTCTTCCGGCTCCCGCTCGCGGAGAAGGCACGCGCGAAATTCCGCGGCAGCATCCAACAACATCGGGCCCCGGTTATCCCCAATCATTTCTAGGAGCCGCCAAGCGGCCTCATACGTCGTCCGGCTCATAATCACGCCCTCCGCACGGACCATCGTTTCCGGGAATTTAGGCGGACGTACTGAAACCCCGCTCTCCGGAAGGTGAATTTGGATTAATCCTCGGCGGCCCATTCGATCGACACCACGACCCTGCCGCGTCGATCGCATTCACGGCAGCGGAGCCGGTATTGCAGGTCGAGCACGGGCATGAATGGTGGCAGCCGTAATCCGTTGCAAACCACTCGATCCTCCCACTTGCCACGCGCTGGGCAACGGCCGCCGCTCCGTAAACCGATGGTCGAGATCAAAGAGCACGGGCGTGCGTTAACGGTGCAGCATTAAGACGGGAGGACCGATATGAGATTAACGAAGATCGGCAAAAGCACCGCGCGCGCGCCGACGGTGGCCGCTGCTATGTCTCTCATCACTGCGGGCGCGGCTTATGCGCATGGCGGGGGCGGGGGTGGCCACGGCGGCGGGGGCGGCCACGGCGGCGGTTTCGGCGGTGGCTTCCATTGCGGTGGTTTCGGCGGTGGCTTCCACGGCGGCGGTTTCGGCGGTGGCTTCCATGGCGGTGGTTTCGGCGGCGGCTTTCGTGGCGGCCGGGGCTGGGGTGGTGGTGGTTGGGGTTGGGGCTGGCCCTACGCAGGTTATTACCCCTACTACTATCCCTACCCGTATTACGGCGGTGGTTACGGCTACGGTCCGTACGGCTACGGCGGCTACGGCTACGGGTACTAGCACAGCAAACGGTGCGTGGAGCCGTAGCTAGCTTCAGCGCTGGCGGCAGTTGTCGAGGATCGGAAGCAACCACGCACGCGAGGTGAAGCGATTACGCTCGCTGGCGGCGACCGTCACGACCCCCGCGGTGAAGACCCGCGCTCTGAAGCAAGCGGCGGAGCACGCGACGCGCGCCGGGTTGCGGGTTGACGTCGCCGATGTGCTGCGGCCTTAACACCGCCGCTTCCGTCTCAGCGCATGGCCCGGCTCGCCGGGCGGCAGGTTCATAACCTCGCCGCGTCGTTGAGACACGGTCGGGACCAAGGGCGCAAATTCGTATCCGGAACGTTCTCACCGACCACGCGTTAAGCCATTCTGTTATCTCAGCTTTCTCGGCTTAGCCTTTGTCCGAGAGAGCGTGTAGGATGCGCTGTTGCCGAACGCCGTCTAACCGCTTTGGTGCCGGACCATGGATACCGAGCATACGGCTCTCGACCGGGGGGCTTCCGCGATTCCTTCCGGCAGCGAACCTGCCGCACCGCGGCTGGAGTTGCACATTCCGGCGCATCACCCCGCGCCGGGCGAAAAGCCCAATTTCAGCGATGTGCCGCTGTTTCCGGCTGGCACGGTCGAGCGCCCGGATGTAACCGCGCCGGCGCAGCAGACGCACCCGCTCGCCGACAAGCTGATCCGTGTCCTCGACGACGACGGCGCCGCCGTCGGCGCCTGGGACCCGAAGCTCTCGCCCGAGGTGCTGCGGCGCGGCCTGCAAACGATGATGCTGACCCGCGCCTATGACGACCGCATGTACCGGCAGCAGCGCCAGGGCAAGATCTCGTTCTACATGAAATGCACCGGCGAGGAGGCGATCGGCGTTGCCCAGGGCATGGCGCTCGCGCCCGACGACATGGTGTTCACGACCTATCGTCAGCAGGGGCTTCTGATCGCGCGCGGCTATCCGCTCCTCGACATGATGTGCCAGTGCTATTCGAACGCGCGCGACCACCTTAAAGGCCGCCAGTTGCCGGTGCTCTACTCTTCGCGAGAGGCATCGTTCTTTACGATCTCCGGCAATCTCGGTACCCAGTTTCCGCAGGCGGTCGGCTGGGCGATGGCCTCGGCCTATAAGCATGACCGCCGGATCGCCGCCGGCTGGATTGGCGAAGGCTCGACCGCCGAGCCCGATTTCCACCACGCGCTGACCTTCGCCTCAGTCTACCGCGCCCCGGTGATCCTGAACATCGTCAACAATCAGTGGGCGATCTCCTCGCATCAGGAGATTGCCGGCGGCGAGGCGGCGACCTTCGCGGCCCGCGCGATTGGCTTCGGCCTCGCCTGCCTGCGCGTCGACGGTAACGATTTCCTCGCCGTCTATGCCGCGACCCAATGGGCGGCGGAGCGGGCGCGCGCCAATCGCGGCGCGACACTGATCGAGCTGTTCACCTACCGCGCCGCGCCGCATTCGACGAGCGACGACCCGAGCCGCTACCGTCCCGAGGACGATTGGAAGAACTGGCCCTATGGCGACCCGATCGAGCGACTGTCGCGGCACCTCGTTCGGCTCGGCGAATGGTCGCCGGAACGGCACAAGCAGCTGGAAAGCGAGATCGTCGACCAGGTCCGCGAGACCGGCCGCGAGGCCGAGAGCTACGGCACGATGGACAGCGGCCCGCATTTCAGCGCCAAGACGATGTTCGAGGACGTGTTCAAAGAGATGCCTGGGCATTTGCGGCGCCAGCGGCAGCAGTTGGGGGTCTGAGCCATGCCGGGGATGAGTATGGTCCAGGCGCTCAATTCGGCGATGGGCGTGATGCTCGGGCGCGACCCGGATGTGGTGATCTTCGGCGAGGATGTCGGCTTCTACGGCGGCGTGTTCCGGGTCACTGACGGCCTGCAGAAGAAGTTCGGCGAGCAGCGCGTCTTCGATACCCCGATCGCCGAGGGCGGCATGCTGGCGACCGCGGTTGGGATGGGCGCCTATGGCTTGCGACCGATCGTCGAGATCCAGTTCGCCGACTACATCTACCCGGCGACCGACCAGCTGATCTCCGAGGCGGCGCGGATCCGCTACCGCTCGGGCGGCGAGTTCTGGGCGCCGGTTACGGTGCGCGCGCCCTGTGGCGGTGGCATTTTCGGCGGGCAGACGCACAGCCAGAGCGTCGAGGCGATCTTCACCCATGTCTGCGGGCTGAAGACGGTGATCCCGTCAAATCCATACGACGCCAAGGGCCTGTTGATCAGCGCGATCGAGGATGACGATCCGGTCGTGTTCTTCGAGCCGAAGCGGCTCTACCATGGGCCGTTCGATGGTCATCACGACCGGCCGGCGCTGCCCTGGGGCGAGCACCCGCAAAGCGAGGTGCCGGGAGGCTATTACAGCGTGCCGCTCGGCAAGGCGGCTGTGGTACGCGCGGGCGCGGCGGTCACGGTGCTGGTCTACGGCACGATGGTGCATGTCGCGGTGGCGGCTGCAGAGGAGGCCGGGATCGACGCCGAGATCATCGATCTGCGCACCTTGTTGCCGCTCGACATCGACACGATTGTCGATTCGGTCAAGAAGACCGGCCGCTGCGTCATCGCGCATGAGGCGACGCGCACCTGCGGCTTTGGTGCCGAGCTGACGGCGCTGGTGCAGGAGCATTGCTTCTATCATCTAGAGGCGCCGATCGTGCGCGTGACAGGCTGGGACACTCCGTACCCGCACGCCCTCGAATGGGCCTATTTCCCGGGCCCTGCACGCGTCGCCGATGGCATGCGGCAAGCGCTGGAGGGCTGAGGCAGATTGTTCCCGTCGCGCCGAGATTGCTTCGTCGCTCTGCTCCTCGCAATGTCCAGTGCTGTCATTGCGAGCGAAGCGAAGCAATCTCGATGAAGCCGGCAGCCTAAGATGGGGCGCTACGTCGTCAGAGTCCCCGATATCGGCGAGGGCACGACCGAGGCCGAGATCGTCGCCTGGCATGTCGCGGTCGGGCAGGAGATCCGGGAGGAAGATCCGCTCGTCGACGTGATGACCGACAAGGCGACAGTTGAACTGCCCTCGCCGATCGGCGGCACGGTTGTCGCCATCAACGGAAAGCCCGGGGAGAAGCGCCCGGTTGGCTCCGAGCTTGTGGTCCTCGATGTCGCTGGTGCGGGCAATGCAGCGGCCGCCCCCAAGCCGGCGACTGCAAAGGCATCCCCAAGCTCTCGCAGGTCGGATGCCCGCGCGACCAACAACATCAGCAATTTCCCGTCTGGTACCGCGCAGAAAGGAAATGGCGAAGTCGCGGCAATTTCCCTCGCCCGCACTGCGGGAGAGGGTGCTGAGCGAAGCGAAGCGGGTGAGGGTGTGGAGGACACGCACCAACCCTCACCCTCCCACGCCTTCGGCGCGGGCCTCGCCCTCTCCCGCACTGCGGGAGAGGGACTACCTTCCCGTCGCTTCGGGCAGAAGCCGCTGGCGTCACCGGCGGTAAGGCGCCGCGCCTGGGATCTCGGTATCGAACTGCAGTTCGTCCCGGGCAGCGGGCCGGGCGGGCGGATTACCCAGCAGGATCTCGAAGTCTATATCGCCGCCGGCGCACAGCCGGCCGCCACGGCGGCGCCTATGCTCGCGCGCCGCGATGGCGTCGAGGAGGTGCCAATCATCGGGTTGCGCCGCGCCATCGCCGAGCATCTGCAGCAATCGAAGCGGCAGATTCCGCATTTCTCCTATATCGAGGAAGTGGACGTCACCGCACTCGAAGAGCTGCGCGCCGACCTCAACACGAGGCACGACGCGCGGGGCCATCTGACTTTGCTGCCGTTTCTGATGCGCGCGGTTGTCAAAGCGGTTGAGGACCACCCACAGGTCAACGCCCGCTATGACGACAGCGCCGGCGTCTTACATCGTCACAATGCCGTGCATATCGGTGTCGCCACGCAGACCGAGGGCGGGTTGCTGGTGCCGGTCGTCCGCCATGCCGAGGCGCTCGATCTGTGGCAGGCTGCTTCCGAGCTGCGCCGGCTTGCCGAAGCCGCGCGTGCCGGCAAAGCGTCGCGCGACGAGCTGACGGGCTCGACGATCACGATCACCAGTCTCGGCGCCCTCGGCGGCCTCGCCGCGACCCCGGTCATCAACTACCCGGAGGTGGCGATCGTCGGGGTCAACCGCATCGCCGATCGGCCGGTGGTGCGCGACGGACAGATCGCGATCCGCAAGATGATGAACCTGTCCTCCTCCTTCGATCACCGCATCGTCGACGGCTGGCAGGCGGCCGCCTTCATCCAGCGGATCAAGCAATTGCTCGAACAGCCCGCTTTGCTGTTTCTTACCTGATCGAGATTGCTTCGCTTCGCTCGCAATGACAGCAAAGGGGTTGTCATTGCGAGGAGCGCGGCGACGAAGCAATCTCGCGCCATTCTGGTGGCTCTTTGAGGCTCTTCTAAACCATGCCCGAGACCTTGCGCCCGCGCGTGCTGGTGGTCGGCGGCGGCCCGGGCGGCTATGTCGCCGCGATCCGTGCCGGCCAGCTCGGCCTCGACACCGTGCTGGTCGAAGCCGGCCGGCTCGGCGGCACCTGTCTCATTCGCGGCTGCATCCCGTCGAAGGCGCTGATCCACGCCGCCGACAAATATGCCGATATTGCGAGCGCAGTCGGCGGCAACGCCCTCGGCATCGCACTCGATCAGAAGCCGCACCTCGATTTCGCGCGCACCGTCGCGTGGAAGGACGGCATCGTCGACCGCCTCAGCACCGGCGTCGCCGGGCTCCTTGCGCATGCCAAGGTGCGGGTCGTGCAGGGCTGGGCGACCTTCACGGACGCGAAAAGCTGCACGGCCGAAACCGAGGCCGGCCCGGTCGCGATCACCGCCGAGCATGTCGTGCTGGCTGCCGGGTCCGAGCCGGTGGCATTGCCGGACCTGCCGTTCGGCGACGATGTGATCTCCTCGACCAAGGCGTTGTCGCTGGACGCGGTGCCGAAGCGGCTCGCGGTGGTGGGGGCCGGCTATATCGGCCTCGAACTCGGCATCGCCTTTCGCAAGCTCGGCGCGGAAGTAACGGTGATCGAGGCGGAGGACCGCATCCTGCCGCGCTATGACGAAGCGCTGACGCGACCGGTGCGGCGCTGGCTCACCCGCGCCGGGGTCGAGCTGCATCTCGGCGCCAAGGTCCGCGGGCGCGACAACGACGGAAAGCTCGTGATCGAGGCGAAGGACGGTGCGCGCCTAGCGCTCGAAGCCGACAAGATCCTGGTCACCGTCGGCCGCCTCCCGTTGACTTCCGGTTGGGGGCTCGAAGCGATGGGGCTCGACATGACCGGGCGGTTCGTCAAAATCGACGACCAGTGCCGCACCGCGACGCGCGGCGTCTTCGCGATCGGCGATCTCGTCGGCGAGCCGATGCTGGCGCACAAGGCGATGGCCCAAGGCGCGATGGTCGCCGAGATCATCGCAGGGCATCGCCGCCATTTCGACCCGGCCTCGGTCGCGGCGATCTGCTTCACCGAGCCTGAGATCGTCGTCGCCGGTCTGCTGCCGGAAGAGGCTGCCGCCGTGGTGGCCAAGGTGACCACCGCGACGTTCCCATTCGCCGCGAGCGGCCGCGCGCTGACTTTGGAAGGCGGCGAGGGTGGCGGCTTCGTCCGCATCGTGGCCGACGGCGAGGACCGGCGGGTGCTCGGCATCCAGGCGGTCGGCCGGCATGTCGCCGAGCTGGCCGGCGAATTCACCCATGCGCTGGCGATGGGCGCCGTGCTCGACGACCTCGCGCACACGATCCATGTCCACCCGACCCTGGGCGAAGCCGTCGCCGAGGCGGCGCTGATCGGCCTCGGGGAGTCGCTTCACTTGTGAGCCACGCCTGATCGAGATTGCTTCGGGGTCTCGCGAGCCCTCGCAATGACAGTCCTTTTTGTTGTCATTGCGAGCGAAGCGAAGCAATCTCGCGGGGCAATCAGTAAAGCCAAGAGTGCCGCTATGATCACCGCCGACCTGACCGGAAAGACCGTGCTCGTGACCGGCGGCGCCTCGGGCATCGGGCTTGCCACGGTCGAGATCTTCGCCCGTTGCGGGGCGACGGTGGCGCTGAACCATCTGGCCGACGATCGGCGCGGCGCCGAGCAGGTCGAGCGCCTGAAAGGGCTCGGGCACCGCGTCATCGCGGCGCCGGGCAATGTGTCGAAGGCCGGCGAAGCCGAAGCGATGGCGACAAGGGCGATCCACGCGCTCGGGCGGCTCGACTTCCTCGTCAACAACGCCGGGACCCCGGCGACCCCGGCACCAATCCCGTTTTCCGAGCTTGACCGGCTGACCGAGGAATTCTGGCAGACGATCCTCAATACCAATTTGATCGGGCCGTTCCGTTGCACTCATGCCGCGGTCGGCGCTCTTAAGGCTGCGCGCGGCGCGATCTGCGGCACCGCCTCGATCGCCGGCGTTCAGGGTAGCGGCAGCAGCATCCCCTATGCGACCAGCAAGGCCGGGGTCATCAATTTGACGCGCAGCCTTGCGCGCACCCTGGCGCCGGAGATCCGGGTCAACGCGGTGGCGCCGGGCTTTGTCGACAGCCCATGGAACAAGGACTGGCCATCCGACCGCAAAGCGCAGTCGATCGAGAAGACGCCGTTGAAACGGGCCTGCAAGCCCGAGGACATCGCCGAAACGATCTTCTTCCTGTGCGCCGGCGGCGCGATGATCACCGGACAGACCATAATCGTCGATGGCGGGCTGACGCTATGACCTTCCTCACGCCAATCGAGGGTCCGGCAGCCTGGCGAGGCTCGCGGATCGACTACGGCGAGCAGGGCCTGCACGTGCTCTCCGGGCGCGAGATCGCTGAGATCGACGACGCGCTGCGCCACCTGAAATCGCTCGGCGAGATGGATTTCCCGGAGATCGCGCCGGAGATGTTTCCGTTGCCGACGCTCGGGCCATTTCTCGCGCGCCTTGCCGAGACCTTAGGCACCGGCCGCGGTTTTCTGCTGCTGCGCGGCCTGCCGCGCGAGCGCTACTCGCTCGACGAGATGGCGCTGATCTATGTCGGGCTCGGAATCCATGTCGGCCGGCTGATCCCGCAATCCTACCAGGGCGAATTGCTCGGCCACGTGATCGATGTCAGCGATGTCGAGAGCGACGCGCGCGGCTATCACAGGGGCGGCGCACAGCGCATGCACACCGATAATTGCGACATCGTCTCATTGATGTGCGTGCAGGCCGCCAAATCGGGCGGCATCAGCCGGATCGTCAGCGCGGCGGCGGTCCATAACCGGCTACTCGAAGAGCGGCCCGACCTGATCGAAGCGCTCTACGGCGAGTATGTCTTTCGGCGCATGGAACAGGACGCCGAATTGGGCGACGGCGTACTGGCCAAGAATGTCGTGATCTTCTCGCGCGACAGCGGGCAATTGACCTGCAACGTTTCAGGCAGCTACCCCCACCGCGCGGTCAAGGCGGGCGACGCGGTCATGAGTCCGCTGCAGGTCGAGGCTTTGGAGGAGATGAAGCGGATCTCCGCGTCGCCGGATCTCTACCTCGACATGAATATCGGCGAAGGCGACATCCAATTCCTCAACAACCGCACGATCCTGCATGGCCGCACCGGCTATCAGGACTGGCCCGACATGGCGCATCGCCGACACATGATGCGGCTGTGGCTCGAAGTGCCGGCCTGGCCGCCATTGCCCGCGAACCAGGGCATGCACACCGCCGGCGATCACCCCCTGTGGCTGCGGCAGCGGCGAGCGTTTATGGAGGTGCCGTCGCGCTACCTGGCCGAGATGATGCAGCGCAAAGCCGAGCTGGTGCAGTAGCCGGCCAGCCTTGCGGTGCGGCACGGCAACCCCACATCCTCGCGAATTGTGTGCAGCGCAGGACGCCAGCCTTGACGGTCAATCTTACCTTTGCCCCAAGTTATCGAGATGCCGGCATGCCCGATCCGGCGACCCGACCCGAGTTGTTCGAGGGCGTCCGCTGGCGCCGCGCTTTTGCCTATCTGATCGATGCCATCTGCATCGGCATGATCGCGGTCGTCGTATGGATTCTCTTCGCCTTGCTGTGGGTGCTGAGCTTCGGAATGCTAGGACCGGCATTGTGGTTTCTGTTCGGCCTCATCCCGCTTGCCTATCACACGCTGCTCGTCAGTGGTCCCCATGCCGCGACCTTCGGCATGCGCGTCTTCGACCTGCAGCTGCGCTCATGGAGCGGCGAGCGGCCGGTTTTCTTGCAAGCGCTGGCGCATACAGCGCTGTTCTATCTCACCGTCGGCGCGACCGGTTCGCTGATCCTGCTATTCACCCTGTTCAACCGGCGCAAGCGCACGCTCCACGACGTGCTTACTGGCATGCTGATGGTGCGCACTCTCCGCTACATCGGGCCAAGGTCTTGAACCGCGTCGCCGCTCCCCGCGGGCAGGCGGGCGGCGTTGTGCCTCGGCTGACGCTCTGGCATGCTGACGGCATATGCGTCAGGATTCGCCGCCGCACCGGGAGGGGATGAAGCATGGAGATCGGGTCGGGTGATGGCGGGTCCAGGTCGCGGCGGTCGCGACCGCAAGCCCCCGCTTCCGCCCCCCGCGATCGGCTCAACCAATCTCTCGGAATCAGCCTCGGCGACTACCACCAGTTCTTTGCCACCGCCCCGGTGCCATGCCCCTATGTTCCCGGACGCGCCGAGCGCAAGCTGGTCGTCGAGTTGGCCGGGCGCGGCGCCGGCATTTTTTACGACGATCTGTCGCGCGCCGGGTTCCGGCGCAGCCATCGCTTCGCCTATCGGCCGGCATGCCGCGTGTGCAGCGCCTGTGTCCCGGTGCGGATCGCCGTCGAGCGGTTCGCCGACAGCCGATCGACCCGACGGGTGCGCAATCTCAATCGCGGCCTCGACGGCAACCTGGTGTCGCCGCGCGCGAATTTGGAGCAATTCCGGCTGTTCGTCGCCTATCAGCAGTCGCGCCATCGCGACAGCGACATGGCGTCGATGACTTATGCCGACTATCGCAGCATGGTCGAAGACAGCACGGTCCGCACGAAGATCGCCGAGTTCCGCGCGTCGGACGATGAGCTTCAGGCGGTATCGCTGGTCGATCGGCTCGATGACGGTCTGTCGGCAGTTTACAGCTTTTACGATCCGACGCGCGATCGTCAAAGCCTCGGAACCTGGAGCATTCTCAGGCTGGTCGATGAGTGCCGCCGCTTGGGGCTGCCTTATGTGTATCTCGGGTACTGGATCGCCGAGAGCCCGAAGATGGCCTACAAGGCGCGTTTCCCGGCGCTCGAGCGCCTGGTTGCCAGCGGCTGGATCCCCTTTGCCGACGCCGATCGCGCCTGAGCTGCAACGGGTCGGTTCGGCGCCGTTCAGTTCGGCGTATGCGACGCCAGAAAGGGCAGAACTGCCTGATTGAACTCGCGCGCGCGCACCTGGGTGAACGCGTGGCCGCCGCGCGGGAATATCTTGATCTCGGCAGCGGGGATCAGCCGTGCCAACTCCTCGGAGAAATACGACGGGGTGACGATGTCGTCCTCGGCGCCGACGACCAGCGTTGGCGTCTTGATCCGCCCCAAACTCTCGGTCCGGTCGAAGGCGAGGATCGCGTCGATCCGGCTGGCCGCTATCTCCGTTGGCGGAAACAGCGCCAGGTTCTGCGCCTCCTGCTGACGCAGCCGCTCGTTGTTGCGAGCGACCCACCAGCTTGGATAGAGGAAGAGCGTATTGGATTGCACATAGGCGCTGGGGCCAAGGCGCAGCAGGATGTCCTTCCGCAGGCCGAAGAGCCGGCGGAAATAGGCGTCGGGCTTGGTCCAGCTGGCCGACAGAACGACGCTGGCGAGCCGCTTGGGGTGTTCGATGGCGAGAATTTGCGCGATCGCCCCGCCGGTCGAATGCCCGACAATATGAGCCCGCTCGATCTCCAGCGCATCCATCAGCCCGATGACGTCGGCCGCCATGCGGTCGACGGTGAACCCGCTGCGCGTCAGGTCGCTCTGACCGATCCCGCGATGGTCGTGGGTGATGACATCGAAATGCTTGGCGAAAGCCACGGCCTGATCGTGCCAGAACGAGGCAAACCCAGCCAGCCCCGACACGAACATGACGGGGAACCCGACACCTTGGCGCTCATAATAGAGCGCGCCGTCGCCGATTACGATCCGCGGCATTGGGCCCCCGCCATTGCCAGAGCTGCGTCGGTATCACCGCTGTGGAGAGCTGTCAAACGGGAACACCGCGGGGCACTATGCAACCGGAACGCAGCTACCTGGCCGGCGTGGGCGCGACAACCCCTGCCTAAAATTTGACACATGAGCCCGCTCCAATCGCAGAGTGGACCAGCAGTTGAGAGGAAGCGGCACAGCTTACCGGTTACGGCGTCGCGTTCGGGGCCTGTGGCAAAACCGATCTGACACTTAACACGCTGACATCGCCGCTGCCGCTCGCCATATAATGTCGGACGGCCGGACCCAGGACCGGATGATACAACCTTATCGAGTGGACCCAGATGACCCAACATGACCCGAGCATCAAGGCGCCGCGGGACGGCGGCAGGAACGGTGACCCGGCCTACCGCGCCGCGGTGTCGCGCCGCTCGACCGGACGCACTCAGGATATCGACCACCACGTCGGCGCGCGGGTGCGCGAGCGCCGCATCATGTTGGGCCTGACCCAGCAGCAGCTCGCCGATCTGATCGGCGTCACCTATCAGCAGGCCCACAAATACGAGCGCGGGATCAATCGCGTCTCAGCCGGCCGGTTGTACGAGATCGCGCAGGTTCTCAGCGTGCCGATCGGCTATTTCTTCGACGGGCTGG
>DASYOB010000108.1:0-3392 GCA_036008175.1 Allostellaceae bacterium
CGCGCCCGACTTCTACGCTTCGGTCTGGCAGGTCCACCTGACCCAGGTGCTGCTGTTCGGCGCCGCGGCCTGGATGCTGGTCGGCAATCTCATCATGTTCAAGATGGTCAACTTCAAGATTTGATGGTCGGAACGATGCGAAAAATTCAATCGTCATTCCGGGGCCGAGCGAAGCGAGGAGCCCGGAATCCATATTTGCTGACCTGTGGCTATGGATTCCGGACTCGCCACTTTGTGGCGATCCGGAATGACGCGTGAGACGCGGAAACCTCCGAAGCGGACGGCGATATCATGTTCGGTACCAGCGAAACCACCCTGCTCAACGGCCTGATCTTTCTCGCCGCGGCCACGCTGGCTTATTCGGTGATGAACGGCCTGATCGCGCGCGAGGCGGTGCGGCGCCGCGCTTCGCGCGTCGGCGTCGAGGACGGCGCGCCGGGCAACCGGCGCTCGCTGCGTTTTTCCGGATTGAAGGCCGCGCAGAAGCTGATCGATTACACCACCAAGCACTATTCCGAGGCCGATAGCGGCGACATGAAGGTGCTGCGGCAGCGGCTGGTGGCGGCCGGCATCTACGATCCGCATGCCGCCGCCTATTACTTCCTGGCGCGCGGCGTTACCGCCGTGGCATTCGCCGTCGCCGCCTACTTCGCTTTATCCATGCTCGGATGGGGCGCCAAGACCTCGTTCTGGCTGCTCGTCATGGGCGGCGGCGGGCTCGGCTATCTGACGCCGAGCATTTATCTCGACCGCCGCATCGCGGCGCGGCGGCTCGAGCACCAGGCCGGCTTTCCCGATTTCATGGATTTGCTGGTGGTCTGCGCCGACGCCGGCTTGAGCATGGAGGGGGCGCTCGACCGCGTCGGCCGCGAGCTCGGCGACTCCTATCCGTCGCTCGCCGCCAATATCCACATGGCCAATCTCGAAATCCGCGCCGGCCGCACCATGACCGACGCCCTCAACCATCTCGGCGAACGGCTCGGGCTGGAAGAGGCACGCTCGTTTGCCACGCTGATCCAGCAGTCCGACGAGCTCGGCTCCTCGATCAGCGACGCGCTCCGCGTCTATTCCGACGACATGCGTCACAAGCGCCTGTCGCGCGCCGAGGAGAAGGCCTACAGCCTGCCCGCCAAGCTCTCGGTGCCGATGATGGTGTGCATCTTCCCGGTGCTGTTCATCGTCATCCTCTGCCCGGTCATCGTCCGGGTATCGAGCCACATGTGGTGAACACGACGGACGTCGTAGGGGAGGGTTTTGAAATCCGCCCTACAAAGCCCCGGCATCCGGGCTTCCCCTGACCCGGCCGACCCAACCGCCCCTATCGAGAGCTCCTTAACCGTCGTCGCTTAGGCTCGGCGCATCCGGTTCGCCCGGGACGGCGGGGCGCGGTTATGACGATCCAAGCGGCACGGGTGACGATGATCGTGGCGGCAGGGCTAACCGGCCTTGCCGGCCTCCTGGCCGGCTGTTCGACGTCAACCGGGCTTGGCGATGCGGCGCCGGCCGCCAAACCGCCGGCCGTCGCCGCGGCAAACCCCGACGTCACAGGGTCCATCGCCGCGCCGGCGCCGACGCCGGCTACCGAGCAATCTTCACCCGCGCAGCAGGCAACGCCGCTGCAGAGCGCCATCCTGCCGTTTCTGCTTCTGGGCGCCGGACAGTGAGGTTGCGGCAGCCGCAATGGCCTGGCGAGAGTTCCTTAACCCTCCTCGCCTAGCCTGCCTTGTCCGGCGCCGTCCGCCCCGTGCTCCCCTCCGGGGTGCCGCGGCGCGACGGTGCAATCCGCGTCGCTTGCGGGGGTGGGCGGACACGGGGCGTTTCGGGGCGTGTGTATGAGTATCCGAGCGGGACGGCTCCTGATCCTTGTGGCGGCGGGTCTCGTCTGCCTGGGCTCGGGCCTGACCGGCTGCTCGAGCTGGAAGAAGCTTGACGACACCTCGAGCCTCGACACTCCATCCTCCGACAGCGCCGCCACGAGCTCCCTTGCCGGAAGCACGCCGGGGGCCGCCCCAGACACCACCGGCTCGGTCGTCACCCAGCCGGCCGAACCGGGGCCGAGCGGCGAGCCGGTCGCGCCGCTGTCGAAGCCCGGCATGCTCGGCGACGATCCCAACGACGACGTCCAGCTCGGCAAGAAATATTTCCGCGGCAACAATTTCGCGCTGGCCGAAAACCACTTCCAAAGCGCTGTCGAGAAGCATCCCAACGACGCCGAAGCCTGGGTCGGGCTCGCCGCCTCCTACGACCGGCTGCACCGCTTCGACCTCGCCGACCGCGCCTATGCGCAAGTCATCCGCCTGATCGGCCCGACCGTCGAGGTGCTCAACGACGAAGGCTTCTCCTACATGCTGCGCGGCGACTACCAGCGCGCTTATAAATTGCTGAACCAGGCGCAGGCCAAGGACCCCGCCAACCCCTACGTCCAAGCCAATCTGAAGCTGCTGCAGGAGGCGTATCGCGACCATAAGGCGGTGCAGTAGCGGTTGTTCTCAATTTTGACTTTATATCGATTTCGATATAGAAGCATTATGTGAAGCCGATCGAATTCCTCGGCGATTCTCTAGCGCGGCTTCGGAAATTTCCTGGAGGCGCGCGCCGGGCTGCTGGTTATCAACTCGACCGGGTTCAGCGTGGCCTCGAGCCGGACGACTGGAAGCCAATGCCAGGTATTGGCACAGGCGTTCGCGAGCTGCGCATCCGCGACCATTCGGGCGCGTTCCGCGTAATCTATCTGGCAACGCTCGCCGACCGCGTCGTGGTTTTGCACGCCTTCCAGAAGAAGACGCAGCGTACCGCAAAAATCGATATCAGCTTAGCGGCGAAGCGGCTGCGCGAATTGCGAAAGGGTTGAACGATGGCACGACGGACCTTCACGAGCGTTTGGGATGCCTTGGAAGACACCGCGGCGGAAGCCGCGAACATGCGGGCACGTTCGGAGTTGATGATCGCGATCCGAAGCAAGATCGAAAGATGGAAGATCAGCCAAGGCGAGGCGGCTCGTCGCCTTGGCGTGACGCAGCCGCGTCTCAACGACCTGTTGCGGGGGCGCATCGACAAATTCAGCCTCGATGCCCTGATGAATTTGGCGCGCCCGGCCGGTCTCGCGGTTCGATTGAAGATCGAGGAAGCGGCCTGAGACTGGTGTCCCTTTTATTGCGACCTGCTCTTGACATTGGTCCCTCTTTCAGTTACATACAGCGAATCATCTCGCCCTAAAGGGACGCCGTCCGGGTGATGCCGGGCGGCAGGGGCGAGGGCGGTGCCCGCGGGCGAGGCCTCATCAGCTTGGCTCCCGGGCGACCTGGGCATCATGCCTGCCGGCACTATCGACCGGCGTGTGAGGTGCTCACTGGACTGGGACAGGCGAAGGCGGGCAACACCCGCTCAGACCG
>DASYOB010000109.1:0-62108 GCA_036008175.1 Allostellaceae bacterium
TATGCTGCTCCATGCGGGTCGTCGTATTTTGCCATAGTCGCATGGGTGAACCGGTCTGCTCGGCACTCAGCTGCCTGTGCGCCTCTATCCGCAAAGCGCTTCGCACTCCGTAGGGCGGAACTACGCCCGCTGCGGCGCTGGGATCGCCGGTCGCCGGCGCAAGGTCTCGCGCCAAAGGATATAAAGGCCCGAAGCGACAACGATCGCGGAACCGACCAGCAGGCCCCGGGTCGGCACGTCCCCCCACACCGCGAAGCCGAGGATCATCGCCCATACCAGCGAAAGGTAGTTGAACGGCACCACTGCCGAGGGGGGTGCCAATGACAGCGAGCGCGTCCACCAGAACTGGGCGATTCCGTTGCCGACCCCGGCAAGCGCGACCATCAGCGCGTCGCCCCAGTGTGGGGCTCGGAACCCGAGCGTCAGCAGGCCGGCGGTGCACAAGGTCATAGTGCTCATCTGGTAGGCCGTCAGTGTCTCGGTCGATTCGGTCATGCTCATGCGCCGGATGGCGATCGCCACGGTCGAGATTAAGACCGCGTTGCCGAGCGCGAACAGCGCGCCGTAAGTCAGCGCGCCGGCGCCGGGATGGGTGATGATCAGCACACCGACAAACCCGACGATCAGCGCCGACCAGCGGTGGATGCCGACCTTCTCCTTCAGGATGACGATCGAAAGCAGGGTCGTGAACAATGGCGCCGCGAAGCCGATCGCCGTCGCCGAGCCGAGCGACAGCACGCTGACCGCGAGGAACCAGCACAGCATCGAGCCGAACTGCGACAGCCCGCGCTGCAGATGCTCGCGGTAGCGTCGCGTCCGCAAGACGCCCCACCCAGCGCGTGGCAATACGATCGCCGCGACGGTCAGGAACGCGAACAGGGTGCGCCCGAACGCGACCTCGCCCAGCGGATAGGTGGCAAGCTGCCATTTCACGACCGCATTGCCGCCGGCGAACATCACGGTCGAGGCGACCATGTAGGCAATCCCGAGCGGGATCTGGTTGCGGCGCGCGGCCGGTTCGGTGGCAGTCATCGATTCAAGGTTAGCGTGGCGGCCGTACCCGGGCCGCCATATTTCGCGCGATCGGGGTTGAATTCTAGGCCGCTCCGGCCGTTATTAGCCCCGCGCGGCGCTGGGTCGCGGCCGGACGCGGGAGGGCCAGCTATGAGCGCCACCCTGGCACTGATCGATCTGGCCGGCGCGATCGCGCTCCTGCTCTGGGGCGTGCATGTGGTCCAGAGCGGGATCCAGCGCGTCTTCGGCCCCAATCTGCGGCGGTTTTTGGCGCGCGCGCTTGGCGACCGCTTCCGGGCGTTTCTCGCCGGGCTTGGCGTCACCGCCGTATTGCAGAGCAGCACGGCAACCGGGCTGATGGCCGCGAGCTTTGCTGCCGGCGGGCTCGTCGACTTGATGCCGGCGCTCGCGGTGATGCTCGGCGCCAATGTCGGAACGACGCTGATCGTTCAGCTGCTCTCTTTCGACATCGGGCGGGCGGCGCCGGTGTTCGTGCTGGTCGGGGTCGTCCTGTTCCGCAACAGCCGGCAGACGCGGACGCACGATCTCGGGCGTGTCGCGATCGGGCTGGGGTTGATGCTGTTCGCGTTGCAGCAGCTGTTGTCGATCATGGCGCCCTACGAGGACGTGCCGAGCCTTAGGCTGCTGATGGGGATGATCGCGACCCAGCCGATCATCGACGTGATCCTCGCCGCGGCGCTGACCTGGGCCGCCCATTCGAGCGTCGCCACCGTGCTGCTGGTCGTTTCCTTTGCGGCCAGAGGGGTGATCGCGCCGCATGCCGCCTTCGCCCTGGTTCTGGGCGCCAATCTCGGCACCGCGCTCAATCCGTTGCTCGAGGGTGCGCCCGGTGGCGATCCCGTCGCTAAGCGGCTGCCGGTCGGCAATTTGCTGAACCGCCTGATCGGCTGCACTTTGGGGCTGGCGCTGCTCGATTGGGCGGGGCCTCTGATGGTCGCGCTCGAGCCTGATCCGGCCCGCGCCGTTGCCGATTTCCACACGCTGTTCAATCTGGCAACCGCGGCGCTGTTCCTGCCGGTGCTCGGCCCGTTCGCGCGCCTCTTGGTGCGGATGCTGCCGGCGCGCGCGACGCCGGCGGACCCGTCGCGGCCGATCTATCTTGACCAATCGGCGTGCGAGACGCCGGCACTCGCGCTCGCCGGCGCGGCGCGGGAGACGTTGCGCATGGCCGATGTTGTCGAGGCGATGCTACGCGGCGCGCTCGACGCGCTCGATCGCGGCGACCGGAAGCGCGTCGCCGAAACGAAGCGCCTCGACAATGTACTCGACCGGCTGAATGGCGCGATCAAGGCCTATCTGACCGCGCTCGACCCGGATGGGCTCGACGCCGAGGACAATCGCCGGCTCGCCGAGATTCTCTCTTTCGCCACCAATCTCGAACATGCCGGAGACATCGTCGAAAAGGGGCTGATGTCGATCGCCACCAAACGGCTGAAGCGGGGCGTCGCTTTCTCTGCCGAAGGTCAGGCGGAGATCCGCGCCATGCTGGAACGGCTCGCCGGCAACGTGCAATCGGCGGCGGCTGTTTTCTTGACTGACGACGCCCGCGCGGCGCGGCGTCTACTCGCCGAGAAGGAGGTGTTCCGCGACCTCGAAGCGCGGGCGACCGATGCCCATTTCGCCCGGGTTCGCGCCGGCCGCGTCGAGAGCGTCGAGACCAGCACGCTGCACCTCGACGTGCTGCGCGACCTGAAGCGGATCAATGCTCACCTCGCGGCCGCAGCCTATCCGGTGCTGGAGAACCGTGGCGAACTGCTGCCGAGTCGGCTGCGGCGAGAAACCGACGCGAGCGCCTGACCGACGGTTGCCGGGGCAGTCAGGCGCCGACCGGCCTCAGCGCCAGCATGATGCGCTGCAGGAACGAGGCCTTGGCAGTAACGTCGGCGGGAACATCACCGACCATGATCCGATGGCGCACGCCGTCGAGCACCGCGAGCACGAGCTGGTGGTCGGTCGCGCTGTCGTCGTTGAAGCGCTCGACGCTGGTATAGCTGATCCCAGTCACCTCGCGCGCCGAGGTAAGGACGAGCCCGTACAGCTGCTTCTTGGCCTTGGCGTCAACCAGCGCGCCGACGATGCAGCGCCGTCCGTCATCGGTCCTGAGCGCCTTCTGGCACCACCGGTCCTCCGAACCAAGCAGAACGACCACTTCGTCAAGCTTGTCGAGCACCTTCTCGTGCCGCGCAAAATCCACTCCATCGAACGGCATCTGAGCCTCCAGCTAACGAAAACCAGGAAAGCGTGCGTTCCTCCGCCGTCGGGCCGGTGACCGGCCGCAACAACATATCACCATCACCGGTTGCAGATCCCCATCGCGTAATCTCGACTTGGGAGCCATGAGCCTGCGGGGTTTCGGCAACCCCGCTTCCATCTGACAAACGTCGAAAGCGAACGGTGTTCCCCATGCCTTTTTCGGGCCAAAGGCATGCAACGGGGATGCGGCAGAGCGCAACGGCGGATAGTGCGGCGCGGCGTTAAGCAGATCAGCCCCCGCTCTCCGCCCAGCGCTGCATCAGCGAGTTCGAGGGGCGGGTCTCGTCGACCAGCTTCTTTGCCGTCTCTATGCCGGCGACCGGCAATCCATCGCGCTTCAACAGACCGATCTGAACCAGAACGCTCGCCTGATCCCAGTAGATGTGTTCGTGGTAAAGCTTGTCGCCGCGAAACGCGACGATCGCGACCAGCGGTATTTCGACATATCGCCCGGTCGGCGGCACGCCCGGAAGCATCCAGTCGATCTCGCGGTCGTGGGTGAAGCAGAACAGCGTCTCGTCGACCAGCCGGTCGGCGCCGATCGTGCGCGAGATCGGCACGAGGCGGGTGTCGGCCGGGCATGTCGGGATGAAGTGATGGGCGTAGAAGCGGGCGAGGTCGCGCGCGCCGACACCGCCGGTCATGACGGGGATGTGGTTGACGTAAGGCTCGGCGACCATCGTGCGCATGGTTGCCGCCACATCGCGCTGGCCGAACTCGTACAGCGTGTGCTGCTCCCACAGCGCGGCGAGGTCGTAATGTGGCCCCATGACCCGGCGTAGCAGAGCGATCGTGCGCGTCTGCGCCATACTCGCGGCTGGTTTGTCATAATCGCCGCCGTTCGGGCGGTTGAAGCCATGGCCGACGCCCGGATATTCATAAATCTCGATGTCGTCGCGGCCGGCGAGGGCGGCCTTCACCCGCGCGACCTCGGCAGCCGGCACGTAATCGTCGTTCTGCGCGAAATGCAGGACCATCGAGCAGGCGATACGCGGGACCAGGTCGAGCGCATCGTCGATCCGCGTGCCGTAATAGGAGGCGGCACAATCGACGCCGCAGAGCGCGGCGGCGCGGAACGCAAGCCCGCCACCCATGCAGAAGCCGAGCGCGCCGACCTTGCCGGTGCATTCGGACCGGACGCGCAGCGCCGCGACGGCGGCGGTGATGTCGGAAATGGCGGCGGCGATGTCGAATTCGTCGTAGAGCGCAAGCGCCTTCCGCCGGTCCGTCTCGTTCTGCGCGAGGTCGAGCCCAGGCTCGAGCCGCCAGTAGAGATCCGGGCACAGCACGACATAGCCCTCGGCGGCGTAGAGATCGGCGACATCACGCATGTGACGGTCGAGCCCGAACGCTGTGTGCAGCAGAACGAGGCCAGGCCCGCTGCCCGATCTCGGCACGCTCAGGAAGCCCGCGAACCGGCCGCCATCGGCGGCCGCTATATCGATCATTTGTCCCGTCATCGCGGGGTGCCCCCAGTGCGTCTTGCTACTCCGAGCAGATTAGACCCATGATCGCGTCGCTGGCGCGGGGAACATGAACCCGGCGCCGAAGCGCGGCTATAGGGGCTCGAGATGGCCAGATTGCGCCGCATCGCGGCGTTGAGCGCAGCCGCGCTCGCGCTGTCATCCGCCGGCTTTGTGCTCGGACAACAGACGGCGCCGACCGATTACAATCTCGTCAGCGAAAAAATCCTCGCGTCGATCGATCTCGCCGATGAGATCGACGCAGTGCAAAACCGCGAGCTGCGTCTCACCCGGGCCAGCCTGGCGCCGAGCGGCCAAATCGGGCTCCACAGCCATCAAGGCGACCCGACGATCGTCTATGTGATCTCGGGCGTTCTGACCAATCACCATGACGACGGGACGACCGAGCAGTTTGGTCCCGGCCAAACGTTTGCCGAATTCGGACCGCGCTCGCATTGGGTCGAGAACCGCGACGCCGAGCCGTTGAACTTCATCGCCGCGAATATCCATCGTCGGGAATAGCGGCTAGCCTGCTTGCTCGCCGAGGCCCGTCTCCCTGAGCCTCTGCCGGGCCTTGCGGGCGATCAGCACGGCGACGGCAACCGTAGCGACCAGCCCGGCCGCGAAGAAAATCCATTTGACGGAACTGGCTTTGCCGGCCGCGCTGCCGAGCACGCCGAAATAGATGTAGAGGGCGGTGCCGGGAATGATCCCGAAAAACGTCGCCGCGACGAAGTGCAGAAATGGGACGCCGGTCGCGCCGAACAAGTAGTTTTGCAGGTTGAACGGCACGAGCGGGCTCAGCCGCAACAGGCCGACAATCTTCCAGCCGTCCTCGGCGACCGCCTTGTCGATGGCGGCGAAATTGGGCCGCCGCTCGATCGCCGCCCGGACCCGGTCGCGCGCGAGATAGCGGGCGATCAGAAAGGCTGCCGCGGCGCCGATCGTCGCGGCGACAACAACGATCGGCAGCCCCCAGAAACCGTAGGCGAAGCCGGCGAGGATCGTCAGCAATGCCTCCGGTGCGAGTACGACCGCGCCGAGGATGTAGATCAGCGCGAACACCGCGATCCCGCGAAACCCGAGCCCGACAATCCAGCCCCGCAATGCCTCAAGCCAAGTCGCGACCGGCAACAGCGACCAGAGAAGGGCGATCGCGACAAGCGCCGCGCCGACGCCGAACCACAACAGCAGCCGGCGCTTGCGGGATGCGGACGGTGCCTCCGAGCTGGGCGTGGTCGGCTGCGTCGCCACGGCCGCCGTTACAGGAACCCGATCGACAGCCAGGGAATCGCCGCGATGATGATCAGCGAAATCACGAGCGCGCCGATGTAGGGCCAGATCCGCCATAGCGACTCGTTGGGATCGGTGCGGCCGATCGCGCAGGCGCTGAAAAACCCGACCCCGAAGGGCGGCGCGAACAGGCCGATCCCCATCGCCAGGATTACCACCATCGCGTAGTGCACCTCATGCACGCCCATTGTCTTGGCGACCGGGAACAAGAGCGGCCCGAACAGCACGATCGCCGGTAGGCCTTCCAGGACGCTGCCGAGGACGATGAAGGCGACAATGGTGATCGCGAGGAACCCCCAGCTGCCGCCCGGCACCGCCGCCATCACCGAGACCAGCCACAGCGAGAAGCCGGACTGAGTCAAGGCCCAGGCCATCGCGGTCGCGGTGCCGATGATCATCATCACGGCGCCGGTCAGCGACACCGTCTCGACGAGGATCGGATAAAGCCGCCGCCAGTCGAACTGGCGATAGACGAGGAGACCCAGGATCGCGGTGTAGACGACGCCGACGGTCGACACCTCGGTCGCCGTTGCGGCGCCCTCGATGACCGTGTAGCGGATGACGAAGGGGAGGCTCAGCCCGGGCAGGGCGATAAGCAAAGTCTTAGCCATCGTCGAGAACGGCGCGCGTTCGCCGGCGCCTTTGTCGTCTTTGCGCGATCGCCACCAGGCGACCACGACCAGCGCCAAGGCGGCGACAAAGGCCGGCAAGAGCCCGCCGGTGAACAACGCCGCGATCGACAGCCCCGGCACCACCGAGCCGATCGTGATCAGGACGAGGCTTGGCGGGATCGTCTCCGACATCGCGCTCGAGGTCGCGAGCAGCGACGACAACTCGCCGGGATGCATGCCGCGACGCTGCATTTCTGGGAAGAGGATCGGTGCGACCGCCGCCATGTCGGCGGCCTTCGATCCCGAAATCCCGGACACCAGGTACATCGCCCCGAGCAGCACGTAGGAGAGACCACCGCGCACATGGCCCACGAGGGCGGCGAGGAAATTGACCATCACCCGCGCGATCCCGGTCATCTCCATCAACAGGCCGAGAAACACGAACATCGGCACCGCCAACAGCAGCAGATTGGAGATGCCGTCATCCATGCGGTTGATGACGATCGTCGCGGGCATGTGGGTGGTAAGGCTCAGATAGGACAGCGTCGCAATGCCGAAGGTGAAGGCGATCGGCACGCCGATAAAGACGCACACCCCGACAATGACCACGAAAAACAGCACGAGGCTGCCGACGCCCATCGCGACGAGCGCCGGCTGCGCCAGCCATAACCCGCCGGCGATCGCACCGACCACGGCGACGGCCGACAGGAAGTCGCGGAAATTGGTGGTTTCCAGCAGCCGCAGCAAGGCGACCACCGAAATCAACCCGGTGCCAACCAGCAGCGCCACGACTCGATACCAGTCCGAGATGTGCAGCGTGATCAGCTCGGTCGAGGCTTGCACCTTCAGATAGGCGGTGATCGGGACGATGATTTCGAGCACGAAGACGATGACCACCAGTTCGGCGACCGTGCCGAGCCAATTCCCCCAACGCGGCGTGCACCAGTTGGTGAAGGTAGTCAGCCGCATATGGCCGTCGCGGCGCAACGCGACGACAGCGCCGAACATCGCCAGCCACAGGAACAGAAACGTAGCGAGCTCGTCGGTCCAGATGATCGGGCTGTTGAAGACGTAGCGCGAAACGACGCCGGCAAACAGGATGCAGGTCTCGGCCAGCACCAGCGCGGCGCCGACGAATTCGGCCGCCCGTCCGATCAGCATGTCGAGAGCGAAGGCGGAGCGCCGCACGCCGCCCCAAGGAACGCCTATCTCGGCGATTTGCGCTGCTGGATTGCTCACGCGTTTTGCCTCCGGGTGATCAGGCCAGCGGCCCGACGTATTTTTCGAGCAAGGCCCAGGCTTGGTCGCCCGACTTCTTCTTCATCTCGCCGAAGAACCCCCCCTTCTTCAGCATGTCCTGAAACGGCTTCACGTCGGGCGTGTTGAACGCCATGCCTCTGCCGGTCAGGTTCTGGACCTCTTCCTTGGTCATCTTCTGCCAGTCCTCGCGCTCGGTGAGCGCCGCGGCATTGAAATGTTTCTCGGACAATTGCTGCAGGTTGGGCGGCAGTTTCTGCCAGTAGATGTTGCCGAACGAGTAATGGATCCCGGCCCAGACGTGGTTGGTGAGGCTGCAATATTTCTGCACTTCATAGAGCTTGGCGGTGTCGATCAGGATCAGCGGGTTTTCCTGTCCGTCGACCAGCCCCGTCTGCAACGCGCTGTACACCTCGCCGAAATTGATCGGCGTCGGCGATGCGCCCAGTGCCTGGAACAGTGCGATCAGATACGGCGCCACCGGCAAGCGGATCTTGACTCCCTTGAGGTCGTCCGGCGTGTTGATCGGCTTCGACTTCATGGTGATCTGACGGAAGCCGTGATCGGGGCATTTCTCGATGCAGTGAAAACCGATCTGCTCGGCGATACCCCGCAGATGCTTGCCTAGCTCGCCGTCCATTGCCTCCCAGACATGGTCGTAGCCGGCAAAGGCGAAACCGACGCCGAAGATTCCGCAAGCCTCGTTCTTTGGCGCCAGCAGGTCGATCGGCAGGCAATACATCTCAAGCGCCCCGGCGATCGTCTGCGAGATCATTGCGGTGTCCTGGCCGAGCACGCTGTTCGTGTAGAAGGTGATGTCGAGCCGGCCGCCGCTCTCCTCCTTGATCTTGGCCGCCGCCTCGCGGCCGCGGATGCAGAGCGGGTGCCCGTCGGGCAGCGCGGTTCCGCATTTATAGGCGAATTCGGCGGCGTTGGCCGGCCAGTGCAGGATCGTCGGCGAGGCGATTGCGCCTGCGGCGGTGATCGAGGCGCGCCGAAAGAGCGCGCGGCGGGTAAGACTCATTGACCGTTTCTTCTCTCGTCTCCGGCGGCTTACGCGAGCGGTCCGGTGTATTTCTCCAGCAGGCCCCAGGCTTCGTCGCCCATCTGTTTCTTGACGTCGGGGTAGAACCCGGATTTGCGCAGCGCCTCCTGGAAGGGCTTGGTGTCGGGCGTGTTGAAGGTCAGCCCGCCCTTGGTCATCTTGTCGATCTCGGTCTTGTCCATGACCTGCCAGTCGGCGCGCTCGGCGATCGCGGCGGCGCTGAAATGCTTATATGTCAGCGCCTGCAGATCGGGCGGCAGCCGCTTCCACGCGTCGTTGTTGAACGAGACGTGCAGGCCGACCCAGATGTGGTTGGTCATGCTGCAGAATTTCTGCACCTCGTAGAGCTTGGCGGTGTCGATCAGGATCAGCGGGTTCTCCTGGCCGTCGACGAGGCCGGTCTGCAACGCGCTGTACACTTCGCCGAAATTGATCGGCGTCGGCGACGCGCCGAGATGCTGGAACAGCGAGATGAATAGCGGGGCGACCGGCAGACGGATCTTGACGCCCTTGAGGTCGTCGGGCGCGTTGATCGGCTTCGACTTCATCGTGATCTGGCGGAAGCCGTGGTCGAACGCCTTGTCCAGGCAGTAGAGCCCGGCCTTTTCCGACAGGCCGCGGCAATAGCCGCCGAGGTCGCCGTCCATCGCTTTCCACGCGGTATCGTAATTGGGAAAGGCGAAGCCGACACCGAAGATCGCCGCCGGCGGGTTCTTCTGCGCCAGGATGTCGAGCGACATGCCGTAGATTTCGAGCGCGCCGGCGATCGCCTGCGACATCATCGCGGTGTCCTGGCCCAGCACGCTGCTGGGATAGAGCGTAATGTCGAGCTTGCCACCGCTCTCTTCCTTGATCTTGGCCGCCGCCTCCTTCGAGCGGATCACCATCGGATGCCCGTCGGGCAGCGCCGTTCCGTATTTGTAGGCGAACTCGGCGGCGTTGGCCGGCCAATGCAAGATGCCCGGCGCGGTAACGGCGCCGGCGGCGGCAATCGAGGCACGCGACAGTAAGGTGCGGCGGGTGAGATTCATCGACGGTTCCTCCCATGATCTTAGCCCAGCGGCGGCGCCGAACGGCTGCCGCCGCCGGCTGCAAGCCAACGGCCTCGACGCAATTGCTCTCCCTGTTAGATGCCGGCTTTCGTCTTATCGTCGCGCTTACGGGGCCGGCTTGAGCCTATCTTAGTCGCAATTGCAGGGGTCATCGCAACTTGCGTGTGCGGCGGGCCGCATTTGCGGCTCGCACGCTTGCCGCGATGCAGCAAACTCTAGTTGTCTGAGCCGTCGTGTCGGCTGGTGCTGTAGGCTGCGCTCGCGCAGTGCATTTGGAGGAGAATATGCAGTTCGGGTTCAACCTGCCGAACAGCGGCGCGCTCGCCGACCCGGCGATTATGTCGCGGATCGCGCGCGAGGGCGAGGCGCTCGGTTACGACTACCTTACCGTCACCGACCACGTCGTGCTGCCCGATATGGCAGAGCCCGGCTATCCCTATTCGGAGAGCGGCGCCTTCTACTCGACGGACAGCGCGCATCGCCACGAGATGCTGACCCTCGCCGCCTACCTCGGGGCGATTACCAACCGCCTGCGATTGGTTCTCGCGGTGCTGGTCGTGCCGCACCGGCCGGCGGTGCTGGCCGCGAAGATGCTGTCGACGATCGATGTGCTGTCGGGCGGGCGGCTGACGGTCGGCATCGGCGCTGGCTGGCTCAAGGCCGAGTTCGATGCTGTGGTGACAACGCCCTTTGCCGAGCGCGGTGCGGTCACCGACGAATACGTCGCCGCGTTCCGGCAACTGTGGACCGAGAAGAAGCCTCGCATCGACGGCAAGTACGTGCATCACGAGGGGCTGTTGCTGGAGCCAAAGCCGGCGCAGAAACCGCACCCGCCGATCTGGGTCGGCGGCGAGAGCGGCCCGTCGCTGCGCCGCGCCGCCCGCCTTGGCGACGCCTGGTATCCGATCGGCAGCAACAACGCGCATCTGCTCGATACTTTGCCGCGCTATGTGGCCGGGATTGAGCGGCTGCGTAAGGCGACCGAGGCGGCCGGCCGACCACGGGACAGCGTCGCGCTGACCTACCGGGTGAAGCGTTATGGCGGCGCGGTCCCGGCCAAGGGATCGGACGGCAACCGCCGACTGTTCTCCGGCAGCGACGCCGATATTATCGATGACATCCGGACATTGGAGGAGTTCGGCGTCACCGCGATCGATTTCGATTTCGAGCGGCCAAAGGCCGATGCCGTTATCGCCGAGATGGGCGCCTTCCGCGAGCGGGTGCTGGCGAAGGTCTAGAGCAGCAGGTTCGCGCCGGCGACGAGACCGGCGAGGGCGACCAGCGCGCCGCCCAAGGGCCGGCTGAGCCGGTTGCCCCAACGCGCGTTCTTCTCGATCGCCATCACCGCGCCGAGAGCCAGCATCCAGCCAACGTTGGCGGTGCCGACGACAAACATCAGCAGCATCACCGCCCAGCAGCAGCCGACGCAGAACAGGCCGTGGTAGAACCCAAGCCCAAAGGCGCTGCGCCAAGGCCCCGGGCCGCGCCAATGCCGTACGATAAAGCCCACCGGGGTACGGCACTTGTCGAGGCAGCGGTATTTGAGCCGGCTGAACTGGAAGAGGCCGGCGACCGCCAGGACCGCGGCGCCGAAAACCCAGCCGTTGGCGAGGAGCCAACTCCATTGCTGCGCTGCGACGTGCACCGCCGCGTCGAGCAGATGCGCGACGACGCCGAACCCAGCCCAAGCGAGCAGATACCCGGCGGTCAGCAGCGCAATAAGCCAGGCGCGATCGGGCCGGGCGTGGGTGAGGCGATGGAAGCGGCGGAATAACGGCAGCGAGGTCGGCAGCATCATCGCCGCGATCATCAGCATCCAGCCGCCGGCGTAGATCAGCGCCGGCAGCGCCAGGTTTCCGGCCGGCACGGCGCGGCAGATCGCACCGGCGATGCCGATATCGGTCCAGCGGCCATGATCGAGATAGCGGCCGTAGGGGCTCTGTTCCCACAGCCAGAGCGCGAGCCAAGCCGTGCCGGACAGCATTACGAAGACAGGCACGAACAGCCGGCGCGTGCCCATGCCGCGCGCCCCAGGTCGGGGCCCCAATCAGGCGTCGAAAACGAAAGTGCTTTGCAGGGCGTTGTGCCCGGCGAGGTCGAGGTTGTGGCCGAGACCTGGATGATGCGAGCTATAGCGGGTCGCCTTGCCGACAAAGACCGGCGCGCCGGGCACGGTCGAGAAGATCGTGTTGCTCAGGACCGTCGTCGATCCGTCCGGACCTTTGTAGGGCTCGAGTTCGGCATGGCTGATGTCCCCGACCGTCAGCGTGCCACGACCGTCGCGCACGTCGAAGGTGATCGGCGTGCGCTCGACCGAGATGACTTCGCCGACCAGCTTCGCCAGCTCGGCGACCGGCCCGCCGAGCTTGCCGCTATAGACGTTGACCAGCGCTTCCTGCTGGGCGTCTGAGATGCCGTCGTCGAGATAGAGGGCGATGCGGAAATTGCCGTTCAGCACGTTGCCGGGAATGTGCGAGACCATCGCGATCGTGCGGCCGGTGACGTCGACGCCGTCGATCGTCCCCGCGTCGAAATGGTAGGCCAGAACCGAGTCGCAGGTGCCGTTGTCAGGGTCCTCGCCGATCCAGCACGGGCATAGCACCCGGCAGTCGCACACCTCAAGCAGACGCCCTTCGAGATGATACGCCATGACCGCCTCCCGAAAATTGTTTCATTGATTTTTTGCAAGCTTTGCGCTGGCGCGAACGCGAGTCAAGCGACGCGCCCGAAGGGGTGCGGGCTACTGCGCCGGTCCTGCGGGGGCGGGCGCCGGGCGCGGCGACCGGCGTCGGAAGGCCTCATGGCGGAGCAGATAGAGCCCGGTCAGGGTCACGATCGTCGCGCCGACGATCATCGGCACCGTCGGCAGGTCGCCCCAGACGGCGAAGCCGATCAGCGATCCCCAGACGAGCGCGGTGTAGTTGAACGGTGATACCGCTGCCGCCGGTGCGTAGTAGAGCGCCTGCGTGGTCCAGTATTGCGAAACGCCGCCGATAAGGCCAATCGAGCAGAACAGCGCGAAGTCGATCGGGCTCGGAGTCACCCAGAAAAACGGCAGGATCGGCAATGACAACAGCGTCATGAACAACGCGGTGTAGAACACGATCGAGGCGGTCGAGTCGGTGCGGGTCAGGTCGCGCACGGTCAACGTGCCGACCGCGTTGCACACGGCGCAAAGGATTGCGTTGCCCATGCCGACCCAATTGCCGGCGCCGCTCGGATGCGCCATCGCCAGCACACCGACAAAGCCGATCGTCACCGCGATCCAGCGCGCGCGCCCGACCGGTTCCCTGATGATCGGCCAGGACAAAGCGGTCAGGAACAACGGTGCCGCAAAGGTCAGCGCAATTGCGTCGGCAAGCGGCAGCAGGTGATAGGCAAAGAACGAAGCAACGTTGGAGCCGCCCCAGATCGCCGCGCGGCCGAACTGGGCGCCGAGCCGGCTGGTGCGCAAGGTCGAGATGCCGCCGGCATGCAGGACCAAGAGAAATGACGGCAACAACGCGACCGCGCTGCGGAAGAACACCAGCATCGGGATCGGGTAGCTCTGCGCCAGCCATTTCCCGATCGCGTTCTGGATCGAAAACAGGAAGACAGAGGCGAGCATGTACAGGATGCCGAGCCGGACATCCTCGATCCGTGCAGCAGGCCGCATGCCAGGGGGCGCCACAAAGGTTTCCTCAGATGCCGGTTGGCGCGCCATCGGCGGCGGTTTCAGGAGCGGCGCCGAACCAATGAAATGCCAGCGCCATCGCCTTATCCTGTCGCCCTTTTCGGGTATTCTAGGCGTCTCTGGCCGGCGGGTAAAAGGAACGGGTTCCATGCGACTGGGGTTGCTCGTGATCGCTGCGTTGGCCGTGATCTGCCGGTGCGGGTCGGCGCAGGCCCAGACGCTGTCCTCACAGCCGCTGCTTGCGTGCGCGCATTTCACCCAGGATGTGTTGCCGGCGCCCGAACCGCGTGAAGCCGCCTCGGCCCGGCAGCGCTTCGAGGAAATCAACGCCGCGGTCAAAACCCAGCCTTATCGGGTCCTGTTTTTTGGCGACTCGCTGACCGAGCGGTTCGAGGCGTGGGATGCTCCGCAGGTTTGGCGCGAGCACATGATGCCGCGCAGCGTGCTCAACGCCGGGGTCAACGGCGACCGCACCGAGCACCTACTGTGGCGGCTCGATAACGGCAATCTTGCCGGCCCACCGCCGCAGGGGGTGGTGTTGTGGATCGGCACCAACGATCTCGGCCATGACCGTTCGGTAGAAGATACTGCCGAGGGCATCCGCGCCGATCTCGCCAGGCTGCGCGGGAAGTTGCCCTCGGCGCGCATCCTGCTGCTCGGCTTGACCCCGCGCGGCGCGGCGCCGAATGCCAAGTTTCGCGCGCCAATCCGAGAGGTCAACAATCTGATCCGGAGCTGTGCCGACGGCACGTCGGTGACCTTCGCCGATATCGGCGGCGTGCTGCTCGATCCGCAGGGCCGGCTGACCCCGGAGATTTCGCCCGATCGGCTGCATTTCAGCCGGCTCGGCTATGAGCGGCTGATGCCAAAGCTCGATCCGCTGATAGATCGGCTGCTCGGCCGATAGGCTTGTTGCCCGCTCTACTCCCGCGCGGCCATGCCGGCCAAGAGGCCGGCGCCCTCTTGCTGGTTCCTGCGGCGAATGGCCCGATCGCGAACGATGGGGGGGAGGCGGCGTTTATCACAATCAGCCCGCGCTTTTCTGATGGGAGGCCCGCCATGCCCGACCGGGAGCCGCGAAAACAGCTGACGTCGGTCATCGCTGAAAAAGCCGCCAAATGAGCGCGCCGATCGAAGATTACGGCATCATCGGCAACACCTATACGGCCGCCCTCGTCTCGCGCGAGGGCTCGATCGACTGGCTGTGCCTGCCGCGCTTCGACTCGGAAGCGGTGTTTGCCGCGCTTCTCGGCAAGCCTGAGCATGGGCGCTGGCTGATTACGCCTGTCGACCCGCTGGTGCGGCTGTCGCGGAGTTACCGCGGCGAGACCGGCATCCTCGAGACCCGGTTCGAGACGCCAGAAGGCTGCGCCAAGGTTGTCGATTTCATGGCGCTGTCGGACGAGGGCGAAGATCAGGTCGATCTGATCCGGCTGGTTTGCGGCGAAAAGGGCCGAGTGCGTATGCGCACCGAGATCATCCTGCGCTTCGATTACGGCCGCGGCACCCCGTGGGTGCGCCAGCATCTTGGCGGCCCGCTGGCGGTCGCCGGTCCTAACGCGGTCCAGTTCATCACGCCTGTTGCATTGAGCGGCACGCCCGACATGAAAACCGTGGGCGAGTTCACCGTCGAGGCGGGCGAAACGGTGCCGTTCACGATGAGCTGGTACCCCTCACACCACAAGGCGTTCCGCTACCGCGACCCCTGGGAGACGCTGCTCGGCACCGAGACGCGCTGGCATGACTGGTCGGGCCATTGCAACCTACAGGGTCCGTGGCGCGAGGCGATCATCCGCTCGCTGATCACCCTGCGGATGCTGACCTACGCGCCGACCGGAGGCATCGTCGCCGCGGCGACGACGTCCCTGCCGGAATGGATCGGCAGCGTGCGCAATTGGGATTACCGGTTTTGCTGGCTGCGCGATGCGACCTTGACGCTCTACGCGCTGCTGAGTTCGGGTTACCGTAGCGAGGCGCGGGCCTGGCGCGAATGGGTGCTGCGCGCCATAGCGGGGCATCCCGCGGAGATGCAGATCATGTACGGCCTGGCCGGCGAACGCCGGCTGACCGAGTACGAAATCCCGTGGCTGCCGGGCTATGAGGGCAGCCGGCCGGTGCGGATAGGCAACGCCGCGGTTGAGCAGTTGCAGCTCGACGTCTACGGCGAATTGATGGACGCGGCGCATGCGGCGAACCGCTACGGGCTTGAAGCCAGCCCCGATGCCTGGAGCTTCCAGGTGAAGCTGCTCGAATATCTGGAGACGATCTGGGAGCGGCCGGATCAGGGGATGTGGGAAATCCGCGGCGAGCCCCGTCATTTCACCTTTTCAAAGATCATGTGCTGGGTTGCCTTCGACCGCGCCGTCAAATCGGTCGAGCAGTACGGGTTCGAGGGACCCTGCGCGCATTGGCAAACCATACGCGACAAAATATACGCGCAAGTCCTCGATCGCGCCTACGACCCCGCGCGCAACACCTTCATCGGGTATTACGGAGGGCGCGATCTCGACGCCTCGCTGCTGCTGATCCCGCAGCTCGGCTTTCTGCCGTGCGAGGACCCGCGGGTCCGCGGCACGATCGAGGCGATCGAGCGCGAGCTGGTTCAGGACGGCTTTGTTTGCCGTTACCCAAGCCGCCCGGGTGCCGACGGGCTGCCGCCCGGCGAGGGCGTCTTTCTCGCCTGCAGCTTCTGGCTCGCCAACAGCCTCGCGCTGATCGGCCGGCGTGACGACGCGATCGCACTGTTCGAGCGGCTGCTCACGCTCCGGAACGATCTGGGCCTGCTCTCCGAGGAATACGACCCGGTGGCGAAACGGATGCTCGGCAATTTCCCACAGGCTTTCTCGCACACCGCTATCATCAACACCGCGGCGCATTTGGGCGATGTCGAAACTGCCTCGGCCGCGCGCGGCAACGACGACTGACAGGTGCGCCAGCCCGCCGAACCCGCACGGGACGTTTTGCGACAAAATCGGAACCGGTACTTGCGCTCCGCGTATGCTCGGAACGGCGCGGCTTGGTCCATGTTGAAGGCTAAGGCGTGCTGATGTTGGACCCAGACTGATCATGACGGGCGACGACAGGCTCTCGAGGGCCGAACACTATCGCGAGATTGCAGCATCGCTTGCGCGACTGGCGGGGCAGATGCAATTTCACGAGGTCCGCCGACAACTCTTCGCGCTGGCCGAGCAGTTTGAGCGGATGGCCGAATTCACCGAAAAGTGGGAAGAAATCGACCGCTAGCGGGCATCGAACGCGGTCTCACCCGCGTATCACGAAGATACGAGTGATCTTGTGATTGGTGCGCGGCGCGGATCGCAACGATCTGGCGTTGATGATCGGGGTGCGCGGCCTGCGCGCCGTAAGCGGATGGATCTCGATGCGTTCGATCGCGGGCGACCGCCAGCCCGACAAATCCCGAGCTAACAATTTCGACGCGGTGCGCCTGCTCGCGGCGCTGTCGGTGGTGTTTTCCCATTCCTTTCTGATCGCCGATGGCAGCGAGGCGAACGAGCCGTTCGTATGGCTGACCCGCAATCAATGCGTCCTCGGGCTGGTCGGCGTCTTCATCTTTTTCATCATCAGCGGCTATCTCGTGACCGCCAGCTTTTGCCGAAAGCCGGCGCCGGGCCACTTTGCGCAGCGGCGCTTTCTGCGCATTTACCCCGGCCTCGTCGTCAACGTGCTGGTCTGCGCGTTTCTGCTGGGGCCGGTCGTCACTTCATTGCCGCTTCAAGCTTATCTTGCCGGCCCGGATCTGAGCGATTTCCTCTACAAGGCGCTGACCCTGAACCCGGGGCCGTTGCAGCTTCCCGAGGTCCTGTTTGTCGACAATTCGGTCGGGCTCTTGATCAACGGTTCGCTGTGGACGCTGCGCTATGAAGTGATGATGTACATTGTGGTGCTGATCCTGGGATTGGCCGGGCTGTTGCGGCTGTCGACCGCGATTGTCCTGACCGGCCTCGGCGTCACCGCGGTGTTATTCGAGCAGCACCTGAAGCCGTTCGGCGATTTCGGCGAAGCCGCCTGGTTTCTCGGCTTCTTCGGTTCCGGGATGGTGCTCTACTTCATCCGTGACCGGGTCGCTTTCACTTGGTGGGGCGCGTTGATCGCACTCGCGGCGCTGGTGGTGTTCGTGCTGATCGGGCGCTTCATCATGCTGTTTCCGCTCGCCGGCGCGTATCTGGTGATCGGCTTCGCGCGGCGGCACGACCGCTTTCTCGACTATTCCCGGTATTTCGGCGACCTCTCCTACGGTCTGTATGTTTATGGCTGGCCGGCGGAGGAGCTGATCATGTGGCTGTCGGGCGGGCGCGCGAATTGGTGGCAGATTTTTTTCGGCGCGCTTGGCCTGGCCTTACCGGCGGCTTGGCTATCCTGGCACAGCGTTGAAAAATGGGCGCTGCGGTGGGGCAATCGCGCGCCGGTTCCGGCTCTCGCCTCGGCCGCGCTTTCGGATTGAAGCATCCCCCGCACCCCGTCCATACGCTATTCGCATTCGACAGCGCCCCGGGCGCGGCCTACGGTTTCCTCAGCTTTGGAGGGGATGCTCGGATGGCCTACGACCTGCTGATCAGGAACGGAACCGTCATCGACGGCACCGGCGCGCCGCGGCGTCAGGCGGATATCGCCATCGCGAACGGCAAGATCGCCGAGATCGGCAGGGTCAGCGACGGCGCAACGAAAGTGATCGACGCAGATGGTTGCGTTGTCGCGCCCGGCTTTATCGACCCGCACACGCATTACGACGCGCAGATCTGCTGGGACCCGGCGATCAGCCCATCGCTGTGGCACGGCGTCACCTCGGTGGTGATGGGCAATTGCGGCGTCGGCATCGCGCCCTGCCGGCCAGAGACCCGCGAAGTTGCAATGCGCGACCTCGTCAATGTCGAGGCGATCCCGTTCGAGGTGCTGAACGAGGGCATCACCTGGGACTGGGTCACCTTCCCGGAATTCCTCGACGCCGCCGAGCGGCGCGGCTCCTCGCTTAATCTCGGCTTTATCGCGCCCTTGACCCCGTTTCGTCACTGGGTCATGGGCGAGGCTTCGATGGAGCGCGCCGCGAACCCGGATGAGACGGCGAAAATCAAATCGCTGATCCGCGAGGCGGTCGATGCCGGCGCCTTCGGTTTTTCGACGACGACGCTCAATCAGCATATGGGATACCAGGCGCGCCCATTGGCCTGCCGCAACGCTGATCGCAGCGAGTTGAAGGCCTATGCCAATGTGCTGAAGGAGACCGGCAAAGGCGCGATCGAGATCGCCCTGACCCAGAAGATTTCGGTGATGAGCGACGACGAGCACGACCTCCTCGCCTTCCTTCTCTCCGAAAGCGGTCGGCCAGTCACGTTTCTCGCGCTGTTCCAGCGCGACGACATTCCCGAGGCCTGCCCCGAAACCTTGCAGCGGACGAAATCGTTGCCGGGCGCAGTGCCGCAGACCTCGCCCTTGGCGCTGACCCGCGAAGTCAACATGCGCAACCCGTTCTCCTTTGCCGCCTTCAAATGCTGGAGCCGGGTGTTCGCCGACAAATCCAAGGACGCACAGCGCGCGGTCTATGCCGACCCGGCATTCCGCAACGCCTTCCGCGAGGAGCTGAAGCACGCCACCGGCTTCAGCGGCGATTGGCGCCGCATCACCGTGCACGAGACGCACAAACCGGAGCTGAAGCGCTACGAGGGACTCAGCATCGGCGATATCGCCAAGGAGCGCGGCAAGGACGGGCTCGATACCTTCCTCGATTTGACGCTCGAGGACGATCTCGACATCGAGTTCGTCCTCGCCCAGTTCAACGTGAACGTGGACCTTGTGAAGGAAAACCTGACCGACCCGCGTGTCTTGATCGCGCTTGGCGATGCCGGCGCGCATGTCGACATGCTGTGCGATGCCGGCTATCCGACCTATCTGCTCGGCACCTGGGTGCGCGAGCGCCAGATCATGAGCCTGGAGCAGGCGATCCCCAGGCTCACCGCGCAGCCGGCCGATCTGTTCGGGATCAAGGGCCGCGGCCGGCTCGCGCTCGGCAACGCCGCCGATATCGCGATCTTCGATCCGGAGACGATCGGCTCGGCAAGCCGCGGCGAGCGCCGGCACGACCTGCCGGGCGGCGCCAAGCGCATGGTCATGCCATCCCGCGGTATCGAATACACGATCGTCAACGGCATGGTTGTCTATGCCGGCGGCCGCGCCACCGGCGCCACCCCCGGCACGGTGCTGCGGTCTTAGGGGTTAGCTCACGGCAGCCCATACAGGGCGGCGGCGTTGTCATGGGTCAGCTTGCGGCGCATGTCCGCTGATAGGTGGCCCATCTGCCGCTCGATGGCGGCGCGAGAGTTTGGCCAGACGCTGTCCGGGTGCGGGTAGTCCGACGCCCATAACAGATGCCCGTCGCCGAAGAACGGGATCAGCGCCATCGCCGCATAGTCTTCCTGGAAGGTCGCCCAGATCTGCCGCTTGAACAATTCGCTGGGCTTGGTTTCGAGCGCGGCACCGCCCTTGTCGGCCCAGAACTCCTTGGCTTCCCAGAGCCGCCAATGGCGGTAATCGAGCTCCTGCACCAGCCACGGCAGCCAGCCGGTGCCGGCCTCGGCCATGACCATCTTCAATTTCGGGTGGCGCTCCAGAATACCCCAGGCGAACAGGTCGACGAAGGGTTCGAGAAAGTTGTTGAGGAACCCCTTGGTATTCTCGAACACGCTCGCCGCCTTGCCGGCGGCGCGGTCGCCGGGCTTCACGCCGAAAACCGTGATGTGCCAGGACAGGATGATCCCGGTCTCCTCCAGCGCTGACCACAGCGGCTCCCAGGCCGGGTCGTCGAATTTTGGGGTGACCTGCGCGCACATCAGGCAGACTTGGCGCACCCCGCCCTTCTGTGCGAGCCGCATCAATTCGCCATGCGCCGCGACCGGGTCGGTCTCGGGCAGCATCGGCACGCCGATCAGCCGATTGGGCGCGGCGGCGCAGAATTCCATGAGCCAATCGTTGTAGACGCGGTAGCAGGCCTCGCGCAGCATCGGGTCGTCGGTCGAAATCTGGAAGATCGGGCCGAAGATCACCTGCGTCTCGACCCCGTCGCGGTTCATGTCCTCCAGGCGCAATTCGGCGACGGCGGGGCGCCGCTCGCTCTGGTCGTAGATGCCGCCGCGGTCGAAGGCGTTGTAGATCGGCTTGACCGCCCATTTGTCGCCGGTCGGCGGCGCCTTCCCAACCCAGGTGCCCCAGGGCTTGCCGTCGCAGATCCATACCGCCTGGCCATCACGCTCCTCAATACGCGGGGCGCGGTCGCGCAGGGATGCGGGCAGGCGCTCCAGCCAGAGATGCGCCGGCAACTGCCCGAGATCCATGTGGTCGTCGCAGGAGATCAGCTGATTGGCCATGACGCGCTCCGATCCGGTTGTTGTCGGTGAGTATAGCGGAAAGAGCTGCGGTCAGGACCTCGCTTCGAGCGCCGGCTTGCCGCCAGCGACAGCCGCCGCCGCACGCGCAGCGCGGCCGATATTGGGCAGGAACACGGTCAGCAGCCCGATCAGGGGCAGGAAGGCGCACACCTGATAGACGAAATCGATGCTGGTCGCGTCGGCGAGCTTGCCGAGCGCCGCGGCGCCGACCCCGCCCAAACCGAAGGACAGGCCAAAGAACAGCCCCGCCATCATGCCGATCTTGCCCGGCACCAGATCGAAGGCATAGACGATGATTGCCGAGGAGGCGGAGGCCAGCGTCATGCCGATGACGACGGTCAGAATGCCGGTCCAGAACAGGCTGGCGTAGGGCAGCGCGAGCGTGAACGGCAACACGCCGAGGATCGAGCCCCAGATCACCCATTTGCGGCCGATCCGGTCGCCGAGCGGCCCGCCGATCAAAGTGCCAAGCGCAACCGACGCCAGAAACAGGAACAAATAGAGTTGTGCGCTCGCGACCGAGACATGGAATTTGCTGATCAGATAAAAGGTGTAATAGCTGCTCAGGCTGGCGGTGTAGAACGATTTCGAGAAAACAAGCGCCAGCAGGATCGCGATCGACCAGCCGATCTTGCGGCGCGACAGAGCCGGCGCGTCGAAATGGTGCGCGGACCGCGGCCGCGCGGGCGCCGCGCGCCATCGGCGGTGCCAGTTGCCAACACCGAACAGCACGCCCATCGCAAGCAAAGCCGCCGCGCTGAACCACGCGATGCTTCCCTGGCCCCTCGGGATTACGATGAACGCGGCGACGATCGGCCCTATCGCCGATCCGACATTGCCGCCGACCTGAAACAGCGACTGCGCCAGACCGTGCCGCCCGCCCGAGGCCAACCGCGCGACCCGCGAGGCTTCCGGGTGGAACACCGCCGAGCCGGCGCCGATGAACATCGAGGCGAGCAACAGCGGCAGGTAGCCGTCGGAGCCGGCGAGCAGCAGCAGCCCGATCAGCGTCACCCCCATGCCGACCGCGAGCGAATAAGGCTGCGGCCGGCGATCGGCAAAGAAACCGATCGCCGGCTGCAGCAGCGACGAGGTCACCTGCTGGGTCAGCGTGATCAGCCCGATCTGGGTAAAGCTGAGGCCGTAGGACTGCTTCAGCATCGGGTAGAGAGAGGGCACCAGCGACTGGATCGTGTCGTTCAGGAAGTGCGAGAAGCCCAGCGCCAGCACGATCGAGAAGGCGGCGCCCTCCGCCGCCCTGCGTACTCCGTTGTCGGTGTCCGAGACGCTGGTGCTCACAGCCGCTCCAGCATCGCCTCGGCGCTGGAGATTCCATATTCGCCCGACGGCTCCACGTTCAATTCCTTCACCACGCCATTGTCGACGATCATCGAGTAGCGCTGCGAGCGGATGCCCATCCCGGCTTCCTTGCGGTCCACGGTCAGGCCGATCGCCTCGGTGAACTCGCAGCTGCCGTCGCCGAGCATGACGAGCTTGTCGTCCGTGTGATGCTCCTTGCCCCAGGCATCCATCACGAAGGCGTCGTTGACCGACAGGCAGGCGATCGTGTCGATGCCTTTGCGCTTCAGCGCCTCGGCGTTGCCGACATAGCCCGGCAGGTGCCGCGACGAGCAGGTGCGGGTATAGGCGCCGGGGAGGCCGAACAAGGCGACCTTCTTGCCGGCAAAGAATTCGTCGGACGCGACCGATCTCATCCCATCCGTTGTCAGATAGTGCAATGTCACCGAGGGGATCTTGTCGCCGACCTTGATCGTCATGCTTGGCTCCGTTCAGTGCTGTTCGATATGGAAGACGGCCTTGCCGGCGATCTGGCGGGTTTGCAGCAACGGGCCGATCCGCGCAAGCTCGCGCCAGCTGTGCTCGACGATCCGCGGCTTCAGCGAGCCGTCGGCGACGAGCGACGTTAAGAGCGCCAGATCGGGGCCGAAACGCTCCTCGGGCTCCGAGGTGAAATAGTGGAACGCCTGGATACGGGCGTTCTGGTGCTCGGCGAAGTCGCGGAAGTTGATCTCGGCCGGCCCGCCCGAGGAATTGCCGAACACGACAATCGTGCCGCGTGCCTCGATCCGTTCGATCGCCGCTTTCAGCGAAGCTCCGCCGACGGCTTCGAGGATTAGGCCGAAGCTGCCCTGCGAATCCTCGATGCGGGTGACGATCTCGGCGGCGCCGAGGCCATCGATGACGCGCGCTCGCCCAGCATTGCCGACGATCGCGGTGACATGGGCACCGGAGCGGGCGGCGAGTTGCACCGCGAGATTGCCGACGCCGCCGGCCCCGCCGGTGATCAGCACGCGCTTGCCCAGGAGCGGTGCGCCGTGGCGAAGGGCGCGCAGCGCGGTCAGTCCGGCGACCGGCAAGGCCGCGGCGGCGGCGAACGGCACGTTGTTGGCGAGCAGCGCGATGCGGTGGCTCGGCACCGCGGCGCGCTCGGCCCAGCCCTCCCAATCGCACAGCGCGACAACCCGGGTGCCGGCGGCAGGGCCGGTGCCGTCGGCCGCCTGTTCTACGACCACTCCGGCGATGTCCTGGCCGGGCCGCCAACCTTCCGGACGCACCTGGAACAGGCGCAATTCGCCGCGGTTGAGCGAGAACGCGTGCACCGCGACCAGCGCCTCGTTCGGCCGCAATCCCAGTTCGGCGACCTCGCGGATCGCGACCGGTTCCGGACCGCCGGGGGTATTCACGACGGCGAGCATGCAGCACCTCGCGCTTCGAAACCCCTCTCCCGCGGTGCGGGAGAGGGGCTTACTTCGTCAGACGAGCCTAATTCAGGCGTAAATCGGTGATGTGCTTCGGATCGGGCTTCAATTCGCCCTTTTCCACGCGCAGCACGACGTCGGTGAGGATCGCGTTAGTCGGGGTCGGGATGCCGATCTCCTCGCCCTTCCTAACAACAAAGCCGTTGAGGAACGGGATCTCGGTGCGGCGGCCCTTGACCATGTCCTGGCCCGTCGACGGGCGGTGCTCGCCGCCGCCGCTGTTCGCCACCGCTAGGCGATGTTCGTCGATCTCCTTCTGCGCCGCCGGGTCACCCTCGCCGGCGCGGGCCAGGGTCTCGGGGTCCATGTGGCTCACTTCATCGAAGGTGTAGCCGAGTGCCTGGCCAACCCGGATCGCCTCGCTGCCGAGCCGGTTTGAGAAATGCCGCAGCGCGTCGTTCTTGACGACCTCGCGGCCGATCAGGCCGGTGCAGGCCGAGAGGCCGTTGCCCATCACGTTGGTGACCAGCTTCGACCAGCGCTCGCCCCAGATGTTCTCGGTCACGAAAGCGCTGTCGGCATTGGCCAAGAGGCCGCAGACCTCCTTCGCACGGTCGGTGATCCGGCCATGCACCTCGCCGACCCGGAACACGGTGTGCTTCGAGCCGGACTTGCCGGCGGCGCGGCGGATCTGCCCCGGCGCGTGCAGCTCGACGGTAATCGAGCTGGCGATCGAGCCCAAGGTCTTGCCCCAGCCGACGACGCCGGCGATCGTCTCCTCGTTCATGCAGTTCTGCAACGAGACGACATAGCCGTCCGGCGCCAGATACTGCTTGATCATCGCCGTCGCCCAGGCGGTGTCGTAGGACTTGGTGCAGACAAAGGCGATGTCGAACGGCTCTTCCTTGCTGATCTGCTGCAGTTCGGTGATGTGCAGGGCGCGGGTCGGCACGGTGAACGGCTCGACGTCACGCAGATGGGTGATCGTCAGCCCGTGCTTCTTCATGTGCTCGACATGCTCGGGCCAGAAATCGATGAAAGTCACGTCCTCGCCGGCCTTGACCATATGCGCGCCGGCATAACCGCCGACCGCTCCGGTACAGACCACCGCAATCTTCTTACCCGTCGCCATCAGCCTTCCTCCACATCGCTCGGGCGCGTGCTTGCGCCCTGGGGTGCCACGCGCTCCCGCGTCGATCCTAGTACGGTGAGGGCCGGAGGGGGAAGCGACGGGCCGGCAGGGCTACGGCCGGCCTCGCGCATGGCTGATCGACAGGGCGAAAGCCCCTCACCCCAACCCCTCTCCCCGCAAGCGGGGAGAGGGTGGCTGCCGCGACAGCGGCGGCCGGGTGAGGGGCTACTGGCCGCGAGTGCTCGCGGTCCGCTACCCGCGCATGAAGCCTTCGATCTCGTCGGAGGCCCAGGCGATGGCCTGATCGATGGTCTGCCCTTGCGTCGTGCAGCGGGCGATCATCTTGGTCATCGTCGCCTGCGAATAGACCTGGTTGGCGATCGCGACCGGCGCCGGCGCGCCCGAGATCGAGGTGATCAGGCCCTCGCGCGGCGGGTAGTTGAAGATCGTGCCCTTGGGCGGGCTTTCCTCGGCCCAGGTCTTGAAATCGTGCAGCTGGGCGAAGGAGGGCAGATCATAGCCCTTGCTCGCCGCCACCAATTGCTCGACCTGCGGCCGCTGCGACAGGAAGGTGAGGAGGCTCTTGGCTGCGGATTTGTTGCTCGAGAAGTTCCAGATGCCCCAGAAATACGGCAGGAACGGATCGTAGCGCCCCTTCGGGCCGGCCGGTGGGTCGAAGGTCCACAGCTGCTCGCCGATTTTCGGCGCGTCGCGCACCGCGACCGCCCAAGCCGAGGGCGGGTTCATGATGAGGCTGGCTTGGCCGGAGATCAGCGCCTTGTTGTTGCCGGCATCATCCCAGGCGAAGACATCCGGAGACAATGACGGCACCAGCTTCTTGAACCACTCCAGCACCTGCTTTGTCGCATCCGACTTGACCGTGATGTTGCCGTCCTTGTCGACGAGATTGACGCCGTGGCTGGCGAAGACGACGCCGACCCAGTCGACCGCATCGGACGTCTGGCCGAGCGGCATGCCGAATGGGAAGCCGGCCTTGGCGCATTTCTGCGCCGCGTCCAGGAAAAAGTCCCAGGTCCACTTGTCGGTCAGCTCCTTGTTGGGCTGTCCTTGCCCCGGATACATCTGCGTCAGGTCGATGCCGACATGCTGCTTGAACAGGTCGATCCGGGCGCAGGGCGGTTTGGTCTGGGTTCCGACCGTGGCCGGCACCGCCACCCAGTGGCCCTTCTGCTTGCCGAGGTATTCGACCGCGGAAGCGACAGCGCCGTATTTCTGGATCAGATCGTTGACGATGTCGTCGACCGGTTCGAGATCGGCCGCGTGGGCCGGCGCGTACCAGGTCGGGAAGGCGAGAACATCGTGCCCTGAATGCGACTGCCCCTCGGCGGCGATGGTCAGCAGGTTCTTCTCGCCCTGCGAGGTGATGTAGTCGAGCGTGACATCGACCTTCTCGTTGGCGCCCCACTGCTTGCACAGCTTGGTCAGAGTGTCGCTGGCTCCCGGCACCCAATGGTCCCAGAAACCGCAGCTGAGGCTGCCGGCGGCGTAGGCGCCATGCACGAACGGCACCGATAGCGCGGTTGTCGCCAGCGCCGCGGTTTGCAGCACCGAGCGCCGGGTCAATTTCTTGTTTTTCATCTTCTGTTTCCTCGTAAGAACATTGCGGCGAGGTGTTAGCCGTGCGACCGCCTTTAGCCAAGCAAACGGCACCGCGGCAAAACCTCACAGGCCTCGCGAGCAGGTTGACGGGCTGTCATTGACCAATCGCGGCGGGAGGTGCTTTCGTCGGCAGCAACTCGATCCACCGCAGGAGGAAGACATGGCGGAAGCGCAGGCGCTCGTGGGCAAGGTCGCGATCGTCACCGGGGCCGGGAAGAATATCGGCAAGGCGATCGCGCTGCGATTGGCGGAAGACGGCGCCGCGGTGGTCGTCAACGGCCGTGGCGACCGCGCCATCATCGAGGAGACAGCGCAGGAAATACGCACTGCCGGCGGCCGGGCGATGGCCTATCTGGCGGACGTCTCGAAGGCGGATGCCGTCGCCGGCATGGTCGAGGCCGCGGTGAACGAATTCGGCGGGGTCGACATCGCGATCAACAACGCGGGGCTGCGGCGGCAGACGCCGTTCCTGCAGATGAATTTGGAGGAGTGGCACGAGATCCTGTCGGTGGCGCTCGATGGCGCTTTCATCCTGGCGAAGGCGGTCGCGCCGGAGATGATCAAGCGTGGCGGCGGCTGCATCATCGGACTGTCCGGGATATCGCACCATGCCGGCTCCGTCGGGCGGGTGCACGTCAACGCGTCGAAGGCCGGGCTCGAGGGCTTCATCCGCGGGCTGGCGATGGAACTGGCGCCGCACAACATCACCGCCAACTGCGTCGCGCCCGGCTCGATCGACACGGTGCGCGGACCCTCGGCCGGCGGCCCGCACGGCCGGGGCATGGGCCGCGACATCCCGGCCGGCCGCCAGGGCCGGCCCGAGGAGATCGCCGCGATGGTGCGCTTTCTGGTCGGGCCCGAGGGCCGCTACGTCACCGGCCAGACGATCCACGTCAATGGTGGTCTGTTCTTCGGGAAGTAGCCCGGAAGGTCGTTCGGTGCGGGCCGGGATCCACTGATCATCCGGCTCAGCGGCGGATGGATGGGTCCCGGCTTTCGCCGGGACGACGATCCAAAAACGTCAGTTAAGCCGCAGGTCGGTGATGTGGCTCGGGTCTTGTTTGAGTTCGCCGCGCTCGACCTTCTTGACCAGATCGACGAGCCGCTCGTTGGCGCGGGCGGCGAGGCCGACCTTTTCTCCCTCGCGCACGACAAAGCCGTTCAGGAACTCGATCTCGGTGCGCCTGCCCTTGAACATGTCCTGGCCCATCGACGGGCGCTGCTCGGCCGAGCCGCGTGGTTGCGTCAGGACCCGGTCCTCGTAGCGGGCGAGCGCTTCCGGGTCGCCCTCACCGGCGCGGGCGATGACCTCGGGCGGCAGGTGGTTGATCTCCTCGAGCCGATAGCCGAGCGCCTCGCCGATGCGGATCGCCTCGCTGCCGAGCCGCGCCTGGAAGCGCCGGACCCTTTCGTTCTGCGCCATGTTCGCGCCGGAGAGGCCGGTGCAGGCGGAGACGCCGTTCGCCATCGAGTTGGTGACCAGCTTCGACCAGCGCTCGCCCCACAGATTGTCGGTGGCCTTGGCGCTGTCGGCGTGCGAGACGAGGCGGAACACCTCCTGCGCCCGCTCGGTGACGCGGCCATGCACCTCGCCGGTGCGATAGACGGTGTGGCCGCGGTCCTTGCCGCGGATGCCGCCGCGATGGATGTGGCCGGGTTCGACGAGGCCGACGCTGATGTTGCTGGCGATGCAGCCCAAGACCTTGCCCCAGCCGACGATGCCGGCGATCGTCGCCTCGTTCATGCAGTTCTGCAGCGACACGACATAGCCGGCGGGCGCCAGATACTGCCGGATCAAGAGAGCTGCCCATTCGGTGTCATAGGATTTGGTGCAGACGAAGGCGATGTCGATCGGCGCTTCCTTGGCGAGCTGCTGCACCTCGGTCAGGTGCAAGGCGCGCACCTTGGCGGCGAACGGCAAGGTGCAAGGCGCGCACCTTGGCGGCGAACGGCTCGGGGCCCTGGTGGTGGGTGATGGTCAGCCCGTCGCGTTTCATTTTTTCGACGTGCTCGGGCCAGAAATCTATAAAGGTGACGTCCTCGCCGGCCTGCGCCATATGCGCGCCGGTGTAGCCGCCGACCGCTCCGACGCCGACAATTGCGATGCGCTTGGCCATGTGTTCCTCCACCTCGGCGGCGTATTTCTCATTGTCCACCGAGATTGCTTCGTCGCTCCACTCCTCGCAATGACAACCCTTTGCTGTCATTGCGAGCGAAGCGAAGCAATCTCGTCGGGTCGCCTCGTCTAATTCACGAAGCGGTAGAGCTTCGCGGCGTTGTCGCAGATGATTTTCTGCTTTATCGGCGCCGGCAGATGGCCGAGCTCCTTCTCGATGTACTCCTGCGAGTCGGGCCAGATGCCGTCGGGGTGCGGGAAGTCCGAGCCCCACATGATGTTGTCTTCGCCCAATTCCTCGATCAGCTTCACCCCGACGGGATCGCTCTGATAGGTGGCGTAGCACTGCCGGCGCCAGTACTCGCTCGGGCGCATCGTCAGGTCCAATTCCTTGAACTGGTCCTCCCACTCTGCGTCCATGCGGTCGAGGATGTAGGGGATCCAGCCGGTGCCGGCCTCGCCGATGACCATCTTCATCTGCGGCCGGTGGTGCAGGACGCCGGCGAAGATCATCGACATCAGTACGTCGGCCATGTGCATCTGGAAACTGGTGATGCTGGCGGCGCGCGCAGCCAGCAGGGTCTTCCCGGTCAGCTTCGAGAAGTCGCGGCCGGGTCCGCCGATCGTGTGAAAATGCACCGGCAGCCCGCTGGCGGCGATGGCGTCCCACACCGGGTTCCACCACGGGTCCCACAGCGGGGTCATGTCGTGGCGGCGGGCGACTTCGAGGCCGCGCACGTTGCCGCGCCGGGCGACGCGCTCGATCTCGGTCACCGCCTCCTCGACGCTGTGGTTGGGAATGTTGGCAAGGCCGCCGTAGCGCTCGGGATGATGCCCGCAGAAATCGGCGAGCCAGTCATTGTAGATCCGTAGCATCGTGCCGGCCGCCTCGTCGTCGTTGAGGCGGTTGGTGGCGCCGAGAATGCCGTACAGGATTTCGGCCTGGACGCCGTCGCGGTCCTGATCCTTGAGCCGTAGATCGGGGTCGGTCATCCGGCGGATGCCCTTTTCGCCGTCGGCGTAAAGCCCGGTCGAGGCCATCCGATCGGAGCGATGGATCTTGCCCGGCTCGTATTTGCGGCCGGCCGAGCCCATGCCGTTCATCAAGCCAAAAGACGAGCCGTTCTTGGTCACCCATTCCTTGCCGCGCGGCCCGTCGGTGACATAGGGCATCCGCTCCTTCTGCGACGATGGCGCGTTGTCGGTGAACAGGTCGGGGGGCAGCCAGATCAGATCGACATGGCAATCGGCCGAAATGACGTCGTATTTCATCGCGCTGCCCTCATTCCGCTCGCGGCTATGAAGACAGCGTAGCGCGCGCGACGGGGCGCTGCCTAGCGCTTGCTATCAAGCATGTTTACCGGTCGGCAGTCGCCTGCTTACATAAATCGTGATCGGAAGTTTTCGGCACCGCGGCTTGAAGGAGCTGTTCGAGGCGGGTAAATCCGCTCGGGTCAGACCCGATCTGCAAAAGCGCGCCCTCATTCGGCTCGACGCAATCGAGGCAGCCACTTCCCTCGAGGCCTTGCGCCAACCTTGATTCAATTTTCATGCTCTGCATGGTCGTCCGCAACGTTACTCGATCCATATCAATGCTCCATGGTGCCTGACATTCGAATGGCAGGACGGTTTCGTTCTGCGGCTCGATTTAGAGCAGTATCACTGAGAGGTTGAAGAGAATGGCCGACCTGCCGGTTAATCGGCCGATTGCCCGAACTCCGACTCATCCGGGCGAATTGATGCGGGAGATTCTCGATGAGCACATTCAGCTCCCCGTCGCTCAAGCGGCGGGGCGCATGAAAATTCGCTCGCAGACGCTGATCGCTGTCCTCAAGGGCGTTGAGCCGGTAACAGCCGATATAGCGCTTCGATTCAGTCGATTGACTGGCGCAGCGCCGGAGCTCTACCTGCAAATGCAGGCGCAATACGACCTTTGGACAGCCCGAGAGCAATTGAGAGACACCCTCGCGCAGATCGAGCCAGCCACATAGCCCAGCCGCATAGCAAGGACTATCGCGTTGCCTCAGGCAACGCCGCGATGTCAAGAAACGTGCTTTGGTAGGTGGCGCCGTCGCCGAGATCGGTGTAGCGGTCCGAGACCAGCATATTGACCGTGCCGTCGAGCGTTTCCGTCTCCGGACGCTGGCCGGGCACCAGCACGACGCCGGGCAGCACGTCGTCGCTGACCTTCAGCACGAGGCCGACCGCGCCGCGGTCGTTATGGAGCCGTACCCTCGCGCCGTCGGAGAGGCCGCGGCGCGCCGCCTCATCGGGGTGCAGTACACAGAAGGGCGGGCCCTCGCGCCGGCGCAGGAAATCGACGCCCGAATAAGCCGTGTGCGCCTGGAAATAACCGGGGGCGGTCAACAGCCGCAACGGCCAGCGCGCGCGGTCGCGCTCCTCCTCGGGGTCGGGCTGCCAATCCGGCATCGGCGCGCGGCCCTGCTGTGCCAGTTGCTCGGAGTAGTATTCGAGCTTGCCCGAGGGTGTGCGGAATTCCTGACCGCCCGCGGGTGCAATGCGCACCGGCCGCCCCGAACCCGCCTCCTCGGGATCGAGCGGCCCGGCCGCTGTCCTGGCGCCGCGGACCAGCTCGGCCATGACCTCTTGCGGGCGCATCCGGAACACCGGGTCGGTTTGGCCCATGCGTTCCGCCAATTCCTGCGCCAAACGGAAATTCGACCAGGCCGCGCCCTGCGGCGGCACGGCGGCGCGGCCGTATTGGAGATAATAGGTGCCGTAGGCGCGGTAGAGGTCCTCGGTTTCGAGATAGGTCGTCGCCGGCAGCACGATGTCGGCATAGCGCGCGGTCGCGGTCAGGAAGGGGTCGTGCACGACCGTGAACAGATCTTCGCGGGCGAGGCCGCGGCGCACCTTGCCGGCGTCGGGGCAGGTCACCGCCGGGTTGTTGGCGGCGATAAACAGCGCGCGGATCGGCGGGTCGGTCATGTTGACGAGCGCGTCGCCGAGACGGAGATGGTTGACGGTGCGGGTCGTCTCCGGCCCGGAAGGCTTGCGCAGCGCGTTGTAGTTTAATTCGCACGATGCCGCGGTGGTCAGCAGCGCGCCGCCGCCCCGCCTGCCATAAGCGCCGGTCACCCCCGGCAATAGCGCCACCGCCCGCAAGGCCTCGCCGCCGCGCGCCAGCCGGCTCATGCCCTCGCCGAGCCGGATGAAGGAGCGCTTCGCCGCGCCGTAAACGCTTGCCAGATCTTCGATATCGGCCTGGGCGAGGCCCGTGATCGCGGCAACCCGCTCGGGCGGAAACTTCGGCAACACCTCGCCTTCGAGCCGGTCGAAGCCGACTGTATGCCGGGCGACGTATTCGCGGTCGACCAGCCCGTCGCGCACGAGGATGTGCATGATGCCGAGCGCCAGCGCGGCGTCGGTGCCGATGCGGATCTGCAAATGCCGGTCGGCGCGGCGTGCGGCGCGGGTCTTGCGCGGATCGATGACGATCAGCGTGACGCCGCGCTTCTGCGCCGCCTCGACCTTGGCCCAGAAATGCACATTGGTGGCGAACAGGTCGGCGCCCCAGGCGACGATCAGGTCGCTTTCCTCGACCGCTTCCGGATCGGCGCCGCCGACCGAACCGACGGTCATTTCCCAGGCGGTCTCGCAGCAGCTGTCGCACACCGTGCCGGCGATCAGGCGGCTGGCGCCGAGGGCGTGAAAAAAGCCGAGCATCAGGCCGCGGTTGAGCTGCCCCTGATGCGCGCTATAGGCGTAGCCGAGGAGGGCTAGCGGGCCCGACTCGGCGATGATCTGCTTCCAGCGCGCGGCGATCTCGTCGAGCGCCTCGTCCCAGCCTATCGGCGCGAACCTGCCCTCGCCCTTGGCGCCGATGCGGCGCAGCGGCGTGACGATGCGCTCGGGCGAATGCACCAGCTCGGTGTCGCGATTGACCTTGGCGCAGGCGAAGCCGGCGGTGAAGGGCTGCTCCGGGTCGCCCTTGATCCGCAGCACGCGGCCGTCCTCGACCTCGGCCAGGAGCGAGCACATGTCGGGACAGTCATGCGCACAGACGACGCGAACGGTTTCCACCGGCTACTCCAGAGAGGCAATGCGTGCCTTCTTCTAGTGCCTGACAGCCGGCCTCGCAATGACAGGCCAGAAGATCGCGTTATGATCCACCATCCGCTTTGAGAGAGACACATGACCGATCTGCTCGAAAGCACCGAGAACGGCATCGCCACGCTGACCCTGAACCGTCCGGACCGGCTTAACGCGCTGTCGCCAGACATGGTGCTGGGCCTGCGCGACGCGCTGGAGCGCCTGGCGACCGATCACGATGTCGGTGTCATCGTGATCACCGGGGCTGGCCGCGGCTGGTGCGCCGGGGGCGACGTCAAGGCGATGGAGGGAAGCGGCGAGCAGACCGTCGAGGACCGGGTCGGCTGGTGGCGGCGGGCGCACAATGTGCCGCTCTTGCTGCGCACGATCCCGAAGGTGGTGATCGCGATGATCAACGGCCCGGCCGCCGGCGCTGGGCTCGGTCTCGCGCTCGCCTGCGATCTGCGCATCGCCGGCAAGGCGGCGCGGTTCGGCACAGCCTTCGCCCGCATCGGCTTTGCCGGCGATTACGGCGGCTCGTGGACCTTGACCCGGCTGGTCGGCACCGCGAAGGCGCGCGAGCTCTATTTCCTCGCCGATGTGATCGACGCCGAGAAGGCGGCGGAGCTCGGTCTGGTCAACCGGGTCGTCGCCGACGATGAGCTGCACGCCGAGACGATGGCGCTGGCGCGGCGTATCGCCGACGGGCCGCGGGTAGCGCTCGGCTATATGAAGCGCAACCTGCTGGCCGCAGAGACCGAGCCCTTCCAGACCGTGCTCGACCTCGAAGCCGAGCACCAGGCACGCTGCGCCTTCACCGAAGACCACAAGGAGGCGGTCGCCGCCTTCAACGAAAAGCGCCGCCCGGTCTTCAACGGCCGGTGAGGTATGCTGGGCGTGCCCCTCGCCAGGAGAGACTGAATGACCGATCTGCTCGAAAGCACCGAGAACGGCATTACCACGCTGACCTTGAACCGGCCGGAGCGGCTCAACGCGCTGTCGCCGGACATGACCGCGGGCCTCAAGGAGGCCCTGGAGCGGCTGTCGACCGCTCGGGAATGCGGCGCGATCGTGATTACCGGCGCTGGGCGCGGCTGGTGCGCCGGCGGCGACGTCAAGACCATGGAGGCGCGCGGCCGCGAGCAGACCTTCGAGGACCGGGTCGAGGGGCTGCGCCGGGCGCATCAGCTGCCGCTACTGCTGCGCACGATCCCGAAGGTGGTCATCGCGATGATCAACGGGCCGGTCGCCGGCGCCGGGCTCGGCCTCGCGCTCGCCTGCGATCTGCGCATCGCGGGCAAGGCGGCAAGGTTCGGCACCGCGTTCGCGCGCATCGGCTATTCCGGCGATTACGGCGGCTCATGGAGCCTGACCCGGCTGGTCGGCACGGCGAAGGCACGCGAACTCTATTTCACCGCAGACATCATCGACGCGGACACGGCGGGCGGCTTCGGCATCGTCAATCGGGTGGTCGAGGACGACGCGTTGCGCGAGGAAACCATGGCGCTGGCGCGGCGCATCGCCGACGGGCCGCGCGTCGCGCTCGGTTACATGAAGCGCAATTTGTTCGCGGCGGAAACCGAAGACTTCCAGACCGTGCTCGATCTTGAAGCAGAGCATCAGGCGCGTTGCGCCTTCACCGAGGACCACAAGGAAGCGGTCGCCGCCTTCAACGAGAAGCGCCGACCCGTCTTCAGGGGGAGGTGACAGATGGCCGGGTTGTATTTCGAGGAATTCGTCGAAGGGCAGGTATTCGAGCATGCGCTCGCCCGCACCGTCACCGAGATGGACAACGTGCTGTTCACGACCCTGACGATGAACCCGCAGCCGCTGCATCTCGACGCCGAATTCGCCCGGACGACCGAGTTCGGTCGGCCATTGGTCAACAGTATCTTCACCTTGGGGCTGGTGATCGGGATCAGCGTCGGCGACACGACCTTGGGGACGACAGTCGCCAATCTCGGCATGACCGATGTGCGCTTCCCGAAGCCGGTGTTTCACGGCGACACAATCCGGGCGAAGACGAGTGTGATCTCGGTCCGGCGCAGCAAGTCTCGCTCGGATGCGGGGATCGTCGAGTTCGAGCATGTCGGACTGAACCAGCACGGCGACATGGTGGCGATCTGCCGCCGCGCCGCGCTGATGAAAACGCGGCCGGCGTAAAGGATACCGGACAATGGAACGCCTCACCCTTTACGGCAGCTTCACCTCCAGCTCGAGCTACAAGCCGATGCTGTATCTGGCGCTGGCGCGGCTGCCGTTTTCGTTCCGCACGGTCAATCTGAAGATCGGGGTGCAGAAGGGCCCCGAATATCTTGCGGTCAACCGATGGGGCGTCGTGCCGTCGCTGCGTCACCGCGGCCTGACGATCCTGCAGTCGAACGTCATCCTCGACTATCTGGCGCGCGAGACCGGGCATTTCGAAGGCGCCACCGAGCAGGAACGCTGGCAGGCGCGCGAGTGGCTGTCATGGGAGGCCGATCACATCACCGCGGTTGCGCGGGTCCGCCACTCGGCTCGGTTCCGCAAGATGCATGACGAGGTGATCGCCGAGTTTCGACCGAAAGCCGAGGCGGCCCTGTCGTTTGTCGACGAGACGCTGAAGGACCGCGACTGGCTGGTCGGCGACCATTGCACGATCGCCGATATCGGCTGCTGGGGCCGCATGGTGTTCATGGCCGAGGGCGGGTTCGACATCGCCAATTGGCCCTATCTCGAAGCCTGGTCACAGCGCCTCAAGACGATGCCGGGCTTCGCCTTGCCGTACGATCTGATCCCCAGCAAGGACCGCGAATTCGATCCGGAATAACGCACGTCAGCGCGTCAACGCCGGTGTGGGTGGCGGCGTCTGGGCGATCCCGAGATGCGCCATGATGCGGTCGAGCTTGTCCTGTTCCAGCCGCGACAGCTCGCGCAGCACCGTCTCGATCTCCTCCTTGGCGGCTACGTTGGTTTCATAATCCATTTCGGCATGGTGCCGGTCGCGTTCGGCCTGCCGGTTCTGGCTCATCAGGATCAGCGGCGAGGCGTAGGCGGCCTCGGCCGACATGAACAGGTTGAACAGGATGAACGGGTAGGGGTCGAACTGATAGGCCTGGAGCAGCCACAGCGTGTTGACGATCACCCAGATCACGAAGATCACGCTCTGGACGATGATGAACTTCCACGAACCGATCAGGTTGGCGAGCGCATCGGCTACCCGATGGCCAAAGGGCTGTGCGTCTGCATGGCGCTTGTGCCAGTTATGATGGCTTGGCATCGGTGGATCTCCCCCTCGGCGTCTTCGGATTGTCGGCATCGAACGAAAGCGCGGCCGGATCGTCAATCGCGCATTTGTCCGTAGGCGGAGATGCACAACATGCGAAACCCCTCTCCCGTGGCGCGGGAGAGGGGCTTCCATCGGCGCAGCCGAATCAGTGGACCGCGGCGCTGCCGGACGCGCCGCCCGCCGGTGCCAGCGCGAAGCCGATCGGCGGACGTTCCGGCGCCTTGAAGCCCTGCGGCCGGTCGTCTTCGACGATCTCGCTGTCGAGCGCGAGCCGTCCGTCGGTGACCGACAGGGTCAGCACCCGGATCTCGCCCTCCTCGGCCCCATGGTCAGTCGGGCCGTCGAGCAGGCGCTCGGCGATCGGGTCCTCGACCAGGCCCTGGATCGCCCGCTTAAGCGGCCGGGCGCCGAAGGCCGGGTCCCAGCCGAGCTGCGCCAGCCGTTCCCGCGCCGGCTTGTCGGCGATCAGGGTCAGGCCGCGCTCCGCCAGTCGCTCGTTCACCCGCGCCAGCTGGATATCGACGATCCGCGCCATCTCGTCGCGACTGAGGCGGCCGAAGACCAGCACATCGTCGAGCCGGTTCAGGAATTCCGGCCGGAAGGCGCGGCGCACCGCATCCATGACCTCGTCGCGGGCATGGCCGACCGGCTCATCCTCGCCAAGCGCCAGCAACGCTTCGGCGCCGAGGTTCGAGGTCATGATCAGGATCGCGTGGCGGAAATCCGCGGTGCGGCCCTGGCCATCGGTCAACCGGCCGTCTTCGAGCGCCTGCAACAGCACGTTCAAGACGTCCGGGTGTGCCTTCTCGACCTCGTCGAGCAGAACGACCTGGTACGGCTTGCGCCGGATCTTCTCGGCCAAGGTACCGCCGTCGTCATAGCCGACATAGCCCGGTGGCGAGCCGATCATGCGCGACACTGTGTGCCGTTCCATGTACTCCGACATGTCGAGCCGAGTGATCGCGTTCTCGTCGTCAAACAAGAACTCGGCGAGCGCCTTCGCCAGCTCGGTCTTGCCGACACCGGTCGGGCCCAGGAACAGGAACGAGCCGGTCGGCCGCGCCGGGTCCTTGAGCCCGGCCCGCGAGCGCCGCACCGCTTTCGAGACGGCGCGCACTGCCTCGGGCTGGCCGACCACGCGTTTTGCCAGGTTCTCTTCCATGTCCTTCAGGCGCTGGCGCTCGGCTTCGAGCATCCGCTCGACCGGGATGCCGGTCCATCGGGTTACCACCGCGGCGACGTCGCGCATCCCGACCTCCTCGCGCTCGGTCGAGGCGCGCGCCTCGGCCTCGGCGAGGCGTTTTTCGAGATCCGGGATCGCCGAATAGGTCAGCTCGCCGGCGCGGCTCCAATCGCCGTCGCGCTGCGCGCGTTCGAGCTGCATCCGCGCCTGGTCCAACTCTTCCTTGAGCTGGCGGCCTTCGGTGCGGCGCGATTGCGAGGCGCGCCAGGTTTCCTCGGCCGAGGCCTCTTCCTTTTCGGCCTCGGCCAGCTCGGCTTCGAGTTTTTGCAGCCGCTCTTGCGAGGCGCGGTCGGGCTCGGCGCGCAGGGCCTCGCGCTCTATCTTAAGCTGCATGACCCGGCGGCTGATCGCATCCAATGCCTCGGGCTTGCTGTCGATCGCGATGCGCACCCGCGAGGCCGCCTCGTCGACCAGGTCGATCGCCTTGTCAGGCAGGCGGCGGTCGCCGATGTAGCGGGCACCGAGCTGCACCGCCGCGACGATCGCCGCGTCGGCGATGCGCACGCCGTGATGCACCTCGTAACGGCTCTTCAGCCCGCGCAGGATCGACACCGCGTCCTCGGTCGAGGGCTCGTCGATCGACACCGGCTGGAAGCGGCGGGCGAGCGCCGCGTCCTTCTCGATGTAGCGGCGGTATTCGTCGGGCGTGGTCGCGCCAATGCAGCGCAACTCACCGCGGGCCAATGCCGGCTTCAGCATGTTGGAGGCGTCGATGCCGCCATCGATACGGCCGGCTCCGACCAGCATGTGCAACTCATCGATAAAGACGATGATGCGGCCGGCGGCGGCCTGGATCTCGCTCAACACGGCCTTCAGCCGCTCCTCGAACTCGCCACGGAATTTGGCGCCGGCTAGGATCTGGGTCAGGTCGAGCGCCAGGACGCGCCGGTCCTTCAGCCCCTCCGGCACATCACCGGCGGCGAGCCGCTGCGCCAAACCTTCCACGACCGCGGTCTTGCCGACCCCGGGCTCGCCGATCAGCACCGGATTGTTCTTGGTGCGCCGCGCCAATACCTGGATTGTGCGGCGGATCTCATCGTCACGGCCGATCACCGGGTCGAGCTTGCCGTGCCGCGCTTCCTCGGTCAGGTCGCGAGCGTATTTGGCCAGCGCCTCCCAGTTCTGCTCGGCCGAGGGCGCGTCGGCCTTGCGGCCCTGGCGCATCCTGTCGACCGCCTCGGCAAGACCGGACGGGTTGACCCCGGCGCGAGTGAACAGAGCCCGCAGCGGGCCCTGCGCGGCAAGGCTCGCCAGCAGCCGTTCGGCGGTAACGAAACGGTCGCCGGTCTTGCGCGCCGCCTCGCTCGCGGCCTGCAATACCGTCGCCAGCTCCGGCGACATGAATATCGGGTGTGGGCCGTCTTCGGTCGTCTTCGGCAGGCGGTCGAGGCGCTCCTCGGCGGCAGTCGTCAACAGATCGGGATCACCGCCGGCATCGCGCACGATGCGGATCGCGAGACCCTCGGGATCTTCCAGGAGGGCCTTCAGCAGATGCTCGGGGAGAAGATTTTGATGGCGCCCGGCCAGGGCTTCCATTTGCGCGGCTTGCAGCGCGCCGCGCGCGCGTTCGGTGAAATTCGCGAAGTCCATAAAGGCACTCCGGTATGATGACCCCGCCCTCATAGGAGGCGCGAGAAGCGCCGGTCCCGGTCCGCCCCATGCGCGACCGCTCGACGCCAAAGCCTCAGATGGTGCGCCGCAGCAGGGGTTTCAAGTAGTTGGAAGCGCTCGGCTATTTGGCTGAACTGCTCTGCAAATCAACGCGGCAGCAGGCTCGCCCCCATCAGGAATTCGTCAATCGCGCGGGCGCATTGCCGGCCCTCGCGGATCGCCCAGACGACGAGCGACTGGCCTCGGCGCATGTCGCCGGCGGCGAACACCTTGGGCACCGAGGTCTGGTAGTCGAGCGTGTTGGCGGCGACATTGCCGCGCGGATCGATATTGACCCCGGCCTGTTCCAGCATCCCGGCGCGGCGCGGCCCCAAAAAGCCCATCGCCAGCAGCACCAGATCGGTCTTTAGCTCGAACGTGCTGTCCAGCATCTCCTGCATTTGCCAGCGGCCGTCGGAGCCTTGCGCCCATTCCACGCGCACGCATTCCAAGGCCTCGATACGGCCGTTGGCGCCGAGCGCGCGCTTGGTCAAGACCGCCCAGTCGCGCTCGCAACCCTCCTCTTGCGAGGACGAGGTGCGCAATTTCAAGGGCCAGTCCGGCCAGGTCAGCGCCTTGTTCTCGTGCTCCGGCGGCTTCGGCAGGATTTCCAGCTGGGTGATTGAGGCCGCGCCCTGCCGGGTCGAGGTGCCGATGCAGTCGGAGCCGGTGTCGCCGCCGCCGATCACGACGACATGCTTGCGCTTGGCGGTGATGGTGCCCCGCGGCGCGGCGACGGGCTCCGCGTCGCCGGCATTGCGCTTGTTCTGCTGCGGCAGAAAATCCATCGCAAAATGGATACCGTCGAGGTCGCGGCCGGGCACTTCGAGGTCGCGTGGCAATTCCGCCCCACCGGTCAATGCCAGCGCGTCGAATTCCGCGAGCAGCCGGTCGATGCCGACATCGACCCCGACCTCCATCGAGGTACGGAACTCGACCCTCTCCGCCGCCATCTGCTCGACCCGGCGATCGATCAGGTGCTTCTCCATCTTGAAATCGGGGATGCCGTAGCGCAGCAGCCCGCCGATGCGGTCGGCCTTCTCGAACAGGGTCACCGCATGGCCGGCGCGCGCCAGTTGCTGGGCGCAAGCCATGCCGGCCGGTCCCGAGCCGATTACGGCAACGCGCTTGCCAGTCTGCCGCGCCGGGACCTCGGGCACAATCCAGCCTTCTTCCCAGCCGCGGTCGACGATCGCGCACTCGATTGTTTTTATCGTGACCGGGTTGTCGTCGATGTTCAGCGTGCAGGAGGCTTCGCACGGCGCCGGACAGATCCGGCCGGTGAATTCCGGGAAATTGTTGGTGGAGTGCAGCGCGATCAGCGCGTTCTTCCACTGCTCGCGGTAGACGAGGTTGTTCCAGTCCGGGATCAGATTGTTGACCGGGCACCCCTGGTGACAGAACGGGATGCCGCAATCCATGCAGCGCATGGCCTGGGCACGCAGCACCGGCTCCGGAAGGGGTTTCACGAACTCCTTCCAGTTTTTCTTGCGCGCCGTCGGTTTTTCGTAGCCGCGATCGGCGCGCTCGACCTCCAGAAACCCGGTCGGCTTGCCCATGCTGTCCTTGAATCTGTCTCGGCCCCAGGGAGCCATCAGGCCGGTCAACAATGCTGACTTATATCAACAGTGCCTCACTCGGAGGCTATCATCAACTGCCGCAAGCCGGACATCGCGAAATTCACGCGAAAGGGGTGCTGCCCACGGCGACAGCGTGGGCAATCCTGCGAGGCACCAATCCGGATTGCTGAATTATGCTTTCTTATATCACAATGTATCCGGATTGTCAAGAACAAAATTCGCGCGGGCCTGCCTTCGATTGGCGGCGCCATCGCGTTTTCGTGGATTACCGGTCCTACGCTGCCGCGTTATCATCGCCGAAGTCAGCCGCTGAGGACCGAGGAGAAATGGTGATGCGTTCCGCGTTCGCTGCCGCGGCTGTCATTTGTTTGATCCTGTCGCCTGCCTATGCGCAGTCCCAGGACTGGCAAGAATATCGGCCGGACCAGGGCGGCTTTCGCATCGAGATGCCAGGCAAGCCAGATCTCAAAACCGAAGAGAGAAATGGCCGGCCGACCTACTCGGCGGTCGTCGGCATCGACAAGTCGATCGCGGGCGATGATTTGGTGTTCATGGTCAAATACCAGGAAGGGGATAACGAACCGGGGCCGGCCGCAGAGAAGATCCTGGACACAGTGGTCAAGGCGATGAGCGAGGGCGGTAAGCTGCTCGACGTGAAAAACGAAAGCCTCGGCGGTTACCCGGCCAGGCGGTTTTCGCTCGAGGATGCCGACAAGGACACCTATGAAATTCGCGGTGTCATCACGGACCATTATTTTATCCAGGCGCTCTTTATAGGTCCGGCCGGCAACGCGCAGGGCAAACGGTTCCTGGATTCGTTCGCAATTATAAAACCGTAGCCGCACCTGGCAACGGCGCCTCAGGGCTGTATCCGCGACCTCACTCGATGACCTCGTCGGCGCGGGCAAGCAGGGATTGCGGCACCGTGAGGCCGAGCGCCTTAGCCGTTTTCATGTTGATGACCAGCTCGAACTTGGTCGGCTGCATGACCGGCAGATCGGCCGGCTTCTCGCCTTTGAGGATCCTGACCACGTAGTTCACTGCACGACGGTTGAGATCAGGAATATCCGCCCCATAGCAGATGAGGCCGCCGGCATGCACGGCCTCTTTGAATGCGTACATTGTTGGCAAGCGGTGAGATGCCGCAAGATCGACGAGGCGACGATAATTCACGTAGAACATCTGACTTGGGAAAACAACAAGCGCACCTTGTCGCGCCTCGACTATCGCTTCGAACGCCACGTCGAGATCGTTCGGACCGGCCGCATCGAAAACTTGAAATTCCACTCCGATTTGCTTGGCCCCTTCCTGCATCTCGACCAGCATGTTTTGCATCGTGCGTTCGCTGTAAACGCCGGGATGCTGAAGCGCGCCGATTCGCGTAATCCCTGGAACGAGCTCTCGCAACAATTGCAGGCGCTTGGGGCCTAGTTCCGGCCCGAGGAACGTGTTGCCGGTGAGGTTGGCTCCAGGGCCAGAGAGGCTCGCCACCAGCCCATCGGCCACGGGATCAGCCATAGTCGCGGCGACGATCGGTATCGAACTGCTGGCGCGCTTCGCAGCGAGTGCGCCCGCCGTGCCGACCGCGAAAATCACGTCAACGCCGAGACCGACGATCTCATTGGCCGCTTTATCGAATTCGGTCGAATCTGCTGCGTACCTGTATTCAATGACGATATTCCGGCCGTCGACATAGCCCTCCTCGCGAAGGCTTCGCTCAAAATCCTCCCTTTGGCCCAGGCTGATCGATGCGGCGGGCCGCCCGGGCAAGAGGGCACCCAACAGGGCCACAGTGCGTTGCCTTTGCTGCGCATGAGGAGCCACGGGCAAAGCCGCGGCCGCACCGGCGACAAGGGCGAGGAAGTCGCGGCGCCTCATTCGATACCCCCTTCGGACGCCCCCTAATTCGGCGTTGCTCGGTAAGGAGAGTCCGCCGGGCTGGTGTTTATGGTGTTGCGCGCCAGTTTACTCGGCGGCGGCCATTTGCGCCGCTTCGCGCTCGGCTTTCAGTTCCAGTAGGGCGCGCCGGTAGTCCTTTGGCGTCACTTTGACGAAGGAGGCGAGCGTCGTATCCCAGTCTTCGAGGAGCCTGCGGGCGCGGGCGCTGCCGGTGAAGAGGTGGTGGCGCTCGATCAGGATGCGCAGGCGCTGGCCGTCGAAGCGCAGCGGATCGCCCATGCCGTTGTCGACGACGCTGAGTGCGCGCTGGCGCGGGCGATCGCTCTCGTCTGAATCTCCCTCGTCCGTGACAACCGCTTCGAGATCGACGCCGGACTGGTTGCACAGGCTGGCGAAGCGGCCCTTCGGATCCCAGACATAGGCAATGCCGCCCGACATGCCGGCGGCGAAATTGCGGCCGGTCTCGCCGAGCACGACGGCGACGCCGCCGGTCATGTATTCGCAGCCATGGTCGCCGGTGCCCTCGACGATGGCGATGGCGCCGGAATTGCGCACCGCGAAGCGCTCGCCGGCGACGCCCTCGAAATAGGCCTCGCCGGCGATGGCGCCGTACAACACGGTGTTGCCGATGATGATGTTCTCGGTCGGCTCGCGCGTCGCCTCCGTCGGCTGGCGCACGATTACCCGGCCGCCCGACAACCCCTTGCCGACATAGTCATTGGCGTCGCCGAATAGTTCGAGGGTGATGCCGTGCGCGAGAAAGGCGGCGAAGCTGCCGCCAGCATTGCCCTTGAAGCGCGCCCAGATTGTGTCCTCGGGCAATCCGGCGTGGCCGTAGCGCTTGGCCACTTCGCCCGACAGCATCGCGCCGACGGTGCGGTGGACGTTGCGGATCGGCTTGTCGATGCGCACCGGTTCTTTCCGGTCGAGCGCCGCATCGGCCTCGGCGATCAGCTCGTTGTCGAGCGCCTTGTCGAGATGGTGGTCCTGCCGTTCGCAATGGTAGATCGCGACGCCGGGCTTGGCCGGTTCCTGATACAGCAGGCGCGAGAGGTCCACGCCCTTCGCCTTCCAGTGATTGACCGCGGGCACCATGTCGATGCGGTCGACCCGGCCGATCATCTCGTCGAAATTGCGGAAGCCCAATTGCGCCATCAGCTCGCGCACTTCCTCGGCGACGAAGAAGAAGTAGTTGATGACGTGCTCGGGCTGGCCGGTGAACTTCTTGCGCAAAACCGGGTCCTGCGTGGCGATGCCGACCGGGCAGGTGTTCAGGTGACACTTGCGCATCATGATGCAGCCGGCGGCGATCAGCGGCGCGGTGGCAAAGCCGAACTCGTCGGCGCCGAGCATCGCGCCGACGACGACATCGCGGCCGGTGCGCACGCCGCCATCGACCTGCACCGCGATGCGCCCGCGCAGTCCGTTGCGCACCAAGGTCTGCTGCGTCTCGGCGAGGCCGATCTCCCAGGGCGAGCCGGCATGGGTCAAGGAGGTGAGGGGACTCGCGCCGGTGCCGCCCTCGAAGCCGGCGATCGTGACGTGGTCCGCGCGTGCCTTTGAGACGCCGGCGGCGACCGTTCCGACCCCGACCTCGGAGACGAGCTTCACCGAGACAGCCGCTTTCGGATTGGCGTTCTTCAGATCGTGGATCAGCTGCGCCAGATCCTCGATCGAATAGATGTCGTGGTGCGGCGGCGGTGAAATCAGGCCGACACCGGGGGTTGAATAGCGCACCTTGGCGATCGCCTTGTCGACCTTGCGACCGGGCAATTGCCCGCCCTCGCCGGGCTTGGCGCCCTGCGCCATCTTGATCTGCAACACGTCGGCGTTGACCAGGTATTCGGTGGTGACGCCGAACCGGCCCGAGGCGACCTGCTTGATCGCCGAGCGGCGTGAATCGCCGTTCGGCAGCGGCTTGTAGCGATCCGCCTCTTCACCGCCCTCGCCGGTGTTCGACTTGCCGCCGATGCGGTTCATCGCGATCGCCAAGGTCGTATGCGCCTCGCGGCTGATCGAGCCAAAGCTCATCGCACCGGTCGAGAAGCGGTGGACGATGCTGGTGGCGGGCTCGACCTCGTCGAGGGGAATAGCTTGATCGGCCATGCGCAAGCGCATCAGCCCGCGGATCGTCAGGAGCCGCTCTGTCTGGTCGTTGATGCTTTCGGCGAAGGATTTGTAGTCGGCGAGCGAGTTGCCGCGCACCGCGTGCTGCAATTTGGCGATCGTGTGCGGGGTCCAGGCATGCGCCTCGCCGCGCAGGCGGAAGGCGTAGTCGCCGCCGAGATCGAGCATCTCGCGGTAGAGTGGGTCTTCGCCATAGGCGCGGGCGTGACGGACCAGCGCCTCCTCGGCGATCGCGGTGAGATCGGCGCCCTCGATCGTCGTCGCCGTGCCGGTGAAGTATTTCTCGACGAAGTCGCTCTGCAATCCGACCGCGTCGAAGATCTGCGCGCCGCAATAGGACTGGTAGGTCGAGATCCCCATCTTGGAGATGACCTTCAGAATGCCCTTGCCGAGCGCCTTCGAGTAGTTCTTTTGCACCTCCTCGGCGGAGAGCGGGAGTCCGTTCTCAGTGCGGATCTGTTCCAGGGTAGCGAAGGCGAGATACGGGTTGATCGCCTCGGCACCGTAGCCGGCGAGCACGCAGAAATGGTGTACCTCGCGCGCCTCGCCGGTCTCGACGACGATGCCGGTCTTGGTGCGCAGGCCCTGACGGATCAGGTGATGGTGCACCGCCGAGGTGGCCAACAATGCCGGGATCGGACAGCGCTCGGCTGACACCGCGCGGTCGGACAGGATCAGGATGTTGTGTCCCGCCTCGACTGCCGCCGTCGCCTCGTGACAGATGAGGTCGAGCGCCGGCTCGATCCCAGCGGCGCCTTCCGCGGCCGGCCAAGTGATATCCAAGGTGTCGGTCTTGAAACGGCCGTCGACGAGCCGCTCGATATTGCGGATCTTGGCGAGGTCGGCGTCGGTCAGGATCGGCTGCTTCACTTCGAGGCGGTGATGCGTGCCGACTTCGTGGCTGAGCAGGTTCGGCCGCGGCCCGATCATCGAAATGAGGGACATCACCAATTCTTCGCGGATCGGGTCGATCGGCGGGTTGGTGACCTGGGCGAAGTTCTGCTTGAAGTAGTTGTAGAGCAGCTTAGGCCGGTCGGAGAACGCGGCGATCGGCGTGTCGGTGCCCATCGAGCCGACCGGGTCGTCGGCCTCGCGCGCCATCGGTTCGAGGAAGAATTGGATGTCTTCCTGGGTGTAGCCGAAGGCCTGCTGCTGATCGAGCCGGCTCGACGGGTCATTCGATACCGCCGGCAGCGCCGCTTCGGGTGCCTCGGGCAGATCCTCGAGCTGCCACTGCGTCTGCTTCAGCCAGGCCTCGTAGGGATGCTCGGCGGCGAGCTTTTTCTTGATCTCATCGTCGCTGATGATGCGACCTTCTTCGAGGTCGATCAGCAGCATCTTGCCCGGCTGCAGCCGCCATTTGCGGACGATCTTTTCCTCCGGCACCGGCAACACGCCGCTTTCGGAAGCCATGATCACATGGTCGTCGTCGGTGACGATGTAGCGCGCCGGGCGGAGGCCGTTGCGGTCGAGAGTGGCGCCGATCTGGCGGCCGTCAGTGAAGGCGATTGCCGCCGGCCCGTCCCACGGCTCCATCAGCGCCGCGTGGTATTCGTAGAAGGCGCGGCGCTCGGGATCCATCAACGGGTCGGACCACGCTTCCGGGATCAGCATCATCATCGAATGCGCCAGCGAATAGCCGCCGCCGATGACCAGGAGCTCGAGCGCGTTGTCGATGCAGGCGGTGTCGGATTGGCCGGGGCCGATCAGCGGCACCATCTTGGCGAGATCGTCACCGAGCAGGTCGGAATACATCGCCTGGCGGCGCGCGTGCATCCAATTGGTGTTGCCGCGCACCGTGTTGATCTCGCCGTTGTGGCAGATGAACCGGTAGGGATGAGCGAGACGCCAGGACGGGAAGGTGTTGGTCGAAAAGCGCTGGTGCACCAGCGCCAGCGCTGACACGGTCAGCGGGTTGCGCAGATCCTCGTAAAAGCTCTCGACCTGCGGCGCCAACAAGAGGCCCTTGTAGACCATCGTTCTCGTCGAGAACGACGGCATGTAGAGGTCGCGGATCGCCGGCAGCCGCTCAGCCAGCGTGGTGACGGTGTTCAGCACCTGCTTGCGGATCGTCAGGATCTTGCGCTCGAACGCATCCTGGTCCGCAATGTCGGAGCTAGCCACAACGATCCCCTGGGCGATCCACGGCATCGTCTCGATGACCTTGGCGCCGAGCCCGGTCGTATCGGTCGGCACGTCGCGCCAGGCGAGCAGGGTCTGGCCCTCGGCGCGCACGAACGCCTCGACATGCGCGATCGCCACCGCGCGCGCCTTCTCGTCCATCGGCAGGAAGCACATCGCCACGGCGTAGCGGCCTTGTCGCGGCAGTTCGATGCCGCGCCCCTTCGCCCAATCGCGCAGCAGCGCGTCAGGCATCTGGATCATGCAGCCAGCGCCATCCCCGACCAGCGGGTCGGCGCCGACCGCGCCGCGATGGTCGAGGTTGACGAGGATCTGCAACCCGCGCCGGATGATGTCGTGGGATTTTCGGCCCTTGATATTGGCGACAAAGCCGACGCCGCACGCATCATGCTCGTTGCGCGGATCGTAGAGGCCTCTCTTGGCCTGCGCTGCTGCCATCCTCTCTCGCTTTTAAACGGACCCGTGAGCCACACTTTCCCGACGCGCCGACGGGTCGCGGGCGCGCGACTGGACAGTATGCACAAGTTAACTGGGGAACGGCAATCGAGCTTGCGAGAACCGCGCTATTTTATACCGCGGCCCGCCTGATCTTGGGCAGGCTCAGCCTGGCCGCCCGGAGGCACTTGCGGCGATCTCGGGCGGGTTGCGCAGGGTCTGCAGCACGACGCAATAGCGCTCGGTCAATTTCATCAGCGTGTCGATGCGGTCTTGCGGCTCGTCGGTGTCGAGCTCGAAGGCGAGACGGATCGCGCGAAACCCGACCGGCGCGGCTCGGTCCACCCCCAAGGTGCCGCGAAAGTCTAGATCGCCCTCGGCGTTGACGCTGCCGCCATCGAGGCGGAACTCCAGCGCCGTCGCGACTGCCTTCAAGGTGACGCCGGCGCAGGCGACGAGTGCCTCCAACAGCATGTCACCCGAGCAGGCTTCGAGGCCGCTGCCGCCGGTCGCCGGATGCAGTCCGGCCTCGACGAGGGCACGCCCGGTCTCGACCTTACAGGCGATCGCGCCGGCGGCGAGATCGCCCTTCGCCCGCAAGCTGACCAGCGCGGCGCCGGGCTCGTCGCGGTACTTTGCCTTGAGCGGCGCTTGCAGCTCGCGCAGTGCCGTGCTGTCCATTCCTACCTCGCATTCGCCGGGCATCCCAGTGACAGGATAGCACGCTCGGCTTTATCCTATCCGGCCATGCAATTCGGCGTTCAGTTTTTCCCCAACGTAAAGCCCGAGGAAAAGTCCGGCGAAAGCTATTTCCGGGAAGCGCTCGATCTCAGCGAGGAAGCCGACCGGCTCGGCTTCAGCCACATCCGCATCGTCGAACATTATTTCCATTATTACGGCGGCTACAGCCCCAATCCGATCGTGTTTCTGGCGGCGGCGGCGCAGCGTACGCGCCATGCCCGTCTCGTCACCGGCGCGGTGTTGCCGGCATTCAATCATCCACTGAAGCTGGCCGGCGAGATCGCGATGCTTGACGCGATCAGCGGGGGCCGGCTCGATATCGGTTTTGCGCGCGCCTTTCTGCCGCACGAATTTAGCCGCTTCGGTCGCTCGCCCGACGAGTCGGTGGCGCGCTTTCGCGAGGGCATCGAGCAGGTCGATCTTCTGCTCAGGCAGGAGAACGTCACCCACCGCGGCCGCTTTCATGTGATCGAGAACACCACGTCGCTGCCGCGACCGACGCAGCAGCCGCGTCCAAAATTCTATGTCGCGGCGCTGAACACGCCGGAATCGTTCGAGTTCGCTGGCCGCATGGGCTATTCGGTGATGGCGATCGCGTTTGTCGCCGAAAAGATGCGGCCGCTGCTCGCTGCTTATCGCGACGCCTGGAGAGCGGCCGGTCATCCTGGCCAAGGCGAGGTCATGATCGCCTTTCACATGTTCTGCGATCCGGACGGTGATCGCGCCCGCGCCTACGCCTCACCCCTGCTCGACGCCTATCTGCATTCGCTCGTCGATGCCGCGAGCGATTGGCTCGACGGGACGTCCTCTGCCGATTATCCGGGTTACGACAAGGTGATCGCCGCGTTGCGCGCGTCGAACGCGGCGGAGCAGATCTCGGCGGGCGGCGCCTGGATCGGCTCGCCCACCGAAATCGCCGAGACGATCGCGCGGCTGCAGCGGGAATTCGGCGGCTTCGAGCACGCCTCGCTGCAGGTCAACTTCAACACGATGCCGTTCGATGCGGCGCTCGCTTCGATGCGGCTCTTCGCCCGCGAGGTGATGCCGCGTTTTGCCGCCGCCGGCCGCTGAGCGGCGGTAAAACAGAACGCGTTCAGTCCGTCCAGAAGGGCTTTATTTCGAGGAGACCATCGAGGTGTCGTCGCAGGCTCGGCTCGCGATCCGCCAAACCCTCCTCGTGCCATTCGACGACGCGATTGCCGGCCTCGGCGATGGTTCCGCTGCCGTACCTGGATAGCTCGGTGACGATTTGATGGGCGACGCGGACATCGCTGATCTCGCCGAGATCATCCTGCAACAGCTTCAGCTGCCGCACAAAAGGTCGGACTGCGTCGGCATCGTACAGGCTGGTGAGCGCCTCGCTGGCGTAGCGCAGCTTTTTCAGCGCGATGCGCAGACGATGCCGCTGCTCCGGGTACTGATTGTCAAAGTCCTCCCCGCGTTGCTTTACCACGTGCAAACGCCGATCGAGGATGCCGGCTGCGAGCGAACCTATCGGCTGCCGTAGAGCCTCACTCGCCGCGTCCTCCCGCCAGCCGCAAGCGTCAAACCAGCGCAACAGGCGAAGTATCATCCCGGTGTAGCGCGGCGAGCGAACGGCCTCGACCGCGGCAGTGTAGGAAGTCTTGCGGCGCCGCTCGACCGCCGCCGCGAGCGCTTTCAACCCAGCCGGTTCAACCAGCCGCGCCGGTACCCGGCCCATCAGCCCGCTGGCGAAGACGTGGAGATTGCGGGCCGGGCCGAGCGCGTTCGCGAGCCAGCGCAGCTCGTGCGAGGCCAAACGACGCTGCTCTGGGGGGAGCATGCGAGAGAAGGCCGAAAGCACGGCGCGCAGCCGGCGCACGGCAACGCGCATTTGATGAATCCCTTCGGAGGAACGACGGCGGACCGCGGCATCATTGCGCAACAGCCGCTCGAGACAGGCGATGCCGATCCGTTGCAGCGCCGCGTCACCACTCACTCCGGGATCAAGCTCGGGCGGCTCGAAATGCGTCGTGGTACGCCGTCGAGAGCGCGCTGTTGCGAGCCGATAGCCGCGCTCCGCCTTGCTGCGCAGTTCGAGCCGCACCGGCGCTACCGCGAGCAGATCGAGCGCGACATCGTAGAGCGCCGAGGCCACACCGCTCTTCAGCTCAAGCTCGACTTCGCTGATCCGCTCGCGTCCCTGCCGGCCCGGCGCGCGAATTTGGCCGCGGTCGATTGCCGCCTCGATCCGGGTGTCGGGGTGCGGCGACAGATCGATTGCCTGCCGCTTTACCTCCGTCTGGAATAGCGGGACCAGCCGTTCGGCGAGCTCCAATGGCAGGAACTGGCCGCTCTCCGGCGCCTGCCGGGTTGGCTGCGGGCCGGGTATCGCATCTTCCCATTCGCCGCGGGCGAGCGGGCCGGAAGCTTCGGCGTTGTCCGATTTGACCGTCTGTACGAAGCGCCCGTCGCGCTCGCGCACCCGCAGCACCAATCCGCGCCGCCGTAGGGCGCGATCCACGGTATCGTAATAGGTGCTGACGAGCTGGAGACGCCTGCCGGCGCTTCCTTTCGCCATATTTTCGAGCGCCCGCCGCAGCGCCGGCAGATTGCCCGGGGCAGCGGCGAGTTTCAGTTCGACCTCGGTGGCGATTTGCCGTCTCCGGTTAAAGTCGCTTCTTCTTAAAACGGCGCCGAGCCGATGACCGTGGTGCGGTGCATCAGCCGTCGCTCAGGCAGGGCGTAGTCGCAGATCGCCAGATGCATCGCGCTGGCGTTGTCCCACATCACGAGATCGCCGACCTGCCACCGGTGTCGATAGCAAAATTCAGGCCGCACGCAATGCGCGTCCAGCTCGTCGATCAGGCCGAGCGCCTCGTCCTCCGGCATGCCTTCGATGCCGACGCATTCGCCGGCGGTGACGTAGAGCGCCTTGCGGCCGGTATAGGGATGGGTGCGGACGATCGGGTGCGCGATATCCGGGGTTTCAGCAAGCTGCGCCGCGCTCAGCTTCGGACGCGGGCTGTTGTCGACCCGGCGCCGCGACGAGTAGCGGTGGATCGCCTTCAATCCGGCGAGCCGGCGCTTCATTGCCTCCGGCAACGCCTCATAGGCGGCGACCGTGTTGGCGAAGACGGTGTCGCCGAGCGGCTTGCCGTCGCGCTGCGGTACCTCCTTGGCGTAAAGCAGCGAGCATCGGCTCGGCCGCTGCCGGTAGGAGGTATCGGTATGCCAAGTGAAACCGGCATCGGCGAGCCCGATATGCTCGCCATTCTCGTTGCGGATATTCGAGATCAGCAGGATTTCCGGATATTCGGGCAGCAGGTATTTCTTCACGATGTGGATTTCGAGTTCGCCGAAGCGGCGGCTGAAGGCGACATGCTGTTCCTGGCTTAGCCGCTGATCGCGGAAGAACACTACGATGTGGTCGTGGAAGAGCGGCTCGATCTCGGCGAAGCTTGCGTCATCGACCGGTTGCGACAGGTCGAAGACGATTTCCGCGCCGAGCGCGGCATCGCATTTCCGGACCGGGATCGGCATCGGCGGAAGCTCCGGCGGGCGATGAATGCCGACTCTCGCGATTGATCGCGGTTAAGTCAAATCGAGTCTTGCCGCTGCGGCAGATGGTCATGGAAACGTAACGAATCCGGCCCCCTAGCCGCACGGATTCTCCACGCCGCGCGTGATGCAGCGGAGACCGTAACCACCGCGGGGCGCCCATACAAAGCGTCCCTCGGTACGCCGCGGGGGTTCCACCGGGCGTCGTGTAGGCCCGGACCAGGCCCGACGATCTGGCGAAAACCGATCGCGTCTTGAAGCCGCAGTGTTGGTGAAGCTAGCCGCGCGCGCTCACCTCACGCGTGGCGTCGAGCCGGGCGGGGCGGGGATCCGCGCCGCCCGGCCGATCGGCGGATCCACGAAATGGAGGCTTTTCATGAGACGGGTTATGGTGGCGGCGGCATTGCTCGCGGTGGTGGGAGTTCTGCCGATTGCATCGGCGAATGCCGCGGGTTGCCTGAAGGGGGCGGCGGTCGGCGGCGTCGCCGGGCATTATTTTGGTCATCACGGGCTGCTCGGCGCCGGCGCCGGTTGCTTGATCGGCCGGCATCACGCCAACAAGATGGCACGCGAGCAGGCGACCCATGACCAGCGCTACGACGCCGGTTATCAGGGGCGCTAAGCGCCCCTGCGTGATGGCCGCCCGGCCGTTATCCGGCCGGGCGGAACGCGCGCAAGAAGGTTTCGACCGCGCTCTCGGCGGCCACGGCTAGGTTAGCCGCGTCGCCCTCTGGACCGAGGCGCAACAACCGGCGCAGGTGGATTTCGCCACGCACCAGCGAGACGAACTGCTCGGCGGCGAGCCGCGCGTCGTCGATCGCAAGTGAGCCAATCTCGGCCGCGCGGCGCAGAAACGTCTCGATCTGGGTACGCACCCGCTCCGGGCCGGCTTCCCAGAACACCGCCCCGAGCACCGGAAATCGGGTGACCTCGCCGATGATGATGCGGTTCACCGCGATCGACTCCGGCGACATGATCAGAGCCAGAAAACGGTTCGCGATCGTTATCAGCGAGCACTCGATATCGCGTGGGTCGAGTTCCAGCGCCGAGAAGCCGCCAAAGCGCTCGGATACCGCGGCAATGACCGCGCCGAACAGTTCCTCTTTGTCAGAGAAGTGAGCGTAGACGGTCGCTTTTGATACGCCGGCCTCGCGCGCGATCGCGTCCATGCTGACCGCGCCGTAGCCGCCGGCGAGAAAGGCACGCTCGGCCGCGGCAAGGATCGCCTCGGCTTTGCCGCCGAGCGCCTCGCGCGGTTCGGTGCGCTGCGGCACGCTCATTCTGTTCTCTTTTGCCTAAATGACGTGCAACCCTCTGGCGCTGATCGCGGGCTCATATTAGACTGAACTGAACGGTTCAGTCTAGGCCCGGCGCGAGCCCCGCCCCCAACCATGCGCAAAGCATTTTTGATCTTCCTTCCACTGTTCCTCCTGGTACTCGCCGCGGCAAGCGGGTGGTACTGGTGGACCGAGTGGCGCTTTCTGCAAGCGACCGACGACGCTTATGTTCAGAGCGATATCTCGCTGATCAGCCCGAAGGTCGAAGGCTACATCAAGGAGGTCCGCGTCCAGGAAAACCAGCCGGTCGCGGCGGGCGAGGTGCTCTTTATCATCGATGACCGCGACTTCGCGGCGAAGGCCGCACAGGCCGAAGCGGCGGTGGCGACCGAAGAGGCCGCCGTCGATACCTACGACAGCCGGCTTGACCTGCAACGCGCGATGATCGACCAGGCCAAGGCTGAGGTTGCCTCGGCGGAAGCCGAAAAAGCGCGCACCGAGCGCGATCACCAGCGCTACGAACAGCTGGCGGCAAGCAATTACGCCAGCCGCCAGCGATTTGAGACGGCCAAGGCTGATGACGAGAAAGCGGCTGCGGCCCTGGCGCAGAAGCACGCGGCGGTTGCCGCCGCACTCGGCACGCTGCGCGTGCTGCGCGCGCAGCGTGACGAAGAAAAAGCAAAACGGGAGCAGGCGCGCGCCAGCCTGCGCATCACCCGCAACGACCTCGACAACACCGTCATCCGGGCGCCGGTCGCCGGCATCGTCGGCAATCGCGCCGGCCAGGTAGGCCAGTACGTCAAGGCGGGGACGCAGCTGCTCTCGCTGGTGCCGTTGCCCCGCATCTATATCACGGCGAATTTCAAGGAGACGCAGCTGACCCGGATGCGGGTCGGGCAGATCGCCGAGATTTCCGTCGACGCGTATCCCGACAGTCCGCTCTCCGGCCGGATCGAGAGCTTCGCGCCGGCGAGCGGCGCCCAGTTCAGCCTGTTGCCGCCGGATAATGCGACCGGAAATTTCACCAAGATCGTCCAGCGTGTGCCGGTTCGCATCGCTGTCCCGGCCGACGCGTCGATAGCTGGACTGCTGCGGCCCGGGTTGTCGGTGACGGTGACCGTCGATACTCGCAGCGAGGGCGCGGCCCAGGCGGCCGAGGGATTGGTGGGTGCGGCGCAAGCCCGGCCAGCGTCGGCCGCTGGGGTGGCGCGATGAGCTGGACCTTCGCCCTGCCGCTGCGGCGGGGGCGCCTTACTCGCGGGTCGAGCGCCGCCCGCGAGCCGGCTATCGCCGTCCCGACGCGCCCGGCGGAGCCACCCGCCCCGGCCGCCGCCGGACCGGCGCAACAGCCGAGCCTGCGCGACTGGTTCGGGATGCTGGCGATGGTCGTCGGCTTGTTCATGGCGATCATGGACGTGCAGATCGTCACCAGCTCGCTGACCCAGATCCAGGGCGGCTTGTCGGCCAGCCCCGACGAGATCAGCTGGGTCCAGACGGCATACCTGATCGCCGACGTGGTGATGGTGCCGCTGTCGGGGATGCTGTCGCGGCTATTGTCGACCCGCATCCTGTTCGTGATCGCCGCGCTCGGCTTCACCGGAGCGAGCGCGTTGTGCGCGACCGCGACGAGCCTCAGCCAGATGATCCTTTACCGGGCGATGCAGGGTTTCTGCGGCGGCGCAATCACGCCCAGCGTGTTTCCGGTCGTCTATACGAAGTTCCGCGGCCGGCAGCTGGCGACGGTGATGGTGCTGATCTCGCTGATCCTGAACCTGTCCTCAACCCTGGGGCCGACGATCGGCGGCTATCTGACCGATACCCTCTCATGGCACTGGCTGTTTCTGGTCAACATCGTGCCGGGGATCGTGGTGGTCGTCGCGGTGTGGCTGCTGATCGACATCGATAAGCCCGATCTGTCCCTGTTGCGCAATTTCGATCTGTCCGGGCTCGTGCTGATGGCGCTGTTTCTCGGCTGCCTCGAATACGCGCTGGAGGAAGGCTCGCGGTGGGATTGGTTGGCCGACGACACGATCCGTGCTGCCGTGGTCGTGTCGGCGATCGCGGCCGGGTTGTTCTTCTGGCGGGCGCTGACCTATCGGCAGCCAATCGTCGATTTGCGCGCCTTCGCCAACCGCAACTTCGCGCTGGGTTCGTTCTACACGTTTATCGTCGGCACCGGGCTTTACGGCGCCACCTACGTGATCCCGTTGTTCCTCGCACAGGTGCGCGGCTACAGCGCCTGGCAGATCGGCGAGACGGTCGTCGTCACCGGGCTGGCCCAGATGATGGTGTCGCCATTCACCGCGCACATCGCCCGGACCCTCGACTTGCGGATCATGCTGGCGGTCGGCATGGGCCTGTTCGCCGTCGCGATGTACCTGACGGCCGGCCTCACCAACCAGGCGAGCTTTACCGAATTGTTGGTGCCGCAGGCATTGCGCGGTGTAGCGCTGATGTTCTGCTATCTGCCGGCCAACCTGATCGCGCTCGGCACGTTGGCGCCGGACAAACTCAAAAACGCCGCCGGGCTCTACAATTTGACGCGCGATCTCGGCGGCGCGATCGCGCTCGCCATGATCGGCACGATCATGAACGCGCGGCTGCATTTTCACTGGAACCGGCTGATCGAGGACATCAATCCGGCACGTCCGGCGGTGCAGCATTTCCTCGACCTGCAGATGAACCGGCTCGACCCGATGATGCCCGGCGATCCCGGCCGCGCGGCGATGAAGCTTCTCGCCGATACGGTCCAGCGCGAAGCGCTGGTGCTGACCTTCAATGACGTGATCATGCTGCTGGGCAGCTTGTTCGTGCTGGGCCTCGTGTTGATGCCGCTGGTGCGCCGACCGCGCGCGGCGATCGCGGGCTAGCGCCCGCAGCGTTTGTCGCATCGCGCGAGGAACGCCTAAGAAGTATAATAAAAGCGGTGTTCTGCGCTTTTCCCCTTGGCCAAGCGTTTTATACGGGCGGAGGTCGACGGCGGCCGCGATGCCGTCGTTGGCCGACATTCCCGTAACCGGCGGTCGTTGTGCATTTGCCTTTCTCGTACGGACCGATTCGGCCGATTCAGGCGGCGTCCCCCTGGCGCCGCCTCTTCGTCGTTGCCGCGTTGCTGGCAGGGCTCGCTTCCGCCCCGGCGCTCGGCAAGACCGCTGTCGTGCTCAATTCCGATGACGATTCGCTGAGCGTCATCGATACCGAGACCTACAAGGAGACAGCTCGCACCCATATCGGGCGCCAGCCGCACCATCTGATCATGAGCCCGGACGGGCAGAACCTGATCATCGCGATGGCGGAGGGCAACGAGCTTGTCTTCATCGACCGGCCGACGGGAGAGATCAAGCAACACGTCGAGGCCAGCGATCCCTATCAGGTCGGGTTCAGCCCCGACGCGAAATGGTTCGTCACCACCTCGCTGCGGCTCGACCGCATCGACATCTACAACGCCGCCGATTACCAGGTCGTCTTCCGCCTGGCGGCGCCGAAGATGCCGAGCCATATCGGCTTTTCCCCGGACAGCGGCACGGTCTACGTCACGTTGCAGGGCAGCGACCGGTTGACCGCGGTCGACCTCGCCACCGGCAAGCCGAAATGGACGGTGCCGGTCGGCCCGCAGCCGGCCGGGGTGTTCGTGCGGCCCTCCGGCACGATCCTGGTCGGGGTCATGGGCGCGGACTATGTCGCCGAGGTCGATCCGAAGGACGGCAGTGTGATCGGCCGCATTCATACCGACCGCGGCGCCCACAACTTTCTGCTCTCGCCCGACGGCAAGACGCTCTACGTCTCGAACCGAGTGGCCGGCACAATCTCAGTGCTCGACGCCGAGACGCTGGCGGTCAACAAGACGCTGCCGGCGCCAGGCGGGCCGGATGACATGGCGCTCTCGCCGAACGGCGACGAGCTCTGGGCGACCGGCCGCTGGCGCGCCTCGGTCGATGTGATCGAGCTCGCGTCGGGCAATTTGAAGACAAAGGTGCCGGTCGGCCGTTCGCCGCACGGCATCTTTGTTTACTGACCGGACAGGATCGGAGCGGATCGATGGTCGATCACCTGCTGTGGCTCATCGCCCAGATCCAGGGAGCGATTTTCGAGGCCGCGGTCCAGCCGGTTCTGTATCAGCTGGGCATAATGGATTGGTCGGAGGATGTTTTTGACGGTCTCGAATTCGCCCTCTATGGCGCAATCGCCGTCGCGCTCGCCTTTATTCTGTTCAGGCCGCTCGAATTGTGGCGGCCGGTCGAGCGCTGGGGCGAGCGGCGGGCGGTGCGCACGGATGTGGTCTACACGCTGGTGCATCGGCTCGGCATCGTGCCGGCGATCATCTTTTTGCTGCTCACGCCGATCGGAGCCACGATCGATAGCTATCTCCGGTTCAAAGGCTACATTCCGCCGAGGGTCGAGCAGCTGATCCCGGGGCTGACCGGGTGGCCGTTCATTACCTTCCTGGTTTACATTGTGCTGATCGACCTTGGCGAATACTGGCGCCATCGACTGCAGCACCGGCTGTCCTGGTGGTGGGCCCTACACAGCCTGCATCACGACCAGCGGCAGATGACGCTCTGGACCGACGACCGGAATCACATCCTCGACGATATCTTGGCGTCGGTGTGGGGCGGCACGATCGCGCTCGCGATCGGGGTGACCCCCGCCGAATTTCCGCTGGTGATGATCGCCTTCCGGCTGGTCGAGAGCCTGTCGCACACAAACGTTCGTGTCGGCTTCGGCCGGTTCGGCAGCGTTCTGTTGGTCGGCCCGCAATATCACCGTGTGCACCATGCGATCGATCATGCGCGGCCGCCCTTCGCGCGCACGATGGGGTGCAACTTCGCGGTTATCCTGCCGATCTGGGATGTGATCTTCGGTACCTGGCGACGCGATGCCGCTTTCCCGCGCACCGGGGTGGCGATGCTCGCCGGCCCCGAGGTGCGCTGCGGCTACCTGCGCCATCAACTCGAAGGCTTCCGCCGGCTCGGCGCGGCGCTGGCGCATCTTGCCGACCGGCGCCGACCCGGCTTTATCGCCGCCTTTTCGCGCCCGCAACCGCGCCCTCAGCAGATCAGAAGTACCGTCGCAGGTTAGCGCGAATGCGGTCGAGAACCGGGGTGTCCGGGTTCGGCACGACAAAGCTCTCGCCGGTTATCGTCTCCAACACGCTGATGTAGATTTGCGCGGCCTCGCGGACGATCTCACGCGGGATCGGCGGGATCGGGTCGCGGTAGGGATCGCAGCGCGCCGCCACCCAGCGGCGCAGGAAATCTTTGTCGAAACTGTCGGGCGGCAGGCCCTCGGCGAGGCGGCGCGGATAGCTCTCGGCGAACCAATACCGGCTGCTGTCAGGCGTGTGGATCTCGTCGGCGAGCACGATGTTGCCCGCGCGATCGACGCCGAACTCGTATTTGGTGTCGACGAGGATCAGACCGCGCTCGGCGGCGATCTGCCGCCCGTGCGCGAACAAGGCGAGAGCCCGCTCCGAGACTTCCTGCCATTGCCGTGCGGTCAGCAGGCCGCGATCGAGGATCTCGTCGGCGGTCACCGGCTCGTCGTGCTCGCCGTCTCGCGCCTTGGTCGTCGGTGTGATGATCGTCTGCGGCAGCTTCTCGTTCTCGCTCAGCCCGTCCGGAAAGCGCATCCCGTAAATGTCGCGGCGCCCGCTCTTGTACATCGACCAGATCGAGGTGGCCGTGGTGCCGGCGAGGTAGTCGCGCACCACCACCTCGACCGGCAGGATGTCGAGCCGCGTGCAGACCAAGACGTTGGGATCGGGATATTCGATGACGTGGTTCGGGCAGAGATCGCCGGTGCGGTCGAACCAGAAGCGGGCGATCTGGGTCAGCACCTGGCCCTTGAATGGTATCGCGGCGATGTTGCGGTCGAAGGCGCTGAGCCGGTCGGTGGCGATGATGATGCGGCGCCCGTCCGGCAGATCGTAATTGTCGCGGACCTTGCCGCGATAATGGTTTGGCAATTCCGGGATCGTCGCGTCGTCGAGGATCTGGCCGAGATGGCGGGCGAGGAAATCCGGGTCGACCATGAGGCAACTCGCGACGCCTGCGGGATCACGCTGATATAGCGTGAGCGGCGCGGTCATGAAACGCCGCATCGCGCTCGGACTCGCGACTGCTCAAATGCCAATCGCCGAGATCGCCCCATCGGGGCGGTCCCGGCGATGGTGGAAAACGCCCGATCGATCAGCGATGGCCGCCGCCGTGACCGCCGCCGCCGTGACCGCCGCCGCCGTGGAAGCCGCCGCCGTGGAAGCCGCCGCGGCCGAAGCCACCCCGTCCGCCCCAGCCCCGTCCGCCCCAGCCCCATCCACCCCAGCCGAAGCCGACGCCATAGTACGGATAACCGTAGCCGTAGCCGTAATACGGATAGCCGTAGGCGTACGCCGGATAGCCGTATCCGTATGGGTAGCCGTAAGCACCGTAGCCACCATAGCCGTAATAGGGGTACTGCGCCTCGGCCGGGGCGGTCGCGGCGGCGGTGGCGAGAACGGTGGCGAGGACGCCGGCGGCGATCAGGGGACGCCGGAACCGACGGGTGATGCTGAACAGGGACATGCTACGCTCCACTCGGCTGAGGGTGACGCCTAGTTTACTATACGGTCCCGGTTCGTTTCCATCCCCTTGACCGCGACGACAACGTCCTTGCGCAAACATTTAGTCCAACGGCTCGTTTAGGCAGGTGGGCCGCTCGGTCTGGAGCTTCTACCATGGTCTCCGAGGTCAACATACCGTCTGCGGTGACCTGCTGCATTGCCGGCGGCGGGCCCGCCGGAATGATGTTGGGTTTTCTGCTGGCGCGCGCCGGGGTCGAGGTGCTGGTGCTGGAAAAGCACGGCGATTTTCTGCGCGACTTCCGCGGCGACACAATCCACCCCTCGACCCTGCAGGTCATGGATGAGCTGGGGCTGCTCGAATCGTTTCTAACGCGCCCGCACCAGGAAGTACGCGAGCTGCACGGACTGATCGGCGACACCGACGTGACCATCGCTGATTTCTCTCACCTGCCGACCCGCTGCCGCTTCGTCGCGCTGATGCCGCAATGGGATTTTCTGAATTTCCTCGCCGAGCAGGGCGCGAGCCTCCCGGCGTTTCATCTGCGCATGGAACGCGAGGTGGTCGACCTGATCGAAGAAACTGGCCGGATCGCCGGCGTGCGGGCGCAAACCGCCGACGGCGGAGTTGAGATCCGGGCTGATCTGGTGGTCGGCGCCGACGGGCGGCACTCGGTCGTCCGCGAGCGCGCCAGGCTGCCGGTAACGACGCTCGGCGCGCCGATCGACGTTCTGTGGATGCGCCTGTCGAAGTGCCCGGGCGATCCGCCGCAGACCGCGGGCCGGCTGAATTTCGGCCGCCTCCTCGTAAATGCTCGATCGTGGCGACTATTGGCAATGCGCCTTCGTCATTCGCAAGGGCGGCTATGACGCAGTCCGCGCGCGCGGTCTCGACAGCTTTCGCGATGAGATCCTGCGGCTTGCGCCGTTTCTGCGCGACCGCGCCGGCGAACTCAGGGACTGGGACGACATCAAGTTGCTGACCGTCGCCGTCGATCGGCTGGAGCGCTGGTCGCGGCCGGGCCTCCTGTGCATCGGCGATTGCGCCCATGCGATGTCGCCGATCGGCGGGGTCGGCATCAACCTCGCAATTCAAGACGCCGTCGCTGCCGCGAATAAACTAGCGCAGCCGCTTGCTGAACGGCGTGTCACGACCGCCGACCTCGAGGCGGTGCAGCGCCGCCGCACCTTTCCGACGCGAGCGACGCAGCGGATACAGATCCTGATCCAGGAGCGGATCATCGACCGCGTTCTCGGCTCGGATAAACCGGTCTCGGCGCCCCGGGCGGTGCGCCTGTTCAACCACATACCGTGGCTCCGGCGCATCCCGGCGCGGCTGGTCGCGATGGGCTTCCGTCCCGAGCATGTTCGCATTGCGGCGGCTGCGGCGGTAAAACCGTAAACGCGGCGCGGTGCCGGGGCGTATAACGCCCAACATCTGAAATTTCAGGAGTCGATCATGGCAACGGAGTTGCTCGGCCTTTTACGCCGCCGCGATGTATTCCGGCTCGCCGGCGGTGTCGGCGCATTCGCCACCTTCGCGGCGCGCCCGCTTTCCGCGCTGGCCCAGGCTGGGCCCGGCGGCGGGCCGATGAAGATCGGCACGATCGGCGCCGGACGCGAAGGCGGCGCGCTCGGCACCCTGTTCGCCAAGGCCGGGCACCCGGTGATGTTCTCCTCGCGGCATCCCGAGCAGCTCAACGACCTCGTTGCCGCGGCCGGACCGAATGCGAAGGCCGGGACGGTCAAGGAGGCGGTCGAATTCGCCGATGTCGTGCTGCTCGTCGTGCCCTATACCGCGGTCGAGCAGATCGGCCGAGAATACGGTAAGGAACTCGCCGCCAAGCCGCTCGTCATGGACATCAGCAATCCGATTGCGCGCCGCGACGGCGAGGAGCTGGTCAAATCGATTGAGCAGCAGGGCGGCGCCGGCCTCGCCACCGCGAAAATGCTGCCCGGCGCGCATGTCGTGCGCGCCTTCAACGCGATCGGCTCGGGCCAGCTCGAGCAGCTGGCGCATCGCCCGGGCGAGCCGGTCGGGGTACCGATCGCCGGCGATGACAAGAACGCCGTTGCGCTGGCCGAGCGGCTGATCAAGCAGATCGGCTTCGAGCCCGTCGTCGTCGGCGGGCTGGCGATGGGCAAGTATCTGGTGCCGGGGACTCCGCTCGCCGGCGTGCACACGCCCGACGAGATCCGCCAGATCGCCTCGACCCTGAAGTAGTGCAAAAGGCGGTCATTCCGGGACGGCCTATGGGCCGGGCCCGGAATCCATGAACACTGGCCTCTGGAATATGGATTCCGGGTTCGCCGCCGCGCGGCGCCCCGGAATGACAATTCCCTTCCAAGTGAGCAGCGTTTGAGCGAACCGAAGGATCCAACGGAATCGAGCCATACCGGCCTCGTGTATCGGGTGCTGCATCGAGTCATCGATGTTCGCCCCGAAGAGGTCCCGGTGCTGTTCTGGTGCTGGCTCTACATCTTCGCGGTGCTGTCGTCCTACTACATCATGCGGCCGATCCGCGACGAGATGGGGGTGGCGGGCGGGGTCAACAATCTGCCCTGGCTGTTCACCGGCACGCTCGTCGGGATGCTGCTGGTCAACCTGCCCTTCGCCTATCTGGTCAAGACCCTGCCGCGCGACCGTTTCATCCCCCTCGCCTATCGGTTCTTCGCAGCGAACATCGTCCTGTTTGCGGTCGCGCTCTACCTCGCCGATCCGGCGCAGACGATCTGGATCGGCCGGGTCTTCTTCATCTGGGTGTCGGTCTACAATTTGTTTGTCGTATCGATCTTCTGGCAGCTGAACGTCGATCTGTTCAGCCCGGAGCAAGGGAAGCGGCTGTTCGGCTTCCTCGCCGCCGGCGCGACGATCGGCGCATTGGTCGGCTCGACGGTGACCGCAAGCCTGGCGCGGCATGTCCCGGCGACGGCCCTGCTGCTCGGCG